>NZ_JBXANP010000001.1:0-700178 GCF_058801745.1 Rugamonas sp. GW822-FHT03B10 | reverse complement strand
TCAGTTTAATCTCTGTTTGTTTGCGATTTCTCGCACCAGCATTGCTGCTGGGTCGCTCACTCAAAATACTGACAGGCCACTTCTTTCGAAGCGTCCTATTTCATTACTTCTTGTGAACATTTGATATTTTAAGTATCACGAGGACTAGCCTCGTGTGCACTTCCATCAAACGTCCACACTTATCGACTGTGAATTGTTAAAGAACTGTATTCGGTACTGCTTGCTGCGAAGCGTTTTGTTCGTCAGCAGAGAGATGAGATTATGCGGTGTTTCGTGCAGCTCGTCAACCCCTCGTTTTCGCCCCGCTCAACTCGCACTACACGCGCCGTTTTGCGGGGAGGCGAACTATAGCAAACCCCACGCGGGACTGACAAGGCCTTTTTCGAAGTCACCAACATCGCGTTCGCTGGCAGGCCGCCATGAAATGCGCTAAGGTGAAACCCCGCCTCCCTCTTGCCACCGCCCCTATCCCATGACAAAACCTCCATCATTTGATGTCATCGTCGTCGGTAGTGGACCGGGCGGCGCCAGTGTCGCGCGTGAGCTCGCGCGCCGGCGGATGCGGGTTCTGGTGCTCGAACAGGGGAGCGCCGCACCGCTGCAGGGTACGCTGTCGCAAATGGCCGGTATTGCCGCCATCCCCGGCAAAAGCGCTTTCTTCCATCATGATGCCTCCCTGCTGGTCAGCGGTATTGCCGCCGGCGGCACCTCCACCATCAACTTCGCCACCGCAGTCCCGCCACCATTAGCCATGTTCGCCGCGCATAATATCGATCTGGCGCCGGCGTTAGCGTCGCTACAGGCAGAGCTGCCGATGGCGCCCCTGCCGGACGAACTGATCGGCCCCATGGCCAGGCGCATCCAGCAAGGCGCCCTGGCCCGTCAGCTCGATTGGCGAAAACTTGATAAATTAATACGTCCGCAATCCTGCCGCACCGGCTGCTGGCGTTGCGTGTATGGCTGCCCCTATGGCGCCAAGTGGACCGCGCGCGACTTTCTTGATGAGGCCATTCAGCTCGGCGCCACCCTGATCGACCAAGCCAAGGCCGAGGAAGTCATCGTGGAGAACGGCCGGGCCACCGGCGTGCGCTACCGGCGCGGGGGCAAGCTGCACCAAGCGCTGGCCGACAAGGTCGTACTGGCCGGCGGCGGCATCGGCAGCCCGCGCCTGCTGCACCGCTCGGGCTTACGCCCTGCGCGCAGCACATTTTTCAGCGACCCCGTCGTGGCCGTCATGGGATATGTGGACGATATCGATGGCGGCGCCGAAGTACCAATGGCGGCCGGGATGTATCTGCGGGAGGAAGGAATAGCGCTGGCCGACATGACGCTGCCCAAGCCCATGTACCAGGCCTTCGCCGCCCAGGTCGGGCGATTCGACCGTCTGTTGTCGCACGCGGGCACGCTGACGTTGATGGTGAAGATACGCGACGACATCGGTGGCGGCATCGGGCCGCATTGGGTCGACAAGGGTTTGTCCGGCGCCGACCGCGCCAGGCTGGCGACCGGAGTGGGCATGGCGCGCGACATCCTGCGCGCCGCCGGGGCCACCAAAATATTCAAGAGTTGGCATTTCGCCGCCCATGCCGGCGGCAGCGTGCGCATCGGCGACGGCGTGGACAGCTCCCTGCAAACAAGCACACCTAACCTGTTTGTCTGCGACGCCTCGGTCATCCCCGGCCCATGGGGATTGCCGCCCACCCTGACACTACTCTGCCTGGGCAAGCGGCTCGGGCTTGCCCTCTAATTAAAGGCCGTCGAACTTCGGCGCGCGCTTTTCCAGGAAGGCGTGCATGCCCTCCTTCTGGGCCGGCGTGCCGAACGCCGCCTGGAACAGACGGCGCTCGTAGTTCACGCCTTCCGTCAGCGTGGTCTCGAACGCGCGGTTGACGGCATCCTTGATCATCATCGCCACCGAAGTCGGCATGGCGGCGATGGTCGCCGCCGCAGCCAGGGTTTCCTCGATCAGTTTGTCGGCAGGGACCACGCGCGACACCAGGCCGATACGTTCCGCTTCCGCCGCATCGATGGTGCGGGCCGTCAGCAGCAGATCCATCGCCTTCGCCTTGCCGATGGCGCGCGGCAGACGCTGGGTACCACCGGCGCCCGGCGTGACGCCAACCTTGATCTCCGGCTGGCCGAACTTGGCGTTGTCGCCCGCGATCAGGAAGTCGCACATCATGGCCAGTTCGCAGCCGCCGCCCAGCGCGTAGCCGGACACCGCGCCCACCACCGGCTTACGCACGCGCAGGATGTGCTCCCAGTTGCGGGTGATGTAGTTGTCGCGATAGGTGTCGGTGTAGGTGTAGTCGGCCATGGCTGCGATGTCGGCACCGGCGGCGAACGCCTTCTCACTGCCCGTCAGGACGATGCAACCGATGGCCGGATCGGCGTCGAACTTGTACAGCGCATCACCCAGCTCATTCATCATGCGGTCGTTCAGTGCATTCAGGGCCTTCGGGCGATTCAGGCGAATCAGCGCTACTTTGTCGTGAACTTCAACGATCAGGTCTTCATACTGCATCGTGGTTTCCTCCAATTGAAAAAAGTATCTATCGATTGTAGCGTCTATCTATGGAGAAGGTGCACTGGTATGATCATCCGCCAGACACGCTGACCACACAGGACGCCCCATTTTTACCGTATTCCGCCAATATTTAAGCGACAAGTTCGGCGACGACGCCCTGTTGCGTAATGCCGACTTCCGCCGCTACTGGTTCAGCAGCGTGCTCAATGGCTTCGGCGGCCAGGTCAGCGCGCTGGCGCTGCCGCTGTGCGCCGTGCTGCTGCTGCACGCCACGCCGGCGCAGATGGGCACCCTGGTCGCCGCCCAAGCCGTCCCGTTCGCGCTGTTCGCGCTGCCGGCCGGCGTCATCCTCGACCGCAACAGCAAATTCCCCATCCTGCTACTGAGCGAGACAATCCAGGCCATCTCGCTGGCCAGCATCCCCGCCGCCTACTGGATGGGCGCCCTGTCCATCCACTGGATGTACGCCAACGCCTTCGTGCTCGGCGTGTGCTCGGTGGTGGGCGGCGGCGCCGAACAGATCTTCCTCACCTACCTGACCGGCCGCGATGGCCTGATCGATGCCCAGTCCAAACTGACGGCCACCGATTCCGCCTCGCGCCTGCTGGCGCCCGGCATCGCCGGCCTCCTGATCCAGTGGCTGACCGCACCATTCGCGGTGCTGCTCAACGCCACCGGCTTCGTGGTCTCGGTATTCAACCTGCGCCGCATCAGCGTGCGCGACCCGCGCCCGGCCCCGTCGGACAAGCACCCGTTGCGCGATATCCACGATGGCCTGAAATTCATCTGGGGTCAGCCACTGCTGCGCGCCCTGGCCTTGGCCACGGGTTTCTGGCACTGGCTGTTCTATGGCTATTCGGCGCTGGTGATTCTGTTCGCCACGCGCGAACTGGGGATGACGCCGGGCATGCTGGGCACGGCGCAGATGGTGGGCGGGATAGGTGTGTTCGTCAGCTCGCAGCTGCTCAAGCCGCTGAACCGCCGCTATGGGCCGGGCCGCACCATCCTGATCGGCGTGGCCTCGACGGCGCTGGGCTTTGTGCTGATGCCCACCATTCCGGCCGAACTGTTTGGCAGCCGCACCGCCAGCGCGGTCGCCTACGCGGCGCTGGCGTTCTTCTTCGATTGCGGCGTGATGCTGTTCTTCATGCCCTATCTGGCCTTGCGCCAGAAGGTGACGCCCGATGAATTCCTGGGCCGCATGACCTCCACCATGCGCTTCCTGACGGTGGCCACCGCGCCCGTGGGCGCGATGGTGGCGGGCGCCGTGGCCGAACACTACAGCATCCGCACCGGCATGGCCTGCGTGGCCGCCGGCGGCGTGGTGCTGACCATCGCCATGCTCATGTCCAAACCTATCCGCGCCGTGCGGCCCTGAACCAGGACCGCCGCACTGGCGCGATCAGCGTGCCGACACCTGGCGCGGCAACAGCAGCCAGATACTGCCGCGCTGCTTCATGCGGCCCGCATTGTCGGCCGCCTCGGTGCCGAAGCCGAAGAAGTAATCGACCCGGATCGCGCCGCGGATCGCGCCGCCCGTATCCTGCGCCATCACCAGCCGCTGCATCGGGATGTCGCTGTTGGGTTGCGTGGTCGACAGGAACATGGGCACGCCCAGCGGCAGCTGCGACGCATCGATGGCCACCGAACGCTGCGGCGTGAGCGGCACGCCCAGCGCACCCTTCGGCCCCACGCGCGGATCGGGCAAACGCTCCTCCTTGAAGAACACGTAGCTGGGATTGACGTTGAACAGTTCCTGCATGCGCGTGGGATGGCCGGCGATCCACGCCTTGATGCCCTGCGCAGACGCCTGCTCCATCGTCAGCTCGCCCTTGTCCACCAGCCAGCGTCCGATCGATTTGTACGGATAGCCATTCTGGTCGGCGTACGCCACGCGCACGGTTTCCTGGGTGTCGGTCAGCTGCACGCGGCCGGAGCCCTGCACCTGCAGGAAGAACGACTCGACCGGATCATCCACCCACAGCAGTTCCTTGCCGGCCGCGTCGGCCCGCTCGATCTCCGCGCGGCTCGCATACGGCACCACCTTCTTCCCCACCAGGCGGCCGCGCAAGCGCATGCCCTTCAACTCCGGATACACGCTGGCCAGGTCCACCGTGATCAGATCGTCCGGCACCTTGTACAACGGCGTCTGGTACGGGCCGCCGCGCTTGCGGGCGCCGCGCAGCAGCGGCTCGTAATAGCCGGTGACCAGTCCATCCTGCGCGCCATCGGGTGCGATGACCTGGTTCGGCACCAGGAACGCCTCGAAGAAGGTGCGGATCGCCTGCTCGTCGTTGCCGTTGACGGTGCGGGCGATGGTGCAGGCCTCCTTCCAGTCCACGCGCTTGACCAGCACATTGCAGGAGGCCATGAAGGCCGGCCAGGCGGCGCGCACGTCGTCGCGGTCCCAGCCCGGCAGCGCGGCGAAGGTCGAGGGCACGAACTGTGGCGCGGTCGGCTGCGGCGTGGGCGTGGGCGTGGGCGTGGGTGCCGGCGTCGGCGTCGGCACCACCGGTGGCGGCGCGGGCTGGCGCGGCGGCGCCGTGGTACAGGCGGCGAGCGAAAGCACGACGGCCGTCAGCGAAACGAGTAAACTACTGCGTGTAAATGACATAAGGATAACTATGTGGGTCTTGATGTTGGAAGCGATCGTGGCGTTCTTCCTGTTTGTTTTCATCGTCTGGTGGACGATGTACTCGGGCAAAAAGCCCGCGCCCAGGCAGAAGAACGACGATACGCAATGAGGCGCTGCGGCGCGCCCCTGGGATTGGATGCGGGCCGCGTCAGTGCAGTGTGCGCGGCAGCGACAGGACGAATTCGGGAATCTTGACTTCGAACTGGTGGCCATCCTCGGCCACGCAGAAATATTCGCCCGTCATCGACCCCTGCTGGGTTTGCAGCGCCGTGCCGCTCGTGTATTCGAACTGTTCGTTCGGCTGCAGCAAGGGCTGATGGCCGACCACGCCCAGCCCGCGCACTTCCTCGACGTGGTTGTTGGCGTCCGTGATGACCCAATGGCGCGAGATCAGCTGCGCCGGCACCGTCCCCGTGTTCTTGATCGTGATCGAATACGTGAACACGAAATTGGTGCGCTCCGGGTCGGACTGCTCGGGCAGGTACTGGGTTCTGACCGACACAGTAAATTCGTAAGTGGCCATCGACTTTCCTTAAAAAACAGTAAAACGTGAACCGCCAGCAATGATAGCGATTCAATATCGTCAGTCCTACATTGCACTCCAAATCGGAGCGGGATGCAAGCTGTCGCGGCCAAAACCGCCCATAAAACCGGGGTTCAGTCAGGCGCGGCCGCGCCAGCAAGCGTAAAATAGCGCATCTTTTTAAAATGCAAGCACACTGCACGACCACACCATGACCACTTTCCGCATCGCCCCCAGCATCCTGTCCGCCGACTTCGCCCGCCTGGGCGAGGAAGTGCGCAACGTCGTCACCGCCGGCGCCGACATCATCCACTTCGACGTGATGGACAACCACTACGTGCCGAACCTGACCATCGGCCCGCTGGTGTGCCAGGCGATCCGCCCGCACGTGCAGGTGCCGATCGACGTGCACCTGATGGTCAAACCGGTCGACCGCCTCATCCCCGACTTCGCCAAGGCCGGCGCCAACATCATCACCTTCCACCCGGAGGCGTCGGAGCACATCGACCGCTCGCTGCAACTGATCCGCGACAACGGCTGCAAGGCCGGCCTGGTGTTCAACCCCGGCACCCCGCTGCACTACCTGGACCACGTGATGGACAAGATCGACATGATCCTCATCATGTCCGTCAACCCCGGCTTCGGCGGCCAGTCCTTCATCCCCGAGGCGCTGAAGAAGATCGCGCTGGCGCGCCGCAAGATCGACGAATCGGGCCGCGACATCCTGCTGGAAGTGGACGGCGGCATCAAGATCGACAACATCGCCGCCGCCGCCAAGGCCGGCGCCGACACCTTCGTCGCCGGTTCGGCCATCTTCGGCCAGCCCGACTACAAGGCCGTGATCGACGCCATGCGCACCCAACTGGCGACGGTGTAACGATGAAAGTCCTGGCAGGCGTGCGCGCCGCGATCATCGATCTGGACGGCACCATGCTCGACACGGTGCCAGACTTCCACGTGGCCATCAACGCCATGCGCGCCGAACTGGGCCTGGCGCCCATTTCGCAACAGCTGATCGCCAACATGGTCGGCAAGGGTTCCGAGAACCTGATCCGCAGCGTGCTGGCGCTCGACTACGACGCGGCCGGCGTGGAACAGCATTTCGAGGCGGCGCTGGCGTCCTACCAGCGCCACTACCTGGCCATCAACGGCAACCACAGCGCGCTGTACCCGGACGTGATCGCCGGCCTGGAAGCGCTCAAGGCCCAGGGCCTGCGCCTGGCCTGCGTGACCAACAAGCCGATCTCGTTCGCCACCCCGCTGCTGCACCAGAAAGGCCTGCACGGCTATTTCGATGTGGTGTACGGCGGCGACTCGCTGGCGCGCAAGAAGCCGGACCCGCTGCCGCTGCTGACCGTGTGCGAACAATTCGGCCTGGCGCCGGCCGCCGTGGTGGCGATCGGCGATTCGTCGAACGACGCGCAGGCCGCGCGGGCCGCCGGTTGCCCGGTGTTGACGGTGCCCTACGGTTACAATCACGGACAGGCTATACACGAAACCGATTCCGATGGTATAGTTGACACGCTGCTAGAAGCGGCACGCCAGATTCGTTTGCATAACTGACTGCATACTGCGCTCAACCGATAATGTTTCTCACCAAAAAACACAATGTCACACAACCGGGCTCGATTGAGGCCTGGCTTTGGCGACGCTGGCAATCCTGGCAAAAGTAACAAGCCGAACTGATTGCTGTCGCACGTGCCCGCGCGCACCCGACAGGTTTTTTGCAAACCCACCGCCGCTCACAATGCGGCGGCATGGAGAGAAACATGACCGAACTCGAATTCAAATCGTTGGCCAATGAAGGCTACAACCGTATCCCGCTGATCGCGGAAGCGTTTGCCGACCTCGAAACTCCCCTCACGCTGTACCTCAAGCTGGCCCAGACCCAGAACGCGGGCAAGAACACCTTCCTGCTCGAATCGGTGGTGGGCGGCGAGCGCTTCGGCCGCTATTCCTTCATCGGCCTGCCGGCCAACACGCTGCTGCGCAACTCGGGCAATGTGACGGAGATCGTCCGCAACGGCGCCGTGATCGAACGCCACGAGGGCAATCCGCTCGAATTCATCGAACAATTCCAGGCCCGCTACAAGGTGGCCCTGCGCCCCGGCATGCCGCGCTTCTGCGGCGGCCTGGCCGGCTACTTCGGCTACGACACGGTGCGCCACATCGAGAAGAAACTGGCCGCCACCTGCCCCAAGGACGACCTGGGCCTGCCCGACATCCAGCTGATGGTGACGGAAGAACTGGCCGTGATCGACAACCTGTCGGGCAAGTTGTACCTGATCGTGTACGCCGACCCGACCCAGCCGGAAGCCTATTCCAAAGCGCGCCAGCGCCTGAAGGACCTGCGCGTGATGCTGCGCCGTGGCGTGGACGCGCCCGTCACCTCCAGCTCGGTGCGCACCGAAACCATCCGCGAATTCGACAAGGCCGACTACCTGAAGGCCGTGGCCAAGGCCCACGAGTACGTGCTGGCCGGCGACCTGATGCAGGTGCAGATCGGCCAGCGCCTGCGCAAGTCCTATGTCGACTCGCCGCTGACCCTGTACCGCGCGCTGCGTTCCTTGAACCCGTCGCCGTACATGTACTTCTACAATTTCGGCGACATGCAGATCGTCGGCGCCTCGCCCGAGATCCTGGTGCGCAACGAGACGGCGCCGGACGGCCAGAAGAAGGTCACGCTGCGCCCCATCGCCGGCACCCGCCCGCGCGGCAGCACGCCCGAGCGCGACGCCGAACTGGCGAAAGAACTGCTGGCCGATCCGAAAGAGATCGCCGAACACGTGATGCTGATCGACCTGGCCCGCAATGACCTGGGGCGCATCTCGGAGATCGGCAGCGTCAAGGTCACCGACCGCCTGGTGATCGAAAAGTATTCGCACGTGCAGCACATCGTCTCCAACGTGGAGGGCAAGCTGAAGGACGGCATGTCCAACCTGGACGTGCTGCGCGCCACCTTCCCGGCCGGCACCCTGACGGGCGCGCCCAAGGTGCGGGCGATGGAAGTGATCGACGAGCTGGAAATCTCCAAGCGCGGCATCTACGGCGGCGCCTGCGGCTACCTGTCGTTCGGCGGCGAGATGGACGTGGCCATCGCCATCCGCACCGGCGTGATCAAGGACGGCAACCTGTACGTACAGGCCGCCGCCGGCATCGTGGCCGACTCCATCCCCGAGATGGAATGGCAGGAGACTGAAAACAAGGCGCGCGCCGTGCTGCGCGCCGCCGAACAAGTGCAAGATGGCCTGGATGGGGAGTTCTGAGATGCTGCTGATGATCGACAACTACGACTCCTTCACCTACAACATCGTGCAGTACTTCGGTGAACTGGGCGAGGACGTGCGGGTCTACCGCAACGACGAAATCACGATCGAACAGATCGAGGCGCTCAACCCGGACCGCATCTGCATCTCGCCCGGCCCCAAGGACCCGGCGCAGGCCGGCATCTCGCTGGCAGTGATCAAGCACTTCGCAGGCAAGAAGCCCATCCTGGGCGTGTGCCTGGGCCACCAGGCCATCGGCGAAGCCTTTGGCGGCAAGGTGATCCGCGCCAAGCAGGTCATGCATGGCAAAACTTCTCTCATCGCGCATACGGGCGTGGGCGTCTTCAAAGGACTGCCCTCCCCCTTCACAGTGATCCGTTACCACTCGCTCGCCATCGAGCGCGCCTCGCTGCCTTCCTGCCTGGAAGTGACGGCGTGGACCGACGACGGTGAAATCATGGGCGTGCGCCACAAGGAATACGACATCGAGGGCGTGCAGTTCCACCCCGAGTCCATCCTGTCGGAACACGGCCACGCGCTGCTGAAGAATTTCCTGGTCCGCTGACAGGGACGGCGTACGTCCTCACGTACGCCTTTCCTGCCCCTGCTGCGACCCGCGTTCAAAAAATTGAAGAAGGAATTGCCATGCCGATCACCCATCAAGAAGCCCTGCTGCGCTGCATCGAACACCGCGAGATTTTCCACGACGAGATGCTGCACCTGTTCCGCCAGATCATGTCCGGCGAAATGTCGCCCGTGATGATCGCGGCCCTGACCATGGGCCTGCGCGTGAAAAAGGAAACCATCGGCGAAATCGCCGCCGCCGCGCAGGTGATGCGCGAATTCTCCACCAAGGTGCCGATGGCCGACACCAGCGGCCTGCTCGACATCGTCGGCACCGGCGGCGACGGCGCCAACACCTTCAACATCTCCACCGCCTCCATGTTCGTGGCCGCCGCCGCCGGCGCGCGCGTGGCCAAGCACGGCGGGCGCAGCGTGTCGTCCTCGTCCGGCAGCGCCGACGTGATCGAAGCGCTGGGCGCCAACATCAACCTGAAACCGGAGCAGATCGCCCAGTCGATCGCGCAGACCGGCATCGGCTTCATGTTCGCCCCCAACCACCACGCGGCCATGAAGCACGCGGCCCCGGTGCGGCGCGAACTGGGCGTGCGCACCATCTTCAACATCCTCGGCCCGCTCACCAATCCGGCCGGCGCGCCCAACATCCTGATGGGTGTGTTCCACGCCGACCTGGTGGGTATCCAGGTGCGCGTGCTGCAGCGCCTGGGCGCGCAGCATGCGCTGGTCGTCTATGGCCGCGACAACATGGACGAAGTGTCGCTGGGCGCGTCCACCATGGTCGGTGAACTGGTCGATGGCGAGATCCGCGAGTACGAAATCCATCCGGAGGACTTCGGCCTGCAGATGATCGCCAGCCGCAACCTGAAGGTGGCCGACGCCGCCGCATCGCGCGCCATGATGATGGAAGCGCTGACCGGCCAGCCCGGCGCGCCGTACGACATCGTGGCCCTGAACGCCGGCACGGCGCTGTACGCGGCCGGCGTGGCCAGCTCGATCGAGGATGGCCTGAAGCGGGCCCGCATCGCCATCGAGTCCGGCGCGGCGCTCAAGAAGATCGAACAGTTCGTGCAGGTGACGCAGACGCTGGGCGCCACCAACTGAGGAGAAGGCCATGCTCGGCATCCACGACCTGACACTGTTCATCGTATCCGGCCTGCTGCTCAACGTCCTGCCCGGTCCCGACTCGCTGCTGATCATGACGCGCAGCGCCACCCAGGGCTGGCGCGCCGGTTCGGCCGCCGCGCTGGGCATCGCCAGCGGCACGCTGGTGCACATCCTGGCCGCCGCGCTTGGCCTGTCGGCGCTGCTGGCCACGTCGGCCATGGCGTTCAGCGTCGTCAAATGGGTGGGCGCGGCCTACATCGTGTACGTGGGCATCGGCCTGCTGCGCAGCCGGCGCGCCCAACCGGCCGAAGCGGCGTCCCCCGCGCCCGCGCTGCCGGCCCTGCCGTACCGGAAGATCTACTTGCAGGGCATGCTGACCAATGTGCTCAACCCCAAGGTGGCGCTGTTCTTCCTGGCCTTCGTCCCGCAATTCATCAGCGCCGACGCGCCCAGCAAGCCGCTGGCCTTCATCATCCTGGGCTGCATCTTCAATTTCAACGGCATGCTGTGGTGCCACGCGCTGGCCCTGGTCACCGCGTTCGCCAGCACCCGCCTCAAACTCAAGCCGCTGCTGGCCCTGTGGCTGAACCGCGCCACCGGCGGCCTGTTCCTGGCGCTGGGCGTGCGGCTGGCCCTGTCCGAACAACATTAGTCCCCTTACCCTGGTTTTCATCATGTCCGACATCCTCAACAAAATCCTGGCCGTCAAGGCCGACGAAGTGGCCGCCGCCAAGAAGCACCGCAACCTGGCCAGCCTGCAGCGCGACGTGGAAAGCAACGCCGAACTGCGGGCCGGCCTGCGCGGCTTCGAGGCCAGCCTGCGCCGGAAGATCGCCGCCGGCGAGGCCGGCGTGATCGCGGAGGTGAAGAAGGCGTCGCCTTCGAAGGGCGTGCTGCGGGCCGATTTCCGCCCGGCCGAGATCGCGGCCAGCTACGCGGCCGGCGGCGCGGCCTGCCTGTCCGTGCTGACCGACGCGCAGTTCTTCCAGGGCGCAGTCGACTACCTGCAACAGGCGCGCGCCGCGTGCGCGCTGCCGGTGCTGCGCAAGGACTTCCTGATCGACATCTACCAGGTCTACGAAGCGCGCGCCATGGGCGCCGACTGCATCCTGCTGATCGTGTCGGCGCTCGATCATGGCCTGATGGCGGAAATGGAAGCGTGCGCCCACGAGCTGGGCATGGACGTGCTGGTGGAAGTGCACGACGGCGACGAGCTGACGGCCGCCCTGCGCCTGAAGACCAATCTGATGGGCATCAACAACCGCAATCTGCGCACCTTCGAAACGTCGCTGGACACCACGCTGGGCCTGTTGCCACGGATTCCAAGCGAGCGCCTCGTTGTCACCGAATCTGGCATCATGGTAACAAATGACGTCAAGCGCATGCGCGACGCTAACGTCAACGCCTTCCTGGTGGGCGAAGCGTTCATGCGCGCACCGGACCCTGGCGCGGAATTGCGCCGCCTGTTCAACTAACCGGAGATTGCCATGGCCACGACACCGTTGAGGAAAACAGCCCTCGCGGGGCTGGCCTCGTTAGTGGGGATGTCCCTGCTCGCTGGCCTGCTCACTTCCTGCTACCGGCAGCCGACCGTGCTGCCGCCGCCGCCCGTCACACGGGCGCCCTCGCCGGCACCGCTGCCGGCGCCCGGCACCCGCCAGGCGGCCAACCTGGACGACTACAAAATCCAGGTCGCCCGGCGCATCGCCGCCGCCAATCCCAAATTGATCTTCTATGGCTCGCTGCCGCCGATGCTGCCGGCCATCGTGGTGCTGGACTTCACCATCGACGGCAATGGCAATATCGGCAACCTGCGCGTGCACCGTTCGCGCGATGAAGACGCCTCCAGCATCGCCATGAACGCCGTGCGCCAGGCCGAGCCCCTGCCCCGCCCCGGCTCGCTGCTGCGGGGCCGGCACCTGGCCGTGACGGAAACCTTCCTGTTCAACCGCGATTACCAGTTCCAGCTGCGCACCCTGGCCGGGCCGCAGTAACAGGATCGGGTGGCGCTCAGCCCAGCACCGCCCGTTGCGGCGGGCTGGCCTGCTCCGCCACTTCGATCCGGTCGCGCCCCAGCGCCTTGGCGCGGTACAGGGCGCCGTCGGCCCGCAGCAGGATGCCGTCCAGGTCTTCCGCCGCGCTGAGCTGGCAGGCGATGCCGATGCTGGCGGTGCAGGCAGGGAGGCCGTCCTGGCGCGGTTCCCGCAGCGCCTCCTGGATACGTTCGGCCACGCTGCTGGCCCGCTCCATGCCGGTGTCGGGCAGCAGCACGACGAATTCCTCGCCGCCGAAGCGGGCCACGTGGTCCGACGCGCGCAGCACCTTGCCGATCGCCTGCGCCACGTGCACCAGCACCCGGTCGCCGGTGGCGTGGCCGAAGCGGTCGTTGATGGATTTGAAATGATCGAGGTCGATGCTGATCAGGGTGGTGGCGCGGCGCTCGCGCTGCATCAGCGCGCGCTCGCGGGCGTAGACGTCGGCGAAGCCGCGCCGGTTCAGCACCTGGGTCAGCGGGTCGCGCGTCGAGCGTTGTTCCAGGATGGTTTGCAGGCGCCGGGTGGCCACCGTCATGAAGCCCACCACCAGCATCAGCACCATGAAGCTGCTGGTCGCCAGGTAGACGTTCTGGAACACCCCGGGCCGCAGCAGATCGACCGGCGTGCCGCCGCCGAACAACGCCAGCACGCCGCGCGTGGCCACCACCAGCGTCTGCACAAGCATCAGCGTGCCGAAGAACAGGGTGGGAAACTGGCGCGTGCCGTGGCGGGCGATCACCCACACCTGGCGGCAATACATGAAGCTGACGAGGGTGGAGAACACGGCCACGCGCGCGGGAAAGTCGGGCCGCACCAGCAGCCACCACGTGAAGGCGCCCATGCCCACGATCCAGACGCCATGGAACAGGCGCCAGCTGGGGCGCTGGTCGTAGAATTTTTCGGTGCCGATCAGGGACAGGCCTATGCCCCACAACAGCACGGCGTTCATGCTCAGTACCGGCAGCGCCCTGGGTTCGCCGCCACCGCCGCGCAACGTCAGCAGCACGGTCCCGGCGACCATGAGCAGCAAGCCCATACCCCATTCGCGCAGGCCGCCGATCTCGGACGGGAAGCTGCGCCAGGCGGAAAACAGGACGATGCTCATCGCGCCACACATCACGGTGGACATCAGAACGATCGTCAAGGGGTCGAGCGAGATCACAGGCAGCTTATGGTTGGTGGGGAGGAACGGACGCACGCGGGCGTCCAATTGCGCATTCTAGACCAGAACTCGCCGGCAAAATATGACGAATTCTCACCGCCATAGGCAACCGGGTGAAAACCGCACAGGCACCCCGGCCTGCGCGGTGGTCGTCCGGCCGCTGGCCGTCAGTGGGCGGCGCTGGGGCGCAGGGCCGCGCCGCGCTTGCCGCCGGCCGCATCCAGCGTGAGCGTGATGGCCGGGGCGCGCTCGCCCTGCAGCGTGACCTGGAACGTCATCAGCTCGTCGCGCCGGAACGCATGGACCTCCACGGTGGCGCCCACGGCGTAGCGTGCCAGCAGCCCGTCGAGGTTGGCGTGGGTGGCGCGCAGGCCGTCCACGGCCACCAGCACGTCGCCCGCCGACAGACCGGCCCGGTGCGCGGCCCCGCCCTCGTGCACGGCCGACAGCTTGCAGTCGTTGCCGTCGCGGCCCGGATTGACGTCCAGACTCGGCTTGGCCGATTTGCGCTCGTCGGCCAGCTTGACGCCGGCCGGCGCCAGCAGCTTGGCCAGCGGCAGATCGGCCGTGCCGCGCACGTACTTGTCGAAGAACGGCTTCAGGCGCAGGCCGCTGATCTCGTCGAACAGGGCTTCCACCTCGGCCGGCGTGACGCCGCGGCCGCCGTCCGGATAGAAGTCGTGGCCGTAGCGCTGCCACAGGGCCAGCATCACGTCGTCCAGCGTGCGGGCGCCGGCCGTCTTGGCGCGGATGGTCAGGTCCAGCGCCAGCGCCACCAGCGAACCCTTGGTGTAGTAGCTGACGATGGCGTTGGGCGCGTTCTCGTCCTGGCGGTAGTACTTGGTCCAGGCGTCGAAGCTCGATTCGGCCACGCTCTGCTTGGTGCGGCCGCTGCCGCGCAACACGCTGGCCACCGTCTTGCCCAGCAGTTTGAAATAGGCCGGCTCGCCGATCAGGCCCGCGCGCACCAGCATCAAATCGTCGTAATAGCTGGTGAAGCCTTCGAACAGCCATAAGAGCGGCGAGTGGTTCTCCACCTGCAGGTCGTACGGCGCGAAGGCGGCCGGCTTGATGCGCTTGACGTTCCAGGTGTGGAAATACTCGTGGCTGCACAGGCCGAGGAATTGCAGGTAGCCGTCCGGGATGTCCTTGGTCTGCGGCGCGGCCGTGCTGGGCAGGTCGGCGCGGGCGCAGATCAGGGCCGTGGAGGCGCGGTGCTCAAGGCCGCCGTAGCCGTCGCCGACGGCCATGGTGAGGAACACGTAGCGCTCCATCGGCGCGCGTTTGGTTTTGGGCTCGAAGAAGGCGATCTGGGTTTCGCAGATGGATTTCAGGTCGCGGCACAGGCGCGCCATGTCGAGGTTGGGCACGCGGCCCGTGACGACGATATCGTGCGCCACGCCATGGGCCTTGAAGGTGGCCAGCGCGAAGTCGCCCATCTCGACCGGATGGTCGATCAGCTCATCGTAATTGGCCGCCACATAGCTGCCGAAGCCATAACGCTTGGCCTTGTGTTCCGGCAGCGCCGTGGCCACGCGCCAGCTGGCGGCGGCCGGGTCGGCCGGGCGCTGGATATCGACCGTGTGCGCGGCCTGCTCCTGCCCCACCACGCGCAGGAACACGCTGGTGCCGTTGAAGAAGCCGTGGGTCTGGTCCAGATGCGCGGCGCGCACCGACAAATCCCAGGCATAGACTTCGTAATGCACCATCAGCGGACCGGCCACGGGCGCGGCCTGCCAGGTGTGCTTATCGAGCTTGGTGAGCGGCACGTCCTTGCCGTTCGATTCGGCGCGGATCTGGACGATGTTGCGGGCGAATTCGCGGATCATGTAGCTGCCCGGGATCCAGGCCGGCAGCGCCAGCACCTGGCCCTCCGGCGCCGGCGCGCTCACGGCCAGCGTGACCTGGAACAGGTGGCCCGGCAAGTCCTTGGCGACGATGGCGTAGGCGATGGCGGGGCTCTTCTTGTTCTGTGCTTTCTTCATGTTCTTCCTATAGCTGTTCTGGTTCCGGCGCCGCTTGTGGCGGCGCCAGGTCGTCCGGGGTGTCGATATCGCGCAGTACGCCGCTGTCGTCCACCTCCACCTCGCATACGCGATGCGCGCGCAGGATGGCGCGCGCGCCCTGGTCGCCTTCCAGCGCCAGCAGCAGCGGCAGATACGCGTGGCCGAAGGCGACCGGATTGCCACGCCGCCCCTGGTGCACGGGCGCCGCGATACCGGCGCCGTCCGCCGCGTTCCGCACGGCGGCGGCCAGGCTGGCGATGGTGGCCGGCCGCACAAACGGCATGTCGGCCAGCGCGATCAGCCAGCCTTCGGCGCCACGGGCGTAGTCTATCGCATGGACGAGGGAGGCCGCCATGCCCAGATCGGCGTCCGGGCACGCGCGCACCTCGCAACCAAGGGCGCCCAGCGCGGCGGCCAGCGCATCGTCGCCGGGCCGCACCACCGCCACCACGCGCGGCAGCACGGCCAGCAAGTGAAGGGCGCTGGCCTCGGCCACGGTGCCGCCGCCGGGTAGCGACTGCAGCAGCTTGCTGCGCCGGCCGGACGGGTCGAAACGGCGGCCCCGCCCGGCCGCCAGCAGCACGCCGGTCAGACCCACCGGCTCAGGCGCTGGCCGAGGCCAGGTCGAACGGCAGCTTGCGCAGCCGCTTGCCGGTCAGCTTGAACACGGCGTTGGCGAAGGCCGGCGCCAGCGGCGGCAGGCCCGGCTCGCCCATACCCGTTGGCGGCTCGGCCGACGGCACGATGTGCACGTCGATCACCGGCATGTCGGGCATGCGGGCCACCGTGTAGTCGCTGAAGTTCTGCTGCTCCACCACGCCGTCCTTGAGCGTGATGGCGGCGCCGGGCAGCGTCATGCCCAGCCCCATCAGCGCCGCGCCCTGGACCTGGGCTTCGATGGTCAGCGGGTTGACGGCCAGGTTGCAATGCACGCCGGCCGTGACGTGGTGCAAGCGCGGCACGCCATCCTTGACGGACGCCGTGACCACGTAGGCGATCACGGAATTGAACGACTCGTGCATGGCCACGCCCCAGGCCTGGCCCTTGGGCAGCGCCTTCTTGCCGTAGCCCGACTTGGCCACGGCCAGCTCCAGCGCGGCCAGATGGCGCTTGTGCTTCTCGCCCAGCAGCTGCTTGCGGTAGGCCACCGGGTCCATATTGGCCGCATGGGCCGCCTCGTCGATCAGCGTCTCCATCACGAACGCCGTGTGGGTGGAGCCGACGGAACGCCACCACAGCACCGGCACATTGGCCTTCACGTTGTGCACGGACAGGTTGAGCGGCACTTCATACGGCTCGCCCATGCCCTCGACCATGGTGGCGTCCACCCCGTTCTTGACCATCATCGGCTCGAACGGCGTGCCGCTGATGATGGACTGGCCCACGATGGTGTGGTTCCAGGCCACGATCCTGCCCTGCTCGTCCAGACCCAGTTCCGCGTGGTGCACATGGGCCGGCCGGTAGTAGCCGCCACGGATGTCGTCCTCGCGGCTCCAGATCACCTTGACGGGGCCGGACTTGCCAGCCGCCCGGTAGGCCTTGGCCACGTTGACCGCCTCCACCAGATAGTCGGAGGTGGGCACGGCGCGCCGGCCGAAACCGCCGCCGGCCATCATCGTGTGCAGCACCACCTGTTCCGGTTTGAAGCCGGCCGTCTTCGCGATGGCGCCCTGGTCGATGGTCTGGAACTGGGTGCCGGCCCACACTTCGCAACCGTCGGCGCGCAGGTCCACCACGCAATTGAGCGGCTCCATGGGCGCGTGCGCCAGATACGGGAATTCATAGACGGCCGTGATCTTTTTCGGCGCGCCGGCCAGGCGCGAAGTATCGGCCTGCTTGGCCACGGTGCCCGGCGTTTGCGCCAGCGCCTTGTAGTCGGCCAGCTGCTTGTCGCTGCTGATTTTTTCGACGGCGCTGGTGTCCCAGTCGACCTGCAGCGCGTCGCGGGCCTGCTTGGCCGGCCAGTAGCCGTCCGCCACCACGGCCACGCCGCTGCCGCCACGGTCGGTCGGCACTTCCAGCACGGCCACCACGCCCTTGATCGACTTGCTGCGGGTGGCATCGAACTTGGCCACTTTGGCGCCGAACACGGGCGGATGGGCGATCAGCGCCACCTTGGCGCCGGGCGGCTTGAAGTCGATGCCGAACTGCTGGTGGCCGCTGGACTTGGCGCGCGCGTCGAGCCGCTTGACGGGCTTGCCGATCAGTCGGAATTGTTTGGGGTCTTTCAGCGTGACGGTGGCCGGCACCGGCTGCCGCATGGCCGCATCGGCCATGGCGCCGTAGCTGGCCTTCTGGCCGGCGGGCCCGGTCAGCATGCCGTTGGCCGCCTTGACCTGGGCCGGCGCCACCTTCCACTGCGCGGCGGCCGCCGCCACCAGCATGGCGCGGGCGCGGGCGCCGATTTCACGGTACTGGGTGAACGAGTGGGCGACGGAACCGGAGCCGCCCGTCATCTGGATGCCGAACGCGGGATCCTTGTACTGCTCGCCGGCCGGCGCCAGCTCGCTGCGCACCTGCGACCAGTCGGCGTCCAGCTCCTCGGCGATCAGCATCGGCAGCGCCGTCTGCACGCCCTGGCCGAATTCGAGCCGGTTGACCTGCACCGTCACGCTGTTGTCGGGCGCGATGTGGAGGAAGGCGTTCGGTTCATAGGTCTTGGCCTGCTGCGCCTGGGCGTTGGCGAAGCGGTTCGCGCCCGGCACGAAAAATCCCAGCACCAACCCGCCGCCTGCCACCGCGCCGGCCTTGATGAAACCGCGCCGGCTCATGCCCTCGCCCGTGCCCTGCACCGCCGCCTGCATCGTGTCCTGGTTAAGCCATTCGATACGCATGACGTTCTCCTTTAGGCGAGGGTTTTGGCGGCGTCCTTGATGGCGGCGCGGATGCGTTGGTAGGTGCCGCAGCGGCAGATGTTGCCGCTCATGGCGTTGTCGATGTCGGCGTCGCTGGGCGCCTTGTTCGCGCGCAGCAGGGCCGTGGCGCTCATCACCTGGCCGCTCTGGCAGTAGCCGCACTGGGGCACGTCGTGCCGCACCCACGCCTCCTGCACCGCCCTGCCCACCTTGTCGGCCTCCATGGCCTCGATGGTGACGATCTTCTGTCCCACCGCCGCCGAGATCGGGGTGACGCACGAGCGCACCGGCTGGCCGCCCAGGTGCACGGTGCAGGCGCCGCACAGCGCCGCGCCGCAGCCGAACTTGGTGCCGGTGAGATTGAGGTTGTCACGCAGCGCCCACAGGATGGGCGTGGACGGGTCGGCGTCCACCTGCATGTCTTTTCCGTTGATATTCAATGAGATCATCTAAGGCTCCTTTTGGCGCAGCGAATGTACAAAGGGACAGGCAAAGACGAAACCGGCGCCGCGATGCACGGGCGCCGTGAGGCTGCGGACGGCGTTGCCGTCCGAATCTGCAGATACTACTACGCTTACTTGATCGACGACAGCTTCGCTTCCAGCGCACGGGCGTCGATGGCGCCGGGCACACGGCTGCCGTCGGTGAAGAAGATGGCCGGGGTGCCCGTCACGTTGAGTTTGTGGCCCAGTTCCAGCACGGCGTCGTTGGGCGTGCTGCAGGCGGCCGGCGCGGCCGGCGCGGCCTTGCCCGACACCATCCAGTCGTCCCAGGCCTTGTTGCGGTCGGCCGCGCACCAGATGTTCTTGGACTTGGTGAACGAGTCCTCGGCCAGGATGTTGTACATGAAGGTGTAGACGGTGATGTTGTCCATCGCCTTGATGGTGTTCTGGCGGAAGCGCTTGCAATAGCCGCAGTTCGGATCCTCGAACACGGCGATCACGCGCTTGCCGTCGCCCTTGACCAGCTTGACGGCCTTGTCCAGCGGCAGATCGGAGAACTTGATGCGGTTGATCTCGTCGAGCCGCTCGCGGGTCAGGTCGACCGAGGTCTTGGCGTTGTAGATGTGGCCGGAGAACAGATAGGTCGCCGTCTTGTCCGTGTACAGGATGTCGCCGCCCATGCGCACTTCGTACAGGCCGCTGTAGGGGGTCTCCTTGACCGAATCGACCTTGGCGCCGCCGCCCAGGCGCGGCTCGATCAGTTTCTTGATGCCCGCCTCGGTCGGCGTCTCGGCGCCCACGCAGGAGGCCATCAGGGCCGACAACAACAACAGTGCGAACTTGCTCTTTCTCATACCATCTCCGAAAACGACATCACAGGCGCCGCCGGCGGCGGCGCGCCAGCCCGCGCAGCGCATCAACCCGGCTGTTTTCCCAGCGCGTGGGAAATCAGGCGGCGCTTGAGCACGGGCAATTTATCCAGCAAGTTTAATCCCAAATTGCGCACCACGCGCAGCGGCTCCAGATCGGCGCCGAACAGGCGCGCCAGGCCGTCGGTGGCGACCTGCATCAGCAGCACGTCCTCCTTGCGCGCGCGGTCGTAGCGCGCCAGCACGCGCTCGTCGCCGATGGCGCGCTGCGGCTCGCGCGCGTTGATGGTGGCCACCAGCTGCGCCACGTCGGCGAAGCCCAGGTTCATGCCATGGCCGGCCAGCGGATGGACCACGTGGGCCGCGTCGCCCACCAGCGCCACGCGCGGCGCCACCATCGTGTGCGGCCGCATCAGACGCAGCGGGAAATCGCGCACCAGCTCCGGGCGCAGCGGCGTGAGCGCGCCCAGTTTGTCGCGGGCGAAGACGGCCAGCCGGGCCGCCAGCGCATCGGCGCCCTCGCGGCACAGCGTGTCGGCCAGCGCGTCGGGCGCCGACCACACCAGCGACACCATATTGCCCGGCAGCGGCAGCAGCGCCACGATGCCGTCGGCGCCCGTGAACCACTGGTGGGCCGCGCCCAGGTGCGGCTTCTCGCAGTGGAAGTTGCTGACCACGCCGCGCTGGCCGTAGGAACGGTAATCGAGGCCGATGTCGCACTGGCCGCGCACCCAGGACTGGGCGCCGTCCGCGCCCACCACCAGCGCCGCGCGGATGGCCGAACCATCGGCCAGTTGCACGGTGGCGCCGTCGTCGTCGCGCAGCAGGGCCGTGGCATGGCCGGCCACCGTGGTCACGTTCTGGGCGAAGCGCAGGGCCGCGTCCAGCGCCTGGTTCAGGTTGCGGTCCTCGACGATCCAGGCCAGCGTGCCCGTGTGGGCGCCGTAGGCGTCGAAGCCGAGGTTGCCGGCGTGGTCGCCATCGCCGTTGACCAGCATGGCGTCCACCGGCGCCACCCGGGCCGCATCGAGCGCGCCCCACACCTTGAGCGAGGACAGCAGCTTGTGGGCCGTGTGGTTGAGGGCGAACACCCGCACATCCCAGCCCGGGTCGCCGGCGGACGGGGCTTTCGGTGCGGCAGGTGGCGTGAGCATCGTCACGCTCTGCCCGGCCTGGGCGAACGCCAGCGCCGTCGTCTTGGCGATGGCGCCATCGCCTACGATACAAATATCACTGTGAAGGTCGCGCCGCATGGTGGGACTGGATGGGTGGTTGATCGGGGCAATCATTATAGCGTTTGTGGCGGACGGCAATTGCCCCGCCCGCCAGGATGTTGACGCGGCAAATGCCCGGCGTTTGCCCCGGCATCAAAGTTTTTTCGCGGCCGCCCTTGCCAATTCTCCAGCGCCTGCTATAATTGCGGTCCTTGGCCTGGTAGCTCAGTTGGTAGAGCAGAGGACTGAAAATCCTTGTGTCGGTGGTTCGATTCCGCCCCGGGCCACCAAGAATAAAAAATGAAAACGCCGATCCATGCTGATCGGCGTTTTTCATTTCCGCTTACTTCAGGCGATAAGCCAGTTCGGCGCCGGCCTGTCGCAACGCGCCTTGCACAGCCGGAACCGTCGCGAGCGGATTCAGCAGACCGAAGTCATGAATCATGCCCGAATAGCGCGTCGACGTGACCGGGACGCCGGCCTCTCCCAGCTTGCGCGCGTAGGCTTCGCCTTCATCGCGCAGCACGTCGAATTCGGCGGTCTGCACAAGTGCCGGCGGCAGGCCTTGCAGTTGCTCGACCGATGCACGTAATGGCGAAGCATGGATCTCTTTGCGCGCCGCGTCGCTGGTCGTGTAGTTATCCCAGAACCACCGCATCGCCGCGCGGGTCAGGAAGTAACCATGCTCGAACTGGCTGTACGACGGCGTGTCGAAGTTCGCATCGGTCACTGGCCACAGCAGCACTTGCGCGCGCAGTTTGGGCAGCCCCTGCTCCTTGGCCATCAACGCCACGACCGCTGCCATGTTGCCACCGACACTGTTGCCCACCACGGCGAGCCGGTTGCCGTCGACGTTGATGTCCTTGCCATGCGCGGCCACCCACCTGGTCGCACCGTAAGCTTGATGGATGGCGACGCCGTAGCCCGCTTCCGGCGAGGGCGTGTAGTCGACAAACACGGCGACGGTGCCTGAATCGGCCACGAGGTCACGCACCAGCCGCTCGTGCGTGGGGAAATCGCCGAGCACCCAGCCCCCGCCATGGAAGAACATGAACACGGGAAGCGTGCCTTTCACGCCGGCCGGACGAACGATGTGCAATTTGACATCCTGGCCGTCGACCTTGATCACCTTTTCCGACACATCGGCCTTGGGCAGCTTGGCGCCTTGCTGGGCGCCGATCAACACCTGCCGGGCATCGGCCGGTTGCAATTTCTCCAAAGCCGGCGCGGTCTCAAGCGCGTGCAGGAAGGGGACGATGTGCGGATCGACACCCGTGTAGTCCACGGCGAAGGCACTACCGGAGACAAGCGCCAGGGCGGACGCTATCGACATGATGTTCAAGTTTTTCATACACTGATTCCTTAATCTGATCGTTAACAATTAAATCGCGCACTATATACTAGGCACATCGCGACACGCCGCAGCGCCCCTGCTATTTCAATGAGCTCAAGCGCCGCGTTCCGCCTATTATATCGCGCACTATACAATAGTAAACAACTTTCTTGCATGAAAGCGAAATCGGCCGCGTTCGACCCGAATGGCCGGCCGCCGCACTTTCGGGGGCGCCATCGTCGTTACCGGGCCATTCATGATTTGCGGTTTGCCGCCGATACTACAGATGAAGCCCTTCAACCAACCTGGAGTAAAGCATGAGTACGCCGATCGGAAGTGCAACCTCAACCCAGTACGTACCGCCCGTTGCGACACAGCAGGCAAAACCCGTGGGCACCGATGCCGACGGCGACAATGACGGCACGAAAGCGCCAGCGGTCGAGCCGCCGAAGGCCACCTCCGGTCCTGTCGGAACGATCATCAACACCACCGCCTGAGCAGGTTTCGTCCATCCGCAATTGGCGGTGACCCGGTTCCTCTGCAATCAACAGGAACACGCTCGACAAAACGCCGATCCAACATGCGGATCGGCGTTTTTTTTGTTTCCGCCTAATCAAATCTCGGCGCAACGCTAATTGCGACAGCCCTACAATTATCGTTGACTCCTATCTACTGGCTGTCCAGCCCTGCTTGTATATCATATCGATACAGCCTACTATTCGCCATATGATAAGGAGCTTCCGCCACCACGGTCTGCAGCGTTTTTTCGAGACCGGCAGCAAAGCGGGCATCGTGGCGGCGCATGCCGGCAAGCTACGGCTTCAGCTCGCCGCACTGGATCGGGCGGTACGGCCTGCGGATATGTCGGCTCCGTCATGGGGACTGCACCCGCTCAAGGGCGACTTGCAAGGGCACTGGGCAATTACGGTCAACGGAAATTGGCGTATGATTTTCGCCTTTGATGGCCGCGACGCCATTCTCGTTGACTATCTGGACTACCACTAACGCGCACGGACTTTCCACATGGCTCCTATGCATAATCCACCTCATCCGGGCGAAGTGCTGAGGGAATACCTGGGCGACGTCACGATAACGGAGGCGGCTGCCCGCCTCGGCGTTGGCCGTGTCACGCTCCAGCGCATCGTAAGCGGCGCATCGGGGATCTCGCCAGACATGGCCTTCCGGCTCGCCGCCGCCTTTGGCACCAGCGCGGAGCTATGGGCCGGCATGCAGCTGCAATACGACCTGCACCAGGCAAGCAAGCTTAAACGGCCCAAAATCGAACGCATCGCGGCTTGATGAATGGCTGCTCCGACGGGAGTCTAGAACGCTTGCCAGCCCTGCAACGCCCCCTCGTCCGGCGCGGTGCCGCCGGGCATGGCCAGTTGGCCGGCATAGTTGGCGCCCGTCATGGTGGCGACGACGGCGGCCTGGTCGATGCCGCCTGCCTTGATCCATTCCCGCTGCGTGGCATAGGGCCGATTAATGCCCGCCCTGTCGAACACATCGTTGGCGTCGTAGAACATGCCCGTCAGCAAGGCCACGGCCGTGTCGATCTTGTACAGGTTGGTTTGCAGGACTTGCTGCGCGAACGTGGGATCGATGCGCTTGAGGATGCCGTAGGCGCCGGTGGAGACGAACTGGCTGTCGTACTTGGTCTGGTTCCCCGCCTGCGCATGGCCGGTGGCGTAGGCGTTGTTGACGTGTTCCATCATCGAGATGCCGCCGGCCCCGTTCCATGGCTGGAAGCCGGTGGCCCGGATGGTCGCCGGCGTGCGCGCGTCGAAGCGGTAGACAAAAGCCGGCAGTTCTTTTTGATTTATGACCCTGCCAACGATGCGCCGCGCGCGATTGACACTGTCGGGCAACCAACCGTATTTGGCCATGATATTTCCCCCTTTTCGATGATGATCCAAAAGATAGGAACCCAGCGCGGGGCCGCGCACCGCCTGCCCGCAACCAACTCAGCCAAATCACTTTAGCACATTGCAAATAAAAAGCGAAAGGCGCCGGCCTGATCCGGCCCGGCCATGCCGGCGGGTGTTGCCATAAATTAAATTTGTGGTTTTTCAGACAATTTCGCATGTTATTTATACATCGCGATTGACCCGCCAGGGCAACGCCCCTAGCATCGGATTTCGATCGCCGCGACCGGCGGCCGTCTAGTTTCTGGCGTGCAAGGCCATCCCTTCCATTCACGACTTCCAGGGCTCATCATGTTCAAAAAACATCTCAGCAATACCTCCCGCACACTCGTCATGACCATGCTGGCGGCCGCCGTCGGCGCCCATTGCACCATGGCCAGCGCCGCCGGCGACGGCACGGTGCGCGTCATCGTCGGATTCAAGGCCGGCAACACGGCCAACGGCAAGGCGGCGCTGGCCGCCGCGCAAGGCAACGTCGTGCAGGACTTGCCCGAGATCGGCGCCGCAGCGGCCCAGGTGCCGTCCAAGGCGCTGGATGGCTTGCGCCACAATGCGAACATCGAATTCGTGGAACCGGACCAGAAACGCATCCCGTTCGCCGCCAGCACCCCGTCCACCGGCACCCCCTACCAGCTGGGCCAGCAAGTGCCCTATGGCATCGCCATGGTGCAGGCCGACCAGCTGCCCGACACCTACGCCGCCAACCGCATGCTGTGCATCATCGACTCCGGCATCGACCTCGCGCACGAGGACTTGCACGGCAACCACGTGACCGGCGACACCAACCCCGGCACCGGCAACTGGTACACCGACGAGAACCACCACGGCACCCACGTGGCCGGCACCATCGCCGCCATCAACAACGCGGGCGTGGGCGTGGTCGGCGTCAATCCGGGCCGCCAGCTGAACCTGCACATCGTCAAGGTGTTCGGCGCCGACGGCTGGGCCTACACCTCGACCCTGATCGCGGCCGCCAACAAGTGCGGTGCCGCCGGCGCCAATGTGATCAGCATGTCGCTGGGCGGCGCCGACGCCAGCATCGCCGAGGAGCGCGCCTTCGATGGCCTGGCCAGGCGCGGCGTGCTGTCCATCGCGGCCGCCGGCAACGACGGCAACGACACCCAGTCCTACCCGGCCGGCTACAGCAGCGTGATGTCGATCGCCGCGCTGGACCAGAACAAGCAGATCGCGTCCTTCTCCCAGTTCACCTCGAAGGTCGAGCTGGCGGCGCCGGGCGTGGACGTGCTGTCGACCGTGCCGATGGGCACCGGCCGCGCCGCCGCGTTGACGGTGGGCGCCACCACCTACGCGCCGCGCGAGATGGAGGGCTCGCCGGCCGCCAGCGCCCATGCGCCGCTGGCCGACTTCGGCCTGGGCACGGCCACCGACGCCGCCATGGCCGGCAAGGTCTGCCTGGTCCGGCGCGGCGCCGTGTCGTTCGCCACCAAGGTCGGCAACTGCCAGGCTAGCGGCGGGGTCGGCGCCGTCGTCTACAACAACGTGGCCGGCGAATTGAACGGCACGCTGGGCACGACCGTCACCACCATCCCTTCGGTCGGCGTGTCCGACACGGAAGGCGCCAGCCTGCTCACCCAACTGGGCCAGCAAGCCAACGTGACCGTGACGGCCACCAACTACGCGCTCTACAACGGCACCTCGATGGCCACGCCGCACGTGTCTGCCGTGGCCGCGCTGGTGTGGAGCTACTTCCCCCAGTGCAGCGCCAGCCAGATCCGCAGCGCGCTGGACAACTCGGCGCTCGATCTGGGCACGCCGGGCCGCGACCCCTACTTTGGCTATGGCCTGGTGCAGGCGCGGGCCGCGTATGACCGCATCCGCAGCCAGGGTTGCGGCCACTGAAACCGGCCGCTGACCCGTCGCGGGCGGTGGCGCGCTACCGCCCGCACGGCGCGCCGGACGCCTCGCGCTCGAGGCGTTTCCTGAACACGAGCGGCGTTTCGCCGGTGAGCCGCCGGAACGCCGTGATGAACGCCGAACACGACAGGTAGCCCAGACGGTAGGCCGTCTCGTCCACCGACAGTTTGAGCACCACCAGATATTCCTCGGCCAGCGCGATCCGGGCCTCATCGCGGATCGCCGTGAACGCCGTGCCCTCCTGTATCAACTGGCGCCGCAGGGTGCGCGACGTCATGCACAGGGCGCTGGCCACCTCCTCCATCCCCAGTTCGATATTGCCGGCCAGGCGCTCCCTGACCCTGGCGGCCAGCCCCACGCGCACGCGGTGGCGTTCGAGGATGCGGACGCACTGCTCCTCGCTGTATTTCAGCATCAGGTCATTGGCCTGCGGCAGCGGCAGCAGCATCTGCTCGCGCGCGAACGCGACCACGGTGCGCGCGGCGCCGAACTGGGGCAGCATGCCGAACGCCTGCGCATAGGGGGCCGTCGCGGCGGGCGCCGGGAACGGCAACTCCACGCGGCGCAAGGCGTCGGGCAGCACGATCAATTCGCGCTGGATCGCCACCAGCGCCGCCGCATCGCGTTCGATGATGAAGCGCCGCACGTCCTCGGGCACGTGGTCGGCATCGATCGCCACGGCTGTCTCATGGTCGCTGTCCGTCGCCTCGAAGCGGGTGAACGCATGGGTGAGATTGAAATAGCGCAGCGCCACGTCGAGCGCCTGGCGCGAATGGCGGCTCGTGACCAGGGCGAAGCCCAGCGAACCGAAGGTCGAATAGTGATAGCGCAAGCCGGCGGCCACGCCCAGCGCGGGCACATGGCGCAAGTGGGCCAGCAGGTTGCGGATCAGGCGCAATTCCTGCGCGGCGCTCACCACGCAGCCGGCATCGTCCAGGTCGCGCTGGCGGACGCCGCTGCCGGCCAGCACCTGCTTGGGCGCCAGGCCATGGCTGGCGCCCAGTTCGGCCAGCAGCCGTATCCCGGCGATGCTGCGTGCAAAGTCCCAGCTGCCCATCGTTGATTTGTCCGAAAATGTAAATTTATTGGCCGCGACCACTATACAGCGTCCGGCCCCCCGCTTGCTAGAGTTGAGTCTCCAAACTGAGTCGCCAACGGCGCCGCCTCCCGCGTCGGTCGCGGGCCGGACTCACGATAACGAGAAGGAGACAACCATGCTGGATACCGATGACGTGGCGGCGCTGCTGTCCGAGGTCGACGCGTTCGCCACCGAGCGCATCGCGGCGGCGGTCGAACGACCGGAAGCGCCCCTGTCCAACGACACCCTCACCGCCCTGAGCACCGAGGCCGCCGAACTGGGCTTGATCCCCGCCCCGGACGCGGCCCCCGGCTACGCGCTGTGGGAGCACTGCGACCACGCCAACGCCATGCAATTCAACCTGGGCTTGCTGCAGCTGGTGGCGCGGGCCAACGCCGGCGTGGCCTTCGCCTGGCACCGCAGCGCGCTGGCGCGCTCGGCCGCCGCGCTGCCCGGCGCCCCCATTTCCGGCGGGAGCGTGCTCGATACGGCCCTCGTCACCACCGGCCACCTTGGCCTCGCGCGCACGGAACTGGCGCGGTTCCTGCGCCCGCAGGGGCCGCGCGCCGACATTGCCTTCCTGTCCGACTGGCTGGACCGCCGCTGGCACGACACCACCGTGATCACGACGGCGTCGTGGCAGCAGCTGGTGTGGCCGGTCTGGCATCGCGACACCATCCGCTGGCAACGCGCCGCGCGCCAGCAGCTGCACGTGGAACCGCGCCGCGCCCAGCACGGCCTCGACGAGCTGGCCGCGTTCAGCGTGCGCCTGGCGCCGTACGCCGACACCATGCTGCTGCCCGAGGGCGGCGATCCCCGCCAGGCCTACGAGCGCATGCTCAAGCTCGACATGCTGGGGCTGATGGCCATCGGCGCCGGCGCGCTGCGCCACGCCTGGGAACTGGCGGCCGGCTACGCCGCCATCCGCAGGCAGGGCGGCAAGGTGATCGGCGACCATGCGGCCGTCCAGATCATGCTGGGCGAGATCGAAATGGCCTGGCAACAGGCGTCCGCCGCGCTGGCGCGCCTGGCCCGCCCGATCGACGACATCGCGCTCAACGAAGTGGCGGCCCAACGCGCCAGCACCCACGGCGCGCTGTGCCATGGCGCCAACCAGGGCGTGCAAGTCCACGGCGGCGTCGGCTACATGCGCGACGTGGGCGCGGAAAAGATCGTGCGCGACCAGAACATGCTCAAACTGCTGGCCGGCGGCACGCGTGAGATCCCGCTGCTGCTCAGCGCCCTGTGCGGAGGCCAGCCATGAGCCACGCCGCCCATCTGGCAGGCCATCTGCCGTTCGACCACGCCCTGTCGCCGCAGCTGAAGTTCCGCCACCTGCCGGCGGCCGGCCGCGCCTTCACCAACAGCCCGCTCGACGACCTGTGGGACGCCGACTGCGCGCGTTTGCCGCGCGGCCTGCGCGGCCTGCGGCACAAGGCCCGCGCGTTCGCCGAAACCCGTCTGGCGCCGCTCTCGGCCACCCTCGACCAGCAAGCGCACCTGGCGCCGGGCACCTGCCCGCCCGCCACCCGGCAGATGCTGATCGCGGCGGGCAAGGCCGGCTGGCTCAGCTACTTCCTGCCCGCCCCGCTGGGCAGCCTGCCCTGGGGCGCGGCCCTGCATCCGCCGGTCTGGGCCTGCAGCCTGGTGGTGGAGGAATTCACGCGCGTGTGCGGCGGCCAGATGCTGCTGCTGTCGGCCCACCACCTGGGTTGCATGCCGTTGCTGCTGTCGGGTCGTCTCTCGACCATCCGCGACTTCCTGCTGCCCGTCTATCGCAGCAACGAGCGCGGCGATCCGCACCTGGTCGCCTTCGCCATCACGGAACCGCAGGCCGGATCGGACGTCGAGGAAGGCCACGGCGCGCAGCAGTACCGGCCCGGCGTGGTGGCCACGCCGGTGGCCGGCGGTTACCTGCTCAACGGCCGCAAGTGCTTCATCAGCGGCGGCGACCTGGCCCGCAGCATGACCGTGTTCGCCGCGCTCAAGGGCGAGGGCATGGCATCGTGGACCTGCTTCTACGTCGACTGCGCCACGCCCGGCGTCACCATTCCGCGCACCGAGATCAAGATGGGCATGCGCGCCTCCGGCGCCGCCGAGGTCGAATTCAACAACGCCTTCGTCCCGGACGGGCGCGTGATCGGCGGCCTGCGCAACGGCTGGGTGCTCAACCGCGGCACCCTCAATTCGTCGCGCATCCCGGTGGCCGCCATGGGGGTCGGCTTCGCCCGCGCCGCCACCGAGGTGGCGATCGAGTTCGCGCGCCGTTACACGCTGGCCGGCAAATGCCTGCTCGACTACCAGGACGTGCAACTGCATATCGCCACCATGCTGGCCGAGACCCGCGCCATCCGCAATCTGGTGTGGCAGGAGGCGCGCCACGCGCGCAAGCCGCGCCAGTTGCACGCCTCGCTGTGCAAATTCCACGCGACCGACCGCGCGCAAGCCGTGTGCGAGATGGCGATGGATTTGCTGGCCGACCACGGCGGCCTGCACGAACAACGGATCGAGCAGATCTTCCGCGACGTGCGCCTGACGCGCATCTTCGAGGGCACCAACCAGATCAACCGGCTGGCCATGGTCGAGGACTGGCAAGGACAGCTTCTCGACCACACCACCCCCATCGGAGTTTGAACATGACCCAATTTGACGCGGACCCGTTCTTCCAATATCCCCGCAACACCCTCGCCACCTCGGCCGGCGACGTGGCGATGCCCATCCTGTACTACGATGCGTCGCAGTTGATGGCCTTCTACTGGCTCGATGTCGACCGCGCCCAGGCGCTGCTGGGCGAGCAATACGAAGCGGTGCGCTTCGGCGGCAAGGTGCTCGCGGCCGTGGCGTTCTACGAATACCGCAACACCTCCATCGGCGCCTACAACGAGGTGGGCACGGCCATCGCCTGCGTGCCCAGGGGCACCACGCCGCCCGCGCGGCCGCTGCTGTCGCTTTTTAAAAGCCTCGACAAGAACCGGCTCGGCTTCCACGTCATCGACCTGCCCGTCACCACGGCGGCGGCCTGCGCGGCCGGACGCGACATCTGGGGCTACCCCAAGTTCATCACCCCGATCGACTTCTCGCTGCATGGCCCGAACTTCAGCGGCGCCGTGCACGATCCGGCCGGCGGCGCGCCCATCTTCTCGTTGACGGGGACGGCCGGTCCCGGCATCCCGGCGCCGCTGATCAATCTGATCCTGTATTCCAGCCACCGGACCGGCATGTTGCGCACGCTGATCAACATCCGTGGCAAGGGCCGGCTATGCCTGCCCGGCTCGCTGCGCCTGCGCATCGGCCCCGGCGCCCACCCGATGGCCGAACGGTTGAAGGCGATGGGATTGCAGGACGCCAGACCGGCCTTCATCGCCCACACCCACGGCCTGCAACTGCGCCTGAACGCGGGCGCCGTGCTGCCGTGAGCGGGGCCGGACGGTCAATGTGAGCGGACGGCGGCCGGTATGGACACCACCATGCCACGCCGCGCCGCGCCGGCGAACAGCACCACCGACGCGATGGCCAGCACGTCGGTGGCCAGCATCATGACCGTGAACGGCGACGCCACGCCGGCGCCGGCCAGCAGATCGCGCCCCGCCCCCACGGCCAGGCTGCCAAGGGAAATGGCCACCACGTTAATCGCCATCATCGTGAAGCCGGCCACGGTCGAGCGCATGGTGGCCGGCACCATGCCCTGGATCAGCGTGTTGGCCGGCCCGTAGGCGGCCATCGGCAGGAAGGCGCCCGCGCACATGCCGAGGTAGAACAGCGCGGAACCGGGCGCGGCGAAGCGGTAGGCCAGCATGAACGGCGCGCACAGCACCACCAGTCCGGCCACGAAGCCGGCGTGGCCGCCCTTGATGGCGTGCGCGAAGCGGTCGCCCAGGCCGCCGCCGAACACGGCGCCGAAGGTGCCGAACACCAGTTGCAGCATGCCGATGCGCTTGGCCATGGTGGCCGCATCCAGCCCCCGCTCATCGACCAGCCACACCTGCGTGAACGCGAAACCGGCGAACACCATGTGCAGCAGCACGAAGCCGGCGATCACCTGCAACAGGCCCGGCGTGCCGCCCACGGTGCGTATCATGGCCCGCAACTGCGCACCGAACGGCGCGCCGCGCTCATGCCCGGGCTGGCCGCGCTCCTCCGACAGGAAGGCCAGCGGCAGCGCCAGCAGCGCGCCCACCACGCCCAGCACATGGAAGGTGTCGCGCCAGCCGTGCGTGGCGCCGTAGGTGCCGGCCAGCAGGAAGCTGACGCCGATGCCGAGCGGGATGCCGGTGAAGAAGATGCCGATCACCGTGCCGCGCCGGCGCGCCGGGAACAGGTCGGCCAGCAGGCTGACGGCGGCCGGCACCAGCGCCGCCTCGCCGCTGGCGACGAAGAAGCGCGCCATCGCCATCTGCGTGAAGTCGTGCACATTGCCGGAGGCCCAGGTGCAGACGCTCCACACCAGCATGCCCACGGCCACCACGCGCGGGCGCGAGTAGCGGTCGGCCAGCGTGCCCATGAACATGGCCATCAGGCCGAAGCTCAGCACCCAGACGGCACCCACCAGGAACCCGTATTGCGCGTTGGAGAGCCCGATGTCGCGGATGATCTGCGGCGAAAAGCCGAGCAGCATATTGCGGTCCACATGCGCGAGGATGTGGGCGAACAGCAGGACGCACAGGGCGATCCGGGAGAAGTGCCGCCATTGCATGGTGATTACCCCACTTGGTTCATCGGGAAGCCGCGCTGGCCGGGCTGGCGGTTGGGCGCCATGCCCAGCTTGGCGAGCGTCGTCCCCACATCATTGTAGTGCGTGCCGATCTGGTAGATGGAACGCGCTTCCTTGCCGGTGGCGACGTCGCGGCCCACTTCACGCGCCAGCCGCACCATCTGCTCCACCTGCTCGACGGAGGTCATGCGCTCGCCGGGACGGCGCCACAGGTTGTCCTCGATGCCCACCCGCACGTGCAGGCCCATGGCGATGGCCATCATGTTCATCGGCGCCACGTTGCGCATGATGCCCTCGATGGTCAGCACGGCGCCGTCGGGCACCTGGCGGATGAACTCCATCATGTGGAACGGGTCGGGGCCGGCCGCGCCGCCGCCGATGGCCACGTAGTTCAGCACCAGCGGGCCGGTGTAGTTGCCGCGCCGGATCAGGCGCTTGACCGTCTCCAGCTGCGACACGCCGCCCAGCATGAAGTGCGGCTGGATGCGCGCCTCCTGCAGGCGCTTCAGGTGCTCGATGTAGAAGGTGGGCGTGGCCTCGGTGCACATGTCCTGGTAGGCCGCCTTCACGCGCGGATCGGCCAGCATGGTGCCGGCGCCGTCCTCGGCCGTGAGCAGCTCGAACACGTTCATCTGCGCGTTGTTGATGGCGATCGTCACCTGGTCCGGCTTGGGGGTCAGTTCGGCCAGCATGTGGCGCGTGTCGTGGCTCAGCCACTTCGCATCGGCGCCCTCGCCTTCCGGCGCGAACGAGATCGAACCGCCCACCTGCAGCACCATGTCCGGCACGGCGTCACGCAGGCGGCCCAGCATTTCATTGAACTTGGACAGCCGCTTGGAGCCCTTGCCGTCGTCCTCGCGCACGTGCACGTGCAGCACGGTGGCGCCGGCGTTCCAGCAATCGACCGCCTTCTGCACCTGCTGGTCCATGGTGACGGCGATGTCGTCCGAATCGCCGGGGATGAATTGCGGGCCGAACGGCGCCACCTGGATCACGAGCTTTTCCTGGTTTTCCGGCAGGAGGGAATCGTCGAAGAATTGCATGGTAAGTCCTTTCGTTTAGATGACAGCGCCGCCATTGGGGCTGATGATTTGTCCAACCAGGTAGTGCTGGCCGGCCAGGTAGGTGACGAGGGAGGCGTATTCCTCCATCGTGCCGAGCCGGCCAGCGGGCACCACCTGCCACAGCTGGTTGCGTTTTTCCTCGCCCACGGCGGCGAGGTACTGCTCGAACAGGGGAGTAAGCACGCCGCCGGGGGCGACGGCGTTGACGTAGATGTTGGCCCCGGCCACCTCGGCCGCCACGCTCTTGGTGAACGCCACCACGGCGCCCTTGGTGGCGCTGTAGTGCGGGCTGTGCGCGCTCATGGCGGAGATGCCGGCGATGGAGGCGATGTTGATGATCTTGCCGTCGCGCTGGGGCTCCATCAGGCGCAGCGCGGCGCGCGTGCAGTAGAACAGGCCATGCACGTTCACGTCCCAGAAGCGCATCCACTCCTCGTCGCTCATGGCGCTGGTGATGGCCAGCGACTGGCGCGGCACCGGCGTGGTGAGGTAGCCGTAGTGCAGATTGCGGCGCACGGTATCGTGTTCGCCCTCCGGCACGCGGGCCGCGTTGTTGACCAGGATGTGCAGCGTGCCGAAGCGCGCCGCCAGTTGCGCGAACATGGCGTCCACGGCGGCGCTGGACGAGACGTCGCAACGCAGCGCCAGGCATTCGCCGCCGGCCGCCTCGATGGCGGCGCGCGTGGTCTCCAGGTTGTCGGTGTCGATGTCGCAGATGGCCACGCGGGCGCCGGCGTCGGCCAGGGCCAGCGCGATGGCGCGCCCCAGGCCACGGCCCGCGCCCGTCACCAGCGCGATGCGCTTATTCAGTTGTCCCATGGCCGCCTCACTTGCTGCGCGCGGCCAGTTCTTCCTGCAAAATGGGGGCGCCCAGACTCATGGTGTGGATGCCCAGCACGGACGTCAGTTGCAGCACGGCCGTGATTTCCTCCTTGGTGGCGCCCAGTTCCAGCGCCTTGCGGATGTGGCGCCGCACGCCCGGTGCGTACATGTGGGTGCACGAGGCGTCGACGGCGATGGCGAGGAACTCCACCGTCTTCGGATCGAGCACGCCGGCGATCAGCGGGCGCAGGCCCATGGCCATGAATTTCTCGGTCCAGACCGGGTCGAGCTCAGCGAACGGGGTCCAGTTCGGATTCCATTCGCCGGTGGCACGCAGGTGGTCGCACAGCGGGGTGTGGTTGTCCATCGTTTGTCTCCATTTTTTTGATGTAATGGAGCCATTCTAGGAAGCCGGGGCCATGCCGGTATTCACATAACGGGACATTGATGTTACATTTTGGGACATCATGAAATCGTCCCGATACGCAGTCCGCAGCGCCGCCCTGACCAGTTACGTGCCCCTGGCCCGATCGCTGGGGCTCGATCCCTACCGCCTGCTGACGGAAGCGGGCATCAACCGCGCCGCCCTGCTCGACCCCGACCTGAAGATCCCGGCCGAGGCCCTGGCGCGCATGCTCGAGGCCAGCGCCGCCGAGGCGGGCGTGGAGGACTTCGGCCTGCGCCTGGCCGCCACGCGCGAGCTGTCCAACCTCGGTCCGCTGGCGCTGGCCATGCGCGAGGAACCGACGCTGCGCCGCAAGCTGGAGGCGGCCGCCAAGTTCCAGCGCCTGCACAATGAGGCGCTGCGTCTGCGGGTCGAGGAGGAGGATGGCCTGGTCTATGTGTCCGAAGCCATGCTGGGCACCTCGGGCATGGTCTACCGCCAGGCGGCCGAGCTGACCATCGGCGTGCTGCACGGGATGATGAAGCTGTTCTTCGGCGAAGGCTGGGCGCCGCGCGCCGTGTGCTTCTCGCACCAGCCGCCGCGCGACATGGCGCCGCACCGCCGCTTCTTCGACGCCCCGCTGCGCTTCCGCGCCGACTTCGACGGCTTCATCTGCCAGGCGCGCGACCTGGACCGCGCCACCCAGGCGGCCGATCCGCAGATGGCCAAGTATGTGCGCGCCTATCTGGACTCCATCGTCGGCGACCCGGCCAACGACACGCGCGACAAGGTCTGGCAGCTGGTGCTGGCCATGCTGCCCACGGGCCGCTGCAGCGCCGAGGCCGTGGCCGACAGCCTGGGCGTGGACCGGCGCACCATCCACCGCCACCTGGCCCAGCATGGCGAGACCTTCACCGTGCTGGTGGACGCCGTGCGCGACGAACTGGCCACGCGCTACCTGCTGCACGACCGCCGCCGCGCCAGCGAGGTGGCGCTGCTGCTGGGCTTCTCATCGCAAAGCGCGTTCTCGCGCTGGTTCAGTCAGCGCCACGGCTGCAGCATCACGGCCTGGCGCACGCATTAGCTGGGGCGCACCCGGACGTGCTGGCGGGCGCCCCCGGGCGCGCTAGCGGGCGGGCGGGCACGCGCACGCGCGCGGGCCTGCTTTTTCCGGCCTACTTTTCCACCGTGACCACCAGCGCCTGGATCTGGCCGTCGATTTCACCGTCGCCAAAGCGCGCGGCCAGCGCCGCCTCGGCCAGGCTGGTCGCCTCGGCCACGCTCGGGCTGCGGCGCGCTTCGATTTCCCCCAGCCACGGCGTGCCCTGGCAATACGCGGTGGCGACCAGGCGCGCCGACGATGCGCGGCTGCGCGCCGTCACCGTCTCGAACACGGGCGGCCTGGCGTAACCGGCCGCCAGCAGCTGCTCCGCGATGAGGGCGGCGTCGTGATAGCCATGCGGGGTGCGCGCCATGAACGCGGGCGGATCGGCCGGATAGGCCTTGATCAGCGCCTGGTTGATCACATCGGCGAACGCGTTCTGTCCGATGCCGTCCCACACGCTGAACAGAAAGGCGCCGCCCGGGCGCAGCACGCGGCGCGCCTCCGCGTAGGCCTGGCGCTTGTCCGGGAAGAACATGGCGCCGAACTGGCACACCACCAGATCGAAGGCCGCGTCCGGGAACGGCAGCTGCATCGCGTCCGCCTGCCGCCACGTCACGGGCCGGCTGGTGCCCTGGGCGATCGCGTGGTCCAGCATCGGCTGATTGAGGTCGCTGGCCGTGATCGCGGTGCCGGCCGGCAGCGCCGCCGCCAGCTGGCGCGTGACGACGCCCGTGCCGCAGGCGATTTCGAGCACGTCGCGCGGCTGGCGCGCCAGCACCCGGCGCCGCATGTCCTCGGCGTAGGGCGCGAAGATCAGCGGCACCATGTAGCGCTCGTAGAGTTGGGGAACGGAGCCGCCGAAGGTCCGGTCGGCTTCGGTGGGCGCCATGGCTGGCGCCGTGCGGGGAGCGTCCATTGCTATCTCCTTGCCTGATCCGCCACGCGGCGGCCGCGGCCCTGTTTTTACTGGCACTTACGGCGTTCGCGTGAAACAGTGTTCCATATTGCGAAATAGACGTGCGTAAAAAACGGGCACCGCCATTCCATTTTTTGAAAATGCATACCACATACTGAAAAATAACCACTAAACCGTTGAAATAAAACGACATTATTTAGGTTATATGTCTTATATAAGACTTGTGCCTTCCACCGAAAACGTTCTATTATTCTTCCATGCAGTTTCGCTTCGGTAGCAGCATCATGTCGTGAACACGAGCGGCAAGCGCGACGCGACAGGAATACGGTTTTCTCATTTTTGCTTCATTCATTAGGAGATTCACATGTCCAAGTACCAAGACGACATCCAAGCCATCGCCACGCTGAAAGACCAGCAAGGCGCCGCGTGGAACGCGATCAATCCTGAGTCGGCCGCCCGTATGCGCGCCCAGAACCGCTTCAAGACCGGCCTCGACATCGCCAAGTACACGGCCAAGATCATGCGCGCCGACATGGCCAACTACGATGCCGACTCGTCCAAGTACACCCAGTCGCTGGGCTGCTGGCACGGTTTCATCGGTCAACAGAAGATGATTTCGATCAAGAAACACTTCAACAGCACCGACCGCCGCTACCTGTACCTGTCGGGCTGGATGGTCGCCGCCCTGCGCTCCGAGTTCGGCCCGCTGCCTGACCAGTCGATGCACGAGAAAACCGCCGTCTCGGACCTGATCCGTGAACTGTACACCTTCCTGCGCCAGGCCGACGCGCGCGAACTGGGCGGCCTGTTCCGCCAGCTGGACGCCGCCACCAACGCCGCCGACAAGGCCGCCATCCAGTCGCAGATCGACAACCACGTGACCCACGTGGTGCCTATCATCGCCGACATCGACGCCGGTTTCGGCAACGCCGAGGCGACCTACCTGCTGGCCAAGCAGTTCATCGAAGCCGGTGCCTGCTGCATCCAGATCGAGAACCAGGTGTCGGACGAGAAGCAGTGCGGCCACCAGGATGGTAAAGTCACCGTGCCGCACGAGGACTTCCTGGCCAAGATCCGCGCCGTGCGCTACGCCTTCCTGGAGCTGGGCGTGGACGACGGTATCATCGTCGCCCGTACCGACTCGCTGGGCGCCGGCCTGACCAAGCAGATCGCCGTCACCCACAAGCCGGGCGACCTGGGCGACCAGTACAACTCGTTCCTCGATTGCGAAGAAGTGTCGGCCGAAGCCCTGGGCAACGGCGACGTCGTGATCAAGCGCGAAGGCAAGCTGCTGCGTCCTAAGCGTCTGCCAAGCAACCTGTTCCAGTTCCGCTCGGGCACCGGCGAAGCGCGTTGCGTGCTCGACTGCATCACCTCGCTGCAGAACGGCGCCGACCTGCTGTGGATCGAAACGGAAAAACCACATATCGCCCAGATCGGCGGCATGGTCAGCGAAATCCGCAAGGTCATCCCGAACGCCAAGCTGGTGTACAACAACAGCCCATCGTTCAACTGGACCCTGAACTTCCGCCAGCAAGTGTACGATGCGATGCAGGCCGCCGGTAAGGACGTGTCGGCCTACGACCGCGCCAAGCTGATGAGCGTCGAGTACGACGAGACCGAACTGGCCCGCACCGCCGACGAGAAGATCCGCACCTTCCAGGCCGACGCCGCCCGCGAAGCCGGCATCTTCCACCACCTGATCACGCTGCCGACCTACCACACGGCTGCCCTGTCGACCGACAACCTGGCCAAGGAATACTTCGGCGACCAAGGTATGCTGGGCTACGTGGCTGGCGTGCAGCGCAAGGAAATCCGTCAAGGCATCGCCTGCGTCAAGCACCAGAACATGTCCGGTTCGGACATCGGCGACGACCACAAGGACTACTTCAGCGGCGAAGCAGCCCTGAAGGCGGCCGGTAAAGACAACACGATGAACCAGTTCTAAGCGGTTCCCGTGTGAAAAGAAAAGCTCGCCTCGGCGAGCTTTTTTTTCGCCTGCCCGGTTGCCGTGGGCCGGTCAGCGCAGCCAGCGCCGCAACGGCCAGGCCAGCACTTCCAGCAGGCTGGCCGGCACGTCGCCGCCGCTGATGCCGGTGGGCGGATACTCGTCCGTGGCCGGCCGGCGGTAGGTGCCGAACAGCAGGTCGAACACGGGGAACAGGCCGGCGAAATTGCAGTCGTAGTGTTGCGGCGACATCGAATGGTGCAGCCGGTGGTACTGCGGCGTGTTGATCAGGAACGCGGCGCGCCCCAGCCCCCAGCGCAGATTCATGTGCGGCACCACGTTGTACAGCCCCAGCACGGCGTACATGCCGACGATGACGGGGTCGGGTTTGAACAACAAACCCATGGCCAGGTAGATCGTCACCATCTTGATGCCCGGCTCCAGCCAGAAGTGGCGATCGGTGGTGGTGGCGTTCATGGCCGTGTCGCTGTGGTGCAACGAATGCATGGCCCACAGCGCGGGGATGCGATGCTGGGCCCGGTGGAAAGCGTATTCGCCAAAATCGAGCACCAGCGTGTAGACGAGGAACGATGGCAGCAGATGCCAGCCGTCGGCCGGCAAGGCCAGCCAGCCGCCGCCGGCGCCGTTGATGGCCAGCACCGTCAGCGCGGCCGTGCCCAGCCGCGACAGCGCGGCACCGAGCACGTACACCAGCATGCAACCGAGGTTGACGACCCGGCCGCGCCAGCGCTGCGCCTCCACCGGACGCCTGCGCTCGGCCAGCCCGGCCAGCCCGATCAAAGCCAGCAGCGGCAGCGTCTTCCACGCCACGTCGACCGCAAATTGCGCCAGCGTCATCCCTTCCCCCGTCCGGGCACCGGCCCGCTCCTCGGCCCGATTATACGGCCGCGCGCGGCCGCCGGAACGGTCCATTGTGCCCATCCGCAGGCGGCCTATACTGAATTGGGCGACACGCCCGCCAGCCGCAAGGAGCAGATCATGACACGCAAATACATCGATTGCCGGGAATTTCCCAGCGACATCAACTGCACCGTCGCCATCGCCGCCGACAGCGAAAATGAACTGATGGAAATCGCCGTCCAGCACGCCGTCAGCGCGCACCACCACGAGGACACGCCGCAACTGCGCCAGCAATTGCGCCAACTGTTCAAGGACGGCACGCCGCCCGAATACCTGACCATGCCGGGCCAGGCCGGCGCCGCCGGCACCGGCGCTTCCAGCCACCGCCACTAGCCTCGCCACCGCGCCGGCGTGGCCGCCCGCCAAGCCGGCCCGTTTGATTTAGATCAACGCAACATTTGATACACCTCAGTACACTGGGTTTCGTACCATGAGTTAAACGATCACGGCGGCCCGGCGCCTTCGTGCGCCCGCAACGTTGCCCTGCCCCCACGATGCTGCCAGCCTATATCTCGCACCCCGACTGCCTGAAACACGACATGGGCGACCAGCACCCGGAAGCGCCGGCGCGGCTGGGCGCCATCAAGGACATGCTGCTGATCAAGGGTCTGCTCGACTACATGCAGACCTACGACGCGCCGCGCGCCACCGAGCAGCAGCTGGCGCAGGCCCATTCCACGCTCTACATCCGCACCCTGGCCAACATGGCGCCCAAGGAGGGCACGGTGCAGGTCGATCCCGACACCAGCATGAATCCCCACAGCTACCAGGCCGCGCTGCGGGCGGCCGGGGCCGCCGTGCTGGCCGTCGACCTGGTGCTGGAGGGCAAGGCGCCCAACGCGTTCTGCAACATCCGCCCGCCCGGCCACCACGCCGAGTACGCGGCCGCCGGCGGCTTCTGCTTCTTCAACAACGCGGCCGTGGCGATCCGCCACGCGCTCAACGTGCACGGCCTGCAGCGCGTGGCCCTGATCGATTTCGACGTGCATCACGGCAACGGCAGCGAGGACATCCTGCACCACGACGAGCGGGTGCTGATGTGCTCGATCTTCGAGGACAAGCTCTACCCGTACAGCGGCAACACGCCGCGCGGCCCCAACATGGTCAACGTGCCGCTGCCGGCCCGCTCCGGCGGCGAACTGCTGCGCACCAGCGTGGCCGAATTCTGGCTGCCGGCGCTCGAGCGCTTCGCGCCCGAGCTGATCGTCGTCTCGGCCGGCTTCGACGGCCACCGCGACGACGACATGGGCAACCTGGGCCTGGTCGAAGCCGACTACGCCTGGATGACGCGCCAGATCGCCGGCGTGGCCCGGCGCCACGCGCAGGGGCGCATCGTGTCCTGCCTCGAGGGCGGCTATGATCTGTCGTCGCTGGCGCGCAGCGCGGCGGCCCACGTCAAGGTGCTGCTCGGCCTGGACGACTGATTCCCGTGTACCCTATGGTCCATTCCCATCCAACGCATCCCGAACAAGAACAACATGGATACCCATTACCTGAACCCCCTGTTTTCCCCCCAGGCCATCGTCGTCTTCGCCGGCAAGGTCGACCAGCCTGAGACCCAGACCAGCTACGGGCGCAGCATCTGCGCCCAGATCCGCGAGGGCGGCTTCACCGGCCCCGTCACCTACCTCGACGTGAACATGAGCGGCACCCTGGCCGACCTGGCCCACTCGCGCGCCGAACTGGCCCTGATCGCCCTGCCCCACGAGGAACTGGCGTTCGCGCTGGAGGTGGCCGGTCGCATCCAGTGCAAGGCGGCGCTGGTGATCTCGTCGGGCGTGGAGCCGCAACTGGCCAAGGAGCTGCACGCGATCGCGCGCAAGCACAGCCTGCACCTGCTGGGGCCGAACTGCCTCGGCTACCAGCGTCCGCGCCTGCACCTGAACGCGGGCGTGGCCGGCCAGCTGGCGCGGCCGGGCAGCCTGGCCCTGGTGTCGCAGTCGGGCGCCCTCACCTCGGCCATCCTCGACTGGGCCGACAAGAACGCGGTCGGCTTCTCCACCGTCGTCTCGCTGGGTCCCAACACCTCGGTCGACCTGGCCCAGACGCTGGACTTCCTGGCCACCGACCAGGCCACCGAGAGCATCGTCATCTACATGGAGGGCGTGACCAACGCGCGCCGCTTCCTGTCGGCCCTGCGCGGCACGGCCAACACCAAGCCGGTGGTGGTGCTCAAGGCCGGCAACGCGGCCGGCGCCTCGCAGGCGGCGCTGACCCACTCGGGCAACATCCTGGCCAGCGACGACGTGTTCGACGCGGCCCTGCGCCGCACGGGCGCGGTGCGCGTCAAATCGTTCGTGCAGCTGTTCGCGGCCGCCAAGTGCCTGGCCTCGCGCTACCGGCCGGTGGGGCCGCGGCTGGCCATCGTCACCAACGGCGGCGGCCCCGGCGTGCTGGCGGCCGACTGGGTGGCGGAGCTGGGCCTGCAACTGACGCCGCTGTCGCCGCCGCACGCGCAGGCGCTGGCGCCGCTGCTGCCGCCCCATGCCACGCTGGGCCACCTGCTCGACCTGTCGGAGGAGGCGGGGCCCGAGCACTACCGGGCCGCCATCATGGCCTGCGGCCAGGACAGCCAGGTGGACGGCATCCTGGCCATCTATTCGCCCAAACTGGCGGGCGACCACAACGCCGTGGCGCAGGCCGTGGGCGAGCTGAAGGCGGCCGTCGGCAAGCCGCTGCTGACCTGCTGGATGGGCGACGAGATGGTGGGCCAGGCGCGCGAGATCATCAACCAGGCCGGCGTGGCCACGTTCCGCACGCCGGAGGCGGCGGTGGACGGCTTCTCCAACATCGCCTCGTTCTACCAGAACCAGCAACTGCTGCACCAGACCCCGCCGCCGCTGTCGCAACTGGCCGAGCCGGACCTGGACGGCGCCCGCCTCCTGATCGAAAGCGTGCTGGCCGAGCGCCGCAAGGTGTTGACGGAGATGGAATCGAAGGCGCTGCTGGCCGCCTTCCACATCCCCATCACCCAGACCATCCTGGCGCGCAGCGCCAACGAGGCCATGCTGATCGCCAGCCAGCAGGGCTACCCGGTGGCGCTCAAGATCGACTCGCCCGACATCAGCCACAAGTCCGACGTGCAGGGCGTGGCCCTGAACGTGGTCAACGCGGCCGCCGTGCGCGACACCTTCGGCGACATGATGGCCACCGTGCAGCGCCTGGCCCCGGAGGCGCGCATCAACGGCGTGACGATCCAGAAGATGGCCGGCAAGCGCAATGGCCGCGAGATGTACATCGGCGTCGTCACCGACCCGCTGTTCGGCCCGGCCATCAGCTTCGGCGCGGGCGGCACCATGATAGAGCTGATCAACGACCGCGCCATCGAGCTGCCGCCGCTGAACCAGTTCCTGGCCCAGCGCCTGATCGGGCGCGTGCGCTCGGCCCACACGCTCGACGAGCGGCGCGGCGCGCCGGCCGCCGACCGCGAGGCGATCGAACAGATGCTGCTGCGGGTGTCGGAGATGGTGTGCGAGCTGCCGCAGCTGCGCCAGATGGACATCAACCCGCTGATCGTGGACGAGCACGGCGCCTTGGCGGTGGACGCGCGCATCGTGATCGACGCCGCGCCGCCGTCCGTGCACCGCTACGACCACCTGGCCATCCTGCCCTATCCGGCCAATTACACGCAGGAGTGGCCGATGCGCGGCGGCGGCCAGTACACGCTGCGCCCGGTGCAGCCGGACGACGCCTCGATGCTGCAGGAGTTCACGCGCGGCCTGTCGGAGAAGTCGCGCTACTACCGTTTCGCCTCGTCGCTGCGCGAATTGTCGGTGCCCATGCTGGCGCGCTACACGCTGATCGACTACGACCGCGAAATGGCGCTGGTGGCCGTGCAGTCGGTGCGCACGCCGGGCGAGGATGGCGAATTCATCGTCCACGACCGCATCATCGGCGTGTCGCGCTACATCGCCAACCCGGACCGCAGCAGCTGCGAGTTCTCGCTGGTGGTGGACGACCGCTTCAGCGGCCAGGGCCTCGGCACGCGGCTGATGCACGCCATCATGGACGTGGCGCGCGACAAGGGCCTGACCGAGATCAACGGCCTGGTGCTGAGCAAGAACAGCGGCATGCTCAAGCTGATGGCCAGCCTTGGCTTCCAGATCCAGCCCTACGAGGACGACCCCGACTTCCGCCTGTGCAGCAAAGGCTTGTAGGAAGCTCGCAAGAGGCTTGCAAGAGGCTTGCAAGCAGCTCGCCGCGCGCCGCGCTTGCGTCGGCGCGCGCGCTGGGCGATGATGGGGCATGCACACCTCGACCCGACTCCTGCTCTCCCGCCTGGCCTGCGCCGTCGCACTGACGCTGGGCGGCGCCGCCTGCGGCAGCCCGCCGCCGGCCACCTCCGCCGCTACCGCTGCTGCGGCAACGGCAGGAGCTGCGGCAACGCCCACCGCTGCCGTGTCCACCACGCCGGCCGACAGCGCCGCGCTGATGCGCCAGATCCAGGCCGAACTGGCCGACAACGGCTGCGACAGCGAGCGCCAGTGCCACACCATCGCCATCGGCAGCAAGGCCTGCGGCGGCCCGGAAGCCTACCGCGCCTGGTCCGACCGCCACCACGACGGCAGCCGCTTGCGGGAGCTTGCCGCCCGCCACGCGGCCGCGCGCCGCGCCGAGGACAAGCGCGACCGCATGATGTCCACCTGCTCCTACGTCAGCGACCCCGGCGCCACCTGCCAGGCCGGCCACTGCGTGCTGCGTCCGCTCACCATCGACGGCCCACCGCTGCAGCAATAACGTCACCGGAGACACCCTGGCACCTCGAAAGACCCCCAGCTCGTCGTTCCCGCGCAGGCGGGAACCCATGCTGAGCCTCTGAGGACGCGGCGTATGGGTTCCCGCCTGCGCGGGAACGACGTATTTCGAGTTTCCCACCCGTCAAAAAGCAAAGGCCGGGCCGCTTGCGCGGGCCCGGCCTTCGCCGTTGCGGCCCGCCGCGTGGCGGGCCTTGTTACTGCTTACTTCGCGTTCACGTACTTGTCACGCGCGTTGTCGAACTGCGGCAGCGGGTCGTTGGTGTTCACTTCCACCACCGTCGTGCCCTGGTAAGCACCGTTCAGCAGGTACTGCACGGCGCCCAGGTGGCGCTTGCCCGACGCCAGGCCCGACCAGCTCATGCCCACGGAGGCGGTGCCGCCCACGGTGGCCGCGCTCGGCATCAGGGCCTTGAAGTTGCCGCCCGTGGTGGCCGGCGTGATCACCCACGCGTTCAGGCTGTAGTTGGCCTGGCCGCCGACGGGCGCGTAACCGACCACGCACACGTTGTAGGTGCCGGCCGCCGGCTTGATCAGCTGCACCTGCTCGTTGGCGCTGCTGCCGCCGCTGCTGCCCACCACGGTGCTGCCCTTGACCACCACCAGGTCCAGGTCCGACTCGCCATTGCCGCTGGTGTCGGCGTCGAACAGCGAGAAGCGCGCCACCAGGGCGCCGCTCGGCACCACCACCGTGTGGACGTTGACGCCGGGCGCGCCGCCGGCCGCGCACTGGGCCGCCGTGTTGGCCGACACGTCGGCCTGGCCCACCACGCGGGCATCGACCGTGGCCGGGATCAGGCCGCCCTTGACGCTGCCCAGGGTGCCGGCGAAGCCGGTGCCGATGGTCAGGATCTTGCTGCCGGTGGCCGCCTCGCTGCTCACGCGGCTCGGCGCGGCCAGCGCGCTGCCACGCGCCGTCAGCGGGCTGCGCACGGTGTGGGTGCCGTCCGACCACACCAGCGAACCATAGGTCCAGGTGTCGATCGGGGCGCTGGTGCGGGTCAGCTTGACGGTGAAGCTGGCCTTGGCGCCGGCGCCCAGCGTCAGCGCGGCCGGCTGCACGTCCACCGTGTAGCCGGGCAGGCTGGCCACGGCCGTGTAGGTGGCGGCCGTGTTGCCGACGTTGGTGACGGTGCGGGTCATGGTCAGCGAGCCCAGCACGTTGGCGGCCGTCAGCGACGCCAGGTTCAGGTTGTACGGCTGGATGCTGCCCACGGCCTGGCAGGTGGCGGCCGAGTACACACCGGCGTTCAGCCCGCACAGGAAGCGCGCGTAGTCGATCTCGGTGGCGTCGTACACGAGGCCGGGATCGGCCGCCGTGGACGGCGCGATGTGGCCGGCGCCCTGGCCCCATGGCAGCGTGCCCGTGGTCTTGGCGGTGGCGTCCCATGCCATCGAGCCATTCAGGCCGTCGGGCTTGGTGTCGTAGGCGGTCGTCATCAGGGCCGACTTGATGGCGGCCGGGGTCCAGTCCGGATGGCGCTGCTTGAGCAGGGCCGCGATGCCGGCCACGTGCGGGGTGGCCATCGAGGTGCCGGTGTAGAACGCCCAGTCGGTCACGGGCGCCACGCCGCCGCCGGCGACGGCGTCGCGCTGGGCCTGGGTCAGGTCGGCCGTCACGGCGGCCAGGATGTCGGTGCCGGGCGCGGTCAGGTCCGGTTTCAGGATGTTGGCGTTGGCCACGTTCGGGCCGCGCGAGGACGAGCCGTTCATCACCGGGGCCGGCACGTTGGGGTCGAAGAACGCGCGCAGGTCGCCCAGCGCGGCGGTGGCGGCGGCGCCGCTGGCGGCCACGTAGTTCTTGACGATGGCGCCGTTCTCCTCGGTGATGTGGATGGTCGACAGCGTGTGCGGCTGGTTCAGCACGGTGGTCGCGCCGCCGGCCACGTTGGCGATGATCACGCCCACGGCGCCAGCCGTCTTGGCGTTGGCGCTCTTGTTGACCAGCACGTTGGCGCCACGGTCGCACACCACCACCTTGCCCGTCACCTTGGCCGGGTCCAGCAACGGCGCCACGCCGTCGGTGGCGCCGAAGCAGCGCAGCAGGTTGGCGTCGGCCGGATCGACCCCGGCCAGGCCGGCGTCCTTGGCCAGGATCAGCGGCGCGCTCGGGGTCATGGCGTTGCTCGAGGCGCCATCGACCTTGACGCCGCTGCCCAGCGTGGCCGAGGCGATATAGGTGCGGTTATGGGTCGAGTTGCCGACCGTGGTCAGCCACGGGCTGATGTGCGACACCGGCGCCGGCGGGCTGGACGTGGGGCCGGAGTTGCCGGCCGCGGCCGACACGAACACGCCGGCCGCCGCCGCGCCCAGGAACGCCACCTCGGTGGCTTCGTTGAAGGCGCCGCCGCCGGCGTTGGGGCCGATCGAGAAGTTGATCACGTTCACGCCATCCTTGACGGCCTGGTCGATGGCGGCCACGCTGTTGGAGGTGGCGCAGCCGTTCTTGCCCGTCACGCCGTCGGTCCAGCAGACCTTGTAGGCGGCGATGCGGGCGCGCGGGGCCATGCCCGACACCTTGCCCATCGGCACGCCGCCGACGCTGGCGCTGACGTTGGCGTTGCCGCCGGCCGTGCTCGAGGTGTGGCTGCCGTGGCCGCCGTGGCCCTCGGTGCCGGCCACGGAATCGCGGGCCGACAGGAATTCCGTCCAGTGCAGGGTCTGGTCGGGCGACTTGAAGTAGCGCGCGCCGATCAGCTTGTTGTTGCAGTTCTGCACGCCGAAGCCTTCGCCGGTCTGGCATTCGCCCTTCCAGCTGGCCGGCGGCGCGTCGTACACGCGGGTGGCGCCGGTGTGGCTGGGGTTGCCGTTCTCGTCCACGCGGTCGGCGTAGCTGGGGTTCTCGGGCCAGATGCCGCCGTCGACGATGCCCAGGATCATGTTCTCGCCGGCCGCGCCCTTGCCGCCCAGCTGGTCCCACAGGCCGCCGGCCTTGTCCAGGCCGAGGAAGGTCGGGGTGTAGCTGGTGTCGAGCTGCTGGATCGAGTCGGCCGTGATGTTGGCCACGCCGCGGTTCTTCTTCAGCGCGCGCACCTCGTCGTCGGTCAGCATGGCGGCGAAGCCGTTGAACACGACGTTGTACTTGTGGGTGATCTCGGCGGCGCTGACGGTGTTCAGAACGCTTTCCTGCTTGGTGTCGAGGTAGCTCAGGTAGTTCTGCACGTCGGCCGCGTCCACGTTCAGGCGCTGGCCGGGGGCCGGCATGGTGGCGGGCAGGCCCGTGATCTGGCCGGTGTAGGTGGCGGCCGGCTTGTCGACCAGCTGCACGATGTAGGAATGGCGGACGTCATCGGCCATGGCGGCGCCGGCCATGGCCGACAGCAGCACCAGGACGGCGGAGGAGATGGGATGCAGTTTCATGGCGGCTCCTCAGGCTTGGGCTGGCAGGGTGGGGGCGGCGGCGCCGGCGCGGCGGCGGGCGGCGAAGGCCACGGCGCCCAGGCCCAGCATCAGCATGGCGTAGCTGGCCGGCTCCGGCACGGCGCTCACGTTGACGTCGACGTTGTCGATGGCGAACTGGGCCTGGTTAGCGGCCGGGTTGAAGCAGCTGCCGCCAGCGTCGAACAGGCAGGCGTTGATGGTCAGCGCGCTCAGGCTGGCCTGGGCGAAGGCCGCGTCCAGCGGCAGGGCGCCGAACAGATAGCTGCCCCCCGCGTCCTGCAGCGGGAAATCGAAGGCGCGGCTGACCGTGTCGCCGCTCGTCAGCGTGCCCGTCAGCACCAGCTTGCCGTAGTTGAAGTTGGGCAGGCCGCCCACCGGCGCCGCGAACGCGTAGTCGAGGCCGTGGAACGAGAAGGCCGCCGCGTCGGTGCGGTGGATATTCAGGCCGCCGTCGTTCATGCCCAGATAGAACATGCTGCTGTTGCCGACCGGGCAAGCGGCCACATTGCAGCTCGACTGGTCGCCGATGGCGCCGGCGAAGCCGCCGCCGCTGCCGGCCGCGGTGTCGAGCACCTGCATGGTGTAACCGGCTTCGTCGAACGTGTCGCCGCCGGCGAACACGTCGGGGCCATGGGCATCGAACGTGATGGTGTCGGCCATGGCCGGCATGGCGCCCAGCAGGGCCACGGCGCTGACGACGGCGCCAGCCAGATGTTTCAGGAGGGGGGTAGATTTCATTTCTCTTGCCTTCTTGGTTAAGGAGCGGACATGGTCTGCGTCGGACCCGCAAGGTCGGGGCGCCCTGCTTCGCGGCATCGGGTCGCGATGCCAGCATCAAGAAATATAGCAAGAGGAACAACTTAAAGTGCAATTATCTTAACGTTGATTGTTTGATTTTATTTTTAAAAACAGAAGAAAAAATGGCATCACCGATGAAACCAGCTTCATCCGGTGGCATCACGCCACGCCCGCTGCCTGTTTATTTGTTGTTATTCCGCAAATTTGAGTAAAAACAAACTTCGTGCGCGGAACGCGGGGAAATGGCGGCGGCACACGGAACGTCGCGCAACGGTGCGGCTACCGCGTCGAACGTCCGTCCTACATGCCGCCATCATGCTGGAAGTGGCCGCCCCGGCCGGCCCCTGGTCCAGGGGCCGGCCGGGGCGGCGCTGCGGGACGGCCAATTAAAATATTGCTACTTTTTCCCGTGTGGCAATATTTAACGCCCTGCGATGGGCGATGGCGCGCTCAGTGCTTCAGGTAGGTGTCGAGCCAGTCCAGCACGGTGTGGTGCCACAACAGCGAGTTGGCCGGCTTGAGCACCCAATGGTTCTCATCCGGGAACATCAGCAGCTTGCTGGGGATGCCGCGCCGCTGCAGGGCCGTGAACGTGCCCAGGCCCTGGGCGGTGGGGATGCGGAAGTCCTGGTCGCCCTGCACCACCAGCATCGGCGTCTTCCAGTTCTTCACCAGGTTGACCGGATTGAACTTCTCGTGGTTCTGCGGCACGTTGAAGTAACTGCCGCCGTTTTCCCATTCCGTGAACCAGATCTCCTCGGTCGAATAGGCCATGCCGCGCGTGTCGAACACGCCGTCGTGGTTGACGATGCAGCGGAAGCCGTCCGACCAGTTGCCCTGGATCCAGTTCATCATGTAGCCGCCGTAGGAGGCGCCGAGCGCGCAGCTGCGCTCGGTGTCCAGCCACGGGAAGCGCCGGGCCGCCGCCGCCAGGCCCAGCTTGAGGTCCTGCAGCGGCTTGCCGCCCCAGTCGCCGCTGATGGCGTCGGTGAATTTCTGGCCATAGCCGGTCGAGCCGTGGAAGTCGATGAACACGGTGGCGTAGCCGGCGCCCGCGTACACCTGCGGGTTCCAGCGGTAGCCCCAGGCGTTGCCGAAGCTGCCCTGCGGGCCGCCATGGACGAGGAAGGCGACCGGATATTTCTTGCCCGGCACGGCGTTCCAGGGCTTGGTCACATAGCCGTACACGGTGTCGCCATTGGCGCCCGGGAACGAGAACTGCTCGTACTCGCCCATCTTGACGTCGGCCAGCGCCTGCGCATTGTTCCAGGTCAGTTGCGCGGCCTTGCCGGGCGCCGCGCCCAGCTTCTGCTGGTACAACTGGGCGCCCGATGCCAGGTCGGCGCGCGCCATGACGATGGTGTCGTGGCGCACGTCGAAGCCGTGCACGGCGCCGTCGCCGGTCAGCGCAGCGACCTTGCCGCTGGCCGCGTCGATCGCGAACAGGCGGTGCTGGCCCACGTCGTCGGCCGTGGCCAGCAATTGCTTGCCGTCCGGGCTCCAGGTGTAGTCGGCGATCGAGCGGTCCCAGTCGTCGGCCACGGTGCGCTTCTTGCCCGTGGCCACGTCCATCAGCACCAGGTGGAAGCGGTCGGCCTCGAAGCCGGGCCGGTCCATGGCCAGCCAGGCCAGCGTGCGGCCGTCGGGCGCGTAGATCGGCTTGCTGTCCCAGGCCGGGTTGTCGGCCGACAGGTTGCGCGGCGCGCCGCCGGCGGCCGGCACCTGGTAGACGTCGAAATTGGTCGACCACGCTTCCGTCTTGCCGGCGATGCGGGCCGCGAACACGACGCTGCGGCCGTCCGGGCTGAAGTGGTAGTCGTCATGGTCGCCGAACGGCTTGGACGGCACGTCGCCGTCGAGCGTGCCGCTCAGGCTGACGGGCGCGGCGCTGACCTTGCCGCTGGCGTCGATGGGGGCCGAGTACAGCACGGCGTTGCGGCCGTCGCCCCAGGTGTCCCAGTGGCGCACGAACAGGCGGTCATACACGCGGCCGCTGGCCTTGTTCTTGGCCTGCGCGTCCAGCCGGGCCTTGGTGCAGGCCAGGTCGGCGCAGTCGCGGAACACGGCCAGGCTGAAGGCCAGCCGGTCGCCCTGCGGCGACAGGCGGAAGTTGTCGACGTCGACCGGGAAGTCCGTCACGCGCACGGCCTCGCCGCCGGTGAGCGGCAGGCGCCACACTTGCTGGGAACCGGAACGCGACGACAGGAAATAGATGGCGTCGCCCTTGGGCGACCATTCGGGGTCGGTGCTGCTGGCCTCGCTCTGGGTCAGGCGCTGGGGCGCGGGCTTGGCGGCGCGCAGGTCCAGCATCCACAGCTGGGTGTTGCCACGGTTCTTGTCCAGGTTGGTCGTGCGCACCGTGTAGACGACGCGGCTGGCGTCCGGCGCCAGCACCGGGGCGCCCACGCGCTCCATGTTGACCATATCTTCCACCGTGAAGCCGCGCGGCGCGGCCAGCGCGCTGGAGGCCGCCACGGCGGTTCCCAGCAGCAACAGACGTAATGTCATGGGTTGATCTCCGACGTAAGTGGGCCGGCGGGTCGCCGGCCTTTGGGTAAGCCGGCGGGTCGCCGGCGAGCCGGACATGATACCAAGTTCATTACCTGCCCGGTGGAAACCGCACACCGTCGGGGCCGTCGCAGAGATTGCTGGCAAGCCAGGCGTGGCCGGCGACGGCGCGCTGGCCGGGCCGGCCGGCGCGCGAAGGCGCCTGGCGGTTCAGCGATTGGGCAGGGCCACGCGCTTGCTGTCCATCAGATCGTGGGGATCGACTTCGCTCACCTTGTTGGTGGCGGAACAATCCTTGCGCACGATGGAGCTGCCCGTGGTCGCCTCGGCATTGTGGCATTTGGCGACGGGCGCCGCCGGCTGGGCCGAAGCCACGGTGGTGTCGGCCGGCGGTGCGCTGGCGCAGGCGGTCAGCAGCGCCGTGGCGGCGGCCAGCGACGCGGTGAGGCGCAACGATGTCTGGAGCATGTCGATTACCTTCCGTTCAAAATGTTAAGGGGCGCGGAGAATTATCATCTTAGCATTGTTGGATTATTCTGTTTCTTTTTTTGTCCAGATCGGAAAAAACTGTCCGATGGCGGGCTGCGGCGCCGGCGCAACAGCGGCCGGGGCCGCCATATTCCGCGCACGGGCAAGCGCGATTTTTTTTCGCGCATCGCCGTGAAAACTTGTTTTTCGCCACATAAATCAGGCGCATAATTGTTCGCTCATGTCCCGACATTGCAAGGCGCCTCCGCCGGCTTGGCGCCCCCGCAATACGTTTTACATGCCGGCAATGCAAGCGCCAGGATGGCCAAAAAGTTCGCAGGTTTTTTTACCCAGGTTGTGCCACACGGATAGTTGTGAACAATTGTAAAGAGTCGTTGATGGCGTGCCCGACAGCGCTAAGGTGATGTTTTTCCACCTGGCCCGGCCCCATCAACGTATGCCTCGCAGCCGACGTCAGACGTATTCCGGGAAACGCTATGCTCACTGCCACCTATGTCCTGTTGACCCTGTCAATCGAACAGAAGAAGGAACGCCACTTCATTTCACGCCTGTTGCACCAAGTCCGCACCATGGCCCGCAAACCGCAGGAGGTCGACCCCGTCTACCTGCAATCCCAGCTCGATGAACTGGCCCGCTTCGCCGAAGCGCGCCACCAGCGCAAGGTCGAGGCCTGCCTGATGCCGGCCGTGCGCAACGCCACCGGCGACGCCGGACCGCTGCTGGCCGACCTCGAATCGCTGAGCCGGCTCGGCCACGCCATGCTGGCGGCCGTGCGCAAGTGTCTGCGCCGCGCCATGCGCCGCAGCGCCGTGCACAGCACCTTCCTGTGCCGCACCATCGACATGTATTGCCAGAACCTGCTGCAACGGCTGGACAAGGAGGAACGCGAACTGCTGCCGCTGGCCCAGCGCGTGATCCGCAGCGAGGAATGGTTCGAGATCGGCAGCATGTTCCTGACCCAGGACCAGTCGGACGACGACGCCGCACGCCGGCGGCCGGCGCCCGCCCGTCCCGGCTACCGGGGCGGCCAGGCACAGCTGATGCCGGCCGGCTGAAACGGCCCCCGGCGGAAACACGGGCGCCGCGCGCCGGTGTTTCCCCGCTGACACTGTTGGGCTAGAATCGTGACCGCGTGGCGATCCCATGCCCCCGTCCACCCAACAGAATAGCGAACCCCACCATGCGTTTTGCTTTGCCCCTCGCCGCCTTGCTGGCGGCCGGCGCCGCGTCAGCGGCCACCCCTGCCCCTGCCGCCGCCCCCACCCCGATCACGCTCGACCAGGCCATGGCCAATCCCGACTGGATAGGCACGCCCGTCGAAGCGGCCTGGTGGGGCTGGGACAGCCGCCGCCTGTACTTCAAACAAAAGCGCGGCGGCTCGCCGCTGCGCGACATCTGGCAGACGGGCACGGGCGCGCCCACCGTCGTCGACGACCAGCACCTGGCCGCCATCGACAGCCCGGCCATGGTGTACAACCGCGACCACACGCGCGCCATCGAGCTGCGCAACGGCGACCTGTTCGAGCGCGACCTGAGGACCGGCGCGCTGACCCAGATCGTGCGCGGCGGCACGCCGGCCGCCGCGCCCCAGTACGCGGCCGACGGCGCCCACGTGCAATTCCGCCTCGGCCAGGACTGGTACAGCTGGAGCCGCGCCGAACGGCTGGTGGCGCCCGTGGCCCAGCTGCGCACCGTCAAGGATCCGGACGCCAAGCCGGCGCCGGACGCCCTGCGCGACCTGCAGTTGCGCCTGCTCAGCACGCTGGCGCGCCAGAAGCAGGAGCGCGAGCAGCAACGCGAACAGGACCAGGCCCGGCGCCGCGCCGACGCCACCCGCGCCCCGCTGCCCGTCTACCTGGGCGACCAGGTCGACATCAGCGGCAGCGCGCTGTCGCCCGACGGCCGCTACCTGCTGGTGGTGACGACCCCGCGCGACGCCGCCAAGGCGCCACGCGACAAGATGGCCCGCTTCGTCACCGAATCGGGCTTCGAGGAAGCGGTCGACCAGCGCCAGCGCGTGGCCCACGACGGCCCCGTGCCGCAGACGCTCAAGCTGGTCGACCTGGCCACGCGCAGCGTGCGCGATTTACCGTACGACAGCCTGCCCGGCATCGCCACCGACCCGCTGGCCGAGCTGCGCGCGGCGCAGAAGCTGCCGGCGCTGAAGGGCAACCGTCCGGTGCGCGTGGACCCCGACGATGGCGTGCTGCAATGGAGCGCCGACGGCAGCCGCGCCGCCGTGATGGTGCGCGCCATCGACAACAAGGACCGCTGGATCGCCACCGTCGACCTGGCCCGCGCCGCGCTGGCCAGCGTGCACCGGCTGACGGACCCGGCCTGGATCAACTACCGTGGCAACCACTTCGGCTGGCTGCCCGACAACAGCACGCTGTGGTACCAGTCCGAGGAAAGCGGCTATTCGCACCTGTACACGCTGGCCCCCGGCGGTCGGCCGCGCGCCCTCACCGCCGGCGCATGGGAAGCGAGCCAGCCCGAATGGACGGCCGACGGCAGCCAGGTCTATTTCGTCTGCAACCCCAAGCTGCCGGGCACCTATGAAGTGTGCGCCACGTCCGTCAAGGATGGCGCGCTGCGCGAACTGACGGCGCTGGGCGGGGTGGAGAATTTCGCGCTGTCGCCGGACGGCCGCAAGGTGCTGCTGCGCTACTCGGCCAGCTACCTGCCGCCGCAACTGGCCACCGTGCCGGCCACGGGCGGCGCCCCCACCGTGCTGACGGACACGCGCACGCCCGAGTTCAAGGCCCGCCACTGGATCGCGCCGCAACTGGTGGCCGTGCCGTCCACCCATGGCGCCGCGCCGATCTGGGCCAAGCTGTACCGCCCGGCCCAGCTGGAAGCGGGCAAGCGCTACCCGATCGTCATGTTCGTGCATGGCGCCGGCTACCTGCAGAACGTCAGCCAGCGCTACCCGAACTACTTCCGCGAGCAGATGTTCCACAACCTGCTGGTGGAAAAAGGTTACATCGTGCTGGACATGGACTATCGCGCCTCGGAAGGCTACGGCCGTGCCTGGCGCACGGCCATCTACCGCCAGATGGGCCACCCGGAACTGGAGGACTACCTGGACGGCGTGCAATGGCTGGTGGCCCGCCACCAAGGCGACGCCGGCAAGGTCGGCATCTACGGCGGCAGCTACGGCGGCTTCATGACCTTCATGGCCCTGCTGCGCGCGCCCGACGTGTTCAAGGCCGGCGCCGCGCTGCGTCCCGTGACGGACTGGACCAGCTACGAGCATGACTACACGTCCAACATCCTCAACACCCCGGAACTGGACCCGCAGGCGTACAAGATCTCGTCGCCGATCGAATACGCCGACCAGCTGCGCGGCCACCTGCTGATCGCCCACGGCATGGTGGACGACAACGTGTTCTACCAGGATTCGGTGCGCATGGCCCAGCGCCTGATCGAGCTCAAAAAGGACAACTGGGAACTGGCCAGCTATCCGATGGAGCGGCACGGCTTCGTGCAGCCGGAAAGCTGGTACGACGAATACCGGCGCATCTACCAGCTGTTCGAGCGCACGCTGAAATAAGCGTCGCGGCATCGGTGTGGCGGCGTTGAAAATTCACCCTTGACGGCGCCCCACACCGGCCTGCTATAATTGCGGCCCTTGGCCTGGTAGCTCAGTTGGTAGAGCAGAGGACTGAAAATCCTTGTGTCGGTGGTTCGATTCCGCCCCGGGCCACCAAGAACATCCTTGATGAAACGCCCACTCATGTAAGTGGGCGTTGTTGTTTCTGGTATTCGTAGTCCTCGGCGCCGGTCTATCTCTGGTCCCCCCCCCTCTCTGCACAATATCTTCTCACCTTTGTCTTAGCCGGTCATGCTACGTGCAGGGCCGCCAAATTTTGCCCCCCCAACTAAGGCCAAACAAATTGTGAAATCTGTCGAATGTGACTACATGTTGTCTTCATGCCTACTAGGGTGCATAATTCCCTTTCCGAGATACAAGTTTTTGTAGCAACCGCCCAATACCCTTAAACGACTTAGTGGATAGCTTCGATATGACAAATCAAAGTAGTAACGAATGGGGATTCGTCGTTCGTCATTTAGAATCCGTCGAAACCCAGAATTATCTTCGTTCAATTTTACGCCAGGATACATGCGTACCATTCATTGGTGCAGGTTTTACCGGAGGCGAAAAGGCTCGTACCGAAAAGGTACCTAGGGGAGCCGAATGGATGAAGATAATGCGCCAACAGATCGAGGCGTCGGCCGTTATAGAAAAGCCATCCCCGGAAGAGTTGGTAGGATTTGGATTCCAAGAACTTTCAGACATCTACTTTCGAGAAAATATTGTTTCTCTAAGCGTCATTAAGGAAAGCGTCAACGCTTTTTTTACAAAAGTAGAAATTGATGATGCTTCGAAAAAGAAATTTCTGGAAATTGACTGGCCCTACGTATATACATTGAACATAGATGATGGGATCGAACGCCTGATTGATGGAGTTAAAGTTTTACCATACAAGCCATTCTCACGGTATTCAGACCGACGGTATGTGTACAAGCTGCATGGTGATGCCGAAGATGTTTTGACTGCAGCCAATCGGAATGAACTACAGGTTATTTTCGGAAAAGCAGATTACATCAAAAGCCTTGATAAAAATCAGTATCTAATCAGCAATTTAACAAATGACTTTTCGGAAAAAAACATCCTGTTCATCGGCTGTAGCTTGAGCGACGAACTGGACATATCTTTCGCGCTTGCTAACGTTCGTCCGGAAGACCGAGTTCCGGGGAATGCGCGAATTTTTGTCACATCAAACAATCCAACGGGTTACGCGGAGAAGAAAAAACTCAAATCCTACGGGATCACCGATGTTATTGTCGGCGACTATTCCATGTTCTACAATTTAGCGGCGTCTGCCGCTACCTCCGAGCAAGTCCGCCGCCCGGCAATTGACAGATTCGTTTTTCCAGATAGCGCAATCCCATTTACAAACGACAAATTTGCAGCCTACCTTCTGCAGAGTGGCTGGAAACATGGTGACTCCCCGTACGCAGTCTCTATTGCTAGGACAGTCGAATCTTCAATCCACAAGTGTTTAGATCGGCCACTCGTCGTCCTATGCGGCCGCCGGTTCTCAGGAAAGACGACTCTCCTATATAGGGTGCTTGCGGAGGCGCGCACCCGTCAACGCTTCCTAATTCCGTCGCAGTCGTCCATGAACGACAAGACATTCAACGACATTTTCGAAACCCAAGATGCGATCATCGCGATCGACTCGGGCGCGCTCCATCACGATCAACTTAGAGTTCTAGCCCGCAAAGCAGACAAGCTACGAGAAAATAACGCAACTGTGCTGTTGGCGCTGTCTAGGGCCGAGTTAAATGCGCTTGGCAGCAACTATATTGACGAGGCCATCGAAATTGATGCTCGCTTTAATTTCACCGAAATAACAGATATTAATAAACTATTGGACCCATTAGGGTTTCAGCGATGGAACGCACCTGACAGCATTCTGGATAATATCTTTTTCCTCGGATCATCTCCCGTCGTCAATAGCGTGTTGAAGTCCCGGACCAAGCTGGATGAACGAATTGCTGCGATCTGTACTCAGGGACGAAGTGCCGGCCAGATTAGTGCTCCATCAAAATTGGAGTTCGCCACATTGTTCTATCTCGCAGTCCGCCAACGCATGTTTTCCTTCGCCCATCGCACACTCACAAAGCGATATGGACTGCCGTACATGGCGGATACGCATATCGAAGACTTTGCAAGAAAGTGGGCACCATTCATTGAATGGGAGTCCGCAGATTCGGTCAGTAGACAGGCTGAAAATTCAAGCAATGTAATAATATGCAATTCATACGCCTGGACCCAGTTTGCACTTAGAACCCTTTCAAATAAGCTCGGACTGGACGACACTGCGGCATTTATTGTCGAACTGTATTCCGTGATAAGAACTGTAGACGATGGAGCGTTTCAATTAATACTATTTGACAACCTCAATTCAGTATATGGAACGAAGGCACTAAACGAAAAGGATTGGGGAGCACGTGTTATCACAGCGGTCTACGAAAAACTCGCCCCTATCTGTGCCCAAGAACCCGACTACTGGCTCCAGCGCGCCAAGGGCACATACTACCTATCAAACAACCCAGATGAAATACGTATCGGAATAGCTTACTGCGAAAAGAGTATCGTAGAAAAGGCGCAAAAAACTTGGGTCAACGCGAAGCTCACTAAGGCGAACTTACTCGGAAAACTGTGCGACGTTACCGATTTCCGCAGCGATGAAGACCTTTCAAGGGCCATTGCAGCATACGTTGAGGCAATTGGCGACCGGCACTTGAACCCGACCTATATTGACGACCTGCTTCGGAAAAACAGGCACGGGAAGGGCTATATGAACAAAGTCTGTGCCGCCGCACGTACCCGAGCCGCGTTGCTGAAACAAAAGCACGACATTCGCTTTATCGAGGAATACGCCAACCGATAATTTTCGCATATAAGGCACCTTGGAGGGTGGGGGAACCGAATTCGGGCCGGTGGAAGAAATATCAGTTGCTGCGACGGATGAAATTGCAAAGCGGCTTCTTGGGCCTCAATTACCGCTTGTGAAAAATGGTGATGAGGTCGGACCGCACATCGCCCAGAATTCAGGCGGACTGTCCGGCGCCTGTCGCTCGACTAACACGACAGCGACAGGAAATCTGTTCTGCACGGTTTCCTGAACGACTTCCGCGGCGCAACGATTTTGCCGTCTCCAGCTTCGCCTGTCTATGCCCGGTTCGCAGGTCCGAAAAACCCGCTCCGATCACACGATACCAGCGCTACCCCAAACCGCTGCATCGCAGATCTACCGGACGGGACCGAAGAATCCGATACGCCAACGATTTCTTTAAATGATTCCGCGAACGTCGTCAGACTCAGTACTTAACGAATGCGACGAGTTCCGTGTTTGCGCCTGCTGTAGAGCCTTGTTTTGAAAATCCTCGTGTCGGTGGTTCGATTCCGCCCCGGGCCACCAAGAACATACCTCAGGAAACGCCAACCATCGCAGGTCGGCGGTTTAGTTTGCCAGGTCAGCAATGACCGCGGCAGCCATGGAGCGCAGTGCCGCCATCACGCCGGCAACCCGGCCCGGCGCAGGCCGTCCGCCAGCGTAGCAAGATTCTCAGGCTTGTGGATAGGCAGCCAGTCGGTGAGGTTAGCCAGGCGCAAATCTGGGGCCAGCTGGCGCAGCTGATCCATCACCCGCCGCGCGTCGGCCGGCCGCCCGGACAGCGCCTGGCTGGCCGCCAGCACCGCCGCCGCCAGCAGGAAACTCGGCAGCTCGCGGTACGCCTGCTCGGCCCATGACGCGGCCGCCTCGTAGCGGCCCAGGAACAGCGACGCGGCCGCCATCCCGGCTTGCATCCGGTACAGCTCGGGATCCAGCGGGCTCAGGCGCATGGCGTGCTCGAAGAACTCGATGGACGATACCGTTTCCCCGTGCCAGAGCCGGAGGAACGCGCCCAGGAACCACGCGGACGCAAGATTGGGGTTGAGCAGCAGGGCCTTGTCCAGCAGGGCGATGCCGCCATGGTAGTCGCCGGCCAGATGGGCCAGCGCATGCCCGCTCCGGGTCAGCGCCACCGCGTCCTGCTTGCCCAGTTCCGCCGCGCGGCGCGCCAGCCGTATGCCTTCCGCGCTCTCCTGCGCCGGATCATCCATCCAGTGGTTGAGCTTGCGCCAGCAGTACAACCAGCCAGCCATGGCGTAGGCCGACGCGAACTCCGGGTCCGCCTCCAGCGCCTGGTAGAACAGCGGCAGCGCCAGCCCGGCGCTCTCCTGGGTTCCGGTGTGCAGCTGGGCCATTCCCCGCAGGTAATAATCGTAGGCGTCCAGGTTGCCGGTCGCCTTGAGCCGGGCACGCTCTATCTCCGCCTGTTCCAGCTGCGGCGCGATCGCCCCGACCACGCTCTCGGTAATCTGGTCCTGCAGCGTGAAGACGTCGCCGAACACTCCTTCGAAACGGCCCGCCCATTGATGGCCGCCGGTGGTGGCGTCGATCAGTTGCCCCGTGACACGGAACCGCCCTGCCGCCTTGCGCCAGCTGCCGGCCAGCACATAGCGCACCCCCAGTTCGCTACCGATGCGCTTCACGTCCACGCTCCGGTTCTTGTAGGTGAAGCTGGAATTGCGCGCCACCACGAACAGCCAGCGGTAGCGCGACAGCGCGGCGATGATGTCTTCCACCACCCCGTCGGCCAGGTAGTCCTGCCCCGCATCGCCGCTCAGATTCACGAACGGCAGGACCGCGATGGACGGCCGCTCAGGCAAGGCCGGAGCCGGAGCCGGGGCCGCCGCTTGCTGCGCCGGCCCGCCTTCGCGCTGCGCCAGGCCGGCGTCCGCCCCATCATCGGCCAACCGCACTGCGGCGGTGAAACGGAATCCCTTGCGCGCCATGGTCCGGATCACGCGCTGCTGCTGGCCGTCGTCGCCGACGGCCTTGCGCACCGCATTGATGTGGCTGGCCAGCGTCGATTCGGAAACGATGCGTCCGTCCCACACGCTGTCGATCAGGTTCGCGCGGCTCACCACGCGTTCGCGCTGACTGGCCAGATAGGCGAGCAGGTCGAAGACTTTGGGCGGCAACGCCACTGGCATCTCGGCCCGCTTGAGTTCACGCCGGTCCAGGTCGAGCTCGCAATCTTCAAACACCAACAACATCGGGGTTCCTTCTGGATGAATATCCAAGCTAAAGGCAATTGTAACGCAAGGGCCCGCCAAAGTATTTCCGCCAGCGCCGCCGCATACTGGCATCTCAAGTCCCCGCCAGCCGTTTGGCGCGGACATCCCCCCTACAGGAGGTCAACATGAAAATCGTCGTTATCGGCGGCACGGGCCTGATCGGCTCCAACGTGGTCAACCGGCTGCGCCGGATCGGCCATGAGACACTGGCGGCATCGCCGCGCTCGGGCGTCAACACGCTCACCGGGGAAGGCCTGGCGGCCGCCCTGGCCGGCGCCGAGGTGGTGATCGACGTCGCCAATTCGCCCTCGTTCGAGGACCAGGCCGTGCTGGAATTCTTCGAACGATCGGGCCGCAACCTGCTCGCGGCGGAAGCCGAGGCCGGCGTGCGGCATCACCTGGCCCTGTCGGTGGTCGGGGCCGGCCGCCTTACCGGCAGCGGCTACATGCGGGCCAAGGCTGCCCAGGAAGCGCTGATCAAGGCCTCCCGCGTTCCTTACACCATCCTGCTCGCCACGCAGTTCTTCGAATTTGTCGAAGGCATCATCCAGGCCGGGACGGACGGCGACACGGTCCGGCTGTCGCCGGCCCTGTTCCAGCCGGTCGCGGCGGACGACGTGGCGGCCGTCCTGGCCGATCTTGCGGTAGGCGCCCCGCTGCTGGACGCGGTCGAATTGGGTGGACCGGACCGTTTCCCGCTCGACGAATTGGCGCGCACCTTCCTCGCCGCGCGCGGCGACCCGCGCACAGTGATCGCCGACGTCCACGCGCGCTACTTCGGCGCCGAACTGGACGACCGTTCGCTGGTCACCGGCGAGCACGCCCACATCGGTCCAACCCGGTTCCAGAACTGGCTGCTGCGCCAGCCGGCACGCTAAGCCATCCCATTTCCCAACACCTAAGAGGTCTCACCATGTCGCAACGTATCGATTACATGAAGCAATCCCCGGAACTGTTCAAGAAGTTCGTCGAGTTCAGCCTTGCCCTGAAACAATCCTCCATCGAGGACTCCATCCGCGACCTGGTCGACGTCCGGGCCTCGCAGATGAACGGCTGCGCCTTCTGCGTGGACATGCACGTCAAGGAGGCCACCCAGCACGGCGAGCGCGCGCTGCGGCTGCACCATATCGCCACCTGGCGCGAGTCCAACCTGTTCAGCCCGCGCGAGCGCGCTGCCCTGGCCTGGACCGAGTGCCTGACCCAGCTTTCCCCGCTCGGCGTGCCGGACGACATCTACCAGCGCGTGCGCGAGCACCTGCCGGAAAAGGACCTGTCCGACCTGACCTTCCTGGTCATGTCGATCAACGCCTGGAACCGCGTCAACGTCGCCTTCCGCCCCGAACCGGGCGCCTTCGACAAGGCGTTCGGCGTGGACAAGTCCGGCTTATAACCGGCAGACAAGGAGCAAGCCATGAACAAGCTGAAATACATGCTGGTGCTGCTGCTGGCGGCCGGCACGGCCAGCGCCCAAGCCGCGCCCCCGGAAGCGCAGGTGACGCCGCTGATGAACAAAATACTGGCCGACTATCCCGGCAAGGAGGCGACCGTCATCACCGTCGACTATGCGCCCGGCGGCGAAAGCCCGATCCACAAGCACAATGCGCATGCCTTTGTGTATGTGCTGGAGGGGTCGATCGTGATGGGGCTGCGCGGCGGCCAGACCGTCACGCTGAAACCCGGCCAAACCTTCTACGAAGGCCCGGCCGACATCCACACGGTATCGCGCAATGCCAGCAGCACGGAGCCGGCCAAATTCCTGGTCTTCCTGCTGAAGGACAAGGCCGCGCCCATCGTGCTGCCGGCGAAGTAACCTGACGCGGCGCGCCCAAGCGCCGCACCAGAACGAGGCAGCCGCATCCACCATGGTGCGCGCTGCACCTTGCCGCGCCAGGACCCTGCCTCGCCGCACCGGCGCGGTGCCCCGTTTCGGCCGCCACGCCACAAGGCCCGACTCTTGCTTAGTGATGGATGACAGTCATTTCAGCCCCGCGAAATGCGCGACCAACCACACAAAAAACCAAGGATAGGGAAAACAACATGGCATACCTGGCACCTTCAGAATTCGTCACCAAGATGGTCGACGCGGGCGAGTCCAAGATCTACATGGCCACCCGCGATGCGCTGATCCGCGCCTACATGGCCGGCGCCATCCTGGCGTTGTCGGCCGTGTTCGCCGTCAACTGCGCGGTGCAGACCGGCATCCCGCTGGTGGGCGCGCTGCTGTTCCCGGTCGGCTTCTGCATGTTGTACCTGCTGGGCTTCGACCTGCTGACCGGCGTGCTGGTGCTCACCCCGCTGGCCTGGCTCGACAAGCGCCCCGGCGTCACGCTGCGCGCCGTGCTCAAACACTGGGGCGTGGTGTTCGTTGGCAACTTCCTCGGCGCGCTGACGGTGGCCGTACTGATGGCCATCGTGTTCACCAACGGCTTCCAGACCGAACCGAGCAAGGTCGGCATGACCATCGCCGGCATCGGCGAGGCGCGCACGCTCGGCTACGCCAAGTTCGGCGCCTACGGCATGCTGACGCTGTTCGTGCGCGGCATGCTGTGCAACTGGATGGTGTCGACCGGCGTGGTCGGCGCCATGATCTCCACCTCCGTCAGCGGCAAGGTGATCGCCATGTGGATGCCGATCATGCTGTTCTTCGCGATGGCGTTCGAGCATTCGGTGGTCAATATGTTCCTGTTCCCGTCGGCCATGTTGATGGGCGGCCACTTCTCCATCCTCGACTATCTGATCTGGAACGAGATTCCCACCGTGCTGGGCAACCTGGTGGGCGGCCTGGCCTTCACCGGCCTCACGCTGTACACGACCCACGTCAAGACCCTGCCCAAGCGCGCCCTCAGGAAGGCGGCCTGACCTGACCCCGATGCCGCGGGCCGGCCGCCTGGCCGCCCGCCGGCTGCGCCATCCATGTCCAATCAACTCGCCATTTCCACCGGCCAGCACTCCAGCAAGGGGCGCAAGGACGTCAACCAGGATTTCCACGGCATCTACCTGGCGCGCGGCGCGCAACTGACCGGCAAGGGCATCGCCATCGCACTGGCCGACGGCATCAGCGGCAGCGACGTCAGCCAGATCGCCAGCCAGTTCGCCGTGACCGGCTTCCTCGACGATTACTACTGCACCTCCGACGCATGGAGCGTCAAGACCTCGGCCGAACGGGTGCTGGCGGCCACCAATGCCTGGCTCTACGCGCAAACCCAGCAGGGACGCGGCCGCTACGACAAGGACCAGGGCTACGTCTGCACGCTGAGCACGATGGTCATCAAGTCGGCCACCGCCCACCTGTTCCATGTCGGCGACACGCGCATCTACCGCCTGCACGGCGCCGTGCTGGAGCAGTTGACGGTCGACCACCGCGTCCAGGTCGCGCCCGGACAGAGTTACCTGGGCCGCGCGCTGGGCGTGGACGGCCAGCTCGACATCGACTACCGCACCGTCCCCATCGAGGTGGGCGACCTGTTCGTGCTGGCCACGGACGGCGTCTACGAGTACACGGACGGCGCCGCGATCGCCGCCGCCATCGCGGCCACGCCGCAGCAGCTGGACCTGGCCGCGCAGGCCATCGTCGAGCAAGCCTACCAGCGCGGCAGTCCGGACAACCTGACCGTGCAGCTGGTGCGGATCGACGCGCTGCCCAGCCCCGAGGCGGACGAGCTGGTCCGGCGCCACGCCGCCCTGCCCTTCCCGCCGCTGCTGGAAGCGGGACAGCTGTTCGACGGCTACCGGATCGTGCGCACACTGCACGGCAGCAGCCGCAGCCACATCTACCTGGCGCACGATGGCGACAGCGGGCGACCGCTGGTCATCAAGGCGCCCGCCGCCGACCTGCAGGGCGACCCGGCCTATGTCGAACGCTTCCTGATGGAGGAATGGGTGGCGCGCCGCATCCACAGCCCGCACGTGCTCAAGCCGGTGCCGGACGAGCGCCCGCGCAACTTCGTGTATCTGCTGACCGAATTCATCGAGGGCCAGACCCTGGCGCAATGGCTGCACGATCAGCCGCGCCCCGGGTTGCCGGCGGTGCGCGCCATCGTCGAGCAGGTGGCCAAAGGCTTGCGCGCCCTGCACCGGCTGGACATGGTGCACCAGGATCTGCGCCCGGAAAACATCATGATCGATGGCGCCGGCATGGTCACCATCATCGACCTCGGCGCCGCCAGTGTGGCCGGCATCAGCGAGTACGCCGGCCCCGACGAGGGTTCGCCCGCGCCCGGCGCGCTGCAATGCATGGCGCCCGAGTATTTCCTCGGCGAGCCGGGCAGCACGCGTTCGGACATTTATTCGCTGGGCGTGCTGGTCTACCAGATGCTGACGGGCACCCTGCCGTACGGCGTCGCCGTGCCGAAAGCGCGCACCCGCGCGGCCCAGCGCAAGCTGCGCTACGATCCGGCAACGGACCGCAACCGCGACGTGCCGCCCTGGGTGGACGAGGCGATCAGGAAGGCCGTGCATCCGGATCCGCTGCGGCGCTACGACGATGTGGCCGAATTCCTGTACGACCTGCAACAGCCGAACCGGGCCTTCCTCGCCCGCAAGCGCCCGCCGCTGATCGAACGCCATCCGCTGGCGTTCTGGAAGGGGATGTCGTGCATGCTGGCCTTCGCGCTGCTGCTGAGCCTGGCCTTCAGGGGCCACTGAGGCGCGCGTTGTGCGGTTCTGATAACATCGGTCGCATCACCGACTGTCCTATCAAGCCATCCACGGGAGACGCTCACTTGAACGACCCACACTACTTGCACGGCAGCTGCCTGTGCGGCGGCGTCGCCTACCGGGCCGCCTTGCCGGTGCGCGACGCCAGCCATTGTTACTGCATCATGTGCCAGAAGCAGCATGGCGCCGCGTCCGGTTCCTACGCCAACGTCGGCAGCGCCGGCTTCGCGTTCGAACGCGGCGCCGACCTGGTGACGGAATACGCCTCGTCCGACCATGGCCGGCGCGGCTTTTGCCGCGTGTGCGGCTCCACGCTGTTCTGGCGCAGCACACAGGCGCCGGATCGCATCGCGGTCACGCTGGGCACGCTGGAGCCGCCATACGACGGCCCCGTCGAGCGTGAGCTGCACACGGACAGCAAGCCGACCTGGTTGCCCACGCGCTAAGCAGGACGTTCATCGGGCACCGGCGGCGGCCACCGGGTGGTTGCGGCCAGCCGCCATCCACCGGGCGGGCCGCCGCGCGCCTCACCACATCAGATCGTCGGGAATCTGGAACGCAGCATACGGATCGTCGGCATCGACCTCCGTGCTGCTCTTGTTGACGCGCACCACCAGCGCCGCGTCGCGCTCGGCGATCTTGTCGGCGATCACGCGCGGCACCAGTTCCACCCCGTCCTCCAGGCAGACGATCACCAGCCGCCCCGCCACCAGGTGCTCGCGCACTTCGGCCGAGACGTGGATGCGCTCGATCTTCGTGCCGTGGGTGTAGTTGTAGGCGATGTCGCCCTTGCCCTTGTTCTGGCGGTTCTTCTGCACCATCTGCACGATCTGCGCGTGGATCGCCTTCTGCGTGGCCGCCTCGTCGCGCTGCGCGTTCAGCTCGCGCGCGCGCTCGGCGTTCTTGCGCTGGATTTCCAGCGCGGCCAGGCGCGCCTCGTCCACGCTCTGCGTGCCCGTGCGGCGCTCCTCCTTCTTTTGCTTGCTCTTGTCCTGATTGACTTTCTTGACCTTGTTCTTGTCGACCAGGCCGGCCTTTAACAACTGCTCTTGCAGAGAAACCATGCGTGCCACTCCGAAAATGAGAACAGGCGGCCCAACGTGTCGCAGGCCGCCGCGAAGGCGATAGCATAGCAAACCGGCGCTAACCGAGCTCGAATGTCGTGACGCCGTACTGGCGCGCCATGTCCATCGCCGGCGCGCCCCGCGTGTACATGCGCGCCGTCTCGAAGCATGGCCGCAGCTGGTGGCGCGCGGCCAGCGACATGGCGGCCGGGTTGGCCTCGGGCACGTCGAGGTAGACGGGCACGCCCGGCGTCACCTGCCCCAGCAGGTTGAGGAACAGGGTCTCGGCCTGCACGGCCGTGTCGGCGAACAGCGGCCCGATCTTGTAGCCGTTGCGGCACGGCCGCAGCACGGCATAGGCGGCCACGCCCTGCTCGCCCGGGATGCCGACGGCGATGCAATCGGGCTGCGTGATCCAGCATTGCAGGAAACGGCTGCGCTGATCGGGGAAGCAGCGGCGGTCAAATTGGTGCACGGCGTCGAGCGGCAGCGAGGCCAGCGGCACCGCCTCGTTGTCGACGGCGGGCCGGCCGCAGGCCTCGTAGCGGATGTTGCGGTGGGCCAGCTGGAAGCCGGATTTGACGTAGTTGCCCTGCTGGGCCAGCACCCCGTCCAGCCCCACGTTGCGCCCCGCCAGCCGCGCCATGCCGGCCCGCCACAGGGCCATGCCGTGGCCGCGCCCGCGCCACGCGGGCCGCACCAGGTAGCCGCCGATGAAGCCGAAACCGGTGCCGTATTGGATGGCGAAAATGCTGGCCACGGGTTCGCCGTCCACCACGCCCAGCAGGAAGCCGCCCGGATCGGCCGCGTGGAAGCAGGCGGCGTCGTTCAGGCCGGGATTCCAGCCCTCGTCGGCCGCCCAGTCCAGCACGGTGTCCAGTTCCTGCGCGTGCATGGGGCGGATCAGCATCGGTTCAGGCGTCATCCTGCGCTCCCGTGGCGTGCGTCGCTCATGGCCACACTCTAGGCCAATTCGCGCGATGGCGCCATTGCCGCACGCCATCACCACTTTCCCCGGCGCGCCGGATGCCTTGACTTTGGCCCGCCGCGCACTAGGCTGATCTGATCGGCTGCTCCCGACACGACCATCCGCGACTGGCGCGGGGCGGACGATGATCAGGAGAAACGCCATGAATGCACTAGAGAACAAGCAACTGGTGATGCAGGGCTACCAGCTGTTCCAGAGCGGCGACATCCGCAAGCTGATGGACCTGTACCACGACGAGGCGGAATGGATCAGCCCCGATTCCGAATACACGCCCTATGCCGGCAGCTTCCACGGCAAGCAGGGCATAGGCCAGTTCTTCGCCAAGCTGGACGCGTCGGTCCAGGCCGTCTATTTCCAACCGCGCCAGTTCATCGCCGAGGGCGACACGGTGGTGGTGATCGGCGACGCCACCTGGATCGCCAAGCCCACCGGCCGCCGCTTCGACAATCCGTGGGTCCACGTGTTCACGATGAGGGACGGCAAGGTGTCCCGCTTCAGGGCCTACCACGACACGGCGCCCGGCGACCGCGCCTTCCACCCTGAACTGGCGGGCACCACCGCCAGCATGCCGCTGCACCACTGACGGCCGGCGCCGGCGCGGGCGGCACGCGCACGCCCGGCGCCCCGCCCCGCCGGCCCCGGCCGTTGCGCCGCCCCCCCCACGCACGCTGAAGGCGCGCTCCTGCTACACTGCCCGTGCCGCGCGCGCCGCTCCCGGCCGCGCATGGCGCACCGACACACGCCTTCAGGAACCCCACCATGTTGAATTTCGAATACTACAATCCCACCAAAATCGTCTTCGGCGCCGGCACCACAGCCGCCCTGTCGCGGCTGGTGCCGGAAACGGCCCGCGTGCTGCTGCTGTACGGCGGCGCCAGCGCCGAGAAGACCGGCACGCTGGCCGATGTGCGCGCGGCGCTGGCCGGGCGCGTCGTGCATGAGTTCGGCGGCATCGAACCCAATCCCAGCTATGAAACGCTGCAGCGCGCCGTGGACCAGGTGCGCGCCGACAAACTCGACTACCTGCTGGCCGTGGGCGGCGGCTCCGTCATCGACGGCACCAAGTTCGTGGCCGCCGCCGCCGTGTACGACGGCGACGCGTGGGACGTGGCCAGCAGCCGTGGCAGCGTGGTCCAGCGCGCGCTGCCGTTCGGCGCCGTGCTGACGCTGCCGGCCACCGGCTCGGAAATGAACAACGGCGGCGTCGTCACGCGCAAGGCCACCCACACCAAGCAGCCGTTCCGCAGCGAGCACCTGTTCCCCCAGTTCTCCATCCTGGACCCGACCCGCAGCTACACCCTGCCCCTGCAGCAGGTCGCCAACGGCCTGGTGGACGCCTTCGTCCACACCACCGAGCAGTACCTGACCTATCCGGCGCAGGCGCTGCCGCAGGACCGCTTCGCCGAGGGCTTGCTGCAGACGCTGGTGGAGATCGCGCCGCGCGCGCTGGCCGCGCCCGACGACTACGACACGCGCAGCAACCTGATGTGGGCCGCCTCGCTGGCCCTGAACGGTCTGATCGGCGCCGGCGTCCCGCAGGACTGGGCCACCCACATGATCGGCCACGAGCTGACCGCACTCTACAACATCGACCATGCGCGCACGCTGGCCATCGTGTTGCCGGCCCTGCTGCAGGTGCGGCGCGACAGCAAGCGCGACAAGCTGCTGCAGTACGGCGCGCGCGTATGGGGCATCACGGACGGCGGCGAGGATGCGCGCATCGACGCGGCCATCGCCCGCACCCGCGCCTTCTTCGAAAGCGTGGGCATCCCGACCCGGCTGGCCGACTACGGCCTGGGCCAGGAGGCGGTTGAGGCCGTGCTGGCGCAACTGGCCGCGCACGGCATGAGCAAGCTGGGCGAGCGGCGCGACATCAACCTCGAAGTGAGCCGCGCCATCCTGCAGCACGCGCTGTAAAGGGAACCCTGAAATACTGTCGATGCTCCCCCGGAGTAACGACTTCCCGCGCAGGGGGAATCCAGGCATTGCCTGAATCCCCCCCTATAAGCCGCCTATTCAGATGCTCAGTATGGATTCCCGCTTGCGCGGGAATGACGTGGCTTTTGCGTGGGCAAACACGTTCAACGCGCCCGGGGTTTTGTGCATAGCAAAACAAGTTGTTCGGCAGATAGATTGACTGCCGCACGGCAGGCTGCAATACTGAAACGGACGAGCGTGCGGCATGCCGCATGCAAGTCGATACCCCCACCCATCACGGTGACCGCGCGGTGACCGGCGCGGTGGGGCAGATTGCTGCTTCATGCCCGCGTGCCATGACAGAACTACGAGCCTCGCTCAAAAGCCAGCACAAGTTTTCGCTCAACTGGAGCTACCTGAACGCGATCGCCAATGGGGTGTCGGCCATCGACCTCGGCGCGCTGGCCTTGCGCAACCTGCACGACGCGCGCCAGTTCGTGCGCGAATACGGCTTCGACCTCGACCAGCCGGCCGCTCCCGCCCACATCGCCCGCGTGCACCGCGAGGCGGTCGAGTTCATCGCCCACACCTTCCTCGAACCGAGCCAGGCCCAGCTGATCCCGGCCGCCGTGGCCACGCCCGCCGATCCGCTGCAATTGCTGGTGTACGCGTCCATGCGCGGCCAGCAGTCGGACTTGCTGCGCATGTGGTCGTGCGCCGTGCTCAAAGTCATGCACGGCATCTTCTACCTCGAGAACAACCTCAAGCTGCGCCACTTCGCCACCATCCGCGAGCAGGTGTTCGCCAGCCTGGATGAGGTGATCCACCGCGACGACGACGACCACCATTTCCTCACCGACGGCGACACCTGCCTGCCGCTGCTGCACTACGAGCGCAAGAACAACAAGGGCCGCCACAGCATCCTGCTCAAGCTGTTGCAAAAAGCCGGCTACCTGGCGGCCGACATCTACGACCACCTCGGCGTGCGGCTGATCTTCAACACCCGCTTCGAATGTCTGCTGGCGCTGCGCACGCTGCAACGGGCCCACCTGCTGTCGGTCACCAACGTGGACGCCCAGCGCACCCGCAACACGCTGCTCGACATGGACGCCGCCAAGCAAGTGTTCAGCAAATACCGGGCCGTGCTCGAGCACAGCGACGGCTACCCGGTCGAGCTGCTGCAGCGCATGGACGCGGAGATGGAACAACTGGCCAAGCCGCAGACGCGCAGCGACAACCCGCACAGCGGGGCCGGCTTCAACAGCATCCAGGTCACGGTGCGCAAGATGATCCATCTGCAGCCGGACCCCGGCGCCGACAGCGGCGATTACGATGTAGGGTTCTTCTTCGAATATGAGATCCAGCTGATGGACAAGGCCAGCCACGAACGCAGCCTGAGCGGCCCGGCCAGCCACGCGGCGTACAAGCGGCGCCAGGTGGAGACGGCCCGCCTGCGCGTGCTGGGACGGGCCCTGCACGACTGGATCGCCGCCTGCCAGCCGCCGCTGGCCGCCACCCCCGACGCGGACGCCGCCCCCGCCATGCCCGCCGCCCCGATCTCCGCCCTGACACATTGACGCGCGGCGCGCAGCGCCGGTGTGATCAAATTGACACAAACGTGATCGCCGCATCATTCGTTGCTGCATCGCACCATGCTAGAATCGTTGCATCCTCATCCACTCCATGGAACAGCAAATGAAACGTGTGATCTTCAATCAGAAGGGCGGCGTCGGCAAATCGACCATCGCGGTGAACCTGGCCGCCATCGCGGCGCACCAGGGCAAGCGGACCTTGCTGATCGACATCGATCCACAATGCAACGCCAGCCGCTACCTGCTGGGCCAGGCGGCCGGCGAGGTGGCGCCGACCATGGGCGCCTACTTCGAGCAGCTGCTGAGTTTTTCCATGTTCGCCAAGGCGGCCAGCCAGTACGTGCACGAGACGCCGTTCGAGAACCTGTCGGTGATGGTGGCGCACCCGGAACTGGGCGACCTGCAATCGAAGCTCGAATCGCGCCACAAGATCTACAAGCTGCGCGACACGCTCAATGAACTGAGCAAGGACTTCGACGAGATCTTCGTCGACACGCCGCCGGCCTACAACTTCTTCACCCAGTCGGCGCTGATCGCGGCCGACAGCTGCCTGATCCCGTTCGACTGCGACGACTTCTCGCGCCAGGCGCTGTACACGCTGGTCAACAACGTGGCCGAGATCAAGGCCGACCACAATCCGGCGCTGGAAATCGAAGGCATCGTCGTCAACCAGTTCCAGCCGCGCGCGCTGCTGCCGCAGCGGCTGGTGGACGAGTTGAAGCAGGAAGGCTTGCCGGTGCTCGACAACAAGCTGTCGAGCTCGATCCGCATCCGCGAATCGCACGACCGCAACCTGCCCATGATCCACCTCGACGCGCGCCACAAGCTGAGCCAGGAATTCCTGGCCCTGTACGAGGAATTGCAGGCGGCGTGAAGCGCGCCGTCAGCCGGCCGACACGCCTTCCCACGCCGTGCGCGGCGACGCCGGCAGCGTGAGCTGCTCGGGCGTCAGCGCCCGCATCACCGGCGGCCCGGCCTCGTCCCCGGGCGCCGCCACGTCGTCCGGCGCCACGTTGTCCGGCACCACGTCGTCCGGCGCCGGGTCCAGTTCGCGCAGCAGGTCCAGGCACGCCAGCGCGGCCCGGTTCTCCACATCCTTCTCCTCGTGCCAGGCCGACACCGACACGGCCACCACGTTGTAGCCGCGCAGCGCGCGGAACAGCGCGCCCATGTCCGCCAGGCCGGGGCCGGCCTTGACGTGGTACTTCAGGGCCGGCATCTGCGCCTCGGCGTCGATCACGTCGGTGTCGAAGTGCACGTACAGCCGTTCGGATGGCGTCAGGTGGCGCAGGATGGCGCCGATCTCGCAGTGGACCAGGCCCGAGGCGGCCACCGCCTCGGCCTCGCCGGGGTCGAGGTCGCGCGCGTCCGACAGCACGATGCGCTGCTCGGGGAACGGCGTCACGCCCACGGCCGAGCGCAGCGCGCCGATGGCGTCGCGGTTGTCGCGCCGGCGGTCGGGCCGGCCCACCAGCATGGCCAGCGGCATGCCGCCCAGGTAGCGGGTCTGGCTGGTGTTCCAGGTGTGGAAGTCGCCGTGCGCGTCCAGCCACAGGATGCGCTCGGGCGGGCGGCCCGCCTGCTGCAGCCCGCCCAGCATGCCCAGCGACGACACGCAGTCGCCCGAGATGCTGACCGGCACGTCGCCGGCGCGCACGATGTCGCGCACGGCCGCCGCCAGCCGGCCATACACCCTGCCCATGCTGCGCATCTGCTCGCCCCGGTCGGCGATGCTGGTGGCGCGGCATTCGTCGACCTGCACCACCTGCCAGTCGTGGCGGTCGAGTTCACACACGCGGGCCAGGCCGTCGCGCCGCTGGCCCATCAGGAAAGGCACGAGCAGGCGGCGCTTCATGACCAGCCCTCCGGGTCCATGCTGTAGGCCAGCGTGTCCATCATGGCCGCCACCTCGGGCTGGCGGCCCAGCGCCAGCAACGCTTGCTCGCGCTTGCGCCAGCGCTGGCGGGCCGGCTGCTCGGTGGCCATGGTCACCGGCAGCTGCGCCTGCATGGCCATCATCGGCAAGCCCAGATAGCTGGTGACGCGGCCCATGGCGGCCACCGGGTCGGCCAGGAAGTCCTCGAACTTCAGCCGCAGCGCCGGCACCTGCGCGGCCAGCACGGCGCGGTGCGGCGACAGCCACTGGTTCAGGCACACCTGCTCGAGCGGCGCGGCCGTGAACTGGCGCCAGTTGGGCGGCAGGTCGAACTTCCACCAGCGCCGCCCGAACGGCTGCACGTCGGTGTAGCCGCCGATGCGCAGGTCCACCCCGGCCCAGCGCAGGTCGTGCGAGAAGAAGCCGACCGGCGAGCACCAGCCGTCGATCAGGCCGTTGACGGCCTGGGCGTAGCCGCGCGTGAGGTGAATGTATTTGATCTCGGCGTTGGGGAACAATTGCTCATACAGGCCGAGCCGGTAGACGTCGGGTGGGGTCTTGAACAGCAGCACCTTGTTCGCCGCGTCGGTGGCGTCGAAGCGGCGCCGGTGGTGGCGCGGCATGACGAACGGCGGCTCCTCGAGCTTGAGCGGCACGTCGAAGCCGCCGGCCGTGCCGGCGCGCGCCATGCCGTCGTAATAGGACATGCGCCAGCCGTCGTGGCGGAACACCTTGCCCAGCACGTATTCCTGCCAGGCCCGCTCGCCGGCGCAGCGCCGCGCCGCGCCGGCCGTCATGGCCTCGTCCAGCGACTGGGCCAGCCGCCGCTGTTCGGACGGCTCGGCGAACACGGCCGGAAACTGCAGCAGCAGCCGGTTGCGCCAGCGCCGCTTGATCGATTCGAGGTCGGGCGGGCCGTCGTCGGCCACGGTCAGGTCGTCGAGCACGCAGTCGGCCAGCGCGGCCCGGTTGGCCAGCGGGCCGATGGCGTCGCTGTTGCTCGAATAGCCGAAGCCGTTGCCGGTCAGGGCCAGGTAGGGTTCGATTTCGCCATCGAGGGTGGCGATGCCCGGGTGGCGCGCCAGCACGCTGGTGAGCAGGCTGGAGCCGGACCGTGGACTGGTCAGTATCACGGCCACCTGGCGCACGGCGCCGCCCAGTTCGGACGGCGCCACGGCGCGGATCGCATTGACGGCGTCGATCAGCCGGTTCATGCGGGCCGGACCGGCGCGGCGCGCTCGATCAGGTACACGAAGAATTTCTTGACCTCGGCCTTGTCGGCGGCCGCGCTGTCGAGTTCGCGCACGGTGTAGCCGTTGGCCTCGGCCAGTTTGCGGGTCTGTTCGATGGCGCCGAAGCTGGCCTGGGCGAAGTAGATGCGCCCGCCCGGCTTCAGGTAGCGCCCGACCTGCTCGAAGAAGCCGGTGTTGGTCTCGAAATTGGTGTCCCACTGCGAGCGCGCCACCACGTCGGGCGCCGGCTTGTCGCGGAACGGCAGGTTGGCCGTGATCACGTCGAACTGCTCGTCGCCCACGCTCTGGAACAGGTTCGATGCGCGCACCTCCATCACGTCCTCGAAGCCGTGCAGGGCCGCGTTGTAGGCGGCGCTGCGCAGGGCCGACGGGTTCACGTCCAGCGCCAGCACCCGGCCCGCGCCGGCGTAGCACGCGTGCACGGCGATCACGCCCGAGCCGGTGCCCACGTCGAGCACGGCGTCGCCGGGGTCCACCTGCAGCTGGCGCACCAGCGGCTGGCTGTCCGTGAACGGCCAGAACGTGCCGGGGTAGACCATGAACTGTTTGCCCAGGTACTTGATCATGCGCCCCTCGGGCGGGATGGCCTTGAACGCCTTCTGGCGGTTCTTTTGCCAACGGTCGATCTGGGACAAGCCTGCAGCATGTACGTGTTCCATGTCATTCCTTCGCAGTGAGTCACTAGTGAAACTGAAGGGAGCGGCGCCGGCCCGGCCTCGTCGAGTATAGCCAAGGCGGGGCCGGCGCCGAAATGCAGATTAGTTTTAAAATAACATGGAAACGTATCGAAACAGCAACATACTCTTTGCAAGTGACGACCGTTCATGCCGCCCAAACGGCGGTTCGTCACACGGGCAACCGGCCGTCACGGGCGCGCCGTACAATGGGCGGGTGCCATAATCATAACGTTGTATTTTCACCCAACAAGGAGCGTTCCATGTGCCGTCCGACCCTGTCCGTGCCCCTGCTTGCCGCCGTGCTGGCGCCGCTGTCGCTGCTGTCCGCGCCGGCCGGCGCCGCCGACAGCGTGCGCCAGCTGGCGCCGTTCATCGCCATCAACTGCAAGGGGCCGGTCAGCATCACGGTGAACGTGGGCCAGCCGCAGGCGGTGACCGTCAGCGGCGCCGAGCAGGTCGTGTCGCAGCTGCGCACGGAGGTGGTGCAGAACGAGCTGACCATCACGCTGCCCGAGCGGCACGCCACCCCGGCCGGCAACGGCACGCCGCACGTGGCCATCAACCTGCCCTCGCTGAGCCGGGTGAAGGTCGAGGGCGCCGGCGAGACCATCCTGAACCACGTGGACGGCGAGCGGCTCGACGTCAGCTACCTGGGCGCCGGCCATCTGGTAGCCAACGGCAAGGTCAAGCTGCTGCGCCTGGCCGCCAAGGGCGTGGGCGAGGTCGACACCCACGCCCTGCGGGCCGAGCGCGTGGACGTCAATTTCGAGGGGGTGGGCGCCGTCAGCGTGTACGCGCGCGACACGCTGAACGCCATCGCGCGCGGCATGGGCTCGCTGTCCTACTACGGCCATCCGCGCGTGATCAACAAATCGGTGCAGGGCATCGGCAGCGTCAGCGCCGGCGACTGACGGCCGCGCGCGGGCGACCAGCGGGCGCGGGCGGCGACCATACGCGCGGTCAAGCAAACGCGCTCAACCGGGACAATTGTCATAGTGACATCCCCGGCGATTGCCGGTACTATCGGTTGCGAAAGTGAAGTTTCCGTACGCACATCGAGGAGGCCGATACCGTGGCAGTGCCCACCGCCCTCGCGCACTGGCGCGCGCAAATCTTCGCGCGTCTGCTGCTGGTCGTGTTCGTGCTGGGCGTGGCCACGGCCATCCCCAGCGCGCTGCTGGCCGCGCGCGAGGGCATCTGGCTGATCGCCGTCATCGACCTGCTGGCCATGGCGTGGATAGGCGCCATCTGGCGGTTGCGGCGGCTGGCCTACGCCACCCGCGTCTGGCATTTCCTGGGCGTGATCTATGTGGTCGGCGTGGGCTTGCTGCTCAAGGTCGGCCCCATCAGCCAGATCTACCTGCTGGCCATTCCCGTGCTGGCCGCGCTGCTGCTGGGCTTCCGGCCCGCGCTGTGCATGCTGGCGCTGACCACGGCCACCGTGCTGGCGCTCGGCTACCGGGCCGACGCCGGCCTGCAGGTGATGGGCCTGCCCGCCTACGGCATGCTGCGCTCGTTCATCATCGCGCTCAACTTCCTGTTCATCGCCGCCATCCTCACGCTGTCGTGCGCGGTGCTGCTGCGTCACCTGGCCCAGTCGCTGGACGAGCTGGCCAGCAGCGCCGCCTCGCTCGAACAAAGCCGCAACCACCTGGTGGCCGTCAACGACGACATCCACCGGCTGGCGTTCTACGACGTGCTCACCGGCTTGCCCAACCGGCGCCTGCTGATCGACCGCATCGACAACCTGCTGGCCGCCAGCGCGCGCGACCACCAGTACAGCGCGGTGCTGTTCATCGACCTCGACCGCTTCAAGTTCATCAACGACGCGCGCGGCCACGGCACCGGCGACGCGCTGCTGCGGGCCGTGGCCGAACGCCTGCCGCCGCTGCTGCGCAAGGCCGACACCGTGGCCCGCATCGGCGGCGACGAGTTCGTCGTCGTGCTGCCGCACCTGGCGCCGGCGCTGGAGGCGGCCACGCTGGCCGCGCGCACGGTGGCCGACAAGATCCGCCACGCCATCGCCACCCCGTTCGACATCGACGGCCAGCGCTACGGCTGTTCGGCCAGCGTCGGCGTCACCTTGCTGCCGCAGAGCGGCCAGAACGCGCTGGACTTGCTGCGCGAGGCCGACACGGCCATGTACCGCGCCAAGGCTGACGGGCGCAATGGCGTCGCCTTCTACGAGGCGGCCATGCAGACCGACGTCGAGCGGCGGCTCGACATGGAGCGCGACCTGGCCGCCGCGCTGGCGGCCGGCCGGCTCGAGATGCACGCCCAGCCGCAGGTGGACCGCCACGGCCGCACGGTGGGCGCGGAGATGCTGATGCGCTGGCCGCTGCCCGGCGGCGGCGCCGTGCCGCCGTCCGTGTTCATCCCGGTGGCCGAGGAGTCGGGCCTGATCCTGCAGCTGGGCCAGTGGGCGCTGGAGCAGACCTGCCAGGCCGCGCTGCGGCTGGCGCGGGCCGGCCACGCGCTGACCCTGTCCGTCAACGTCAGCCCCAGCCAGTTCCGCCAGGCCGGCTTCGTCGAGCAGGTGCGCGCCACGCTGGCCGCCACCGGCGCCCCGGCCGGCATGCTGGTGCTGGAGGTGACCGAGGGCCTGCTGGTCGAGAAGATGGACGCCACCATCGAGCGCATGCACGCGCTGGCCGCGCTCGGGCTGCGCTTCTCGATCGACGACTTCGGCACCGGCTACTCGAGCCTGGCCTACCTGCGCCGCATGCCGCTGTACGAGCTGAAGATCGACCGCAGCTTCGTGACGGACGCGCCGCACGACGCCGGCAGCGGCGCGCTGGTGCAAACCATCCTCGACATGGCGCGCCACCTGAAGCTGCGGGTGGTGGCCGAGGGCGTGGAGACCCAGGCCCAGGCCGACTTCCTGATCGGCCACCACTGCCACAGCATGCAGGGCTTCCTGTACGGCCGGGCGGCGCCGGTGGACGCGCTGCTGGCGCGGCTGGAGCACACCGGCGCCGACGCCGGGGCCGGGACCGGGACCGGGACCGCGCCCGCCGCCGCCATCTGACAGCACGCGATGTCGCTCAAGTCGCTTTACAATTGACATTATTCAATGTCAATATAGCCGGAATTAATTGACATTGAACGATGTCAAACCGATCAAGGCGCGATGACATGGGCGACAGCAAGACGACGAGGGAAGCGGCCAGGGGCGAGCGGGTGTACCGCGGCGCCAGCAATGAACAGCGGGTGCGCGAGCGCCGCCAGCGCCTGCTGGCGGCGGCCATCCACTGCTTCGGCACGCACGGCTACCACCACACGACGCTCAAGATGCTGTGCGCGGAGGCCGGTCTGACGGAGCGCTATTTCTACGAATCGTTCGGCAATTTCGACGAACTGTTGTGCGCCGCCTACAACCAGGCGGCCGACACGATACTGGCCAGGGTGACGGCCGGGGTGGCGCGCGCCGCCCCCAATCCGCACGACCGCATGCGGGCCGCGCTGGAGGCCTACCTGGCGGCCGTGGCGGCCGACAAGGCGCGCGCGCGGCTGGTGCTGATGGAGATCGAAGGGGCCAGCGAGGCGGCCAACGCCACCTACCGCCACCGGCTCGATCTGGCCACCGACCTGATCGAGCAAGTGATCTGCGCCGACCTGCCGGCCAAGCCGGCCAACGGCCTGTCGCCGCGCCTGCTGTCGGGCGCGCTGCTGGGCGCCATCTACCAGACGGCCAAGAACTGGGCGCTGGCCGACTTCAAGCCGGCCCGCGCCGCGCTGGTGCGCAACCTGCTGGCCCTGGGCCTGGCCACGGCGGCCGTCTGGCAGGGGCCGGCCGCGCCATCGGCGCCATCGGCCCCCCCGGCGGCGCCCGCGCCGTCCAAGACCCGCCGCCGGAGCGCCTGACATGGAATTCATCCATACCGTCTTGTGGACGCTGGCGGCGCTGGTCGTCGCGGTGCTGCTGGCCAACCGTCTGGCGCCGTTGCCGACGGCCAGGCTGGGCATGGGTCTCGAGCGCTGGCGGGCCGGCCTGCGGCTGGCCCGGGTCGCCGTGCCCGGCTTCGTCATGCCCTACCTGGACGGCGGCCATGGCGCGCCGCTGGTGCTGGTGCATGGCTTCAGCGGCGACAAGGACAACTTCATCCGCATCGCGCGCTTCCTCACGCCCCACTACCGGGTCGTGATCCCCGACCTGCCCGGCTTTGGCGAGGCCACGCGCAACGCGGCGGCCAGCTACACGATCGCGGAACAGGTGGAGCGGCTGCGCGCCTTCCTCGACCAGGTGGCGCCCGGCCCCGTGCACCTGGGCGGCAACTCCATGGGCGGCTTCATCGCGGCCCAGTTCGCGGCCACCTACCCGGAGCGGGTGGCCAGCCTGTGGCTGCTGGACGCGGCCGGCACGGCGGCCGCCCAGAGCACGGCCGTGCTGGAGCGCTACCGCGACACGGGCGACATGCCGCTGCTGCTGCGCCGGGTGGGCGACGTGCGCCGGCTGATCGCCAGCACCACCGAGCGCGCGCCGTTCCTGCCGTATTGCGTGCGCGTGGCGCTGGGCCGGCGCGGCGTGGCCGACCATGCGCTGCACAGCCGCATCCTGCACCAGCTGACCACGGCGCCGCTGCTGGAGCAGCAATACCGCGAACTGGCGCCGCCCGCGCTGATCGTGTGGGGCCAGCAGGACCGCATCCTGCACCCATCGGGCGCCGCCGCGCTGGGCGCCCTGTGCCGCCGCAGCCGCACCATCGTCATGCCCGGCATCGGCCACCTGCCGATGCTGGAGGCGCCGCGCCAGAGCGCGCGCGACTACCTGGCGTTCCGGCGCGAGTTCGCCGACCTGCGCGCGCCCGAGCGCAGCCCGGCCTGACGGGACGGCGCGGCGGGCGGCGTCGCATTTGCATTGGCGCAACAACGATGGCCGCCGCGACTTTCGCATTTGTTAGAATGGGGATCAGTCTCCGCCGCCGCCCCGCCCACACCATGAACCGCGTCCACGCCCTCCTGCTCCTGCTGCTCAGCCTGGCCACGGCCCCGGCGGGCGCGGCGACGATCGAGGCGTGCGCCGACCAGGCCGAGATGCCGCCGTTCGTGTACGCCGAACGCGTGCACGGCCAGCGCAGCGGCCACGTGGTGGGCGCCAGCGTGGACCTGCTCAACCTGATCGGGGCCCGCCGCGGCTGGCAGGTCCAGGTGCAGCTGCTGCCGTGGGCGCGCTGCCTGGCGCTGGTGGCCGACCACCGCATCGCGCTGGCGCTCAACATCGGCCAGGCCGACGCCGCCGCCGGCAAGCTGCTGCTGAGCGATCCCTACTTCACCGTGCACAATGTGTACTTCTACTCGCGCCGCGCGCGCCCGCAGGGCATCCACCTGCAACAGCTGGCCGACGTGCAGCGCTACCACCTGTGCGGCCTGGGCGGCTACCGCTTCGAGGCCTACGGCATCGCCACGGCCGACGTCGACCGCGGCGCCACCATCGGCTACGAGCAGCTGATCGGCAAGCTGCACCTGGGCCGCTGCGACCTGTTCATCGACAGCCGCGAGACCATGGCCGGCCAGTACCTGATCAACCCCACGCTGCGCGGCATGCTGGTGGACGGCACGCTGGTGAGCCAGCCGCTGCCCGGTTCACCGCTGCGCGCCCTGTATTTCGGGGTGGCCGCCAGCGGCGCCGGGGCGGCCCAGCTGTTGCAAACCATAAACAGCGGGCTGGCCCGGCTAGACAAGACCCGGGAACTCGATAAACTGCTGTCGCACTACCTCGAAAATTAACCCGCCCCGGAGCCCGGATGTCCCAGCACTTCGCCGTCCCGCCCCAGACACCGGCCCTGGCCGCCCTGCTGCTGTCGCTGGCCGGCGCCGCGCACGCCGGCGAACCGGCCGCCGGCGCCACCGGCCCTGACGACGCCGGCCCTGCGCCGGCGGCCACCGCCGCCACCGCCGCCGGCCCCGCGCCGGCCGACCCGGCGCGGCCGCTGCTGTCGGTGAACGGCTTCGGCACGTTCGGCTACGCGCACTCGGACCAGCACGGCGCCGACTATGTGTTCGACAACCTGCAGCCGCAGGGCACGGGCCGCAACCACCAGTGGAGCAGCGACGTCGACAGCCGGCTCGGCGTGCAGTTCACGGCCAACTTCACGCCGCAGCTGCAGGCGGTGGTGCAGGTGCTGTCCGAGTACCGCTGGAACAACAGCTACCAGCCGTTCATCAACTGGGCCAACCTCAAATATTCGATCACGCCCAACCTGAGCGTGCGGGCCGGGCGCATCGCGCTGGCCAGCTTCCTGGCGTCCGACTCGCGCCGGGTCGGCTACAGCAACGTCACGGCCCGGCCGCCGATCGAGGTGTACCGCCTGCTGGCGCTCAAGGAGAGCGACGGCGTGGACGCGTCGTACCGCGTGCGCAGCGGCGACACCAGCAACACCACCAGCATCCTGTACGGCAAGCGCACCGTCACCAACACGCGCGGCGTCGACGTCCATTCCAGCGCCGTGACGGGCGTGTTCGACACGCTCGAACACGGCCCGCTGACGCTGCACGCGGCCTACCAGCAGCGCGACGTGGACAACCAGAACCCGCAGCGCGGACGCTTCATGTCGCTGGGCGCGGCGTGGGATCCGGGCGACTGGTTCACGTCGGCCGAGTGGGTGCGCGTGACCAACTACGACGCCAAGGGCATCGAGGCCGTGCGCGCGGCCTGGTATGTGAACGCCGGGGTCCGCGTCGGCAACCTGACGCCGTACGCCACCGTGTCGGCCCTCAAGCCGCTGTCGGACACGGGCGCCGCGCCGATCGCCCAGCACACCTACGCGGCCGGCGTGCGCTGGGACGCGGCGCGCAATCTCGACTTCAAGCTGCAGTGGGACCAGCTGCACCTGGGCGCCGGCTCCTACGGCACGCTGCAAAGCGTGGCGCCGGGCACGCCGCGCGGCGGCCAGGTCAACGTGGTCAGCGCGCTGGCCGACTTCATCTTCTGACGACGAGGCCCATCATGCACAAGCCCGTCCCCGCCCTCCTTCGCCGGCTGCGCATCGTGCACCTGCTGCTGGCCGGCGCCCTGCTGGCCGGCGCCGGCTGCCGCGCCGAAGTGGTGGTGATCGTCTCGGCCAAAAATCCCCTCAGGACGCTCAGCGGCGAACAGGCGGCCGATCTGTTCCTCGGCAAGTCGGCCGACTTCCCCAACGGCCTGCACGCGGTGCCGATCGACCAGAGCGAAGGCTCGCCCGTGCGCGACACCTTCTACCTGAGGGCCAGCGGCAAGGCGCCGGCCCAGATGAAGGCGCACTGGGCCCGCATGCTGTTCACGGGACGCGGCCAGCCGCCCGTGGAATCGGGCGACAACGCGGCCATCCGCCGGCTGGTGGCCGACAATCCGAATCTGGTCGGCTACATCGACCGCAGCGCGCTGGACCCTAGCGTGCGGGCCGTGCTGTCGATACACTAGCGGGCATGCACATCACCTTTGAATCGCCGGACCAGCCGGCCGTGATCGCCCTGATCGCCGAACTCGACGCCTACCACCTCACGCTCTATCCGCCCGAAAGCGTGTACGCGCTGGACCTGGCCACGCTCAAGCAGCCGCACGTGAAGTTCGCCGTCGTGCGCGACGACGCCGGCGCGGCCGTCGGCTGCGGCGCCGTGGTGCTGACGCCCGACTACGGCGAAATCAAACGCATGTACCTGCGGCCCGGATCGCGTGGCCGGGGCGCGGCCGGGCGCCTGCTGCGCATGCTGGAGGACGCGGCGCGGGCGGCCGGCTGTCCGCGCATGACGCTGGAGACGGGGCCGTGCCAGCCGCCGGCGCTGGCCCTGTACGCGCGCCACGGCTTCCGCCGCTGCGCGCCGTATGGCGATTATCCCGACGATCCGCTCAGCGTGTTCATGGAAAAGCCGCTGGCCGGCGCCGCGCGGGCCGACGACCTGACGGCCCTGCGCGACGACCTGCGCGCGTTCGCGCGCGAGCGCGACTGGGAGCAGTTCCACACGCCGAAGAATCTGGCCATGGCGCTGTCGGTGGAGGTGGCGGAACTGGTCGAGCACTTCCAGTGGCTGCCCACGGGCGCGGACGCGGAGCTGGACGAGCAAAAGCGCACCGGCATCCGCCACGAGCTGGCCGACGTGCTGGCCTACGTGATCCAGCTGGCCGACAAGACCAACGTGGACCTGGCGGCCGCCCTGCGCGAGAAGATGGAACTGAACCGCCGCAAATACCCGGCCGACCGCGTGCGCGGCGACGCGCGCAAGTACTCGGACTACTGAGGTCCACCCCGCACGTCATTGCTCCCCCGGGGCGACTTCCCGCGCAGGCGGGAACCCATCCTCCGCATGAAAATAGGCGATGCGGGGGACCCGCCCGCGCGGGCAGCGGCGCTACGCCGCCATCCCCAGCGCCTCGCGGATCTGGCCGCACACGATGGGCCAGCACGGCGAACCGGCCGACACCTCATCGTAATGGCTGCCACCGGGCAGCACGACCACTTCCGCCGCGTCGCCGGCCGCACGGGCGCGGCGCGCGTAATCCTCGCCGGCCCGCAGCGGCGAGATGGTGTCGAACTCGCCGTGGATCAGCACCGTGCGCACGCCGCATGGCAGCAGTTCGGCCGGCGACGTGTCGGCGAACACGTCCGGCCGCGCCGCGCTGGGCCGGCCGGCCAGTTGCGCCGTGTCGCGCTCGCAGCTGCACTTGATCAGCGCGGCCTCGTTGCGCAGATCGGCCAGCCCGCCCAGACTGATCACGACCGGCACCGGCAGCGGATCGTCCACGAACAGCGGACTGCCGCACGGCAGGCGCGCGCGCGCGGCGGCCCATTGCGCCAGATGGCCGCCGGCCGAATGACCGACCAGCGCCACACGCGCCAGATCCAGCCTATGGGGCGCGGCCAGTGTGCGCAGCAGGTCCAGCGCCTGCGCCACGTCCTGGTACATGCCTGGGTAGCCACCGCCCGGTTGGTCGTGGCAGCGGTATTCGATGTTCCAGACGGCGATACCCTGAAGCGCCAGCGTCGTGGCCATGTCGCGCATCTGCGTGATGCCGCCGTACTGCACGGTCCAACAGCCGCCGTGGATCAGGGCCACCACGGGGAACGGGCCCGCGCCCTGCGGCACGAACAGTTCCGCGAACTGGGACGGCGCGCCGCCATAGTCGACGCGCAGATCGGGCGCCCTGCCGTGCAGGGCCAGGTAATCGTCCAGCGTCATCGGCGCTGGTTGCGCGCCGCCGGGCGCGGGGCTCGTGGCACCGGCCATCAGACGCTCGCTTATTTGTTTCAACATGCTGCCATCCTCTCGACGTCAGGTTGTACAAACCGGATAGTTGAGCGGCATGCTACACGCATTCGCGGCGACGGTGGCGCCACCAAAAAAAAACAGGGCCCGCAGGCCCTGTCGTTCAGTTCATGTCACACCTTGCGCGCTCAGTAGCCCTTGGGGGACTTGGCGCCCTTGGCGCCCGGCTTGGCCTTGAACTTGTCGCCTTTGGCGCCCGGCACCGGCTTCTTGGGCGGGGTCGATTTGCCCGATTCCGGCGGCATGCGGTCGGCGTGGCTGATGCGCAGTTGCGCGCCGCCCACCCACACTTTGCCCAGGTGCTGGAAGATGTCGTCCGGCATACCGGCCGGCAGCTCCAGCATGCTGTAGGTGTCGAACACCTCGATGCGGCCGATGAATTTGGCCTCCAGGCCCGCCTCGTTGGCGATGGCGCCCACGATATTGCTCGGCGTGGCGGCGTTATTGCTGCCCACTTCGATGCGGAAGGCGCTCATCGGAATCTGCACCTTGCCCGGCTTTTCCTTTTTCTTTTTGGCCGGCGCCGCTTCCAGTTCGTCCGGCGCCACTTGTGCGGCCTTGGCCAACGGCGAAGCCTTCTTCGCGGCGGCGGCCGGTGCCGCGGACGCTGCCGGTGCGGCAGGTGCGGCTGGTGCGGCCTTCGCGGCGGCGGCCGGCGTCACGCCGCCATCGTCGCGGCAGATGCGCAGCTGCTGGCCCGCCACCTTGATCGAGGCCAGGTGCTCCAGCGTGTCGGCCGGCAGATCGTCGGGCATATCGAGCACGCTGTAGTCGTCGTAGATCTCGATGCGGCCGATGAACTTGGAATCGACACCGCCCTCGTTGGCGATGGCGCCGACGATGTTGCCCGGCTTGACGCCGTGCTGGTAGCCGACCGCGATGCGGTAGGTCTGCATGCCGGGATCGGCGGCGCGCACGATGCGCTCCTTTTTCGGGAAACGGTCGCTGCGTTCGCCACGCTCGGGGCGTTCGCCGCGCTCGGGTCGGTCGAAGCTGGCCGCGCGCGCGGGGCGTTCTTCCCACGAGGTGGTCAGCTGCTTCTTATCGAGCAGCAGCGGCACGTTCCCGCGCGCCATCTTGGCCAGCGCGGCCGCGATTTCGACGGCGGGGATGTTGTGCTCCTGCTCGTAGTCCTCGATCAGGCTCTGGAACTGTTCCAGCTCGCCCTGCGCCAGCGTTTCCGTGATCTGTTCCTTGAACTTGGCGATGCGCACGTCGTTCACGGCCTGGATGGTCGGCAGTTCGAGCATGCCGATCGGCTGGCGCGTGGCGCGTTCGATCGATTTGAGCAGGTTCTTTTCGCGCGGCGTGATGAACAGGATCGCCTCGCCGGTGCGGCCGGCGCGGCCGGTGCGGCCGATGCGGTGGGTGTAGCTTTCCGGGTCGTGCGGGACGTCGTAGTTGACCACGTGGCTGATGCGCTCCACGTCCAGGCCGCGCGCGGCGACGTCGGTGGCGACCAGGATGTCGATCTTGCCGTCCTTGAGCATCTGGATGGTGCGCTCGCGCTGCGCCTGCTGGATGTCGCCGTTGATGGCGGCGGCCGAGAAGCCGCGCGCCTGCAGCTTGGTGGCCAGTTCCTCGGTGCCGAGCTTGGTGCGCGAGAAGACGATCATGCCGTCGAAGTTCTCCGCCTCCAGGATGCGGGTCAGCGCGTCGAGCTTGTGCATGCCGCTCACCAGCCAGTAGCGCTGGCGGATGTTCTCGTTGGTGCCGGTCTTGGCGGCCACCGTCACTTCCTTGGGCTGGCGCAGGTAGGTGTTGGCGATGCGGCGGATGGCGGACGGCATGGTGGCCGAGAACAGCGCCGTCTGGCGCGTTTCGGGCGTCTCCTGCAGGATGCGTTCGACGTCGTCGATGAAGCCCATGCGCAGCATTTCGTCGGCTTCGTCCAGCACCAGCGTCTTCAGCTTGGACAGGTCGAGCGAGCCTTTGTCCAGATGGTCGATCACGCGGCCGGGCGTGCCCACCACCACGTGGACGCCGCGACGCAACGCCGACAGCTGCGGGCCGTAGCTCTGACCGCCGTAGATGGGCAGCACGTGGAAGCCGGGGATGTGGCTGGCGTAGGTCTGGAACGCCTCGGCGACCTGGATCGCCAGTTCGCGCGTGGGCGCCAGCACCAGTGCTTGCGGCGTGGTCTGCTTGATGTCGATGCGCGCCAGGATGGGCAGCGCGAAGGCGGCCGTCTTGCCGGTGCCGGTCTGGGCCTGGCCCAGCACGTCCTGGTTATCGAGCAGCAGGGGGATGGTCGCGGCCTGGATCGGCGATGGCGACTCGTAGCCAACGTCGTTCAGCGCCTTGAGCAGCGGAGCGCTCAGGTTCAGGTCGGAGAAATTGGCGATGGGGGATGGGGATGCAGACATGGCGTCACTCACAAAAATTGTTCGAATCGCCTAATTGCGAAAGAAATTGGTGCGTAGTTTACTCCCTCCCGGCAATCCGGACTGAATTGGATGATTTTTCGGATGACGACGCCGGAATGCCACCTTTAGAAAGCGTACTAAAAGTTGGACGGCAGAACAGCGGTCCCCAATCGCCCTTGCTTGCGCGCTCGCGCGGCATCAGGGCGGATGAAAAAAAAAGGACAGGGCGCAAACCCTGTCCTTCATCACGACAATACGGTGTGGATTATTTCGTCGCCACTTTCGCTTCCGGTGCGGCAGCCGGTGCCGGCGACGACTCGCTCACCTTGGCCGCCTCTTTGTTTTCGGTCTTGGCCTTGGCGGCTTTCGTGGCCTTGTGGTGATGCGCTTTGACCTTGGCTTCCTTGCCTTCCTTGGCCTCGGTCTTGGCGCCTTCCGTGCCTTCGCCGGTGGCAGCGCTCACCTTGGTCTCCTTGGCTTCCGCTTTGACGGCGGCGGGCTTGGCTTCCTTGGTGGCTACCTTGGCGGCGACGGGTGCGCTGCTGACCGTGGCGCCGGCGGCGGCGGGTGCGGGAGCCTGTGCGAAAGCGGCGGTGGCGAACAGGGTAGCGATCAGGGCGGAGAGAATTTTGCTCATGGTGGTCATCCTTTAAAACAGTTCAGTGTGCGTAATGTGTCGGTGTGGTGCTGCGTGCGTATCCGGTGCTGATTACTTGGTGATGACAGCTTCCTTGCCGGCCACCTTGCCTGCTTCCGCGGCGGGTTTGGCCTTGCCTTCTTCTGCCTTCTTGTGTTCTTTGGTTTCCTTGGTTTTTTCAACCTTGGCTTCCGTCTTCACTTCGGTCTTGGCGGCCTTGGCATCAGCCTTCTCGACCTTCGCTTCGGTCTTGGCGGCGGCCTTGGTTTCCTTGACTTCGGCCTTGACGGCGGCCTTGCTGTCTTTCGCTTCGGCTTTCACCGCGACTGGCGCGCTGACGGCGGCGGTGGTGGCGCTGGCGGTGGGCGCTTGTGCGAATGCAGCGGTAGCGAACAGGCCGGCGATCAGGGAAGCGATGATTTTGGTCATGATGTGTAATCCTTTTCTGGTTTTCGGCACCGGGACAATTCCCGTGTCACTGAGCAGAAAACGGGGCCCGCTACGGTCCAGTTGACGGGCATTACAACCTCTTACCGAGTCTTACATTCGCTTACAACCGGCCCCGCAACGGATACACTCCCCCTGCCCGCCGCGCCGCGAGCATCGCCGCGCCGACTATGCAGTAAGATGACAGCCCATATTCAACATCACGCTGGAGTCGCCATGCGTCTTACCCCGTTCGCCATCGCCGCCGGACTTGTTCTGGCATCGTCCGTCACCCACGCCCAACCGCAGCAGCCGGTGGTCAGCGAAGCGCCGCTGCGCGCCCACCTGGCGTTCCTGGCCGACGATCTGCTGGAAGGGCGCGGCACGGGCCAGCGCGGCGGCGACCTGGCGGTGCGCTATCTGGAGACGCAGGCGGCCATCATCGGCCTCAAACCGCTGGCCGGCGCCGGCTACCGCCAGCCGGTGCGCATCGAAGGCAGCAAGCTGCTGGAAGGCAGCGCGCTGCGCTTCGACACGGGCCTGCAGGTGATCACGCCGGCCATCGGCTCCGAGATCGTGTTCGGCACGGCCAGCGGCAAGAGCGAGGTGCAGTTCGATGCGCCGCTGGTGTTCGTCGGCTACGGCGTGCGCGCCGAGGAGGAACACTGGGACGATTACAAGGGCGCCGACCTCAAAGGCAAGGTGCTGGTCATGATGGTCAACGACCCGCAGCCGACGGCCGAGGAGCCGAACCGCTTCGCCGGCAAGGCCTACACCTACTATGGCCGCTGGCTGTACAAGTACGAGGAGGCCGTGCGCCAGGGCGCGGCCGGGGTGCTGCTGATTCACACCACACCTTCGGCCTCCTATCCATGGAGCGTGCCGGCCAATGGCTTCAGCCACGAGCGTTTCCACCTGGCCGGCGCCGGCAATCCGGTCGAAGGCTGGCTGCAGGAGGACACGGCGCGCGCCCTGTTCGCCGCCGCCGGGCAGGATCTGGACGCGTTGCGCGCGCGCGCCGAAACGCGCGCCTTCGCGCCGGTGGACCTGAACATCAAGGTGCACGCGGAAGTGCGCAGCGCGATCCGTCAGGTCGAACAGTTCAACGTGGCCGGCGTGGTGCCGGGCACCGATCCGAAGTTGAAGGCCGAAGCCGTGATCTACTCGGCCCACTGGGACCATCTGGGCATGGACGAAGGGGCGCGCCGCGACGAGCCCACCGACCATATCTGGAACGGCGCGATCGACAACGCCTCGGGCAGCGCGGCGCTGCTGGCGATGGCGGCCGAGGCGGTCAAGCACCCGGCCCGCCGCAGCCAGATCTTCCTGTGGCCGGCGGCCGAGGAACAGGGCTTGCTGGGCAGCGCGGCCTATGTGCAGCAGCCGCTGTGGCCACTGAACAAAACGCTGGCCGACCTCAATCTGGACAGCATGAACTTCGTCGGCACCACGCGCGACATCGGCGTGGCCGGCGCCGAGCGCAGCTCGCTGATCGACACGGCCGCGCAGGTGGCGCGCAAGATGGGGCTCAAGCTGGCGCCGTCCGTGCCCGACCTGTCGGGCGCCTACTTCCGCGCCGACCACTTCAACTTCGCCAAGGCCGGCGTGCCCGCCTTCAATGTGGGTTCGGCCGTGTTCTCGGGCGACGGCTACTTCGAGTTCGCGCGCGATCAGGAGGCGGCCAGCGCAAAGATGGTGGCGTTCAAGAAGGACTACCATCAGGTCAGCGACGAATACCATGCGGACTGGGACTTGTCGGGCATGGTGCAGCAAGCCCAGTTCACGCTCAATCTCGGCTACGCGCTGGCCAACGGCAGCGCCATGCCCAGCTGGAAGGCGGGCGACGCGTTCGGCAAGGTCAAGCGCTGAGGTCAACGAGGGCGGCCGTGTTGTAAATGCCACAGGGCAACGGTTGGAATCGGCCTATAATCTGGGCAGGCCCGTCCACCCGATTCCACCATGCCCCCATTCCTGTCCCGCGTCGTGCCGCGCGCGCTGCTTCAGGCGCTGCGCCCGGCGCTGCTGCTGGCCGCGCTGTCGCTGGCCGGCGCCGCCCACGCCGCCACCGACAACTACAACGGCGGCCCTGTTGCCGGCTGCAGCTTCGACGCCCCCAGCAGCACCTATAGCTGCAATACGCTGCCGGGCACCAACAACATCGCCGTCGCCGACGGTTATACGGTCGTCATCAACGGTTCGGCCAGCATCGGGGCGGGACAGACCGTGACCATGGACGGCAGCGCCAGTCTGCGAGTGGCCGGCTCCCTCGCGCTGGCCACCAGCAACCTGGCCATGAGCGGCGGCAGCCTGACGGTGGGCGGCAGCCTGGCGCTGCGCATCGGCGCGGCCAGCCCCACCATCAACATCAGCGCCGCCACCATCGCCATCAACAACAGCGACGGTGCCGTGATCCACGGCACCGTCACGGCCGCCGGCGATCTCGCGTTCCAGTCCAGCCTGCGCGTGACGGGCCTGGTGACGGCCGCCAGCATCAGCACCGCCATGCACACCGACGTGGTGGCCAGCGTGCAGACCGGCACGCTGTACGTTGCCAAGCAATCGAGCCTCAAGGGCAGCGTCAACGCCAGCGGTGACGTGGACATCGACAACCACGGCACCGTCTGGGGCGACTTGGCGGCCCATAACGTGGTGCTGCAGAACGCCTGCGCCTACATCAGCGGCGACGCGGCCGTCAACGCCATCAACATCGGCGCCCAGGGCGACGTCGGCGGGACCATCACCTGCACCGGCGGCGGCAACAGCTGCGCCACCGGCAAGGGCAAGGGCAATCCCGGCGCGTGCAACCATACCGGGGGCGGTGGCACCGTCACCGACCTCGACCACATCCTGATCAGCCACCCCGGCAGCGCCCTGACCTGCGAGCCGCAGACCGTCTCCATCACGGCCTGCGCCGACGCCGCCTGCTCGGCCTACTACACCGATCCCGTCGACGTGACGCTGACGCCGGGCGGCCAGACCGTCACCATCACGGGCGGCAGCGGCAGCGGCACCGTGCAGCAGACGACGGCCGGCAACGCCACGCTGTCGGCCAGCGCGGCCGAGGCCAACAACGCCAACGCCTGCTACAACACGGCGACCGGCAGCAGCAGCTGCACCATGCTGTTCGCCGACGCCGGCTTCAGCTTCACCATCCCCAACCACCGCGCCGAGCAGGCGCAGGGCTTCACGCTGCGCGCGCTCAAGGCCGGCAGCGGCGGCAACGTGTGCGTGCCGTTGCTGGCCAACGTCACGCACAACGTCAACTTCAGCTGCAGCTACAACAACCCTGCCAGCGGCACCGTGCCGGCGCGGGTGAGCGGCGTGCCGCTGGCCGGCAGCGCCACGTCCAGCTGCAGCGCCGGCGGCGCCACCGTCAGCCTGCCGTTCGACGCCACCGGCACGGCCAGCGCCACGCTGCAATACGCCGACGCCGGCCGCATGACGCTGAATGCCAAGCTGATCCCGCCCAGCGGTCCCTACGCCGGTCTGGTGCTGGCGGGCGCCGCCAGCTTCACCGCCGCGCCGGCCAGCTTCCGCTTCACCGTCACCGCTGCCAGCAACGGCGCGGCCAATCCGGCCGCGACCAACGACACAGGTCCCGTGTTCATCGGCGCCGGCCAGGACTTCAACACCAAACTGGAAGCCCTCAATTCGGCCAACGCCGTGACGGCAAATTTCGGCAACGAGTCGCCCGCGGAAAGCTACACACTGGCCCAGTCGCTGGTGGCGCCGGCGGGCGGACGCATGGTGGCCGTGGGCGGCAGCCTGCCCGCCATGGTCAACGGCGTGGCCTCGACGCAAAGCCCCACGCCGCCAACGCCCATGCGCTGGGATGAAGTGGGCATCATCAACTTCGCCGCCGCGCTGGCCAACCCGAACGGCTATCTCAATTCCACCTTGGGCGTGACGGGCAGCGTCAACATCGGCCGCTTCATCCCCGACCATTTCGACACGGCCCTCAACGGCGCCGTGCCCATGACCTGCCCCGCGGTCGTCAGCAACGCCGCGATCGCCAACCCCTGCCCGGCGCCCAACGTGGGCGGCAAGTTCGTGTTCGCGGCCCAGCCGTTCGACCTGCGCGTGACGGCCTACAGCAAGAGCGGCCCCGTCACGCAGAATTACCAAGGCGCGTACGCCAGGGATGTCACGCTGGCCGCCTACAACGGCCTGGGCGCCAGCGGCGCGGCCAACCAGAATCCGCCCACCACCCCGGCCGGCAACGGTCTCGGCCAGACCGCCGTGAAGGCCGTGACGGCCGCGCGCTTCAGCATGGGCGCGGCCACGGCCGATCCGGCCTACCTGCCGGCCTACCAGTTCGCCAACGGCTACCCGGCCACGCCGGACAAGCTGGCGCCACCGACCAACATCTGGCTGCGCGCCACCGACGCGGACCTCGCCACCTCGCTGCGCGGCGCTTCCACCAACGAGGCGCTGGTGAGCGTGGTCAGCGGCCGGCTGCTGGTGGCCAACAGCTACGGCTCGGAGGCGCTGCCCATGCCCGTGGGCGTGCAGGCCCAGTATTGGGGCGGCGCCACGCCGGCCGGCGCCACGATAGGCTGGGTCAACACGGCGGCCTACGCCAACGCCACGCCCGTCGTCGGGCTGGCGGGCAAGCTGACGTTCAGCAATTGCCAGAAGAACCTGGCCAACAGCGGCAGCAACACCTGCGCCGTCGCGTTCACGCTGGCCAACGGCAACCTCACCTTCGCCAGTGGCGCGGGCAAGTTCACGGTGGCCGCGCCGGGCCGCAGCGGCGCCGTCGACATCACGCTGAGCAAGAGCGGCACGCAAGCGATTCCCTACCTGCCCAGCACCACGGGCCGCGCCACGTTCGGCGTGTACCGGGCCGGCCCCGTGGTCTACCTGCGCGAAGTGTACTGACGGTGCGCGGCGATCTGCGGTAGCATGTCCGCTTTCCACCCCACGGGAGCCACCATGGACACCACTTCCAGCTGGATCGACATCGAGGACGGCGCCGAGCGCTTCGGCGCCTATCTGGCGCGGCCGCGCGGCGGCAGCGGGCCCGGCATCGTGCTGCTGCAGGAGATCTTCGGCGTCAACAGCCACATCCGCAACGTCGCCGACCAGTACGCGGCCGACGGCTACGTGGTGCTGGCGCCCGACCTGTTCTGGCGCCACGGGCCGCGCATCGAACTCGGCTACGACGACGCGGACTGGCAGCGCGCCGTGGCGCTGAAGAACGCGACCGACGTGGAACTGGCCCAGCAGGACGTCGGCCGCGCCGTGCGCACGCTGCGCGCGCTGCCCGGCGTGCAGGGCAAGCTGGGCGCGGTCGGTTACTGCTACGGCGGCCTGCTGGCCTACCACACGGCCGCCAACGGCCTGGTGGACGTGGCCGTGGCCTACTACGGCGGCGGCATCCAGAACGCGCTGGCGCGCGCCAGACAAATCAGCATCCCGCTGCAGCTGCACTTCGGCGCGCTCGACGCCCACATCCCGGCCGACGCCGTGGCCCGCGTCGCCAACGCGTTCGACGACAACGACGCGGTGGAGATCCACGTCTACGACCAGGCCCAGCACGGCTTCAACTGCAACCACCGCGCCAGCTACCAGCAGCGCGCGGCGGCCCAGGCCCACGGCAACACGCTGGTGTTCCTGGGCGAACATCTTTAACAGGAACCCGCATGGCCCGCCTCGTCCTCGACTTCCCCGACCACCTGTTCTGCTATTCGACCCAGCTCACCGTGCGCGTGACCGACATCAACGGCGCCAACCACCTGGGCAACGACTCGATGATCTCCATGCTGTCCGAGGCGCGCGCCCGCTTCCTGTACGACGCCGGCGTGCCGGAAGTGCAGCCGGACGGCACCGGCATCATCATCACCGACCTGGCCACCACCTACCGGGCCGAGGCGCACGCGCGCGACCAGCTGCTGTTCGAGGTGGGGGTGATGGATTTCAACAAGTACGGCGGCGACATCATCTTCCGCGTCACGCGCCCGCGCGACGCGGCGCTGGTGGCCATGGCCAAATACGGCTTCGTGTTCTTCAACTACCCGGCCAGCAAGGTGGCGCCCATGCCGGAGGCCTTCCTGGCCCGCTTCCCGCAGGTCAACCGCCTGCCCTGACGCCGGCCTGCCTTGGCGCGCCGCCGGGCTTGCCCGGCCGGCCGCAAGCCGGCCGCTAGCCGGCCTTCTTGGCCGGCCCGAATTCCTTCCCGAACCAGTCGTCGAGCATCTGCTTTTCGTAGCGCAGCGCGTCGTCGCTCGGGTAGCGGTTCATGCGGTCCTGGTACATCATGTTGGCCAGTTCGCGGTCGCCGCTGCGCAGCACCTTGCCGTCCTGCTCCAGCGTGAAGCGCAGATGCATATGGGGCCAGTCGGCGCCGCCGCGCAGCACGCGGATGTCGTCCGGCCCCCAGCGGCGCGGATAGACCCAGCCCGCCAGATCCACATCGAGCACCTCCACCTTCAGGTTCTGGCCGGCCGGCAGCCGCTTGCCCAGTTCGGTGAAGTGGGCCGTCAGCTCCTTCATCACATGCTCGCGTTCGCGCACGCCATACGGCACGTCGCTGAACTGTTCAGGCTTGACGTAGCTGACGCTCACCTCCGCCAGCGCGGCGCCGCAGGCGGCCAGCGCCAGCGCCCCGGCGGCCAGCAGATGGTAACGGGTACGCATGATCGTGGTTCCTTTCAGACGGGGAAGGCGGCCGCGCCGCCTGACTTCAACACCATTTCACTATAGCGCGTTTGATGCCGGCGGGTACGCATTGCACAACATTGTTACCAATGTCACGCGCCCGTCATATCGGAAAACTAAGATGCCGCACATGGAGGCGCGCCACCGCCCCGCATGATGCCGCCGGGCCGCGCCGGGCGGCACGTGGAATGGCTCAACCCCGGTTTCACCATTACAGGATGTTTTTCATGCTCGAATCCCCCGATCTGTCCCGCCGCCGTCTGCTGCAATTCCTGTCCAGCGCGCCGCTGCTGCCGCTGGCCGGCGCCGGTGGCGCCTCCGCGCTGCTGTCGGCCTGCGGCGGTTCGTCCGCCGACGCGGCCGCCGTGCCGCCCACCGCCACCCTGAGCACCGTCACCTTCTCCGGCATGCCGGCCCCGGCCCTGGCCGACGCGGCCAAGATGGCCACCACCACGGTCGGCTCGGCCCTGCAGGCCAGCTACAGCGACGGCAGCAAGCGCAGCTACACGCTCCAGTACCAGACCTTCTTCATCACCGGCGCCATGGTGCCCAACGGCAGCGGCGGCACCATCCTGGCCGGCGGCTACTACGACATCAACAACAAACCGATCGTCGACAAGACCGACGCCGGCCAGCGCCAGTTCTTCTCCGACTGCCCGGACGGCACCTCGCTGCTCAAGCTGGACGCGCCCACCGTGCCCGGCGTGAAGGGCAACACCGTGTTCGCCGTGGTGCAGTTCGAGTACACCACGCGCAACGTGGCCGGCGCCTCCATGTACGGCATGCTGCCGTCGCCGATCGCCGTGCTGACGCTGGACCAGGACAAGACCACCGGCGCGCTGTCGCTGGTCAAATACCACAACGTCGACACCAGCGCCGTGAACGGCCTGTGGATCACCTGCGGCGCCAGCCGCTCGCCGTGGAACACCCACCTGTCGAGCGAGGAGTACGAGCCCGACGCCACCAGCATCGCGACCAACAGCCAGTTCGCCGCCTTCAGCAGCAACCTGTTCGGCGACGCCGCCAAGGCCAACCCCTACCACTACGGCCACCTGCCCGAGGTCACGGTCAACCCGGACGGCACGGCCAGCATCAAGAAGCACTACTGCATGGGCCGCCTGTCGCACGAGCTGGTGCAGGTGATGCCCGACGAGCGCACCGCGCTGATGGGCGACGACGCCACCAACGGCGGCCTGTTCATGTTCGTGGCCGACCGCGCGCGCGACCTGTCGTCGGGCACGCTGTACGTGGCCAAGTGGGCCCAGAAGACGGCCGACAACGGCGGCTCGGCCGACCTCAGCTGGATCAAGCTCGGCAGCGCCACCAGCGCCGAGATCAAGGCGCTGGCCGACACGCTCAAGGCGGCCGACATCATGGCCGTCAAGACCGCCGACCCGGCCGACGCCAGCTACACCCAGATCCCGTACAGCGGCAAGAAGAACTGGGTCAAGCTGATGGCGGGCATGGACAAGGCGGCCGCGTTCCTGGAGACCCACCGCTACGCCGCGCTCAAGGGCGGCAGCATGGGCTTCACCAAGATGGAGGGCACCACCGTCAACGCCAAGGACAAGATCGCCTATTCGGCCATGAGCTACATCAACGGCGCCATGAAGGATGGCTCGGGCGGCGTCAAGGTGACCGGCCCCAGCGCCGGCATCGTGTACGGCCTGAACCTCAAGGGCGGCCAGAAGGACACGACCGGCGCGGCCATCGACAGCGACTGGGTGCCGGTCGACATGGCCGCCGTGCCGGCCCTGGTGGGCGAGGACCTGGCCACGCCGGACGCGCTGGGCAACCTGGCCAACCCGGACAAGGTGGCCAACCCCGACAACATCAAGTTCTCGGAGAAGCTGCGCACGCTGTTCATCGGCGAGGACAGCGGCCTGCACGTGAACAACTTCCTGTGGGCCTACAACGTCGACAGCAAGACGCTGACGCGGCTGCTGTCGACGCCGGCCGGCGCCGAGTCGACCGGGCTGCACGCGGTCGACGACATCAACGGCTTCGCCTACATCATGAGCAACTTCCAGCACCCCGGTGACTGGGAGGTGGGCAAGGACGCGGCCGGCAACCTGACGGGCCTGCATTCGAAGGTGATGCCCACGCTCGATCCGCTGATCCGCGCCAACTACCGCGACCGCTTCGGCGCGGCCGTCGGCTACCTGACCGGCCTGCCCGTGCTGAGCTAAGCGGCCCGCCGCCCCCCTCAAACCGGGGTCAGGTCATGCCGTCACGCAAGTTGTGTGACGACATGACCTGACCCCGGTTTTTTATTTGCGCGGAGATAGCAATATTGCTAAAAATGAAGTAATGTCTGGTCTGCATAGCGCGCCGGGGCGTGGCCGGGAACGCCGCCACATCCCCCGCGCCCGGCACCGGATGTTGTTTGGACGGCAGGAAACATTATTGCTTGTTGTTAATAACGACGGCTTGGGACTACAATCGAAAAAGTGTGCCCGGAAAATGCACACCGCGAAGTTTTGCCTGCAGTGAAAACGCCCTATAGGCTGCGCCTTTGGTATTGAGTCTTTGTGTCATTTTGCGGAACTCGTTCTTATGTCTTTCCTGTCTACTGCGTCGCCCAAGTTGCCTCCCTGGAAAATCCTGCTGGTGGACGACGAGCCCGATATCCATGACATCACCAAGCTGACCCTGTCGCGCTTCCGGCTCGAAGGCCGCGGCCTGGCCTTCGTGCACGCCTACAGCGGCGCCGAGGCCAAGCAGGTGCTGGCGCGCGAATCCGACATCGCGCTGGTGTTCCTCGACGTGGTGATGGAGCGCGAGGATTCGGGCCTGGAGGTGGCGCGCTGGATGCGCGAGGACCTCGACAACCAGTTCACCCGCATCGTGCTGCGCACCGGCCAGCCGGGCCAGGCGCCCGAGGAGCGCGTGATCGTCAACTACGACATCAACGACTACAAGGAAAAGACCGAGCTCGACCGCACCAAGCTGTTCACCACCACCTTCGCCGCGCTGCGCGCCTACCGCGACATCATGAAGGTGGAGGAGGCGCGCCGCGCCCAGCTCAACTACCGCGAGGGGCTGGAGCGGGTGATCGCGGCCTCGGCCCACATCTTCCAGCAGCGCAACCTCAAGGACTTCGCCAACGGCCTGCTGCAGCAGGTGGTGGCCCTGCTGCGGCTCGAGAACAGCATGCTGCTGCGCCTGCGCGGCGCCACCGCCATCGGCGGCGAACATGAATACGAGATCCTGGCCCAGATCGGCGACGACGACGGCGCCATCCTGAGCCCCGAGGTGCTGGCCCAGCTCGACGAGGCCGAGAGCAACAAGATCTCGCGCGTGCAGGGCGACGTCTACGTCGGCTACTTCCCCAACGCCAGCGGCAAGGCCTCGCTGCTGGTGCTCAAGGGCGTGGAGGAGATCTCCGAGATCGACGCCAAGCTGCTGGAAGTGTTCTGCTCGGGCGTGGCGATCGCGTTCGACAACATCCTGCTCACGCAGGAGATCACCGACACCCAGGCCGAGCTGATCCTGCGCCTGGGCGACGTGGTCGAGTCGCGCTCGAACGAGGCCGGCAACCACGTGCGCCGCATGTCCGAGATCTGCCACCTGCTGGCCACGGCGGCCGGCATGTCGGACGACGAGACGGCCGTGCTGCGCCACGCCGCGCCGATGCACGACATCGGCAAGATCGCCACCCCGGACGCCGTGCTGCTCAAGCCGGGCAAGCTCGACGCGGCCGAATGGGAGATCATGAAGCAGCACCCGGCCGTCGGCCTGTCGATCCTGGACGGCTCGCAGCGCCCCATCCTCAAGGCGGCCGCCGTGATCGCCCACCAGCACCACGAGAAATACGACGGCAGCGGCTACCCGCAGGGCCTGAAGGGCGAGGCCATCCACCTGTACGCGCGCATCGTGGCCGTGGCCGACGTGTTCGACGCCCTCATGCACAAGCGCTGCTACAAGGAGGCGTGGCCGGTGGAGCAGGTGGTGGCCCACCTGCGCGAGGTGGCCGGCCAGCACCTGGACCCGGTCTATGTCGAACTGCTGTGCAAGAACATCGACAAGGCGCTGGCCATCAACGAGCGCTTCCCCGACTAGGGCCGCGCCGGCGCCCGGTTCACACCATGCCGGCGCCCAGCCGGATGGCCGGCGCCGCGCCCAGCTCGTGCATCAGGAAGTGCTTCCATTGGCCGCGTCCGCCGTTGCGCACGTGCAGCGGCCCGAAATAGCGGCGCAGCAGCGCCTCCAGTTCCTCGCGCCCCGTCAAGCCCAGGTCTTGCCACAGGAAACGCTGTCCCAGGCAGGCGGCCGCCAGCGCGCGCGCCAGCCAGTCGGCATGGCACGGGTCGGCGTCGACGCCGCGCTGCGCCATCAGCAGCGCGTGCAGCCGGTGGAATTCGGGCGGCGCGCACGCCAGCAGCGCCGCGTATTTGCGCTCGGGGATGGGCTCGTGATAGTCGAGCGCGGGAAAGCAGCAGCCGGCCATCCGCAGCAGCGACGCTTGCGGCATGCCCAGCGTGCGCACGAACAACGGCAGATCGCCGTCGCGGGCGCTGCGCAGCACGCCGGCCAGCGCGGCCAGCAGCAGCGGCTCCGGCTTCCGCGCGACGGCAGGGGCGGTGGCGGCGGTGGCGGATGCGGCGGCATCGGCGGCATCGGCGGCATCGGCGGCATCGGCAGGGTAGCCGGGCTCGGCAGGATCGACGGTCGGCAACAGCACGGCCGCCACGAAGGGGATGGCTCCCGTCATGGCGCGGCCCGCTGCGCGCTGGCGCGTGAGGTCATGGTGTCTCCTTTATTGTGGTCGCTCCATATACGCGAGCGCGTATCAGAGGCGTTTCACAATCTTAATATACTTGCCACACATTTCGTGCGAATTGTGAAGCTTGCAATTGTGAACACAATCAAATAAACAACACGCCAGCGCCTGCCGCCACCGCCGCGCTATATGCGCGCGCCCATGTCAGGCCGGTTCCGCCTCGGCCAGTTCCGCCGGCCCCTGCTTGCGGCGCGTGCGCGGGAAGCGCAGCTTGTAGTGCAGGCCCATGCCCGGCGCGCTCACCACCTTGACCGTGCCGCCGAGCGGCCCCGTCACCAGGTTGTACAGGATGTGCGCGCCCAGCCCGCTGCCGCCGGAGCCGCGCTTGGTGGTGAAGAACGGGTCGAACAACTGGCTCAGCGTGGTGTTGTCCATGCCGATGCCGTCGTCGCTATAATCGAACAGCACGTGGTCGTCCTCCAGCCTGCCCGTGATGCGGATCTTGCCCTGCTGGCCCTCGCCATAGCCGTGCACCAGCGAGTTGACCACCATGTTGGTGACGATCTGCGACACGGCGCCGGGGAAGCTCTCCATGTGGATGTCGGGCGCGCAGTCGATCTCCACCGCCACCTGCTTGCCCTTGAGCTTGGGCTGCAGCGACAGCAGCACCTCGTCGAGGTATTTGCGCAGGTTGAACGAGCGGATCTCGTCGGACGACTGGTCCACGGCCACCTGCTTGAAGCTGCGCACCAGCGCCGCCGCGCGCTGGGTGTTGGTGGTCATGATGCGCAGCGACTGGTCGACGATGTCGAAGAAGCTGTTCAAACCCTCCTCGTCGAGCGCGCCGGCCGCCAGGTCCTCGCGCGTGAGCTTGAGCTCCTGCACCAGGTGGCTGGTGGCCGTCACGCAGATGCCGAGCGGGGTGTTGATCTCGTGCGCCACGCCGGCCACCAGCCGGCCCAGCGAGGCCAGCTTCTCCTGGCGCACCAGTTCCGACTGCGCCTCCCGCAGGGCCGTCAGGGCCGAATTCAAGGCCGCGTTCTGCTCCTCCAGCGCCTCCTTGGCCTTGCGGATGGCGCGGTCGGCCTGCATGCGGGCGATGGCCACGGCCACGTGGTTGGCCATGAAGGCGAGGATGTCGAGCTCGGCCTGGGTGTAGACGACGGCCGGATCGTAGCTTTGCACGATGATCACGCCGTAGATCTTCTCGCCCAGCAGCATGGGCGCGCCCATCCAGCTGGCGATCTCGACGCTGCCCATCGGCTCCTTCAGTTCGCCGCTGGCCACCAGCGCCGCGTAGCCGGGCCCGTCCAGCAGCACGGCCTGGCGCTGCTGCAGCACGTAGGAACTCATGCCCTGCCCGTAGGCGAAGCGCTTGACGGGCGCCTGCGCATCCTTCTCGTCGACGAAGTACGGGACGGTCATCTCGTGCCGGTCAGGATGGTAGAGCGCCATCAGGAAATTGCGGGCCGGCACCAGCTCGCCGATGATCTCGTGCAGGCGGCGGTTCAGCGTGGCGCCGTCGACCGTGTTGGCCGACAGGTCGGCCAGCTGGTACAGCGCGTGCTGGATGCTCTCGGCGCGGCGCCGCTCGGCCACCTCGTGCGCCAGCAGGGCCGTGCGCTCGCGCACCGCCCGCTCCAGCCGGTCCACGCTCTGCAAGCCTTGCAGCGCGCTCGACACGCTGCCGGCGATCAGTTCGAACAGCGCCTGGTCCTCGGCGCTGAAGGTGTGCTCCTTGTCGTAGCTCTGGATCACGACGGCGCCCAGCGCCGCGTGGTTCTGGTCCAGCAGCGGGCAGCCCATCCAGTGCTCGGCCGTGGTGCCCACGCCCCAGGTGCTGCCGTCGAACGATTTGGAGATGGCCTGTTCGGCCGTCATCACCAGCGGCGTGCCGTGCAGGATCACCCAGGCCGTGGGCGACTGCTCGGGCGAGGCCAGCGGGAACCAGGTGTCGCGGTCGGGCGCGGCGTCGGCCTCGTCGACGAAATAAACGAAGCGCACCATCTTGTCGTCGTCGCCGCCCTGGTCGGTCAGGGCGACGAAGAAATTGGCGGCGTACATGATGCGGCCCAGCGCCGTGTGCACCCCCTCCAGGAATTCCGTGACATTGGTGCAACGGCTAGACAGCCGCCCGATCTCGAGCAGCATGGTTTGCACGGCTTCCAGCCGGGTGAGGCGACTTTCCATCGGTTTTTCCCACGTTTGTAAATGCACACAGGAAATACTAGCAGGTCGCCCGGCGGTTGGGCCAGCAATCTTCGCCGCTCAGGTCACGGCCGGCGGTAGTCGTTGGCGATCCAGGCCTCGGCGCTGGCCACGGTCAGCTTGAAGGTCGGCGCCACGCGCACGCTGGCCAGTTGCTCGCCGTAGCCATCCCACGCGCTCAGGGTGGCGTAGGGATCGTCCTCGTCCGGCACGATGTCGAGGTTGACCTTGAGCTGGCCGGCGTCGGTGCTGACAAACACGCTCTTGTGCAACTGCGCGTGCAATTGCTGCTCGTGGCGGCGCAGCACCTCGTTGGCCGTCTTGACCAAGGTGTTGAAGGCGTTCACGTCCAGCGGCTTGGGGTTCTTCTTGTCGCGGCCCATGGTCCACGGGCCCACCAGCGCCGGTTCCGGCTCGCCGTCCTTGATCATGGCCACGGCCCAGCCCTCGTCCTCCTCGTTCTTGATCACCCGCGCCGTCCAGCCATTGCCTTGCCAGACGCGGGCCTCCTGGACCAGGGCGTCTTCGGGTTCGTGGAAATCGGGGGCGTCGGTGGGCATGGCGGGCGGCTCGCGGCTAAGTACGGGGCCGTCATGATAGTCGAAATCGGCCGTGTCCGCAGCCGCGCGGCCGCGCCGCCGCCCCGCCCGCGCGCGCGTGGGCGCGACAAGCTACCAGGACCAGGCCATGCGGCCTGACCCTGTAACGCCACCTGCGGGGATATCCGGGCTGCTTCAGCCGCGCATGCGCTTGCCCGCGCACGACAGCGCGGGCCGGGCCGGCGGCGTGATCGGCGGGCGCAACGGCGTCACGCGCGGATCGATGGCCGGTTCGGGCATCTGGTAGCTGAAGGGATTGATAATGATCGGTGGTATCGTGGGCGGCGCCGACGGCGGCCCCTTGGGCCCGTTCGAGCATTCCTGTGCGCTACGCTGGCGCTGTGCCCGGTTGCAAATCGAGGATATCGATTGACCCTCGCTGATTTCTAGCCATGCCATGTTGCCCTCCGTACGACTGGTCAGACTTCCAGTATAGGCAGGCATAACATTAGTTCAAGGAAAACGGCCGCCTTGCCGCCCCGCCATCGCCGCGCCTTGACCCCGGTCAAGCGCGGCGGCCGGCGGCCGGGCGCCGACTGTTGAGCGCCGTCCGACGGCCGTCCATCCCGCCAAAGCGACGCTCTGTCGCAAGCCCGTGGCGCCGCGCGCCGCGCCGCCCTACAGTGGCACCATGCCTGACGCGCCCCGCGCCCGGGCCCACCACAACCCGACCAAGAGGACCACCATGAACCTGTCTGCCAAGAAACTGATTCCCGTCGCCGTGCTGGCCCTGCTGGCGGCCGCCATCTGGTACGCGCTCGCCACCGGCGACCTGCACGTGAACGTGGACGGCGACGAGATCGACGGCCCGCTGGGCGCCGTGCTGGCCATGCTGTTCGGCGGCGCCGGCATGATGATCGCCGCCATCGCCATCACCTGCACGGCCGTGTTCGTGAGCCTGCTGTTCGCCAGCCTCGGCGTGTTGCTGGTGGTGGGGCTGGCCATGCTGGCCCTGGTGCTGGTGGCGGCCATCTCGCCGCTGCTGCTGCCGTTGCTGATCCCGGTCGGCCTGTTCTGGTGGTTCTCCGCCCGCAGCCGCAAGCACGCCGCGGTCCATGCCTAGTCGTTCCGGGCGCTCGCCAGGCAACAAACCGGGGTCGGCCCCAAGGGTCGGGCCCTAACGCAGCGCTAACGCCGCCACCGCCGCGCCGGCCACCCTTGTTCAGGCCGCCGCCGGCATGCGCTCGACCCGGTTGCGCCCGCCCCGCTTGGCGCGGTACAGGGCCTGGTCGGCCCGGATCAGCGCCTGGTCGGCCTGGCTGTCGGCCGCGCTGAGGGCGGCGATGCCCACGCTCACCGTCACCGGCAACGGCTGGCCGTTGACCTGCAACGGCGTGTCGGCGATGCGCTGGCGCAGCCGCTCGGCGAAGGTGGTGGCCGCGTCCAGGTCGGCGCCCGGCAGCAGGATGGCGAACTCCTCGCCGCCCACCCGGCCCAGCATGTCGATCTTGCGCTGGCTGTCGCGCATCAGCGACGCCAGGTGGCGCAGCACGGCGTCGCCGGTGGCGTGGCCGTGCTCGTCGTTGACGCGCTTGAACAGATCCAGGTCCAGCATCAGCACGGCCGCGCAGCCGCCCACGTCGCGCTGCAAGCGGGCCTGCTCGGCGTCGAGCTGGCGCATGAATTCGCGCCGGTTCGGCAAGCCGGTCAGGAAGTCCGTCGTGGCCAGCACCAGCAGCTCGTCGTTCATGCGGCGCCGCTCGGTGATGTCGACCGTCGAGACGATGATGAAGTCCAGGCTCAGCGTGTGGCCCGGCATCACCAGCAGGGTCAGCTCGTTCAGGCGCGACTTGCCGTCGAGGCGCTGGAAGCTGCCCTCGCAGGCGAACAGTTGCTGGCCGCCGGCCAGCGCCGCCACGGCCCGCGCGAACGCCGGCATGGCGTCGGCGTCGAACAACTGGGCCAGGCTGAGCGTGGCCAGATCCTTGCCGCCCGGCGCCGCCCCCACCTGGGCCAGCGCGGCGCCGTTGGCGTCGAGGATGCGCACCAGCCCGGCCAGCCGGCGCAGCTCGCCCGGGTGGGCCTGCAGGTAGCGGGCCGGCTCCTCGGCGCCGCGCAGGGCCAGCTCCGACAGCGCCGCCCGCACGGCCGACCAGTCCTGCTCCCACAGGGCCACGGGCGCGTTGTCGTACAGGCTGCGGAAGCGCGCCTCGCCCGCGCGCAGCGCCTGCGCGGCGCGCGCCTGCTCGATGGCGATGCCGGCCAGCCGCGAGGCCTGCTCGATCAGCGCGATGTTGTCCGGGCTCGGGCGGTGCGGCTCGCGGTGGTAGATGGCGAACGTGCCCAGCACCTTGCCGTTGGCGCCGACGATGGGGTCGGACCAGCAGGCGCCGAGCCCGGCGCGCGCGGCCAGCGCCGCGTTGCCGGCCCAGGCCGGGTCGCGGCCGATGTCCTCGACGATCACGCGCTGGCCGGTGCGGGCCGCGCGGCAGCAACTGCCCTCGGCGCTGTGGATCGACATGCCGTGCACGGCCGCGTTGAAGAAGGCCGGCAGGCTGGGCGCGGCCGCCACCAGCAGGTGCTCGCCGGCCTCGTCGAGCAGCAGGATGCTGCACAACATGCCCGGATGGTCGGCCTCCACGCCCAGCACCACGCTCTCGAGGATGGCCGGCAGCGGCGCCCCCGTGGCCAGCAGTTCGAGCACCTGGCGCCGGGTCTGTTCGCGCTGGGCGCTGCGGGTGGCGTCGGTGACGTCGCGGAACGACCACAGGCGCGCCGCCGCGCTGCCCAGCGCGAGGCTGCGCGTGACCTGCTCGATCACGCGCCCGTCGCGCGTGTACAGCAGCGTGCTGTGCGGGCCGCGCCGCTCCCCCGCCTGCGCCCCGGCCGGCGCGCCCGCGTGGCGCAGCGGCGCGTCGCCGACCAGCTGCGAGGCCATGTGGGCCAGCAGCACGGCGCCGTCGGCCTGCCAGTCGGGCTGCTCGGGCAGGTTCCACAGTTCGCGGAAACGGCGGTTGGAATCGAACACGGTGCCGTCCAGGCTGTCGACGAGGATGCCGTCCACGGTCGAGTCGAGGATGCTGCGCAACATGGCCTGGCTGCGCTGGGCCCGCCCGGCCAGTTGCTTGAGCGACGCCTCGCCGTCGCGCAGCTCGCCGGCCAGCCGGTGCGCCTCGGCCAGCGCCAGCTTGGCCTGGCTGCGGCTGCGCGCCAGCAGCCAGGCCAGCCCGGCCAGCAGCACCGACAGCGCCGCGCCGCCCCCGCCCACCAGCGCCGGCCGGCCGACCCCGCCGGCCGTGGCCGGCGCGGCGCCGATGCGCAGCGTCCAGCGGTGGCCGGCCAGCCGCATGCTCTGCACCGTCTGGCGGCCCCACGCCGCGTGGCCGGGCGCGCTGTCGTACATCAGCGCGTCCGGGTCGTGGGCCTCGCCGTCGTAGATCTCCACCTCCAGGCCCAGGCCGCGGCCCCGGTCCAGCCCCGCCATCACCTCGACCATGCGGAACGGCGCGTAGACCCACCCCCGGATGGCGGCGCGGCGCTGGGCCAGCGTGGCGCGCGGCATGTGGCTGTGGTAATCGGGCAACATGATGAGGAAGCCGGACTGGCCGCCGCCGGTGCCGTCCTGCAGCAGGCGGATGCGCCCGCTCATGGCCGGCTGGCCCGAATCGCGCGCCTGCACCAGCGTGGCGCGCCGCACGGGCTCGGACCAGGAATCGAAACCGAAGGCCAGCAGGTTGTTGCCGCTGAACGGCTCCAGGTAGACGACGGGCGCGTACTGTTCGCGTTCGCCGGGCGGGAACAGCGCGTAGTCGGGGAAGCCCTCGCTGCGCACGGCCGCCACGTGGGCCGCGCGCTGGGACCCGGCCACCAGCCGCATGTAGCCGACGCCATGGACGCCGGGCAGGTGCATGCCCAGCCCCTGCCCTTCGAGGAAACGGTGGAACTCGGCGCGGTCCACATAATCGGAACTGGCGAACAGGCCCTGCACGCCGTACAGCACCTGCAGGTAGGCGTCCATGCGCTGGCCGATGCTGTTGACCAGCTCGCGCACGCGGAAATCGAACTCGGTCTGGGCGTCGCGCGCGGCGTCGGCGCGGGCGTCGCGCCACAGGCCGGCCGTCAGCACCAGCCCGCCGGCCAGGATCACGGCGGCCAGCACGGCCGGCCGCAGCAAGGCCTGCAGCAACCGGACCATGGGAGCGCGGGGAGCGGGAGGGGTCATCTGCGATCGTCGCCTAAGGTTGGAAGCGGGAACGGCACGCCGGCAAGGCTGGGCCACGACCGCGGCCGCCACCGTCCGTGCGACGATAGTACGTGAGAGACTGCCGCCATGCAACGCACTTCATGCGTGCTAGCAACAATGGACGCGCCGGCGCCGGCGCGCCGGGCGGCACGGCCGGCCCGGGCGGCCCGGGCGGCCCGGGCAAGCCGCGCGGCCGAGGGGCCGGGCAAGCCGGGCGGCCGCGGGGCCGGGTCAGGCGGCCGGCGCCTCGGTGCCCGCGTACTGGCGGTAGCCGCGCGCGCGCAGCGCGCAGGCCGGGCAGGTGCCGCAGCCGTAACCCCAGTCGTGCAGCGCGCCGCGCTCGCCGAGGTAGCAGGTGTGGGTCTCGTCGCGGATCAGGTCCACCAGCGCCGCGCCGCCCAGTTCGTGCGCCAGCTCCCAGGTCTGGCGCTTGTCGCGCCACATGAGCGGCGTCTCCAGCTTGAAGCGGCTGTCCATGCCCAGGTTGAGCGCCACCTGCAGCGCCTTCATGGTGTCGTCGCGGCAGTCGGGGTAGCCGGAGAAATCGGTCTCGCACATGCCGCCCACCAGCACGCTCAGGCCGCGCCGGTAGGCGACCGTGGCCGCCACCGTCATGAACAGCAGGTTGCGGCCGGGGACGAAGGTGTTGGGCAGGCCGTTGGCCTGGGTCTCGATGGCGATGTCGTGCGTCATGGCCGTCTGCGAGATGGCCGAGATCAGCGACAGGTCGATCATGTGGTCCTCGCCCAGCTTGGCGTCCCAGGCGCTGTTGTGGGCGCGCAGTTTGGCCAGCACGGTCGGGCGCACGGTCAGCTCGACGGCGTGGCGCTGGCCGTAGTCGAAGCCGATGGTTTCCACCCGGGCGTAGTGCTGCAGGGCCCAGGCCAGGCAAGTGGTGGAGTCTTGCCCGCCGCTAAAGAGCACCAGGGCGGTATCGGTAGGTAGCATTGCGGTCTTTCAGTCGGTGTTGCGGTGGTCGAACGCAACATTATAAGTACGCCATCGGTTTAGGCAATCCGGTAACATGCGCATAGCGCACATCCCGATGGAGTCCCATGTTTCCGGCACCACCCGCCCGCACCGAGGCAGGATCACGAATTTTGGCACAACTGGCCGTAAAAGTATCGCTGCTGGCGGTGGCCATGGCGGCCTGCGCCCCGGCCATGGCCGGGGGGCTGCGCTACCGCGTGCGCATCGAGGCGCCGCGCCCGCTCGACACGCTGCTCGAACAGAACCTCGACCTCGAACGTTTCCGCGGCAACGAGCGCATCGACCGCGAGCAGCTGCAGCGCATGGTGCGCGTGGCGCCGGCCCAGATCCGCACGCTGGTGGCCACCGACGGCTACTACTCGCCCGAGGTCAGCGTGCGGCTCGACGAGGCGGCGGCGGAGCCGCAGGTGCTGATCAGCGTGCAGCCGGGCGAGCCGGTGCGCGTGGGCGACGTGGAACTGGAACTGACCGGTTTCGACGCGCCGTCCGGCCAGCCGGCCGACCGCCGCTACGACCGCGACGCGCTGCTGGCCAGCTGGGGCCTGCCGCGCGGCGCCGTGTTCCGCCAGGCCGACTGGGAACAGGCCAAGCGCGCCCTGCTGCGCCAGGTGGTGCAGACCCGCTACCCGCGCGCCCGGCTGACCGACAGCCAGGCCACCGTCGATCCCGACACCCACCTGGCGCTGCTGCGCGTGGTGCTCGACAGCGGCCCCGAGCTGCATTTCGGCGAGCTGCGCATCGAAGGCCTGAAGCGCTATCCGCCATCCATCGTGGCCAACCTGAACCAGATCAAGCCCGGCGACGACTACAGCGAGGCGGCGCTGCAGGCGTTCCAGGGCCGGCTGCAGGACACCGGCTACTTCGCCACCGTGGAGGTGAGCGCCGACACGAGCGCCGTGATCGGCGAGCAGCTCGAAGCGGGCGAGGCGGCCCAGGCCAAGGTCCATGCGCCGGCGGCGGCGGAGGCGCCGCCGATGCCGGCGCTGCCGCTGCTGGTGCGGGTGACGGAGAACAAGCGCAAGAACGTCAGCGCCGGTATCGGTTACAGCACCAACACCGGCAACCGCACCTCGCTCACGTACGACGACCTGTCCATCTTCGGCCTGCGCATGAAGAGCGCGCTGACGCTGGAGACGAAAAAGCAGAGCGCGCACAGCGACTTCTACTACCCCGTCACGGCCCAGGGCTACCGCGACAGCATCGGCGCCTCGTTCGAACGCAGCGACATCTCGGGCGAGGTCACCAGCGTGGCGGCCGTCTCGGGCAAGCGCGCGTGGGGCACGCCGCTGCTCGAACGCAGCCTGACGCTGGAGTTCCTCAGCGAGACCAAGACCATCGCCAACGTCGAGACGGGCAGCAGCAAAAGCCTGCCGCTCACCTACGGCTCCACCTGGCGCCACCTGGACAGCCTGCTGTTCCCCACCAAGGGTTACGTGATCAACGCCCAGCTGGGCGGCGCGCTGCTGCCGATCCTGACCGACCAGGCCTTCGTGCGCGGCTACGCGCGCGCCGTGCTGTACCACCCGCTGGGTGCCTACAACAACGTGATCCTGCGGGCCGAGGGCGGCGCGCTGGCCTCGCGTGAAAAACAGGGCGTGCCGGCCGTCTACCTGTTCCGCGCCGGCGGCGACCAGTCCGTGCGCGGCTACGCCTACCAGCAGCTCGGCATCCAGGAAGGCACGGCCATCACGGGCGGGCGCTACCTGGGCACGGGCAGCGTCGAATTCCAGCATTGGTTCAAGCCGACGTGGGGCGCCGCCGTGTTCTACGATGCCGGCAGCGCGGCCGACACGCTCAAGGATCTGCATCCGAAGTCCGGCTACGGCGTGGGCGGACGGTGGAAAAGCCCGGTCGGCCCCATCAACGTCGATCTCGCCTACGGCCACGCGGTGCGAAAATACCGGCTGCACTTCTCACTGGGATTCACGTTCTGATGTCCGACACCGACCACACGCCCGCCACCACCGACGGCGGCACCCCGCCCTCCCCGCCGCCGACGCCGCCGCGCCGGCGCCGCTGGCTGCGCCGCACCCTGATCGGGGTGGGCGCGGTGGGCGTGGTGCTGGGCGGCGCCGTCTGGCTGCTGGGCCGCGAAAGCACCCTGCAGCAGCTGATGCGCCGCATCGCCGCCGCCAGCGGCGGCCAGATCGAAGTGCAGGGCGTGAGCGGCTCGCTGTACCACCGCATGCACATCGCGCGGCTGGTGCACCGCAGCCCCGGCACCGTGATCACGATCGACGGCATCGACATCACCTGGTCGCCGCTGCAGTTCTTCTCCGAGGGCGTGGCCATCAGCGCGCTGCAGGCGAACGCGCTGACCGTCAACAGCACCGGGCCGTCCACGCCGCCCGTGCTGCCGGCCTCGCTGGCCGCGCCGTTCCGGCTGAACATCGCCGACGCGCGCCTGGGCCAACTCACCCTGCTCGATCACGGCAGCCGCACGCAAGTGCGCCAGCTCCGCTTCCGCCTCAGCGGCGACGGCAGCGGCTGGCGGCTGGAGGACGGCGACGCCCTGACCGACATCGGCCGTGTGCAGGCGCAGCTCACGGTGGGCGCCCAACGCCCGTTCGCCGTCGACGCCAAGGCCAGCCTGACCCAGACCGAGGGCGCCCCGCCCCACCCCGCCCAACTGCGCATGCGCGCCCATGGCGACCTGACGCAGCTGCGGCTGGACGCCGACGGCACGGCCGGCACGGCCAGCGGCACGGCCACGCTGGCGCTGGCGCCGTTCGACCCCGTGATCCTGCACGGGATCGACCTGAAGGCCAGCGGCATCGACCCCTCCGGCTACCGCGCCGCCTGGCCGCACGCGCGGCTGGCCGTGCAACTGGCGGCCCGCGTCGACGGCAAGCAAGCGCTGGCGGGCCAACTGGCGCTGCGCAATGAAGGCCAACCGGGTCCGCTGGACCAGCAACGGCTGCCGCTGCAAGGCGCCACCGCAAAGCTGGGCGGCACGCTGACGGCGGCCACCATCGACGCCATCGCCATCGACCTGGGCGCGGCCGGCCGCTTCACGGGCGCAGCCACGATCAACGCCGCGCGCGGCGGTCCACAGGCCGGCGTGGACAAGGCCAGACTCGCGCTGCGCGCCGAGCACCTCAATCTGCAGCGCGTGGTCGGCAACCTGCACGCCACCAATATCGGCGGCGACGTGACCATGGACAGCGACGGCAAACAGCAAACGCTGCGCGCCGCGCTGGGCCAGGACGGGCTGCGGCTGGACCTGCAGGCGACGCTGGCCGACGAGCTGCTGCAACTGCGCCAGGCGCGCCTGCAACTGGGCAAAGGCAGCGTAAACGCCACCGCCCAGGCCAGCCTGCGCGACGCGCAAGCGTTCAAGGCCGCCATCAGCGCCGAACACTTCGACCCGGCCGCCTTCGGCAACTACCCGGCGGCCGACCTGAACGCCGACGTCAACGCCAGCGGCCACCTGTCGCCCGCGTGGCAGGTGGCGGCCGACTTCACGCTCAAGCCGGGCAAGCTGCTGGGCCAGCCCGTCTCGGGCGCCGGCAAGCTGACGGCCGACGCCCAGCGCATCAGCGGCGTGGAGGCGCGCCTGGCGCTGGGCCAGAACACGGCCGAACTGCGCGGCGGCCTGGGCACGCCGGACCAGCAACTGGACTGGAGGATCGACGCGCGCGACCTGGGCACGGCCGGCGGCAAACTGCTGGGCGCCCTGGCCGCCAGCGGCACGGCGCGCGGCACGCTGGCCGCCCCGCGCACCAGCTTCGACGCCACGCTGCGCGGCCTGGGCGTGGCGGCCGCGCGCCACCCGGTGCCCGACAGCGTGCTGCACGCCAGCGGCGAGGCGTGGCTGGCCGGCCCGGCGGGCCAGCTGGAACTGAAGGCGAGCGGCAGCGCGCAACGCCTGAACCCGGCCGCCTTCGGCAGCTACCCGGCCGGCGCCGTCAACGCCGATTTCAGCGGCAACGCGGCGCTGGGCGCCGACTGGCGCGCCGCTCTCGATCTCAAGCTGCAGCCATCGACGCTGTCGGGCAGCGCGCTGTCGGGCTACGCGAAGCTGGCCGCCGATCCGCGCCACATCGGCAACGCCGACATCGCGCTGCAACTGGGGCCCAACAGCGCGCAGGCGCGCGGCGCGTTCGGCAGCCCGCGCGACCGGCTCGACTGGACACTCGACGCGCCGCAACTGGCCAGCGCCGGGCCGCAATTCAGCGGCGCGCTGCACGCGGCGGGCACGCTGTCGGGCAGCGCCGAGCGGCCCGCGCTGACGCTGACCGTGGACGGCGCCAACCTGCGCGCGCCCGGACAGCAGCAGATCAAATCGCTGCGCGGCAGCGCCAGCCTTGGCGCCAGTCCGGCCACCAGCGCAGAAGCCAGCACCAACGCAAACGCGGGCGCGGGCACGGCATCGGCCAGCGCAGGCGGCAGAACGACCAAGCCGGCGGACAACCCCGTCACGCGCATGCTGGCCGGCGTGCGCGCGCTCGCCGGTGCGCGCGCGAACGACAGCGGCGACGACCCCGTGGTGGCCGACATCGCCATCGCCGGCTACGACTCGCCCGCGCTCACGCTGGACCGCGCCCGCGTGCAGGCGAGCGGCACGCGCGCGGCCCACGTGCTGCAACTGAGCGGCGGCAACCGCGACTTCGACGCGGCCGTGCGCCTCAAGGGCGGCTGGCGCGGCGACGCGTGGACGGGCGCCATCGACACGCTGCAGAACCGGGGCCGCTACGCGCTCACGCTGCAAGCGCCGGCGCCGCTGCGGCTGGCCGCGCCGGCCGGCGGCGGCGTGGCCGGCCTGCTGCACCCCGAGCAGATCGCGCTCGGCCCCGCGACGGTGGCGCTGCCGGCCGGTTCCATCCGCATCGACAGCCTGGAGAAGAACGGCCCGCAGTGGCGCAGCAAAGGCCAGGCGGCCGGGGTGCCCGTCAACTACCTGGCCCAGTTGTCCGACGCCTGGCGCGACAACATCCGGAGCGACATGACGGTGGGCGCGGCCTGGTCGCTGGCCGTGCAGGCCGCCCCGCCCGGCGGCGCGCCGGCCGTGGACGGCATGCTGCACCTGTACCGCGAACAGGGCGACCTGACCGTCACGGGCGCGGACGTGCCGCTGCCGCTCGGCCTCAAACAACTGGACGCGCGCGTGGACGCGGCGGCCGGCGCGCTGCGGCTGCAACTGGCGCTCGACGGCAGCCGCGCCGGCCAGGCCCGGCTCGACGCCAGCGCCCAGCTGATCGACGGCAAGCTGACCGACGCCAGCGCGCTGAGCGTGAACGGCAGCGCCAACATGGGATCGCTGGCCTGGCTGGCGCCGCTGGCCGGCCAGCCCGGACTGGAGCTGGACGGCACCCTCAGGCTGGCCATGTCCGGCGCCGGCACCTGGGGCGCGCCGCAGCTGAACGGCGACATCAACGGCGACAAACTGGTGCTGAACTGGGCCGAGCAAGGCGTCCGCCTGCGCAACGGCCAACTGCAGGCGCGCCTGACGGGCGACCAGTTGCTGCTGCAGAAACTGACATTCGACGGCACCGAAGGCCACGCCCAGGCCGAAGGCGCGATCCGCTTCGCCGGCGCCGAAGCGAGCATGCAGCTCAAGCTGACGGCCGACCAGCTCGAAGTGCTGGCCCGGCCCGACCGCACACTCGTCATCAGCGGCCAGAGCACGCTGGTGCGCGACAGCAAACGCTTCCAGCTCGACGGCAAATTCCGCGCCGACCGCGCCAACATCGAACTGGCCAGCCAGGACACGCCGACCATGAGCAGCGACGTGGTGATCCTCGGCCGGGGGGCGGCGCCGGTCAGGGACAGCAAGGCGCTGCCGCTCAGCGTGGACGTCGAGGCCGACCTGGGCGACGCCTTCACGCTCAAAGGCAAGGGCCTGGACGCGCAGCTGGCCGGCGCCGTGCGGATCCGCGTGGCCGACCGCCGGCCGCCGCGCGTGACGGGCGGCATCCGCGTGGTGAGCGGCACCTACGCGGCCTACGGGCAAAAGCTGGCGATCGAAAAAGGCGTGATCAACTTCACGGGCGCGTACGACAATCCGGGCCTGAACATCCTGGCCGTGCGCAAGCGCCCCGAAGGCGAAGCGCTCAACGAGAACAACGTGGAAGCGGGGGTGGAGGTGCGCGGCACGGCGCTGGCGCCGGTGGCCAAGCTGGTGTCCACGCCGGCCGTTTCCGACAGCGACAAGCTGGCCTGGCTGGTGCTCGGCCACGGCATCGACAGCACGGCCGGCAACGACATGGCCCTGCTCAGCACAGCGGCCGGCGCCCTGTTCGGCGGCGGCCAGGGCCGGCTGGCCAACTCGCTGGGCGTGGACGAACTGGGCGTGAGCCAGGCCAAGGGACTGGAGACGACGGTGGTCACGGTGGGCAAGCGGCTGTCATCGCGCGCCTACCTCAGTTTCGAGCAGGGCGCCAGTTCCGCCACCAGCCTGGTCAAGCTGCGCTACAAGCTCAATCCGCGCATCACGCTGCAATTCCAGACCGGCACCAACAACGCGCTCGACGTGCTCTACACCTGGACCTTCGATTAAACAAAAACCGGGGTCAGGTCATGCCGTCTGGCATCGCCACGATGGCTGGGCGGCCGGATTGTGGTCGGGCACCGGGTCGTCCTGCGGCACCGGGTGCGGCTGGTGCGGCGGCGGCTCCGGCACGGGGTCGTCGACCGGGGCCGGGTCTGGCGCGCGGTGGGCGTGGATGGCGGCACTGTGCATGATTTCCCTCCGGGGTGGCTGGCGATGTGCTTCCATTCTACGCCGCCGCGGCCCGCGCCCCGTCCGATCTGCGCACAATTTGATCCGGCCGCCGCTGCCGGCCGATCCTGGCCGACGCCGACTATCCCCCTGCGCCTCACTCGGCGTGCTTGACGTACCTGTCGAGCCAGCGGTGCGTCTCGTACAGCATGTGCAGGATCGATTCGCGCGCGCGGTAGGCGTGCGCCTCGTTGGGCAGCATCACCAGCCGCGCCGTGCCGCCCAGCCCCTTGATGGCCTGGAACATGCGCTCGCTCTGCATGGGGAAGGTGCCGGGGTTGCTGTCCTGCTCGCCGTGGATCAGCAGCATGGCGTCCTTGATCCTGTCCGCGTGGTTGAACGGCGACATGGCCTGGTAGACGGCCGCCGCCTGCCAGAACGGCCGCTCCTCGGACTGGAAGCCGAACGGCGTGAGCGTGCGGTTGTAGGCGCCGCTGCGGGCGATGCCGGCCCGGAACAGGCGCGTGTGGGCCAGCAGGTTGGCCGTCATGAAGGCGCCGTACGAATGGCCGCCGACGGCGATGCGGCGGCGGTCGGCCACGCCGCGCCGCACCACCTCGTCCACGGCCGCCTCGGCGTCGGCCACCAGCTGGGCCAGATAGCTGTCGTTCGGTTCCGCGTCGCCGCTGCCGATGATGGGGAACGAGGGATTGTCCAGCACCGCGTAGCCGACGGCCAGGAAGGCGGCCGGCCCCCAGTAGCTGACGGCGTTGAAGCGGTACGGCGACCCCGTGGTCTGGCTGGCCGCGCTGGCCGATTTGAACTCGTGCGGATAGGCCCACATCAGCATCGGCAGCGGGCCGTCGCGGGCCGCGTCGTAAGCGGGCGGCAGCATCAGCGTGGCCGTCAGCTCCACGCCGTCGTTGCGGCGGTAGCGGATCTGCTCCTTTTGCACGTCCTTCAGCTCGGGCGTGGGATGGGGGAAGCTGGTCAGCGCCCGCAGCTGGTGTTCCGGCGGCAGGCGCAGGTCGCGCACGTAGTAGTTGGGCCGCTCGGTCGGCGATTCGCGCGTCGTCAGCAGCAGCGTGCCCTCCTCGTTCAGCACGGCCGCCACGTTCTCGTAATACGGGGCGGTGCTCTGGAACAGCCGCTCCTTCCTGCGCGTGGTCAGGCTCAGGCGGTCGATGAACGGGCGATCGCCTTCCGGCGTGGCGCCCGCGCCATCGAGCAAAATCGTGGTCTCCGGTCCGATCACGAGGCGCGGGAAGCCGCTGGTGTCGGCCCGCGTCACCGGTGAGCCGGGGCTGTTGTAGCGGTCCTCGTACGAGCCTTCGTAGATCAGCTCCGGCGCCAGCGCCGGATGGTCGGGCGCGATCATCCAGCGGCGCACGGCGCGCGTCTTGTGCCAGTGCTCGTTGAGCAGGGCCACGTCGCCGCGACCCCAGGCGATGCCGCCGTAGCGCATGGCCAGCCGCGCCAGCACCTGCGGCGCGCCATGGAACGGCGCCGCGTGCAGGTACAGCACGTCGCGGTGCTCGACGTGGCGCGCCGGGTCGCCGCCATCCTGGGCCTCGGCCCACATCAGCGTGGCCGGCGCGTCGGCCCGCCACGACACGTGGCGCACGCCGGCCGACACCGCATCGTTCCCCGGCGGCAGGCCCTCCTCCAGCGGCAGCATGGCCACCGTGTGCAGCAGTTTGGCCTGCATGTCGCGCACTTCGATCCGCTCGCCGAAACCGGACACGGGCACCAGGTAGGAATACGGCCGCATGATGCTGTGGGTGAGCAGGTACTGGCCGCCCGGCGCCACCGACACGCGCGAGAACAGGTCCGGTTCGCCCAGCGGGCGCACGGTGCCCTGCAGGTCGGTGTGGGCCAGTTGCACGGTGACGTAATGTTCGAACAGGCGCGCGTCGTCCTCGCTGCGCAACAGATCCTGGTAGGTGCGCAACTGGCGCACGGCGCCCTCGGCGTCGCTGTCGAGCTGCACGGGGCCGGACGGCACGGGATCGACGACGGGCGGCTTGCCCATGCCGGCCGGCCGCAGTTGCAGCAGCAGGCCGCTGCTGTCGGGCAGCCACGAGAAGCCCCGGCTCAGCACGGCCGACAGCGGCTGGCTCACCAGCCGGCGCGCGCGGCGCGCGGCGATGTCGATCAGCCACAGCTGCACCTCGCCGCGCTCGCCCTTGTAGGCCACGTGGCTGAAGGCCAGGTGGCGCTGGTCGGGCGCCCAGCTCAGGTCCGACACGCGCAGCGCGCGCGGCAAGCCACGGATGCGGCTCTCCTTGCCGCTGGCGATGTCGAGCAGGGTCAGGTCGGCGCCGTAGGCGAAGCGGCTGGCGGCGCAGGTGCGCGGGTTGATGCGCAGGCCGGCCAGCTTCAATTCCGGCTGCGCCACCTCCTCGATGCCGGGCAGCGGCGGCGTCTGCACCATGGCGGCCAGGTCGCGGCGCGGGCTCAGGCTCAGGGCCGGCGCGCGCGGCGCGTCGACGATGGCCTGCAACGCCGGCGCCGGCAACTGGTAGCGGCCATCCTGCGGGCCGCTGTTGGGCGAGGCGGCCATCAGGCCTATTCCGGGCGGCAAGGGAGGAATCAGTGTACTCATGTGGGTGGCGGTCCCTGTCTGTGCGGCGGTCGCCCCATATTGCTGATACGCCCGGCGAAAGTCAATGCGCCACCGTTCTGGCTTACAATCGCGGTGCGCGGCGCGGTGCCGCGCCTGTCTTTGGAACGCTGAAATGGAAATTACGACGATCATCCTGCTGTTGCTGGTGCCCTTGCTGGTGTGGCGGATCTACTCCCGCCTCAAGGCCGCCATGGGCCGCAGCCAGTCCATCCTGTGGCGCCACTACGCGGTGGTGCTGCTGCTGGCGGCGCTGGTGGGCGGGCTGGCCGCCAAGGTGCTCGACAGCCCGCTGGCGCTGGGCGCGCTGGCGCTGGGCCTGGCCGGCGGGATCGCGCTCGGCTACCGCAACATGCGGCTGAGCCGGCTGGAGAACACGCCCGAAGGCTATTTCTACACGCCCAACCTGCGCCTGGGCGTGCTGGTGTCGATGCTGTTCATCGCGCGCCTGTTGTACCGCGGCTTCGAGCTGTACCTGCAGATGCACAACGGCACCCCGTTGCCGCCCGAGGAATTCCACCGCAACCCGCTGACGGTGTTGCCGTTCTGCCTGCTGGCCGGCTTCTTCGGCAGCTACCACTGGTTGCTGGCGCGCTGGCAGCGCGGCCAGCAGCCGGTGCCGCGCGGCCCGCTCGACCGTCTGCTGTAACGCGCAAAACCGGCGCCCGGTTTTGCGCGCGTCCCGCGCTGGCGGGACTATCATTGGTACTGGAAATCGCGCATTTGATGGTATGCTTCATGTATCCTTGAGGCAACTTTATGTTCTGAGAAGAAATCCATGCGAATTTACGCCAGTCGATGAAGACGTCCATTTACGACAAGACCGCCAAAGGCCGCGAGGAGATCGCCACCCGGCGCTACCAGCTGGCGCCGCGCCTGCGCACGCTGCTGGTGATGGTCGACGGCCACCGGCCCGAGGATGAGCTGTTGCGCAACGTGGCCGGCCTGGGACTGACGGCCGACGCCATGCAGGAACTGCTGGCCCAGCAATTCATCGTGCTGTCGACCAGCTACAGCACCATCGACGCGCCGCTGGAGGAGGAGACAGCGATGATGGCCGTGCCGGCGACCGTGGCCGCGCCGGCGCCGGTGCCGATGCCGGCATCAGCGCCGGCCGTGCCGCCATCGGCCCCGGCCCCCGCCCCCGCTGCCAGCCCGCTCACCCAGGCCGAACGATTCCAGGCGCTGTACGATTTCTACAACAAAACCATCAAGAGCACGATAGGCTTGCGCGGCTTCACCTTGCAGCTGAAGGTGGAGAAAGCGGCGTGCGTGGAAGACTTCCGCGAATTGCGGCGCCCGTATCTGGAGGCGGTGTTGAAAGCCAAGGGCGGCGAACTGGCGCAACGCCTGGGCGAACAGCTCGATCAACTGCTCGGCGAGCGCCGCGACGACGACCTGGTGCGCTAAGCAAAAACGCAGCAAAAGCGGGGTCGGTGCCGACAATCGGCCATATTGCCGATTGCCGGAACCGACCCCGGCTTCTTGCTGACCCCGCTTATTTTGTCAGGCCGCCTTGGCCGCTTCGGTCGGGCGGCGCTGCAGCACGAAGATGGGCTGGGCCCACAACGTGTCCTTCTTCTTTTTGCTCGTGATGAGCGTCAGTTCCGACGGGTCGTAGACGTCCGTGTTGTGGGTGAGCGGCGTCGTCATCAGGTATTGCGCCTCGGTGTTCTTGAGGAACTCGCCCACCAGCTGGATGTTGCGGATGTCGAGGTGGGCGAACGGTTCGTCGATGAACACGAAGCCGCCCGAGCCATCCTCGGACTTCAACAAACCGATCAGCAGCACCAGCGATTTCATCACCTGCTGGCCGCCCGAGGCCTCGCCGTCGTTCATGCCGATCGGCCCCTTGCCGTCGAACTTGAAGCGCACGTGCAGGCCGGCCTGGGCCAGCTGGGTGTCGTCGTTCTCCAGCCGCACCGGGTCGGCGTGCACCTCGATGCCGGCCAGCTCGCCCAGCTCCTTGATGTTCTTGCTGTAGGTCTTGATCGTGTAGCGCAGCCGCTCGATGTAGGCGCCGCGCGCGTTGGCCGTGGCCTCGATGGCGCGGTTGTTCTGGTAACGGCGCTCGTCGGTCTCCGACTGGCGCCCGTGCAGCTGCTCGTTCAGGCGCTGGTACTGGTCGATCACGGTGGCGTCCAGCTCCCAGTCGCTTCGGGCCAGGCTCGCCTCCAGACTGTGGATGCGCAGCGCGACCTGGTGCGAGTTCTGGTGCTCGGCCACCAGCCGCGCGCGGCGCGCGGGACGGCGCCAGCTCTTGGGCAGATGGCGCCACGCGCGGCGCAGCGCCAGCAGCGCGCGCGCGTGGTCGCCGCGCTGTTCGATCTGGCGCTTGTTGTTCAGGCGCAGACCGGCCTCCGCCTCGGACAGGGCGAAGCGCGCGTTCTGCCACACCGTGTCGGTGCGGGTGCGCTGCACGGTGGCGTCCTTGATCAGCGTTTGCAGCTCGCCCAGGCGCGTGCCCACCTCCATGCGCTCCTCGCGCAGCGGCACGGCGTTGCGGGCCGCCTCATCGAATTCGGCCTGGCGCGCGGCCAGTTCCTTGGCCGCGTCCACGCCGGCGATGCGGGCCTTGAGCGCGCCCACTTCCGAGGCCAGCTTGCTGATGGCCAGCGTGAGCGCGTCCTCCTGCGCCTCCAGCGCCGGCAGCGACCTCTGGATCGCCTCCATGCGCTGGGTGCGGCCGGCCGAACCGAAGCGGTAGCGCGACGCCTCCACGAACAGCGAGCGGCCGCCGCGGCGTTCGCGGTGGTAGGCCTCGGGCGTGATCCATTCCTCGTCCTTGCCCAGCTTGAAGCCCTCGTCCACCGTGTCCACGCGGGCGATGCGCGACAGCTGGTCCACCAGCCAGGCCGGCACCGGCGCCGAGAACTTCACCACCGACAGCAGGCTGTCGTCCTTGACGCCGGGCGCCGTGACCAGCTCCGGCACGATGAAGTGGCGATAGCGCTCCTTCTCGGCCAGCCGGTAGGCGGCCGGCGCGTCCTTGGCTTTGTCGAGCAGCACCACGGAGGCATAGCCACCCAGCACACCCTCGACGGCGCCCTGCCAGCGCGCGTCCGTCACTTCCACGATGTCCGACAGCATGGCGTGGCCGATGCCGGCGTCGCGCAGCGCGCGCCGCATGCCGCGCACCGCTTCCGGTTCCGGCATGGCGGTCTTGCCCTGCAGCGCGGCGATGGTGGCCAGTTCGCCGGCGATGCGGGCCGACAGCGCCTCGCGCGCTTGCTTCTGGCGCGCCAGTTCCGCTTCCTTCTCCTCCAGCTGCTGCGCCACTTCGGCGATGTCGTTGCCGGAATCGGCGGCCAGCTTTTGCAGGCGGGCCTTCTGTTCCAGCAGGCTGTCGAGCGGTTTGAGCTTGCCGTTGATCTGACTGAGGCGGCTTTGCAGCGCCGTCGATTCCTGCTCCAGCACCGTTTCATGCTGCTGCGCTTCCGTCAGCGCTTTCGCTTGCGCGGCCAGCGCGTTGCGCTTGTCGGTCAACTGCTGGTCGGCCTGCGCCAGCGGCTTGCGCGCGTCGCGCAACTGGCGGCTCACGTTGGCGTGCTTTTCGCGCGCCTCGTGGTATTCCAGCGTCGGCAGCACTTCTTCCTGCAGGTTGCGGCGTTCCTTGTTCAGGTCTTCCCACTGGTGGTAGTTGGCCACGCGCAGGCGCAGGCCTTCCAGATTGGTCTTGGACGCTTCCAGCTCCGTCTCGAAGCGCTTCAGTTCCTGTTCCGTGTCGCGCTGGTGGCGCTTGGCCTCGTCGTAGGCGTCCAGCACCTCCTTGTCGCCGAACACCTGGAACACCAGGTCGAGCAACTGGCGCGGCGCGTATTCGCACAGCTTGTCCGTCTCGCCCTGCTCCAGCGCCAGCACCTTGGCCATGGCCGGCGACAGGCCGGCGTTGGCCAGGCGCTTGCGGTAGTTCTCCACGCCCAGCCAGTCGTTGGCCTCGGTGATCTCCTCGATCTGCACGTTCCCGGGACGCATCAGGTACTGGCGCTTCCAGTCGCCGCCGTTCTTCTGGATCTGGCAGAACAGCGTCACCTCGTCGTCGCTGAAGAAGCCGGAACTGCGGAACGGTCGGTTCGACAACTGCTTGCCGACGTTCTTGTTGTCGACCACGGCGCGCAGCCACGCCGTCTGCTGGCCCGAGTGGCGCGCGTAGTGCTTGTAGGTGCGGCCCATCGAGCAATCGAGGCCGAACAGGGTGCGCAGCGCGTCGAGCAGCGTGGTCTTGCCGGAGCCGTTCTGGCCGGCGATGGTGATGATCTTGGCGTCGAGCGGGATGTTCTTGATGCGCTGCCAGTAGTCCCAGTGCACCAGTTCGAGTGATTTGATGTGAAACATGGATTAGTCCCTGGCTGGAGTGTCGTCGGTCGGCGCGGCGGCGCTGTCGTCGCTGGCGCCCATGTCGGCGGCGTGGGTCTGGATGGCGTCGCCGGCGGGCAGCGCCTCGCGCAGTATGGCGTCGGGCACCTCGAACGCGGGCACTTCGAACGCCGGTTCTTCCTCGTCGGCCGGGGCGGCGGGCGCCTCGTCCACGGCCAGCGGCGGCGTGGCGCGCGGCACCGGGATGATCTGGGCCGGGGCGCGCTTGAACACGTCGGCCAGCGCGCCGTTGATGATGCGTTCCTTGAGCAGGTCGGTGTCCATCAAGAGGTCCAGCAGCGGGCCTTCCACGATCACGTCGCCGCGCCGTTCGATGAAGCCCAGCTTGGCCAGGATGCCGAGGTTCATGTCGAGGCGGGTCTTCTTGCCCAGCTTGTCGCCGAAATCGGCCAGCAGCGCCTTGTAGGCGATGCCGATCGAGGTGTCCTCGGCGCGCGGCAGCGGCTTCTCCACGCCGAACATGTCGTTCTGGTCGTCCTCGGCGTGCTGGTGGGTCTCCTGGCGCTCGCGCTTGGGCAGGATGATCTGCGCCCACAGCACCACCAGCAGGGCCACGCCGTCGCGCGACAGGCCGAAGTTGTTGTTCTGCCAGACGTCGCGCGCGCCGAAGATCTTCGGTTCGATGGCGCGCGTCAGGGCCAGCGTCACATGGTCGGCGTACACGTTGTCGAGCAGTTTGAGGCCGGTGGCCTGCAAGCGCGTGTCCACCTCGGCGCGGAACAACTCGTCCGACAGCACGCGCTTGACCAGCTTGTCGTCGCGGCGCAGGGTCTGGTGCGTCAGCAGGCGCGCGATCAGGATTTGTGCGTCGTCATTCATCGTTCTTGTCGCCTTGCGGATCGAGGGAGAGGGAGAGCGTGGCCAGCGACATGGCCGCCACGTGCAGGTCGGGCAGTTCGATCATCTCGTCGGACGGGGTGAAGGTCACGGGCAGGCGGGCCAGTTCGGCCGTGGCGCCCTGCAGGCTGGCCTCGGAGGCGTCGCCCAACAGCGGCAGCAGCGAGGCGCGGTAGGAGGCCACGGCGAAGGTGGCCGGCAGCAGCGAATCCTGGATCGGGATCGATTTCGGGGCTTCCTCCGCGATGCTGGGGAAATTGCCCAGCGCGGCGAAGTCGGACAGGCGCGCCAGCCAGTCGTCCAGTTCTTTTTGCATGGCGGGTGTGTCGTTGATGGTGGTGGGTGCATCCTGGCCGTCCGGCAGGCCGCCCGGCGCCACGCCGGACACGCGGTCCGACAGCAGCTCGGTCTCGGCCACGTCGATCATCTCGGCCGGCGTGATGAACAGCGGCACGACCGGCTGGTCGATGGCGCCGTCGGCCAGCGAGGCCAGGTCTTCATGTTGCAGCAGCCAGCGCTTGATGTCGGTGGTCGACAGGCCGGACTGGCCCAGGTGCACGCGCTGGCGTTCGATCTGGTTCAGGGCGCGCGAGAACATGCCCTGCATGTTGAGCAGCGCGCTCTGGGCCCGGCCGATGGCCTGGGCCGCCTTGTGGGTGGCGCTGTCCGCGTTCTCGTCGGCCGTGATGGCGCGCAGGATCTCGGAACCCTTCTCGACCCAGTCGCAGGCCATGTGCCACTTGGCCTGCGAGGCGCGCAGGCGGAATTCGGAGCCGGAGGCGATGGCGTCGGCGAATTCCTCGGTCAGTTCGACCAGGCGGCCCAGCAGGTGCTGGAGCTGCTCGACGGTGACGCCGCCCACGGCCTGGGCCCCGGCCACCTGCGACAGCAGGAAGCCCATCTCCGCCTCGTCCTCGTTCTGGCCCAGCGCCAGCAGGCCGTCGATGGCCGACAGCACGTTGCGGGCCATGGGTGTGACGCGGTACACGGCTTGCTGGGCGTCCCAGGCCAGGAGCTGGTTCGAGCGCAGGCGCATCAGCACCGTCTCCAGGCTCTCGGGCAGCAGGTAGGCCAGGCGGGTGTTGATGTCGGCGCGCGAGAACGCCGACGTGGCCGTGTCGGACGCCAGTTCGCGCAGCACCAGCAGGCGCACCAGCACGCCGTCGAAGCCGCCGTGGAACAGGGCCGTGAACACCTGCAGCAGCGGTTGCGCGCGCTTCAGGTGGTAGACCTGCTCGATCTCGTCAGCCGATACGTTGGGCTGGAAATGGGCTTGCAGCGTGTCCTGGTGCTCGGTGCCGGTGAGCGGTGCTTCCGCAGCCGTGGCTGCATTTGCCAAAATTTCTATCATTCTGTGCCATTCTCGATGATGATTAAGATGACAACAGAATCGGCCCTCGCGGGCCCGTCATCTTCATCGCGGGGGCGTCAGTATATCAGGCACGGCCGCTATTTCCTGCTGATCTTGTCGAGCGTCTGGTCGACGAAGTCGCCGTCCGCGTCGGCGAAGCGGATGCGCACCGGATACCACTCGAGCGACGGCGCCAGCCACAGGTCGACCTGCTGGCCCTGGGCGTCCGGCGGCGGCGCCTTGACCAGGTGCAGCGCGTCGACGTCGCCCTGGCCCGTGTGCACGGTCTCGTGGTCGACCACCTTGAACACCCACGGCTCGGCGTCGCGCGGGCCGGCCACGAAATAGGCCCACTCGGTGCCCGGCTTGAAGCGCTCGGGGTTGGCCCGGGCCTGGGCCAGCAGCTGCCACGGGGCGCTGGTGCGGTCCTGCTCCCCACCCTTGAGCGGGTAGCTGTCGTCGCCGTCGGTGAACACGATGGTCTTGCTGTCGCGCTTGAAGGTGGTGGTGCTGGGGTCCTTGCGGAAGCGCTTCTGGTAGAACGTGAGGGGCGCCAGGCCGTAGCCGTCCACCAGTCCCTCGCTGCGGTTCTCCAGGATTTTGCCGAAGATGACGGCGTGGCTCTCGGTGCTGATGCTGTACTTGCCCTCGCCCGCCTGCCACGCCACCACGGCGTCGCCCGAGATGGGCAGGCTGCGCTGGCGCGCGGAGATCGTGTAGCGCAGCTGGGCCGACGGCGGCAGGTTGTAGGCGCGGCGCACGCTGGGGTGCTCGCTGGCCGTGGCGGCGGCCGCGTTGGCCGCGCCCGCGCCGGCGGCCTGGCCGCGCTGGGCGGCCGTCGCCGGCATCGGCGCCGCCAGCACGGCGGCCGCCAGCAGCAGCGCCGCCGAGGTGTTCGTTGTAGTCATAGTCATTTTCCCGAATCTGTCATGGTTATCCTGGAGACGGTCTGCGTGGTCAGCGCGCCGCTCGCTTCCGTGTTGCGGATCTGGACCGGATACCAGTACCGCGAGGGCGCCAGCCACACGTCCAGCCGCGATGAATAGGTGCCCGGCTTGGGCGGGCGGGTCAGGTGCCAGGTCTGCAGCTTGCCCAGCCCCGTCTCCAGCTCCTCCTCGCCCACCAGCTGGAAGCGGAAGATGTTCGCCTCCTTGTCCTCGCCCACCAGGATGTCGATGTCGGTGCCGAACTGGTTGGGGTCGGCCCGGCCGATGGCGCCCAGCTGGAACGGCACCGTGGCCTTGTCCTGCGCCCCCACCAGCAGCGGGTAGCTGCGTTCGGACGCGGAGAACGTGATGGTGCCGTCGTCGCGGTTGAAGTGGGTGGCCGTCTGCGAACGGCCGCTGCGCTTCTCGGTCGCCGTGACCGGGGCGATGCCGAAATCGTCGATGGTGCCGGTGCTGGTCAGCACCAGCAGGTTGAGGCGGGTGATCAGCATGCTGATGCCGGCCTCCACCGACAAGGTGTAGCTGCCGCCGTCAGTATGCCACTTCATGGCCGCCTCGCCCGTCCATTTGGTGCCGTTGGCGTCCACCCGGCGCACGTCGAGCAGGAAATCGGCCGAGGGCGGCAGGTTCACCTTGTAGCGGCGCATGCCCTGGCCCGGCGCCTGCACGGGCGGGGCCGGCGGCGCGTCGCTGGTCTGGGCCGTGGGGGCCGGGGCCGCGCCGGGCGTGGCTTGGTCGGCGCCCGCCTGCGGCTGGGCGGCGGCCGGGGCGCGCTCGGCGCCGGACTGCGCTTGCGCGCCGGCGCCGTTGTCGGCAGCGCCGCCGTCGGCCACGGGCGGCACCGGCGCGGGCGCCGGCTCGGCCATTGCTGCGGGTGTTGGCTCGGGCGCTGGTTCGGGCGCGGGCGCGGGCGCGGGCGCCGGTGCCGGTGCCGGCGGTGGCGGTGGCGGCGGCGCGGGCTTGGGTGCTGGCTTGGGGGCCGGCTTGGGTGCGGGCTTTGGTGCCGGCTTGGGTGCGGACGCGCTCAACGGTTGCAACTCCGGCAGCGGCGCCGCCTCATGGTGCCGCGGCAGGGCCAGGTGCAGCTGGGCCGTGACGAGCGACGGCGGCGGCCGGCGGCGCGCCTCGCGCTGCCCCAGCTGGGTGCCGACCCAGTCGATGGTCAGGTAGTGCAGCGCCACGGTGGCGGCGCCCAGCAGCAGCCAGCGGCGGCGTGGGCGGAGGAAGGTGGCGATCGTCATGGCGCTAGTTTAACGTGTCCGGGCCCTGGTCCGCTGACGACGGCGGCGCCCGCAGGCGCCGGCGCGTCAATCGCGGGCGCGAATGTTGTCAAAACCTTTTGAACGCCCCTCCGATATCTGCTACGCTAATCGCTCACTCACAGGAGAACCCAGCCATGTCTAACCCTCAAATGCCCAACATCCCAGGCGCTGCAGTCATGACGGACACACTCGATTTCGTCAAGAACCTGTGGGGGAGCATGAGCGTGCCGGGTCTGACGGCGCCCACCCTGTCCGTGGATGAACTGGACAAGAAGATCAATGACCTGAAGGCCGTGGAAACGTGGCTGAACCTGAACATGAGCATGCTGCGCGGCAGTATCCAGGCGCTGGAGGTGCAGCGCGGCACCATCGCCACGCTCAAGTCGGTCGGCGCCAGCATGGCGGCGGCCGTCAACCAGGGCGGCGGCGACGCCAAGTCGCTGCTCGACACGGTGCCCTACGCGTCCGTGTTCTTCCAGCAGGCGGCCCAGGCGGCGGCGCCGGCCAAGGCGCCCGTGAAGGAAACGCCGGCCGCGCCGGCCGCGCCAGCCGCGAGCGCGCCCCCGGCCGCCGACGCCGGTGCGGCCAAACCGGCCGCCGGCCCGAACGCCGACGCGACGGCGCAAATGGCCAATCCGGCCATCTGGTGGAATCTGCTGCAGGACCAGTTCAAGCAGGCCGTCTCCAGCACGCTGGGACCGGAAGCGATGAGCAACGCCGGCAAGATGGCGGCGGCGGCCACGGCGGCCGCCACCTCGGTGGCGAAATCGGCGGCCAACGCCGCCACGGCGGCCAGCGCCGCCGCCAAGCCCAAGGCGGAAACGGATGCGGCCAAGCCGGCCGCCAAGGCACCCGCCAAAGCCGCCGCCAAGCCGCGCGCCGTCAAGGCCAAGCCGGCCGTCAAGCCTTCGGCGCAGTAAGCGCGTTCTGTCGGTGTTGCGCGGCGGCGTACGCCGCCGCCGTCAGGACAGGCGCAGGATGCGGATGGCCTCGATCAGGCCGTCCGCCTGGCGCTGAACTTTCTCGATATTGATCAAACCCTCGTCCGCCAACAGCTTGGCGCCGTCGAGCGCGCCCTGGAAGCTGTCGAGCGTGTCGCCCTTGGCGGTCACGGGCCGGATCCAGGCGGTGCCGCCGATTTTCATTTTTTCGTAGACTTCTTTGGCGATATCGCGCATGGGTGTGCCCTTCTCTTGGCTGTTGCTTATCATAGGGCGCGGGGTAGCCGCACTGGCCACGGGCCGCGCCGGATTTTCAGTGTAATCATTTGACCGGCGTGCAACAAGCGCGCGCGTCGCCGGCGTTGCGTCCATCCATCACTCGGACACGCTCTGTTCCAGCGCCTCGGCCACCTCGTCGAGCGCGGCCACGGGGGCCGGCGCCAGCAGGGCCAGTTGCTCCATCAGCTGGGCGAAGCGCTGCTGGCCCGGCGCGATGTGATCGACATGCATCAGCACCGCGATGGCCTCGTCCGACAGCTCGCGCGAATAGCCCCTCTGCTGCAGGTGGGAGATGATGATCTGGGCCGAGTTGAACAGGATGCGCATGTTGTTGGGCAGCGCCAGGCGCGCCTCGCGCATCCAGTCGACGGCCTCGTCCAGCTTGCCCGTCTTCCACAGCAGCACGCCCTTGTTCATCATGTCGGCCGCCTCCTTGCGCGAGGACTTGATGAGGGCCTCGCCCTCCTCGCCCATGCGCGCCTTGTCGAACACCTTCTGGATGTCGTCCAGCAGCGGCTCGTTGTCGTCGTTGTTGCGGGCCACGTAGCACAGCAGGTCCACCGGCGCCTCCTTGACGCCGACCGCGAACAGCAGCGTGGCCATCTCCATGCAGGTGGGCACGTCGGGACGCAGCTTCTCCTCCACCAGCATCTGTTCCAGCTCGTCGCCGGACTTGCGCGCGCGCCGGTAGTCGCCGCTCTCGTGGTAGACCAGGCCCTCGGTGATCTTGGCGCGCAGGTTCACATGGTCGCCCGAGAACTGCTGCAGCGCGGAGTTCAGCAGCCGCAGCGCCTCCTTGGTGTCGTTCTTCTGGCCGTACACGCGGGCCAGGCCGAAATACGCGTCCACCGTCTTGAGGATCGAATATTCGCCGATCTCGATGCACTTGCGGAAGGCCCGCTCGGCCAGCGGGATGTTACCCAGCTTGAGGGCGGCCATGCCCAGGCTGCGCTGGCGCGGCACGGAATTGGGCGACAGCTTGGCCGCCTTCTCCAACACGTCGCACGCCTCCTCGGTCTTGCCCATGCGCTGATAGGCCTGCGCCAGCTGGTCGAAGGCGTCGATGTAGAAACGGTTCTCCGCGATCACGCCCTGGAACATCTGGCGCGCCGCCTCCAGCTCGCCGTTGTTCATGCGGATCTTGCCCAGGCCCGTGCGGGCCCAGTTGTATTCGCGGCCCTCGAGCACCCGCTCGTATACGGCGCGCGCCTGTTCCGGCTCGCCCGCCTTGAGCAGCAGGTTGGCCTTCATGCGCAGCAGGTCGACCTCGTGCAGCTTGTTGTGGGCGATCTGCTCGTCGCACAGGCGGGCCGCGCGCAGGAAGTCCTTGTCGGCGAAGGCCTGGTCGATCTCGCGGAAGATCTGCTTCTTGTGCCACACGCGGTTCAAGCGGGTCAGGAGCACACCTTCCGTGATCGGCTTGATGATGTAGGCGTCCGGCTGGTGCTCGGCCGCGCCCATCACCGACTCCACGCTCTTCTCGGCCGACACCATCAGCCACACGCTGCTGGGCAGCATCAGGTGCTTGATGCGGGCCTCCTCCAGCACCTGCTGGCCGTTCTTGCCGTCGCCGAGGTTGTAATCGCACAGCACCACGTCGTAGCGCGTCTTGGCCAGCAACACCATGGCCTCGCCGCCGCTGGCCGCCTGGTCGATGTGCTTGGCGCCCAGGTTGCGCAGCGATTCGCGCAGCAACTGGCGGATGCCGACGAAATCGTCGACCAGCAGATAGCGTTTCTCGGCCCAGTCGACGGCGTCGATGGCGGCGGGATGGAGGACGGTGGGGGTCATGGCGCGCGGCTTCCTAAGGCAGGCGCAGGACGAAGCAGCCGCCGCCCAGCGCGCCGCCGTTGGTCAGCGCGATGCTGCCGCTGCGCTGGCGGTGCTTGTGCATGCGCGCCACTTCGCGCGAGAAGTACAGTCCCAGGCCGCTGCTGTTGGTGAGGAAGTTGACGCGGCTTTGCTCCATCGGCGCCGCGCCGGCGGCCAGCATGGCGGGCGGGAAGCCGTCGCCGTTGTCCTCGACCCGCAGTTCCAATTCTTCGCCGTCGACGCGGATGGCCAGGCGCACGCGGTCGCGCGTGTAGCGGATCGCGTTGTTGATGGCGTGCACCAGCACACCGATCACCAGGTCTTCATCGAAGGACCAGATCAGCTCCGGCGCGTAATCGAGTTCCAGCGCGATGCCGCGCGACTTGAGCAGGATGCGCGCCTGCGACGCCACCTGCTCCACCAGCTCGCCGATCTGCTGCGGTGCCGGGTCGAACGGGTAGCCGGGCTTGCCCACTTCCTTGTACAGGGCCAGCAGCTGGATCAGGTTGTCGTTCAGGCGGCGGGTCTGGTACAGCATGTGGGCCATCTGGCTGTACGGCGTCGGTTCGGCCGTCGCGGCCGGATCGCTGTCGGCCGGCGCCGCAGCCGGTGCCGGCGGCGGCGCGGCCGACAGCAGCTGCTCCAGCGTGCCGCTGAGCACACCGATCGAGTTCTTCATGTCGTGCACGGTCGAAGCCAGGAACAAAAACAGCTCGGGCGCACCCGCTTGGTCATCCATCATTCCGCTCTCCGTCAAGGGCCGCGCGGCGCCCTTGCTGCCCGCATTGTAGGAGTTGAATTATATCCTGCCGACAAGTGTAAAACGCTTGGAATTGCGCTGCAGCAATAGATCAGTTGGCGCGGATGCAACGCTCGCCAGGCCGGCGGGCGCGTTACTGGCTGCGGCGGCGCTGCTTGAGCAGGAAGCGGCCCGGATCGAGCGCCTCGGCCAGCATGGCTTCCACCGGCAGCGGCGTGCCCTCCAGTTGCGACACCAGCAGCTCGGCCATCAGCGGCGCCCAGATCAAGCCGCGCGACGCGTAGCCCAGCAGACCATACAGGCCGGGATGGCGCGGCACATCCTCGAGCTGCTCGAGCCGGCCGGCCGACGGATAGTCGGGCAGCGGCCCGACCAGCGGCAAGCGGTCCGGCGCCGCGCTGCGGAAGCCGACCCGGCCCGCCAGCGGCGCGTCGGCCGCCGACGCGCCGTCCAGCATCTCGGCCATCCGCGTCAGGTTCTGCTGATGGCAGGATGGGCGCAGGGCGGGATCGTCGGCCATGCCGTAGGTGGCGCCGACGCATACCACACCATCCGACGGCGGCGTCACATACCCTTCGCGGCACACCACCAACGACAGCGCCGGCGCGCGGTCCTGCGCCAGGTGCGTGACCTGGCCACGCACGGCCGACAGCGGCAATTCGGCCGCCTGCGCCAGCCGCTTGGCGCCATTGCCGTTGGCCAGGATCAGCGTGGGCGCCTGCGCCAGCAACGCGCCATCGGCCGCGCGCACCTGCCATTCGCCGTCCACCCGCGCCAGCGTGAGCGCCTCGGCATGGAACACACGGCGCAGGCGTTCGCCGCACGCGTCCAGCATGGCCTGGCACAGCGACGACGGACGCGCCCAGCCCCCCTGCCCGAACAGCCAGGCGCCATGCGGCGTGGCCGAACCGAGCAAGGCGCTGGCGGCCGGCGCATCGAGCCAGCGCACGAATTCGGGTGGATAGCCGCCCTCCTCCACCACCTCGCGCTGCACGCCGTCATGCTCGGCGTCGCGCGCCAGTTGCAGCACGCCGCAGCTGGCGCCCTTGAACGCCCGCCCCACACCGCCCATGCGTTGCCATTCGCGCAGCGCGAACAGGTAGGCGGTACGGGTCAGGCGGGTGGGAATGTTGTCGTCCTTGGACAGCAGCGGCATGAAGATACCGGCATGGTTGCCCGACGCTTCCTGCGCCGGCCCCTCATGGCGTTCGACCAGGGTCACGTCCCAGCCGCGCGCGCACAGGCGCTGGCAGGCGGCGGAACCGGCCACGCCAGCGCCGATGACGATGGCGCGCCGCACGGGCGCGGGCGGCGCCGGCGGCTGCGGGCGGCGGCTCGCGAACCGCGCTTCAATATCGGGAACAGCATGGCCGCGCGTCTCCGGCACGACCTTGCAGGCGAAACCGGCGGCCGTCAGCGCCCACACCAGCGCCTCGTCGGGCGACTGCGCCAGCAGCGTGGCGCCAGGCGTGGCCAGGCTGGCCAGCGCGCCGGCCAGCGTGCGCGCCGGCGGCTGCTCGCCAACGGCGGCGGGCAGGTGGAACGCGTGCACGCGCGCCACGACCTGCGGCAGCATCGCTTCCACCGCGCCCACCATCAGGTCGAGCGTGACGCGGCCGCCATCGAGCACGATGCGGTGCGTGCCCGGCATGGGCAACGACCACAGCGCGCGCAATTGCGGGTCGCCGATGTCGGCCGCGGCCGGCGGTCGCGGTGCGATGGCGATGTAGTGCAGTTCGCCGGAGCTGGCGGCCCAGTTTTCCATGAAATGGGCGCCATCGCCGAAATCCGTGGCGAGGATCACGTGAAGCGCGCTCATGCCCGCCGCTCCGTGTGGCGGAAGCAGGCCGGATCGTGATCGTCCACCATGCCGATGCCCTGCATGTAGGCGTAGACGATGGTCGAGCCGACGAACTTGAAGCCGCGCTTGGCCAGGTCTTTGGAGATGCGGTCGGACAGCGCCGTCTTGCTGGGGCGCGGCTGTTCGGCGTTGACGATGGGCCGGCCGTCCACGTAGTCCCACAGCAGGCGGTCGAGCGAGCCGCCCTCCGCGCGCAGGCGCAGGTAGGCGCGCGCGTTGCTGATGGCGGCCGCCACCTTCAGGCGGTTGCGCACGATGCCGGGATCGGCCAGCAACTGCGCCACCTTGGCCTCGTCGTAGGCGGCGATCTTTTCCGCGTCCCAGTGGTCGAACGCGGCGCGGTAGCTGTCGCGTTTGTTGAGGATGGTTTCCCAGCTCAGTCCCGCCTGCGCGCCCTCCAGGTTCAGCATCTCGAACAGGCGCAGCTCGTCGTGGCAAGGCACGCCCCATTCGTGGTCGTGGTAATCGAGATAGCGGGGATTGGCCGGGTTGGCCCAGCGGCAGCGGGTGATGGTCATGGCGGCGGATTCGGGAGCTTGAGGCGCGGAAGGCGAACAGTATAAATAATTAAATGAAAACAGCTGGCGGTACGTGGAAACGGCCAGCGAGCTTCTTGATTTGGCGAACGTTGAGATCGCGTTTGCCACGCAAAATCTCAGATACCACGCCCTGGCTCCCTATCTCGGGAAGATCGGACTGAGATAGATTGTGTTGCTCCATCAGAAACCGTAACATCGCAACCGGGGCAACTTCAGCTGGCGGGTTGTTCGCTTCCTCATAGTCGCCAATCAATGCGCCAAGCGCATTGGTCAAATCGGCGAGCGGCGAACGCTCGTCGGCGGCGCCAGCATCGAGCAACTGGTTTAAGACGGCGATCGCCTTATCGTAGTCCGCGTCCGTGCGAATGGCATGCAGCGGGACCACAGCCGTCAACGCCTGAAAACGGTTGGTAATGTCTTCTATCACCTCACGGTCCATTACGGCTGCCATTTGGCGTACTCCTTGTGCGTAAAAACGTGCCGGACATACAGCTTTTGCTGATCGAAATGTATCGCAGCTATCAGGCGATACTTATTGCCGCCGATATCGAAGACATAGTAAATCCCTACCTTATCGACAGCGTTGAAAGTCGCTTTTACCTCAGCGAAATTCGAAAATGGCCGGGATTCGACAATCTTGCGCCAAGCCTGCAGTGACGCCCCGGCTGACGGGTGGATCGCCGAGAAATCTACCAGGGCTTTGTTAGATATCACGCGCATAAGGGCACTCTATCTCATTTTGAGATATTTGCATAATCTTTTCGTGTAGCTATCCTATGTGTTCAGTACCGGCGCCCGACCATGCCTCACGCGCGCGCCAGCAACTGCTCGGCCGCGAAGATGCCCGACAGCAGCGACGTGCTCACGCCGAAGCCCGGATAGGAGGTCTGGCCCGCCTGGTACAGGCTGGGGATGGGCGTGGCGTGCGGATACTGGGCGCGGCCGTCGGCGGCCGGCGACAAGCCGTACACCGCGCCCTCGTACAGGAACATCCGGTCGCGGAAATGGCGCGGCGAACGCACGCGGCGCACCGCCACGTCCAGCGGATGCAGCGCCGCCAGGGCTTGCTGCGCGGCCTGCGCCACCTGCTCCGTGCGCGCGTCGCTCCACGCATCGGGCGAGAGCGACTGGTCGATGGTCGGATACAGTTCGATGATGCTGCCGCCATCGCGCGCCAGTTCAGGCGCGGTGACGGTGGGCACGGTGTAGGCCAGGCACGCCATATCGCCGGCATCGAGGAAGCGGTGCTGCTGATCCATCAACGGCGTGCGGTAGTTGAAGTGGCTGACGCCATCGATGCGGTTGCGCAGCCCGAGCTGCACCGACACGGCCCGCTGCGACAGCGGCGCGCGCTGCGTCTTCCTGCGCATGGCGGCCGGAACGTCGGCCGCGTTCAGCAGCGAGGCGAAGGTGTGCATGCCGCTGACGGTGGACACGATGGCGTCGTACGGCATGGCGCCCCTCTCCGCCACGGTCAATCCGGCGGCGCGGCCATGCGCCACGTCGATGGACGACACCGGCGCGCCGCAAACGAGCTTGCCGCCCAGCGCGCGCAGGCGCTGCTCGAGCGCCGCCGGGATGGCGCCCATGCCGGCCACCGGCAGGTAGAACTGGTCGAGCAGCATGGCCATCGTGCCCACCATCTGCAACGCCGGCGTGCGCTCCGGCGCCAGCCCCGTGTACAGCGTGACGTTGGCCAGCGCGGCGCGCAATTTTGGATCGGCGATGTGACGCGCCAGTTCCTTGCCCACGGTGCCGGCCAGCTTGGGCAAATGACGCCAGGTGGCCGCCAGCAGGCGTGGTACGGACAACGGCTGCACGATGATTTCACCGGTCAGGACGTCGTACAGTTCACGCCAGCGCGACACCAGTTGCGCCAGTTCGGCCTGCAACTCGGCGGTGCGGCCATCGAGGCCGGCGCCTTGGGCGGCCAGCGCACTGCCAACGCCGAAGCGGATCGCGCTGCCATCGTCGAACAGGGAAGTCTGCATGCGTTCGATCCGGCGCAGCGGCAGCAGCGCGGCGCGGTCCATGCCCAGCCGCGCAAAGCCGACGTCGAGAATGCCGGGGATGGCCAGGTACATGGCGCCGTCGTTGAACAGGTAGCCGTCGAGCTCCGTGGTGGTGCAGCAGCCGCCGGCGCGGTCCGCGCGTTCGTACACGGTCACATCGAACCCGCGTTGGGCCAGGTGGATGCCGGCGGCCAGGCCGGCCACGCCCGCGCCGATCACGGCGACCGTTTTCGTCTTCATGCGCGCTCCTCGGAAAAGCCCGGCCGCGCAAGGAGAAAGATCGACCGGGGCGGCACACAATCTATCACTGTTTTAACAACGTTGCTGACCGCGTGCGCCGCCCCGCGCGGCCCGGTGTTACTTGCCCGGGTTCTTCAGCGCGTGCTTCAGGTTTTCGCTCATGGGGAATTTGAAGGTCGGCGTGAGGAACCACCTGGCGTAGATTTTGGTGAATTCGCCCGAGGCGTTGAGCTTGGCCAGCGTGGCGTCCACCACCTGTTGCAGCGGTTTGTTATCCTTGCGCAGCATGATGGCGATCGGGTCGGTCGCCAGCGATTCCTTCAGCAGCACGAAGCCTTTCGGATTGCTGGCGGTGGCCGCCAACTGCGCCAGCTGCACGTCGTCATGGACGAAGGCGTCGACCTTCTTCTGCTGCAGCGCGCCGAACGATTCCACGTTGTCGTGCGACTTGACGAACTGGATGTGCAAGCCCTGCTCAATATCCGCCTTGGCCAGCAGTGGCGCGCCGGACGCGCCCTGGTTGACGATCACGCGCTTGTCCTTCAGGTCGGCGACGGACTGGATGCCGGCATCGGCACGCACCATGACCTTGGTATCGGAGTAGAAAATCGGCGTGGAGAACGCCACTTCGGCGGCGCGCTGCGGCGTGACCGAGGTCGAACCGCACTCCAGATCGACGGCGCCATCCTTCACCTTCGCGATCCGGTCGCTGGACGACGCCAGCACATAGTTCACTTGCAGGTCGGGCTGGCCCAGCTCCTTCTTGATGGCCTCGACCACGGCGCCGCACAGGTCGATGGTGTAGCCGGCCGGCTTGTGGTGGGCGTCGGCGAACGAGAACGGCTGCGACGCGTCGCGGTAGCCGATCGTGATCGCGCCGGGCTTGGCCAGCTTGAGCGCCCCGCCAGCTTCGCCCGCCACCGCGCCGGCCATCATGCCCAGCAGCGCAGCCGCCATCATTACTTTATTGCTTCGCATATTCCATCTCCCGTTGTTGTTGTGACGTCGAACACAGGGAGATAGCAATCGGCATGCCAATGCCGGCGCGCACAAGAAAAGCGGGCAAGCGCTTGTTTTAACAAGGGATTTTCACGTATTGGACGGGACCGGCGCACCCCGTGTCCGAATCATTGGACGAGCGGGCGCGGCGCCGTATGAAAGATCGGAATCCGCCGGGCCGCTCAGGTTTCCAGATCGCTCGACAGCCCCACGCGGCGCCGTTCGCCGCCCAGCACCAGCGGGCCGGCCAGGTTGCTCAGCAGGCGCACCTCGCCCTCGGCCACGGCCCGGTCGAGGTTGTGCATCAGACGCGGGAACAGGCCGTCGGCGCGCGCGGCGTCGGTGCTGTACAGCGCGGCCCAGGCGTTGCGCCCGGAACGCTTGGCGATGTACAGGCCCTGGTCGGCCAGCTCCACCACCTGCGGCCACGGCAGCAGCCGCGGTTGCGACGGCAGGAACGGATAGCAGGCGAAGCCGATCGAGCAGGTGCGCGCCAGGCGCGTGCCGTCCGGCAGCTCGAAGTCGCGCTCGGCCACGGCGCGGCGCATGCGCTCGGCCACCACGCGCGCGTCGTCGCGGTGGGTGGCGCGCGCCAGCACGAGGAACTCCTCGCCGCCCCAGCGCACCAGGTAGTCCGACTCGCGGAACACTTCGCGCAGGCGCTCCTGCATCTGCACCAGCACCGCGTCGCCGGCCGCGTGGCCGTACTGGTCGTTGACCTCCTTGAAGTGGTCGAGGTCGACCATGAAGAACACCAGGTCCTTGGGCGCCAGCAGCTCGCACTCGGTGGGCGCGCGGTGCGCCGGCTGGTCGTAGCCGCGCAGGCTCATGGCCACGTCGGCGTCCACGTTCTGCAGGAAGAAGCGGCGGTTGCGCAAGCCCGTCAACTGGTCCGTCAGGCTCACATCCTCCAGCGCCTTGTAGGCCCGCTCCAGCTCCAGGTTCTTCTCCAGCAGCTGCTCCTGGGTCGCGCTCAGGGTCTTGAGCGTGGCCGCCACCTGGCGGTAGGCGGCCGCGTTGTCGAGCGCGATGGCGCCATACGCGCACAGCGTGCGGAAGATCAGCCGTTCCCGTTCGCCGTAGGCGTGCGCCTGCAGCGATTGCACCGTCATCACGCCCAGCACCCGCTCGCCCACCCGCAGCGGCGCGAACAGCAGGCTCAGTGTCGGCAGGGTGCCGGGGATCAGGTTGGGGGTGGCGCGCGCGTCGTCGATCTCGACCAGGATTTCGCGCCGCTCGCGCACGCAGCGCGCCGAGTTGGCGTTCGGCTCGGACAGCGGCACGCGCATGGCCGGCAGCGGCTGGCCGGCCTCCACGCCGAACACGCAGCTCAGCGTCTCGCCGTCCGGCCCCAGCAGGAACACGGAGAAGTGGGTGGCGTCGAGCAGGCCGTGCACGTGGCGGTCGAGCGCCCCGAACACGGCCGCCGCGTCCAGGTGGGCCGTGATCTCCTGGCCGATCGCGCTCAGGTGTTCGAGCGTGGCGCTGGTCTGTTGCAGCACCTCGGCCCGTTGCGCCTCGGCCGCCGCCAGCTGGCGGTGGTGCTCGCCCTCGGTCTGGGCCCGCTCGGTCTGGTACTGCACCTGCATGGCGATGGCGCGGTTGGTGGCCTGCTGGTTGTGGATGCGCTCGCGCGCGGCGCTGGCCTGCAACGCGATCTCGTAGGCGCGCGCATGGTCGCCGGTGGCCGCGTACTCGCGCGCGGCCGCGTCGAGCAGGGCGCCGGGCACGATGTAGCCGTCGATGGTGGCGGCGATGCCCAGCGCCAGCTGCAGATAGTGCAGCACGGCGTTGGGCGCGTTCATCGGCTGCGGATCGGGCAGCGCGTGGCGCGCGTGGATGCGGGCCAGCACGTCGAGCGCGGCGATCTGGTTGGCCGCGTCGCCATGCTCGCGCGCCAGCGCCAGCGCGGCGTCGGCGGCGGCCACGGCGTCGGCCGGCCGGCCCAGCTGCGACAGCGCGTGCGCCTGGCCGCGCCGGGCGCTGCTCTGGAAGTCGGACTGGCACAGCGCGTCGCCGCGCTCGGCCAGCCGGCTGAAGCTCTCCAGCGCGGCCGGGTAGTTGCCCAGGTCCAGCGCCAGGTCGCCCTGGTATTCGAGCGCCACCGCGTAGGCGCGCGAGCCCGACAGCGGCGCCAGCGTGTGCAGCGCCTCGCGCAGCAGGTGCTGGGCCGCCTCGCGCTGGCCCAGGTGGCGCAGCGTCTCGCCGGTCTGCATCAGGCACAGGCCCACGCTCAGCGGCCAGCCCGTGGGGCGCGCCAGGTCCAGGCCGCGCTGCATCCATTCGAGCGCCGCCTCGTGCGCGTTCAGGCTGGTGAAGGCGTTGCCGATGTTGGTGGCCACGATGATGGCGCGCCGCAGCTGGCCGGTGGCCAGCGTGGCCTCGTAGGCCCGCATCAGGTGGCCGATGGCGCGCCCGAAGTCGCAGGCCTGGTAGGCGCAGGTGCCGAAATAGTCGCTGATCCAGCCGGCGGCGGCCACCGGCTTGCCGTCCAGCGCCTCCTCGAATCGGCTGGCCCAGCGGGCGCTGGCGCTTTGCCAGTCCGCGAAGGCGGCCGTGATGGCGGTGGCCGCCTCGATCACGTCCAGCCGCACGGCGTCGCCGCCGGCGCGGGCGGCGGCGGCCGCCTGCGTCAGGCAGGCGCGCGCTTGCACCGAGCCGCCACGGTCGTTGGCGATCCAGGCCAGCAGCCACAGCGCGTCGGCCTGGCCGGCGTGGTCGGCGGCCCGCTCCAGCGTGGCCAGCGCGGCGCGCGCCAGGCGCTCGGCGCCGTCCAGCTGGCCGCGCAGCCAGGTCGTTTCCGCTTCGACCAATTGCAGCCGGGCCGCCAGCGGCGCCCGTTCGGCGTCGGACAACCGGTGCAGGCCGACGGCCGCCTCGGCCGACCAGGCGGCCGCGCGCACGGGGTCGCGCTGGCGCGTGTGCCAGGCCAGCCGCATCAGCAGCGTCAGCCGCAGCTCCCCCTGGGCGCCGGACAAGTCCGCCTCCCATTGCGCCAACTCGTGATCGAGCGCAAACATGTCCACCGATTCCGTTCCTCAGCCTGTCAACCTGTTGTGCCCCGCCCCGGGTTCCGGTGGCGCGGCGCTATTGCCTTAACGCATGTATGCGTCCGTCAGCATTATTCCACAGTTTGCCCGCCGCGCCGCCGCCGCGCCGCGCCCGCTATGGCGGCCACGCCACAAGCCCTTGATTCGCAAGGCGAAATTCATTCCCTGGTGAAATGAAGATTTATTCTAAGAATTATTGCAGCCATTGGCGCGCGAGCGCCACGGCGGCCGAGAATGTCAGGAACGACAACGCGGTCGAGACCAGGATGATGCGCGCGATGCGGCCCGTGTCGGCCCCGAAGCGCTCGGCCAGGATGGCCACGTTGCTGGCGCTGGGCAGGCAGGCCACCAGCACGATCGCGGCCAGCGCCTGCCGCTCGAGCGGCACGCCGAGCGCGCGCGCGCCCAGGCCCAGGCCCAGCATCAGCAACGGGTGCAGCAGCAGCTTCTTGAACGCGACCGGCACATAGTCGCGCCAGTGGGTGGCGGCCGCGCTGCCCATCTGCGAGCGGGCCAGCACGGCGCCCATGGTGAACAGGGCCACGGGCGAGGCGGCGTCGGCCAGCAGGCCCACGGTGCGCATCAGCGGCCCCGGCGGGGTCCAGCCGGCGGCCGAGGCCAGCGCCCCCAGCGCGATGGCCCACGGCAGCGGGTTGCGCAGCATGCCGCGCAGGGCGTTGCGCAGGGCGTCGCGGCCGTGGCCGCTGCCCACGCGCGACAGCGCGATGCACAGCGAACTGGTGACCACCATGTCGATGGCGATGGTGACGATCACCGGCCCCGACGAGGCCGGCCCCAGCAGCGCCAGCAGCAGCGGCACGCCCATGAAGCCGGTGTTGGGGAAAGCCGCCACCAGGGCGCCGAAGGCGGCGTCGTTCCAGCTGATGCGGTGGCTCAGCGTGACGGCCACGGTCAGCCCCACCATCAGCAGCGCGCCCAGCAGGTAGACCCCGGCCACGCCGCCGTCGAGCAGACGGGCGATGGGGGTGCCGGCGCCGAAGCGGAACAGCAGGCAGGGCAGCGCGAAATACAGCACGAAGGCGTTCAGGCCGGGGATGGCGGCCAGCGGCAGCAGGGCGCGCCGGGCGGCCAGGTAGCCGCACAGCACCAGCGCGAAAAAGGGGAAGGTGATGGAGAGGATGGCGAGCATGGCCAGCCATTGTAGCCGCTGGCGCCGCCGGCCACGCAAACGGAACCGGCAAGGCGCGGCGCGGCGGCTACAATATATTTGCGCCGGACCGGAATAAAGGCCGGCGCCGCTTCGTATACGTCAGTGCAAGTCCCCCACTTCACCAACAACAAGGAAGCCATCATGCACACCCTCACCCGTTCCACCGTGGCCGCCGTGGCCGCCCTGCTGCTGTGCGGCGCCGCCCAGGCCAACGACGTCCTGATGAAAAAGGACGGCGTGCTCGTCACCGCCACCGGCATGACCGTCTACACCTTCGACAAGGACGTGGCCGACAGCGGCAAGAGCGTCTGCAACGGCCCGTGCGCCGAGCTGTGGCCGGCCGTGTCGGCCCCGGCCAGCGTCAGCCCGCCCTATTCCATCGTCACCCGCGACGACGGCGCCAAGCAGCTGGCCTACAAGGGCAAGCCGCTGTACGTGTACGGCAAGGACGCGCCGGGCCAGCGCAACGGCGACAACTTCAAGACCATCTGGCACGTGGTGAAGGACTAAGCGCCCATGCACGACGACGGCGCCCGCCTGGTGGCCTGCATCCCGCGCCTGCGCCGCTACGCGCGGGCGCTGCTGGGCGAGCGCGCCGAGGCCGACGACCTGGTGCAGGACACGGTCGCGCGCGGCTGGGACCGGCTCGCCACGTGGCGCCGCGGCAGCGACATGCGGGCCTGGCTGTTCGCCATCATGCACAACCTGCATGTGGACAGCCTGCGCCAGCCCGGCCCGCCCACCGTGCCGCTGGACGAGGACGCGCCGCAGCCGGCCGATCCGGCCCAGCCGTCCGACCGGCTGGCCGTGCGCGACATGGACGCCGCCCTGCAGCAACTGCCGCCCGAGCAGCGCGCCGTGCTGCTGCTGGTGGCGGTCGAGGAACTGAGTTACGAGGAGACGGCGGCCACGCTGGGCATCCCGCTGGGCACGGTGATGTCGCGCCTGTCGCGCGGGCGCGAACGCCTGCGCCTGCTGATGCTGGGCCAGCCCGTGCCCGCCACGCTGAAAGTGATCAAATGAGCGCACCCGTCGTCGAAGCCGAACTGCAAGCCTGGGTCGATGGCTGCCTGCCGGCCGCCCGCCGCGCGGCCGTGGACGGCTACCTGGCGCTGCATCCGGACGAGGCGGCCCGCCTGCAGGCCTACCGCCAGCAGAGCGCGGCCCTGCGCGCGCGCTACAACCCGGTGCTCGACGAGGCCGTGCCGGCCGCGCTGGCGGCCCGGCCGCGCGGCCCGCTGTGGCGCGCCGCGCGCGCGCTGGTGGCCGCCAACGGCCCGTGGCGCCACGTGGCCACGCTGGCCCTGACGCTGGCCGGCGGCGCGGCCGGCTGGTGGCTGCACGACCTGCGGCCGGACACCCCGGCGGCACCGCCACTGCTGGCGGCCGCGCCGCGCGCCACGCCGGCACCCGGCCCGGCCACGCCATCGCCCGGCCAAGCCACACCGGCCCCCGGCCAGTCCACACCGGCCGCCACCCGGCTGGCGGCGGCCGACCTGCCGGCCACGGCCGAAGGCCAGGCGCTGGCCCGCAGCGCGGCCGTGGCGCACGCCGTCTACAGCCCCGAGCAGCGGCATCCGGTGGAGGTCGGCGCCGACCAGCAACAGCACCTGGTCGCGTGGCTGTCCAAGCGGCTCGGCGCGCCGCTGCACCCGCCGCAACTGGGCGCGCTCGGCTACGAACTGATCGGGGGACGGCTGCTGCCGGGCCAGAGCGGCCCGGTCGCGCAATTCATGTATGACAATGCCGGCGGCGGGCGCCTGACCTTGTATGTGTCGACGGAACAGCGCCACAACCGCAGCACGGCCTTCCGCTTCGCGCAGGAAGGCCAGGTCGGCGTGTTCTACTGGATAGACGGGCGCTACGGTTACGCCCTGTCCGGGTCGCTGGACCGCGCGGCGCTGGCCAAACTGGCCGACGCCGTGTACGCCCAGCTGGAACCGCCCGGCTGAGGGCGGCTCCCTTGAAGCGGACTCAGGCGTGCTTGCCCACCTCGATCAGGCGCGAGCGCATCATCTCGCTGGCGGCCGGGCCGGGCGCGAACATGTAGTCCTCGTCGTTGATGGCCAAGCCGCTGTTGGCGTCCACCAGCACCTGGTCGGCCGGCTTGCCCGTCTCGCGGCTCACCACCAGCAGGCTGGCCCCCTCCGGCGCCAGATGGTCGTTGCCCCAGGCGATGAAGGCCAGCAGCACGGGCTTGAAGTCGCGCCCGGCCTTGGTCAGCACGTACTCGTAGCGGGGCGGACGGGTGCTGTACTGGCGCCGCTCCATCAGGCCGCCCTCGACCAGCCCGGCCAGGCGGCGCGTCAGCATGTTGGGGGCGATCTTCAGGCTCTTCTCAAACTCGTCGAAGCGCGTCATGCCATAGAACGCGTCGCGCAGGATCAGAATGCTCCACCACTCGCCCACCTTGCCCAGGCTGCGGGCGATGGGGCAAGGCATGCGGCCAAAATCAGTATGTTTCATAATTGACTCCGTAGCAGTTTCAGTCCAGGTGAGAGTGACTGGGCGCAGGCGCGCCGCCATTCCATTATTGGCCTTCCGCGAAAATCATGCTTTTGCTGCAAGCGACGGCATGTTTGCGGGCGGAGAAAACTATTAAAAATTTTGGAAAGATAGGCATAATAAGCAACACCAAATGCTAGTCACTGCGCGTGGCCAGCGCGGCGATTTATAAATTGGCTACTTATCCGACAGGTACCTGACCACCACCCATGCAACCGACCAGCGCCCCGCCCATGCGCAACATACTCGTCGTGGATGACTCCGCGTTCGAGCAGCGCATGCTGATGGACTTGCTCAGCGAGCAGCCCTACCGGATCTCGGTCGCCTTCAACGGCCTGCAGGGCTACCAGCTGGCCCTGGCCAACCAGCCCGACCTGATCCTGCTGGACGTGCGCATGCCCAACATGGATGGCTACACGGCGTGCCGCCTGCTCAAGGCCAACCCGGCCACCCACAACATCCCCGTCATCTTCCTCAGCGGCGCGGGCGCCGACGAGGAACGCATCATGGGGCTGTCGATCGGCGGCGTCGACTACGTGTCCAAACCGTTCTCGCCGGGCGAGCTGGCCGCGCGCATCCAGGTCCACCTGAACCTGGCCCGCCGCAACCATCCGCCGCCCGCCGCGCCCGAACCGGCCAGCGCCGCGCCGGCGCCGCCGTCCGATCCCGACGCCGTGCTGGTGGCGGCCGCCAAGCGCCTGATCGCCGACAACCTGGCCGACGTGCCGGGCCTGGCCGAGATCGCGCGCGCCGTGGGCACCTACCGCGAAAAGCTGTCGCAGGCGTTCCGCGCCCAGACCGGCATGACCGTGTTCGCCCACATCCGCGAACAGCGGCTGCGCCGCGGCGAACAGCTGCTGAGCGAGTCCGACATGGATGTCCAGGACATAGCGTTGCTGATTGGCTTCAACAGCGCCGGCAATTTCGCCACCGCCTTCCGCGAGCGCAACGGCGTCACGCCCAGCGCCTATCGCCAGGCCCGCCAGGCCGCGCAGGCGAAAAAGACGCCGGACGCCTGAAGCGCGGCTATACTGCCGGTCTTGCCCCGCCGGGACGACGCCGTCGTCCGGGCACCGACACCATCGATCCGAGCTCAACATGAAATCCCGTTCCACCAGCGGCCTGGTCTACTCGACCGACAGCGGCCGCATGTGTCCCGATTGCCGCCAACCAGTGGCCGCCTGCACCTGCAAGGCCGGCGCCATGGCCGCCCCGCTGGGCGACGGCGTGGTGCGCGTGGCGCGCCAGACCAAGGGCCGGGGCGGCAAGTGCGTCACCGTGGTCAAGGGCGTGGCGCTGGACGCCGCCGCCCTCGCCGCGCTCGGCAAGCAGCTGCGCACGGCCTGCGGCAGCGGCGGCACCGTCAAGGATGGCGTGATCGAGATCCAGGGCGACCATTGCGAACTGGTCATGGCCACGCTGCACAAACTCGGCCACCAGCCCAAGCGGACCGGCGGCTGACCGCGCCACGCGCGGCGGTCCGGCCGCCATGGCCGCTCACGCGAACAGCTGCGCGGCGAACTCCACGAACGCCTTGACCTTGGCCGCGCGCAGATGGCGCGGCGGGAAGATGGCGACGATGTCGGGCCCCGGCGCCTGCCACGGCGCCAGCAGCGGCACCAGCGCGCCGCTGCGCAGCGGCTCGCGCAGCGACACCGACAGGTGCTGGATGATGCCGGCCCCGGCCACGCCGGCCGCGATCAGCGTGTCCACATGGTCCATCGCCAGCCGGCCGGCCGGCGTGCTGTGGAACACGGCGCCGTCGCGCTGGAACTGCCACGGCCGCACCTGGCGCGACTTCGGGTAGAGGAAATTGAGGCAGTCGTAACGCGGCAGGTCGTCCGGCGTGGCCGGCGTGCCGTGGCGGCGCAGGAACTCGGGCGCCGCGCACGTCACGTACTCGGTGCGGCCCACCGTGCGGGCCACCAGCCCGGTGTCCTGCGGCTTGCCTATCCTGAGCAGCACGTCCACACCCTCCTCGACCATGTCGATCAGGCGGTCGGACGCCGTCACCCTGAGCGCGATCTCCGGGTACGCCGCCAGGAAGCGCGGCAGCGCCGGCGCCAGGTACAGGCGCCCGAGGATGCCGGGCAGGTCGACCCGCAGCGTGCCGCCCGGCCGCTGCGCCGATTCGCGCAGGCTGCCCTCCAGCTCGCCCATGCCGTCCACCAGCAGCAGCGCCTGCTCGTAGCAGCGCCGGCCCTCGTCGGTCAGCGACATGCTGCGCGTGGTGCGGTTCAGCAACCGGACCTGGAAGTGCCCCTCCAGCGCCGCCACCTGGTTGGTGACGGACGAGGTCGACACCCCGAGCCGCTGCGCCGCCCGCGCGAACGCGCCCGCCTCCACCACCGCGCAAAACACCCTGAGCGCCTCCAGCCTGTCCATGCCCTCTCCTCATCCCGTCGTGCCGACGATTATCCACGGTTTCGCAACACAGTAACGCGCCGCGCCCCGTTTTTCCGCCGCGCGCCGCCGCCTACACTGGCCTCATCGCTCCGCCCGGCGCGGTTCTCAACCACAGAAAAGGAAACCATCATGTCCACCGTCCCCCTCATGCAAGCGGCCGTCCTGCGCACCTATGGCGCTCCCCTGGTGCTGGAGCGCATCGCCCGCCCCGAAGCCGGCCCCGGCCAGGTGCTGGTGCAGGTCAAGGCCAGCGGCATCAATCCGCTCGACCTCAAGATCGCGGCCGGCCAGGCGGCCCACGCGCGCACCGTGCCGCCGGCCGTGCTCGGCATCGACCTGGCCGGCGTGGTGGTCGCCGTCGGCGACGGCGTGAGCGGCTTCAAGCCCGGCGATGAAGTGTATGGCATGACGGGCGGCGTCGGCGGCATCCAGGGTTCGCTGGCCGAATACGCGGCCGTCGACGCCGACCTGCTGGCCATCAAGCCGCGCAACCTCACCATGCGCGAGGCGGCCGCGCTGCCGCTGATCTTCATCACGGCCTGGGAAGGCCTGGTCGACCGCGCCGGCCTGGCCGCCGGCCAGAGCGTGCTGGTGCATGGCGGCGCCGGCGGCGTCGGCCACATCGCGGTGCAGATCGCGCTGGCCCACGGCGCGCACGTGTTCGCCACCGGCAGCGCCGGCCAGCGCACGGCCATCGAGGGCTACGGCGCGACGGCCATCGACTACCGCGCCGAGCCGGTCGAGCAATACGTGGCCCGCCACACGGACGGCATCGGCTTCGACGTGATCTACGACACGGTCGGCGGCGCCACGCTGGACGCCGCGTTCGCCGCCGTGCGCGCGTACCACGGCCACGTGGTCAGCTGCCTGGGCTGGGGCACGCACGCGCTGGCGCCGCTGTCGTTCCGGGCGGCCAGCTATTCGGGCGTGTTCACGCTGCTGCCGCTGTTGTCGGGCCGGGGCCGCGCCCACCATGGCGCGATCCTGCGCGCGGCCACCCGCTTGATCGAGGCCGGCAAGGTCAAGGCCAAGCTGGATCCGGCCCACTTCACGCTGGAGACGGTCAACCAAGCCCACGCCGCCGCCGCGGCCGGCACGGCGCAGGGCAAGCTGGTGGTGACGCTGGCCTGAGCGCGCCGGCCGCGCCGGCGGCCGCCGCTCAGTTGCGGCGGCAGTCGGGCGGCAACAGCGTGGCGGCGATGTCGTCGCTGCCGCACCGCCAGGCCACCTTGCGGTTGTCGTTGATGCTGGGGGTGAAGGCGATCGCCTTGCCGCGCAGCGATGGATCGGCAGGGAACACGCGCACCACGCCGTTGCCCGGATCGACCTTCACGTCCTGCACGGCGTGGTTGGGATCGACCAGCGCGAAGCCGGCCTGCTCCAGCGTGGCCGGGCCGCTGCCGTTGGCGTAGAAATAGCGCTCGACGGCGGCGGCGGCCTCGCGCCCGACCCCGGCCGCCTCGGCCAGCCGGGCCCTGGCCGTGTAGTCGTGGTAGGCCGGGATGGCCACCGCCGCCAGCATGCCCGCGATGGCGAACACGGCCAGCACCGAACCGGCGCCGCCCACGCCCAGGCGCGGCACGAACAGGGCCAGCGCATAGGCCAGGCCGCTGCGGCCCGGCTGCCTGACCTCGGTACCGTGCGCCAGCCCGCGCATCACGGCCATGCGCTTGACCAGCCATGGATAGTCGCTGACCAGCTCGTGGAACGACATCCAGAAGCCCGACGTCTCCTCGGCCTGGGCCGAGTAATGGGCCACGTTGATCTGGCGCCAGCGCTTGCCGCCGGCCGCCAGCGCGGCCAGGCCCAGCTGGGCGCTCTTGAGGTCGTCGCAGGCGTGGAAGCCGTGGCGGTCGCACGTGTACTCGCGCGCCCGCGCGTAGGCCGCGCCCAGCAGCGGGACCAGCGAGGCCGGCATCAGCAGCGCCGACCAGCGCAGGTGGTTGCGCTTGATATGGCCGAGCTCATGGCCGATGTAGAAGTTGATCGCGTCGGGCTTGGCCTCCAGCGCGTCGACCACGTCCGAATACAGCACGATGAAATTGGTGCCGAGGAAGCGGGTGGCGAAGGCGTTGAACACGCCACCCATCTGCAGCAGGTAGGCATCGGGCACTTGTTCCAGGCCCAGCCGCTGGCAGCACTGCTCGATGCGCTCCTTCAGGTCCGGGAACTGCTGCCACGTGATCTTGACGGCCGTGCCCTTCAGGTAGGAGATCAGGGCCGACTGCGCGAAACAGTAGGCGACGAAGAACAGCAGCAGGTACACCAGCGCCATGCCCACCGTGCCGACGATGAGCACCAGCCAGATCAGCAGGGAGATGGCCAGCATCCAGCCGAACAGTGTGCGTTCGTTCTTGTAAATCAGTTCCATAGCGGGGCGTCAAAAAGTTTCCGTATGGTATTTTAATTGATTATTTAGGAAAAAGACAACTGTTTTTGCTAACTTCCCTGTCGCGATGGAACAGCGACGATGCTGTATGATTTTGCTGTTATCCGCCCTTCCAACCTATCCAAATCCATCATGAGCCGTTTCTGGAGTCCCGTCGTCCACAGTCTCACCCCCTACACGCCCGGCGAACAGGTCAAGTTGCCCAACCTCGTCAAGCTCAACACCAACGAAAACCCGTACGGTCCCTCGCCCAAGGCCGTGGCCGCGATGCAACAGGCCGCGGGCGACCAGCTGCGCCTGTATCCCGACCCCAACGGCACCGCGCTCAAGGACGCGCTGGCCCGCCACCACGGCCTGGCGCGCGAGCAGATTTTCGTCGGCAACAGCTCCGACGAGGTGCTGGCCCACACCTTCCACGCCCTGCTCAAGCACGAATTGCCGCTGCTGAGCCCGGACATCAGCTACAGCTTCTACCCCACCTACTGCAGCCTGTACGGGATCGAGCACCGCGCCGTGCCCCTCAACGCGCGCTTCGAGATCGACGTCGACGATTACGCCCAGCCATGCGGCGCCATCATCCTGGCCAATCCCAACGCCCCCACCGGCCGCGCGCTGGGCCTGGACCAGATCGAACGTCTGCTGGCCGCCCACCGCGACCAGGTGGTGGTGATCGACGAGGCCTATGTCGATTTCGGCGCCGACAGCGCCATCGCCCTGCTCGACCGTTACGACAACCTGCTGGTGGTGCAGACCTTCTCCAAGTCGCGCTCGCTGGCCGGCCTGCGGGTCGGCTTCGCGGCCGGCCATCCGGACCTGATCGCCGGCCTGGAGCGGGTCAAGAACAGCTTCAACTGCTATCCGCTGGGCCAGGTGGCCCAGGCCGGCGCCGTGGCCGCGCTGGAGGACGGCGCCTGGTTCGCGCAGACCCGCGACGCCATCATGGCCACCCGCGCCCGCCTGACCGCGCAACTGGCCGCGCTCGGCTTCGAGGTGCTGCCCTCGTCCGCCAACTTCGTGTTCGCCCGCCATCCCGGCCATGACGGCGCGCAACTGGCGGCCGGTCTGCGCGCGCAGGGCATCCTGGTGCGCCACTTCCGCCAGCCGCGCATCGACCAGTTCCTGCGCATCTCCATCGGCACCGACGACGAATGCGCGCGCCTGGTGGCCGCGCTGACCGGCCTGACGGCCTGACGGCCAGTCCCGGCCGCCGCCCCGCTGCCAGAGACGGGGCGGCGGACGTGCCTGTGTGAAACTAATCACAACTCCGATGCCAATTGTCAAATGCAATTTTGCAATTGTTCTAGAAATACCACGTTGACAACAAGAAATATGTAATTGATAACGGAATGGCGGTATGATCGGTGCCTCCAGACAATTCCGGCCCCGTCGTCGCCCGCGCCCACGCGCGGCGGCGCCGGTCCGGGGCCCTGTCATCGCACCTTTTTTACGATAGAAAGTGCCGCTATGCCCACCGTCCGCTCCGCCCTCGCCAGCCTGGCGTTCATCCTGGCCGCGCCCGCCGCGCTGGCCAGCAATCTCGTCGTCAACGGCGACTTCGAAGACGCCGACACCAGCATGTGGCTGCTGTCGGGCGACACCTCGGCCCAGTATTTCACCGGCGACTGGAGCGGCTCGCCGCTGTCCAACTCCGCCAACACGGTGTTCGCCGACGGCGCCTATCCCGGCCTCGGCTACCTGGGCCAGGACATCGCCACCGTGGCCGGCGCCAAATACACGCTCGATTTCGACCTGCAGCGCATCAACACCGCGGACGGCGGCCAGGGCCAGAGTTTGAGCAACGAAGTGCTGGTCACGTTCGGCGGCAACACGGTGTTCCACCAGACCAACACCAGCGGCGACTGGACCCACTACACGGTGACCGACCTGACGGCCAGCGGCGCCCACACGCTGCTGCAATTTGGCGACAGCAACCACTACGACTACAACCAGCTCGACAACGTGTCGCTGGTGATGTCGGCCGTGCCCGAACCGGCCACCGCCCTCATGCTGATGGGCGGCCTGGTGCTGATGGCGGCGCGCCGCTTCCGCCGTTCGCCACCGTTCTGAGCCCGGTACGCGCCCCGGCGCGGCCCCGCTTTCCCCCATTTATCAACGGTCCGTGCCGGCGCTAGCCGCGCGGCGCCGCCATCCACGAGGAGCGCGCAATGTCGGAACCCTTTCTCGGCGAAATTAAAATGACCAGCTTCGGCTTCGCGCCGCGCGGCTGGGCCTTCTGCAACGGCCAGTTGCTGTCGATCAACCAGAACCAGGCGCTGTTCAGCCTGCTGGGCACCAACTTCGGCGGCGACGGCCGCGTCACCTTCGGGCTGCCCGACCTGCGCGGCCGCATGCCCATCCACGGCCCCCTCATCGGCGACCGCGGCGGCGAGGCCCAGCACACGCTGACGCAGAATGAAATGCCGGCCCACAGCCACGCCATGCTGGCGTCCACGGCCGTCAGCCACGCGGCCGATCCCACCGGCCGCGTGCTCGGTTCGGTCGAGGCGGGCGCGCTCAACGTCTACCACCCGGCCGACGGCTCGGCCGCGCTGCACCCGAGTACGCTGAGCCAGGCCGGCGGCGGCCAGCCGCACAGCAATATGCAACCGTACAGCGTCACCAATTTCATCATCGCGCTGCAGGGCATCTACCCGTCGCGCAATTGAGCGGCACTACCCAGGAGAGTATTCATGGCTGATCCATTTGTCGGAGAAATCCGCATGTTCGGCGGCAACTTCGCGCCCCAGGGGTGGGCTTTTTGCGACGGCGCCATCCTGTCCATCGCCGAGAACGATGCGCTGTTCGCGCTGATCGGCACCACCTACGGCGGCGACGGCCAGTCCACGTTCGCGCTGCCCGACATGCGCGGCCGGGTGCCCGTGCACCAGGGCAACCTGGGCGGCAACTTCTACGTGCTGGGCCAGCAGGGCGGCACCGAAACGGTGACGCTGATGAACAGCCAGGTGCCGCCCCACAACCACATGGTGGGCGCCAGCGTTGCCGCGCCGACCGCCACCGGCACCGGCGTCAACGTGACGGGGGGCGTGCCCTACGTGCCGGCCTCGCCCGGCGCCAAGCCCAAGCTGTACGTGGCCCCCGGCATGCCGGCCCCCATGTTCACGGGCGCCGTGACGGCCAGCGGCGGCAACCAGCCGCACAACAACATGGCGCCCTACCTGGGCGTCAATTTCATCATTTCGCTGTTCGGCATCTTCCCGAGCCAAAGCTGAGGAGTTCGTCATGGATCCATTCGTCGCCGAGATACGCATGTTCGCCGGCAATTTCCCGCCCACCGGCTGGGCCATGTGCAATGGCCAGCTGATGCCCATCGCCCAGAACACGGCCCTGTTTTCGCTGCTGGGCACCACCTACGGCGGCGACGGCAGGAGCACCTTCGCCCTGCCCAACCTGCAGCAGCGCGTGCCGCTGCACGCGGGCCAGGGTCCGGGCCCGGGTCTGACCGAGCGCCTGCTGGGCGAGATGGACGGCGAGGCGAACCACACGCTGAGCACGGCGGAACTGCCGGCCCACAACCACGCGCCGCAGGCCTCGGGCGCGCCGGCCGCCAGCGGCGCGGCCAATGGCGGCATGCTGGCCAAGACCACCTGCCCCACCCCGCCCTACCACGACCCGGTCGCGCTGCAGCCGATGGCGCCGGGCGTGATCGGCAACGCCGGCGGCGGCACCCCGCACAACAACATGCAGCCCTACCTGACCATCAACTTCATCATCGCGCTGCAGGGCATCTTCCCGCCGCGCGGCTAAGCGACCATGGACATCGACCACGCCATCACCCTGCGCCCGCCCGCCGAGGCCGACCTGCCGTTCCTGCTGGAGCTGTACGCCAGCACGCGCGCCGACCTGGCCCAGCTCGATTCGGAGACGACGCGCCAGCTGATCGTGCGCATGCAGTTCGAGGCCCAGCAGAGCTGGTACCGCGCCCAGTATCCGCAGGCCGACGTCAACCTGATCCTGGCCGACGGGGTGCCGGTGGGCCGCCTGTACGTGGCGCGCGGCACCGAGGAGATCCGCCTGATCGACATCTGCCTGCTGCCCGAATACCGCTGCCACGGCATCGGCGCGGCGCTGCTGCGCGGGCTGCAGGACGAGGGCGCCGCGACGGCGCTGCCGGTGCGGCTGCTGGTGGCGATGGACAATCCGGCCATCCACTTATACCAGCGCCTCGGCTTCATGCCGGTCGACCTGCGCGGCATGCACCGCGCCATGGAATGGCAGGCGGCGCAGCAGGAGGCCGCCGCCGCCGTGCAGCGCGCCACCACCCACACTTCGTAAAGGACAACACTATGGAACGGCGTACCTTCATCCTGGCCACGGGCGGCCTGTTCGGCACGGCCGGCGCCGCCCACGCGGCCCCCTTGGCGGCCCTGGCCACCCCGGCCCCGGCATCGGCCACGGCCCTGCGCGCGGCCAGCTTCGCGCGCCTGGTCAACCAGACCTTCAACGTGTACGCCAGCCAGCGCGGCGTGGCCATGGAACTGGTGGCGGTCAAGCAGCAACCGTCGGCCGCCAACCACGAGCAGTTCCGCCTGACCTTCCACGGCGCCGGCGCCACCCTGCCCAGCGGCACCTACACGGTCGAGCACGCGGCCATCGGCCAGGTGCCCATGTACCTGGAAGCGGCCGGTGCGGACGCGCAAGGCGCCACCTACCGCGCCGACTTCAACCTGCTGGTGTGACGCTCAGAACTTCGCGTTCAAACCCAGCTTGACGGCGCGCGGCGAACCGGGCGAGATGTTGTCGTTGCTGTTGGCCGCCGCGTAGTACTTCTTGTCGAACAGGTTCTCGACGTTGACCTGCAGCTGCAGGTTGCGGTTGACGGTGTAGTACAGCGCGCCGTCGAAGCGGGTGAAGCCGGGCAGCGTGACGTTGTTGGCCGTGGACGGGAAGATGCTGCCGCGGTACACGATGCCCACGGCGGCGCCCAGCGCGTCGCTGAAGTCGTAGCGGTTCCACAGCGAGGCGCTGTGCTTGGGCACCTGCGCCAGCACGGCGCCGGCGAACGGGCCGGTCCTGGCCACGTCGGCCGTCAGCTTCGCGTCCTGGTAGGCATAGCCGCCCATCACACTCCAGTTCTTCCACACATTGCCGCTCAGGCCCAGCTCCACGCCCTTGCTGCGCTGGCCGTCCACCAGCACCGACCTGGTGGCGTCGGCGGGATCGGCCACCACCACGTTCTTGCGGTCGAGCCGGTAGATGGCCAGCGTGGCCGCCAGCTTGGGCAGCACATCCCACTTCACGCCCACTTCCAGGTTCTTGAACTGCTCGGGGTCGAAGGCCGCGTTGGTCGGCGTGAGCGACGCCAACTGGTCGCCCGCGCGCGGCAGGTAGGCCAGGCTGTAGCTGCCGTAGATAGCCACCGCTTCCACCGGCTTGTACACCAGCCCCGCGCGCGGCGAGACGGGGGTGTCGGTCACGGTGATGGCCGTGTTGCTACGGTGGTTCAGGAAGTCCACCTTGAAGCGGTCGTAGCGCAGGCCGGCGATGGCTTGCCATTGCGGCGACAGCTGCACCTGGTCCTGCACGTACACCGAGGCGACGGTGGAGGTGCCGTGGTTGTCGGCGTCCGTGGCCGATTGCCTGAAGGTGATCGGCGCCGTCATGACGGGATCGGCGGTCGGCACGCTGATGCTGGTGGCGTTCGCGCCCACGCTCGGGAAGTAGCCGGTGTTGCGGTAGTTGTCCGTCACCTGGCGGCCCAGCTCCACGCCCGTGGCCAGCTTGTGCAGCAGCGCGCCGGTGCGCACGTCGAATGTGAAGTCGGTCTGGTTGAACAGGTTGCTGCGCTCGGTGGCGTTGTTGTAGGCCTTGATGTCGACGCTGGTGCCGGCCGCGTTGACGGCGCCGGAGAAGGCGTTCTGGTAGAACTTGTCGTAGCTGGCGTAACGGGTGCGGTTGCGCAGCAGGGCGCCGTGGCCGAGGTCATGCTCGATCACGGCCGAGAAGGCGTCCATGCTGGCCTTGGCGCGGCTCAGCTTCGCATTGCCGAAGAAGGTGGAAGGATCGGTGTCGAACGGCTTGCCCTGGTAGGACGGGATGCCGCGGTCGGCCGTGCGGTCGTCGTCGAAGTGCTCGTAGCCCAGCACCACGTTGGTGTTGGCGCCGGCGCGGATGGCCACCGTCGGGTTGATGCCGGAGCGCTCGACGGTCACGCCGTCGCGGAAGCTGCCCGACTTTTCGTACAGGCCGTTCACGCGCACGGCCACGTTGTCGTTGACCACCTGGCCGACGTCGGCCGTCAGGCGGCGGTTGGCCCAGGAACCGAGCGTGAGCGACGCTTCGCGCACGTTGTTCCACTCGGGCTGCTTGCTGACGCGGTTGATCACGCCACCCGAACCGCCGCGACCGAAGATCATCGCGTTCGACCCTTTCAGCGCCTCGACGCTCTCGATGTTGTAGAAGTCGCGGTAGTACTGCACGTCGTCGCGCATGCCGTCGATGAAGAAGTCGCCGGTCGAGCTGTTGCCACGGAACACGGCCGTGTCGCGGTTGCCCTCGCCCTGCGCCGGCACCACGCCGGGCACGTAGCGGATCACGTCGGCCATCGATTGCATGGCCTGGTCGCGGATCAGTTCCCTGGTCACCACCGTGATGGCTTGCGGCGTGTCGCGCAGGGCCGTGTCGGTCTTGGTGGCCGTGGTGCTGTGGCTGGCGCCGTAGCCCGATTCCGCCGTGCCCGTGATCGTGATCTGCTGCATCGGCATGTCGTCGTCGGCGCGGGCGGCGCCATGGGCCAGCAACATGGACGCGCACGCGGCGCCGGCCGCCAGCCGGGCGGCGTGGGCGATGGTGGACAGGCGGGGCTGGGCGGCGAGAACAACGGGAGCGGCGGGAGCGCGGCGCGACATGATTGCTTCCTTAATCTAAATGAGAATGAATCGCATTATCATTCAAATTTTAACGATGAGCAAGCTTTAATGCCAGCCCGGCGTCAAGGTGCCATCGCATCGGGCCGGGCGGCGCCCGGCGTTACGCCCTATCCGTGCCGCGCGCGCGAATCGGCGGGCGCCTCGCCGCGCTCGTCGAGGCCGTAATCCCGCACCACATCCGCCACCCGCAGCCGGTAGTGCGCGAACAGCTGCGCGCGCCCCCGGGCTTGCAGTGCGCGGTGCGCCTCGACATCGCGCCAGCCGCGCACCGCCGCCTCGTCGCGCCAGAACGACAGCGACAGGATCTTCCCCGGCCGGGACAAGCTTTCGAAACGCTCGACCGAGATGAAGCCATCCATCTGTTCAAGATGCGGCCGCAACAGCGCCGCCCCGTCCAGATAGTCCTGCATGTGCGACGCGTGCGGCACGACCTCAAAGATCACGGCGATCATCGCAGGCCTCCTTGTGCAACGTGCCTTCCACCACTTCAAGGAAACTGCGTTCCTCGCGCAGGATGAAGCGCTTTTCCTGCGCCAGCATGAAGTTGGCGCGCCCTTCCTCGTCGGTTTTCAAGCGCGCGCGGTAAGCCTCGTACGCGGCCAGGCTGTCGAAGGCGATCAAGCCCCAGGCCACGTCGTTGCTGCCTTCGTGCGGCAGGAAGTAGCCGATCAGATTGCCGCCGCAACGGGGAATGATGCGGCCCCAGTTCTCGGCGTAGGCCCGGAATTCCTCGCGTTGGAACGGATCGATCTGATAGCGGATAAAGCAGGTGATGGTCATGATGTCCTCGCGGCTGTGTAGAGCGGTCACTATACGAGCTTGTAGGTGCGTATTGCTTCGACTAAGATCGAAGCATGAAAGACGGACCTAACATCATCGGCATCGCCGCGCTGATCGGCGACCAGGCGCGCACGGAGGTATTGACCGCGCTCATGTCCGGCATGGCGCTCACCGCCACCGAGCTGGCGGAAAAGGCCGGCGTGACCAGGCAGACCATCAGCAGCCACCTGGCCAAGCTGGTCGATGCCGGCCTGCTGAGCGTGGAAGCGCAGGGCCGGCATCGCTACTTCCGCCTCGCCGATCATGACGTCGCCCAGTTGCTCGAATCGCTGATGAATGTGGCGTTCCGCACCGGCGCCGTGCGCACGCGCTCCAGCCCGCGCGAGCCCGCGCTGCGCAAGGCGCGCGCGTGTTACGACCATCTTGCCGGCGAGATGGGGGTGCTCGTCTACGATCAGCTGCTGGCTTCCGGCGCCTTCACTGTCGGCGCCAATGGCATGCAACTGACGCCGGCGGGCCATCGCTGTATGGGCGCCTTGGGCATCGATACGGCGGCGCTAAGCGCCAACAAACGGCGGACCCTGTGCCGCACTTGTCTTGATTGGAGCGAACGACGCCACCACCTCGCCGGTTCGCTCGCCAGCGCCATGCTGATGCGCTTCGAAGCGCTGGGCTGGGCCCGGCGGGAAAAGGAATCGCGCGTCATCACCTTCACCGCGGCCGGCGAACAAGCGCTGCATCGCTGGCTGGCGGCGGCAGCGGCAGCGGCACCGCAGGACATGGCCACGTTCGCGCCGTAGACGCCCGCCACGGAATAAATAGAGTCCGGCGTCTATCGCCCCGGCGCTATCATGGCGTCGCTGACGAACAAACATGGGTCATGTATGGCAGATATGCTGATGAAGTTGCACCGCAATCCCCTCACCTCGCCGCTGGTCAAGGCGCTCGGTTTGCCCCACCCGGTCGTGCTGGCGCGCGCCGACGGCGGCTACGTGGCGCGGCCGTTTGAAGGCAAACATGCGTTGCTGTGCCACAGCCCCGGCGGCTACGCGGCCGACGCCCTGCGGCGCGGTCTGGAGCAGGCCGGCGCCAGCGTCGTCGACCTGCTGCCGCCGGAGGGCGCTTTGCGTCCGGAACTGGTGGTGATGGATGCCACCGGCTGCGCCACACCGGCCGATGCCCGTGCGCTGTACGACGCGTTCCATCCCATCATGCGGCGCATCGCCCGCAACGGCCGCGTGCTGCTGGTGGCGGCCAGCCCGGTCGAATGCGGCACGCCGGCCGCCGCCGCCATCAGTCGCGGCATGGAAGGGTTTGTGCGCAGCCTGGCCAAGGAACTGGGGCCGAAAGGGATCACCGTCAACCAGCTGTATGTGGCGCGCGCCGCGCTGGACCGGCTGGACGGCCCGTTGCGCTTCTTCTGTGGCGTGCCGTCGACCTATGTGACGGGCCAGGTGCTGCACCTGACGGCGCAGGCGGCGGCGCCAGCGGCGACGCCGTTCAGCCAGGCGCTGGCCGGCAAGGTGGCACTGGTGACGGGCGCGGCCCGTGGCATCGGCCGCGCCACGGCCGAACGGCTGGCGCAGGAAGGGGCCACCGTGGTGGCGCTGGACGTGCCGGCGGCGGCGGAAGAATTGGGGCGTGTGTGCGCCACGTTCGGCGGTGTGGCGCTGACGATGGATATCGCATCGGCCACGGCGCCCGAACAACTGACCAGCTTCCTGTCCGAGCGATTCGGCGGCGTGGACATCATCGTCCACAACGCCGGCATCACGCGCGACAAGACCCTGGCCAACATGGCGCCGCAGCACTGGGACCAGGTCATGCAGATCAACCTGGCGGCCGTGATGGCCATCGACGCGCAGCTGCTGGAACGGCGCATCCTCCGCGACGGCGGGCGCATCGTCTGCCTGTCGTCCGTCAGCGGCGTGGCCGGCAACTTCGGCCAGACCAACTACGCCACCAGCAAGGCCGCGCTGATCGGCTACGTGGCGGCGCAGGCGCCGCTGCTGGCGCCGCACGGCATCTGCATCAACGCCGTGGCGCCCGGCTTCATCCAGACCGCCATGACGGACCAGATGCCGTTCCTGCCACGGGAACTGGGCCGCCGCCTGAACTCACTGAAGCAGGCCGGCCTGCCGCGCGACGTGGCCGAGCTGATCACCTTCCTCGCCACGCCGGGCGCCTGCGGCATCACGGGCAATACGGTGCGGGTGTGCGGGCAGGGCTTGATCGGGGCTTGACCGGCATTAGTTCCTGGGATTGAGCACCTCGATCGCCGCAGCGTGCCGGGTGGCCAATTCCTTGAAGCCGGGGGAAATGCGCGGATCGGCCAGCACCCGATTCCAGAATTCCTGCGCCATGCGGAAGCACAATGGCAAATGGACCAGCTGAAGTTTTTTCGTCGACGCGATGCTCCAATCCCGATGCACGATTTCGCCGTGCGTATTCGGGCGATAGAGCATGGGCAGCATGTCGTAGCAAGGCAGCAGCCGGAAGCGCTCATCGAAGGTCCAGGACACGGCAATATTGCCGTGGTGCTTGTCCTCGTTGCCGATCAACGCGCCGTACAGATCGAGAATCTCGACCATGCTCACATCCTCCGCAGGCAACTGGTTTTGGGCGTGCAAAGTTTGCGCAACCGCGCTCCAGCTTTGATCGGCCATGCCCAAGTCGCCATCCAGTGCGGAGAATGTCACCATGGGCGAGCGTCCGAACATGCCCTGTCGATCAAAACGCACTACCTCCAGAAACACCCGCCCTTCGGATGCCAGAATTGTGGTGGTTGACGCCGCGATGCCGTTAGCGGCGAGTACATTCAAGGCAAGGTGCTCGCAGATCAGCAAATCAGCCCACCGCCTGCCGTTCGCGCTATCGACGGGAGGAGAGAATTTGACGATGACGTGTTCGTTGATGTCCGCGTCACGCCCGATGACGCCCGTGAACTTGGGCTGCTCGCCGCCCGCCGACGAACCAGGCGGATCACCACGCATCGCTGCCTGCGCGAGTTGCGGGTAGCGGGTCATGCGGTCACCGTCCGCGATGACCGCGTCTCGCCAGTCGCGCCGCTCCAGCAAGTACCTCGCTTGCGCTTCATTGCCGAGAACGAGATTACCCGGCGCATTCTCTCCCCGCCGGCAGACATATTTCAAGAAATGCTCGGCACTCCATTGCAAGACGTCCTTCGGCAACTCCAGATCGGCGTGCCGGAGCGGCTCCGCCCTGCCCAGGAATCCTTGGGGACGCAGGTCGGACAAGAAGAATGGCAAGCCCTGGTAAAGCCGGTACGCATGGCTGTCTAGCCACGTAAAGCCGTACCAGCCGCCCTGCAATGCATGCAATGAACCGATGGCACGAAGTTCACCATCAGTGGATATCTCGGCGACGGGAACAGGTTGATCAACGCCGGGCACCGGACGCGCCAGCGCGTACTTGCGGGCGCGCGCCGCGCCGAAGGGAATCACCCCGGGAAGCTTGCGCAGCAGTCGCGACACTGTGGGTTGGGCTACGCCCAGCGCCGCGATGATCGCGGCGCTGTCCCCAGGCCGTTGCAACAGCCTGCGAAGCGCCGCCAGTTGTTGCTCCTGAGTGGGCATAAATATCCAACCGTGAATAGATTCTCAATTGGATATTCTATAGGTAAACCCACCGCTTTTGCATGGTTTCTTGAATAGATACTTGAATAGATTTTCGCACAATCAATGACGATGCGATGTAAAGGGCCGGCGCGCCGGCCCCGGTCACACTCAAGCGAACTTCGAGAAATCCGGTTTGCGCTTCTCGAAGAAGGCGGTGAACGCTTCCTTCGCCTCCGGCGCTTCCAGCATGGCGCCGAACAGTTTGTTCTCGGCGGTCATGGTCTGCGTGATGGCGGCGTTGCGGGAAGCCTTCATCAACTGCTTGGTGGCGCGCACGGAACTGGCCGGCAGGGCTACCAGCTTGGCCGCCTGCGCGCGCGCGAACGCGGGCAGCTCGGCCACCGGCAGCACCTTCGACACCAGGCCCATCTCCAGCGCCTCCTGCGCCGGGAACGCCTCGCCCAGCATCAGCTTCTCGGCCGCGCGCGGGTAGCCGGCCAGCTGCGTCAGCAACAGGCTGGACGCGAACTCGGGGCACAGGCCCAGCTGCGAGAACGGCATCGAGAACTTGGCGTTGTCGGCCGCGTACACGAGGTCGCAGTGCATCAGCAGCGTGGTGCCGATGCCGACGGCGGCGCCGGCCACGGCCGCCACCACGGGCTTGGTGGCGCCGCTCAGCGCCAGCATGAAGCGGAACACGGCGCGGTCTTCCAGCGCCACGCCATCGGTGCTGCGCGCGCTTTTCAGGAAGTCTTCCAGGTCGTTGCCTGCCGTGAAGATCTCGGGCTTACCGGTGATCAGGATGGCGCGCACGGTAGCATCGCGCTCGCCGTCGTTGATGGCGTCGGCCATGCTCTGGTACATCGCGCTGGTGATCGCGTTCTTGCGCTCGGGGCGGTTGAATTCAATGGTAAGAATGCCGTCGGCCTTGCTGCTCAAAATTTCCATGTCGTCTCCACAATGAGGAAAGGGCGCCGGGGAAAATCCGCAGCGCCCTTGATGCATCTAGTTTATCGTGCCGTGTTTATACGCGCTCGAAGATACCTGCCGCGCCCATGCCGGCGCCCACGCACATCGTGACCATGCCGTACTTCAGGTTGTTGCGGCGCAGGGCGTGCACCACGGTGGCGGCACGGATCGCGCCGGTCGCGCCCAGCGGGTGGCCCAGGGCGATCGCGCCGCCCATCGGGTTGACCTTGGCCGTATCGAGGCCCAGGTCGCCGATCACGGCCAGCGCCTGCGCGGCGAACGCTTCGTTCAGCTCGATCCAGTCCAGCTGGTCCTGGGTGATGCCGGCCAGGCGGCACGCCTCGGGAATGGCGAACTTGGGACCGATGCCCATGATTTCCGGCGGCACGCCCTTGACGGCGAACGACGAGAACTTGGCCAGCGGGGTCAGGTTGTGCTCGCGCAGGAATTTCTCGGACACGATCAGCAGCGCGCCGGCGCCGTCGGACATCTGCGAGCTGTTGGCGGCCGTGACGGAACCCTTGGCGGCGAACACGGGCTTCAGCTTGCCCAGCGATTCGATGGTGCAGTCGGTGCGGGCGCCTTCGTCGGTGTCGACGGTGCGCTTCTTGATGGTGATCTCGCCGGTGGCCAGGTTGGGCGTGCGGGTGATGATCTCGACCGGAGTGGTCTCGTCCTTGAAGAAGCCGGCCTGCTGGGCGGCGATGGCGCGGCGGTGCGATTCGACCGAGAACGCGTCCTGCGCTTCGCGCGACACTTTCCACTGCTGGGCGACCTTCTCGGCCGTCAGGCCCATGCCGTAGGCCATGCCCACGTTCTCGTCGGTGAACATGTTCAGGTTCATCGATGGGTGGTGGCCCATCATCGGCACCATCGACATCGATTCCACGCCGCCGGCGATCATGGCGTCGGCCTGGCCCACGCGGATGCGGTCAGCGGCCATGGCGATGGCGGTGATGCCCGAGGCGCAGTAGCGGTTGACGGTCACGCCGCCGATGGTCTTGGGCATGCCGGCCAGCAGCACCGATTGACGGGCGATGTTGAAGCCCTGCTCCGCTTCCGGGAACGAGCAGCCGATGATGGCGTCGGTGATCAGGGCCGGGTCCAGGCCGGGCGCCTGGGCCAGCGCGTTTTGCAGCACGCGCACCAGCAGGTCGTCCGGACGGGTCTTGTTGAACATGCCGCGCGGCGCCTTGCCGATCGGGGTGCGGGTAGCGGCGACGATGTATGCGTCTTGAAGTTGTTTGCTCATTTTATTCTTTCAAAAATTTTTGATCGAAGTTCTGTCGAAGTTCTGTCGAATCTGTTTCACCAGCCCGGGGCCGCCTGCGATCAGGCGCGCTTCTCGGACAAATACCAGTCCACTTGGACCTGCGCGGCCAGCGTGCCGGCGGCGTCGAAAATGTCGACCTCCACCGGGAACGCCACCTTGCCGGCCGCTTTCAGCTCGGCCTTGAGCGCGGCCAGATCGCCCGGCACCCGGCCTTCGGCGCGGGTGGCGCCCTTGGCGACCTTCTGGTACTGGATGCGCGACTCCTTGGCCACGGGGCGCAAGCCCACGATCAGGTCCGCGAAGCCGCCCGCCATGGCCGCGCCGGAAGCCGTTTCGGCCAGCGTGAACAAGGCCCCGGCGTGCTGCGTGCCCAGGTGGTTGTTGAGCTTCGGGTCTTCCGGCATCGACACCTTGGCGGTGCCGTTGCCGATTTCATCGATCCGGATCCCCAGCAGGCGCACGAAAGGCAGGGTGTCCATCATCTGTTGCTTGATACGTTCGTACACCATGCTTGGCCTCACGCGCAGTAAAACTTTGAATACCAGGGACAGGACCGACATGACCTTAGTTGCGCACCGGCTTACCGGTTTGCATCATGCCCATGATCCGCTCTTGCGTCTTCGGATGGTTCAGCAGTTCCAGGAACGCTTTACGCTCCATGTCCAGGAACCACTGCTCGCTCACGAACTGACCCTGGTCGATGTCGCCGCCCGACACGATCTCGGCGATCATCTCGCCCAGCTTGAAGTCGTGCGCGGAGATGAAGCCGCCGTCGCGCATGTTGACCAGTTGCGCCTTGATGGTGCCGTAGCCGTAGCGGCCGGTGATCTGCACCGGAGCCTGCATTGGCGGACGGTAGCCCTTGTCGAACATGGCGCGCGCTTCCACCTTGGCCACGTGCAGCAGCTCATAGGCGTTGAACACGATCACGTCGTCTTCCTTCAGGTAGCCCATGGCCTGCGCTTCCAGTGCCGACTTGGACACGTTGGCGGTGGCGGCGTTGGTGAAGCCGGCCTTCAGGAATTGCAGGATGTCGTTGCCCTTGGCTTCCTTGGCGGCGCGCACGGCCGCTTCTTTCAGGCCGCCGCCGGCAGGGATCAGGCCCACGCCCACTTCCACCAGGCCGATGTACGATTCGATCGAGGCCACGCGCTTGGAGGCGTGCAGCGCCATCTCGCAGCCGCCGCCCAGGGCCAGACCGGCCACGGCAGCCACCACGGGCACGTTCGAATACTTCATCGCCATGAAGGTGTCTTGCAGTTCACGGATGATAGGATCGACCGCCTTCGCGCCGCCCTGCATGAACGCAGGCAGTGCCGATTGCAGGTCGGCGCCGGCCGAGAAGGCGCCGCCTTCGGCCGCGTCGGCGCTCCAGATCACCAGGCCCTTGAAGTTCTTGGCCGCTTCTTCCAGCGCCATCTTCAGGCCCTTGATCACGCCGTCGCCGATCACGTGCATCTTGGTCTTGAGCGAGATCACCAGCACTTCATCGCCCGAGTGCCACAGGCGTACCGAGTCGTCCTCGAACACGGTGGTGCCGGCGGTGCGGCCATCCACGGCGCCGGAACCGAACACCGGTGCGCGGAATTCCTGACGCTTGTACACAGCCAGGTCGGAACGCGGCACGAACGATTTCGAGACCGACGACCACGAACCTTCTGGGGTGTGGACGCCGCCTTTTTCAGCGACCGGGCCTTCGAACACCCAGGCTGGCAGCGGTGCGTTGCACAGCGCCTGGCCGGCGTCGATGTCTTCCTTGACCCAGGTGGCCACTTGCGACCAGCCGGCGGCCTGCCACGTTTCGAACGGGCCGACGTTCCAGCCGAAGCCCCAGCGCATGGCGAAGTCGATCTCGCGCGCGTTGTCGGCCACGGTGTCGAGGTGGATGGCGATGTAGTGGAAGGCGTCGCGGAAGATCGCCCACAGGAACTGCGCCTGTGGGTTGGTCGATTCGCGCAGAGCCTTCATCTTCTTGACCGGATCCTTTTCCTTCAGGATGCGGGCCACGATGTCGGCGGCCTTGCCGCCGCCGGTCACGTATTCACCGGTGGCGAAGTCCAGACGCTGGATCTCCTTGCCCACTTTCTTGTAGAAGCCGGCGCCGGTCTTCTGGCCCAGCGCGCCCTTCTCGACCAGCTTGGCCAGCACGGCCGGGGTCTTGTAGACGGCGGCGAACGGATCGTTCGGCAGGTAGTCCTGCATGGTCTTGATCACGTGGCCCATGGTGTCCAGACCGACCACGTCGGCGGTGCGGAAGGTGCCCGACTTGGCGCGGCCCAGCTTGGCGCCGGTCAGATCGTCGACCACGTCGCACGACAGGCCGAACTTCTCGGCCTCATGGACGATGGCCAGGATGCCGAACACGCCCACGCGGTTGGCGATGAAGTTAGGCGTGTCCTTGGCGCGCACGACGCCCTTGCCCAGGGTGGTGGTCAGGAAGCCTTCCAGCTGGTCGGCGATCTCCGGCTTGGTGGCGGCGGTCGGGATGATCTCGACCAGGTGCATGTAGCGCGGCGGGTTGAAGAAGTGCACACCGCAGTAGCGCGATTTCAGGTCGGCGTCGAAGCCTTCGGACAGCTTGGTGATCGACAGGCCCGAGGTGTTCGAGGCGAAGATGGCGTTCGGGGCGATGTGCGGGGCGACCTTCTGGTACAGGTCGTGTTTCCAGTCCATGCGCTCGGCGATCGCTTCGATGATCAGGTCGCAGCCGGCCAGCAGGTCCAGGTTGTCCTCGTAGTTGGCGACCTGGATCAGCGACGCGTGCTCCTTGTTGCCCAGCGGCGCGGGCGACAGCTTCTTCAGGTTCTCGATGGCGCGCAGCACGATGCCGTTCTTCGGACCTTCCTTGGCGGGCAGGTCGAACAGCACGACCGGCACTTTGGCGTTGACGCAGTGGGCGGCGATCTGCGCGCCCATCACGCCGGCGCCGAGGACGGCTACTTTTTTAACGATGAAATTGGTCATGTCGTATCCTTAGTCTCTACTTAGAACAGGTCAGCGTCGAGTGCCATCAGGCTGGCGGAGCCGGCGCGGGCCTGGCGAATCAAGGTGGCGGTTTCTGGCATCAGGCGGGCGAAGTAGAAGCGCGCCGTGGCCAGCTTGGCTTTGTAGAAGTTGTCGCCGGAGCCTTCTTTTTCCAGCGCGATCTTGGCCATCTGGGCGAACAGGTAGCCGTAGATCATGTGGCCGACCACGCGCAGGTACGGTACGCTGGCGGCGCCCACTTCGTCCGGGTTCTGGAACGCCTTCATGCCGATTTCCATGGTCAGCTTGGTGACCTTGTCGCCCAGGTCGCCCAGCGGGGTGACGAATTCGCTCATCGCCTCATCGGTGCCGTTCTCTTCGACGAAGGCTTTGACCTTCTCGCCGAACTTGCGCAGCTTGGCGCCGTTGTCGCCCAGGATCTTGCGGCCCAGCAGGTCCAGCGATTGCACGGTGTTGGTGCCTTCGTAGATCAGGTTGATGCGGGCGTCGCGCACATACTGCTCCATGCCCCATTCGGAGATGTAGCCGTGGCCGCCGTACACTTGCATCGCTTCCGAGGTGGCGATCCAGGCGTTGTCGGTGATGAAGGCCTTGATCACGGGGGTCAGCAGGGCCACTTCGTCGGCCGCTGCCTTGCGCACGTCCTCGTCGGGGTGGTGCAGTTCACGGTCGATCTGCAGCGCCACGTAGGAGGTGAAGGCGCGCGCGCCTTCGGCGTAGGCCTTGCCGGTCAGCAGCATGCGGCGCACGTCGGGGTGCACGATGATCGGGTCGGCGGGCTTGTCCAGCGCTTTCGGGCCGGTCAGCGAGCGCATCTGGATGCGGTCCTTGGCGTACACCAGCGCGTTCTGGTAAGCCACTTCCGTCAGACCCAGCGACTGCATGCCCACGCCCAGGCGGGCCGCGTTCATGAACACGAACATGGCGTTCAGGCCCTTGTTCGGCTGGCCGATGATCCAGCCACGGGCGCCGTCCAGGTTCATCTGGCAGGTCGAGTTGCCGTGGATGCCCATCTTCTCTTCGATGGCGCCGCAGGTGATCGGGTTGCGCTCGCCGACTTTGCCGTCGGCGGTCGGCAGGAACTTGGGCACCAGGAACAGCGAGATGCCTTTCGAGCCTTCCGGCGCGCCCGGCACGCGGGCCAGCACCAGGTGCAGGATGTTCTCCGACATGTCGTGTTCGCCGGCCGAGATGAAGATCTTGTTGCCGGTGATCAGCCAGGAGCCGTCGGCCTGTGGCTCGGCCTTCGAGCGCAGCATGCCCAGGTCGGTGCCGCAGTGCGGTTCGGTCAGGCACATGGTGCCGGTCCACTCGCCCGACACCAGCTTCGGCAGGTAGATCTTCTTCTGTTCGTCGGTGCCGTGCTCGAGCAGGCACTCGTAGGCGCCGTGCGACAGGCCGGGGTACATGGTCCAGGCCTGGTTGGCCGAGTTCAGCATCTCGTAGAACGAGTTGTTGAGCACGATGGGCAGGCCCTGGCCGCCGAAATCGGGCGAGCACGACAGGGCAGCCCAGCCGCCTTCGACGTACTGCTTATAGGCTTCCTTGAAGCCCTTCGGGGTGGTCACGGTCTGGGTCGCCGCGTCGTGGTGGCAGCCTTCGCGGTCGCCCGAGTGGTTCAGCGGGAACAGCACTTCCGACGTGAACTTGCCGCCCTCCTCCAGCACCTGGTTGATGATGTCGGCGTCGACATCGCCATAGTATGGCATTTGCTTGAGTTCATCTTCCACTTTCAGGAACTCGTGCAGCACGAATTGCATATCCCGGATTGGCGCGACGTATTGACCCATGATTTTCTCCTGATGGCGTAAAGCTAAATTAGTGTTGAATGGCTGCGGGCAAGGCGGCCGCTTACGATTTCTCTATCGCATCCGCCGGGTGGGGCGCATGCGGGTTCCGGTAATTCTCGATCAGCCGGTTGAAGCCGATGCTGGCGCGGTCCAGGCTGCCCGGGATGCGCAGGAAGCGCGCATCGTGGTGCAGGGCCAGGATCAGGCCGTACATCTCATAAACCAGCTGCTGCGGGTCGGTATCCGGCTTGAGGTCGCCGCATTCGATGGCCTGGCGCGCGCAGCGCAGCAAGGCGCCCTGCCACGCGTTGACCATCGACATCAGCTCCTCCCGGATGGGACCGGGGCGGTCGTCGTATTCCACCGCGCCGCTGATGTAAATGCAGCCCGATGCGACTTCCACGCTCACTCGCTTGACCCAGCGCGCGAACATCGCCTTCAGACGATGCAAGCCGCGCGGTTCCTTCATGCTGGGGAAAAACACTTCCTGCTCAAAGCGGTGGTGATACAGCTTGAGCACCTCCAGCTGCAAGTCTTCGCGCGAACCGAAATGCGCGAACACCCCCGACTTGCTCATGTTCATCCTGTCCGCGAGCAAGCCGATGGTGAGTCCTTCGAGCCCGTCACGACTGGCCAGGTCCAGCGCCACATCGAGAATGGCCGCGCGAGTCAGTTCACCCTTACGCATAAATTTGATAGAAGTATTAATAAGACCACCCAAGGTAAAAATTCGTCTGACGGAGAAACAATCATTCTCTCGCAGTTGAATTTACTTCGTGTGAAAAGAATTGCGAACGCTCGTACTATTATCCAGCGGGGGGTAAAAGTCAAACAGTACCGTTAGAGGCGCGGTTCTATTGCTGCGTCGCAGCAGCATTGTGGGGAAATGGGCACGCCGGCGGGGTCGCCGGCCCGCCGGCGGGCCGGCCCGGCCGCCGCCGGACGGTCACGCCGATGCCGCGGTGGCGATCGGCGCCATGGCGTCGCGGCACGGCGCGGGGGCCGGCGCCGGCTCGCCGCTGACCACCCGGTCGCGGCCGCCCTGCTTGGCCGCATACATGCGCTGATCGGCGAGCTCGACCAGCCGTTTCCAGTCGCCGGCGTGGTCGGCGCGGCGCTCGGCGAGGCCGATGCTGGCCGTCACCGGGCCGCCCTCGGGGCGCTCGCCGAAGCCGCCGCCGCGCAGCCGCTCGATGGCCGTGCGGGCCTGCTCCAGGCCCGTGCCCGGCATGATCAGCAGGAACTCCTCGCCGCCCCAGCGCGCCAGCACGTCGCCGTGGCGCATGTGCTGGGTGACCCGTTCGGTCATGGTGATCAGCGCGCGGTCGCCCGCCTCGTGGCCGTGGCCGTCGTTGATGCGCTTGAAATGGTCGAGGTCGAGGAAGGCCACGGCGAACGGCGCGTTGGCGCGCTCGGCCATCGTGAAATGCAGGTCGAGGATCTCCGTGCCGCTGCTGCGGGAAAAGGCGTTGGTCAGCGGATCGCGGATGGCCTGGCGCACCAGCGCGATCATGAACGCGAGCTGGCAGATGCCGGCCAGCGCGGCCACGCCCGTGATCAGCACCAGCAGCCAGAACGCGCCGGTGAACGCCGGCCAGTCCATGGCCGCCCAGCGCAGGTAGCCGGACACGGCATGGCAGACCAGGATCGGGCTGGCGACCACGAAGCTCTCGGCGACGGCGAGCGGGAACACCGCCAGCCCGCCCAGCAGCACGAACGGCAGGAAAGCGTAGCCGGCCCCGATCGCGGCCGACATGCCGGTCAGCTGGTAGTGCGTGAGCAGCGTGTGCGAGGCGACGTAGAACGCGGTGGGGATGGCGAACAGCAGGGCCATGGCCCGGTAGGCGTTGAACAGGTCGCCGTTGGAGCGGTAGTAGACCAGCAGGCTGGCGAACGCGGCGCTGGCCGCGAAGCGCATCAGCGCCAGCTGGCCCCACAGCGGGAACGGGAACACGACGAAGTCGATGATGCTCCACAGCGGCGTGAGCACGGCGAACAGGAAGGCGAACAGGCGCACCCGGTTGACGATCAGCACGGCGCGGCGCCGCGCCAGCAGGCTCAGATGGCGGTGCGGCGAAAACAACCAGCCGAGCTCGCTTTGCTTCAGCTCACCCGGCATCAGCCCCGTCAAACGGTGCCAGAGCATTTGCGTAACCTGATTCATGCATGCCTTTTCGAGGTCGCCGCGACAGGGGCGGCGGCGCCCCCTTGCCGGCTTAGGAATGGCTGGCCATGGCGGGATGACCAGTGCTTGCCTTTTTTGCCAATTAGCAATCCTAAGCCATGTCCACGGCGCTGTCAGCGGGGCGGCGGGCTTTCTTGACGCAAGTTAGGTAAACCGTTGACCTTTTGCCGCACGGGCAGGCGCGGCGGCGCCAACTCAGTCCGGACCGCCGAGCTTGCCCAGCTGGCGGCGGTCGCGTTTGGTCGGCCGGCCCTTGAGGTCGGCGCCCGGCTCGCGGAACAGCCGGCGCCGCTCGGCCGTCTCGGCGCGCGCCGCCACGCTGGCGGCCGTCTCCTCGTACAGCGTGCGCGCGATCGGCGCGGCCGCGCGCACGTCCGACAGGCCCCGCACCAGCACTTCCCAGCGGTCCGAGCCGTTGTCGATGAGCAGCCTGTCGCCCACGCGCAGGGCGCGCGCCGGCTTGACGTTCTCGCCGCCGAGCTTGACGCGGCCGCCGTCGACGGCGTCCGTGGCCAGCGAGCGGGTCTTGAAGAAGCGCGCCGCCCACAACCATTTATCGAGTCTGACTGTCTCGTTCATGCGTATTTCCCCACGGCGAAGATGCGCATCAGCAGCTTGTAGCCCACGTAGGCCAGGCCATAGCCGAGGCGGCGCCAGCGGCCCACGTTGGCGAACTCGTGCGCATGCACCACCACGCCGTCGGCGATGGCTTGTTCGATGTGGGCCCGCAGGCTGCGGGCGAACACGGCGTCTTTCACGACCACGTTCGCCTCCTGGTTCAAAAACAGGCTCAAGCCGTCCACGTTGCTCGACCCCACGGTGGCCCAGTCGTCGTCGATCACGGCCACCTTCGCGTGCAACTGGGTCTTGTGGTATTCCACCACCTTCACGCCGGCCGCCAGCAGTTTCGGATAGAACGAATGGGCCACGGCGTCCTGCAACCAGAACTCGCCCACGCCGATCAGCAGCACCACCTCCACCCCGCGCTCGGCCGTGGCGGCCAGGGCGCGGCGGAACTTGCGCCCCGGCGCGAAATACGGGTTGGCCAGCAGCACGCTCTTGTGGGCCCGGCCCAGCGCGTGCAGGTAGGCGCGCTGGATGGTCACGCGGTTGCGCAGGTTGTCGCGCACCACGAAGCCGGCCTGCGCCACCGCCCGCCTGGCGGCCTTGTTCAGCTTGCGCAAATCGCGGTACAGGCCGATGCGCTTGAAGATGCCGAGCTTGCCCTGGCGCGCCCACTGGGCCTCGGCCTCGGTCTGGATGGTCGCCACCAGCGGCCCGCGCACGGCCACCGCGAAATCCCAGCGCGGCGCGGCCAGCGCGATGTTGTGGTCGTAGTCGCAGAACAGGTCGTCGTTGATGTTGATGCCGCCGACGAAGGCGATGCCGTGGTCGACCACGCAGATCTTGCGGTGGGTGCGCGTCATGCCGCGCCGGAACCACGGGTTGAAGATGCGGTGCTCGACCCGCGCCGCCACCAGCTCCGCGTGCAGCCGCTCGACCCGGTGCCGGCCCGTGCCGAACCAGTCCGTGATCATGCGCACCTGCACGCCGCGCGCGGCGGCCCGCATCAGCGCCCCGCGCACGGCCTCGCCGGTGGCGTCGTCGGCGAAGATGTAGGTCTCGAAATAGATCTCGTACTGGGCCGCGTCGATGGCCGCGATCAGGGCCGGGAAATACTCGGTGCCGCAATAGAGCAGCTCGATCTCGTTATCGGCCAGGAAATTGACGGAACGCATAAATCCTGTCAGGCCAGCGCCAGCGAAGCGACGATGGGCGCGTGGTCCGACAGCCTGGCCCACAGCGTGCCATGCATCACCTCGGCCGCCTGCACGTCGAAGCCGCGCACGTAGATGCGGTCGAGCCGGAAGAACGGCAGCGCGGCCGGGAAGGTGCGGGCCTGGCGCACGGCGTTCCTGCGGCCCAGCGCGCGGCCCAGCTCATCGAGCGTGGAGTTGGAGCCGATCTGGTCGAACACCTCGACCACGCCCAGCGCGCCGCGCAGCTCGTCGCTGAGGGTATTGCGCCAGTCGTTGAAGTCGCCGGCGATGATGACCGGCTCGCCCTTGGGCGCCGAGGTGCGCACGGCCTCGATCAGGGCCGCCGTCTGGCGCTTGCGGCCCCCTTCGAACAGTCCCAGGTGGACCACGTAGCAATGCACGACGGCGCGCGGGGTCTGCAGTTCGCAATGGAGGATGCCGCGCTGCTCGAACGCGTGGTCGGACACGTCGTGGTTGTGGGTGTGGACGATGGGATAGGCGCTCAGCAGCGCATTGCCATGGTGGCCATGGTCGTAGATGGCGTTCATGCCGTAGGCCGTGTGCCCGTGGCGCGATTCGCCGGCCAGGAACTCATGCTGGGCCGCCTCGGGCCAGTGCTGGCGGCCGTGGTGCTCGGCGCCGTAATGGGCCGCCTTGCGGTCGTGGCGGCCCTGCACCTCCTGCAGGAACACGACGTCCGCGTCGAACAGGCCGATGGCCTGCTTCAACGCATGCACGCGCGGCAGGCTGCGGATGGCGGAAACGCCTTTGTGGATGTTGTATGTGGCGACGCGGATCTTCATGCGGTCATTCTACCCCCATCGGATGGGTAGACGGCAACCGCGCCGTTAAGGCTGGCGCGTCGGGCTGGGCTGGTAGCCGGCGGCAGGACAGCCGCGCAATCTCCTCAAGAACTCCAGGCGGTGGTCGGAAATGATACGCGCAATTTCGCGTGCGGGCCGCTAGCTCCGCTCTTGCCGTAGCTGATGCGGCAACTGCAGGATGGCTTCCGCGTTGGAGGACGAGAAGCATAGGTCGGCCGCCTCCAGGTAGGGCAGCCAGACATGGTTCAGGTGCTCGCGCGGGGCCAGCGTGATGGCGATGTCGCGCGGCACCTCGACGCTGAACACGTGCTCCGTGTTCTCCGTCACGCCCGGCGCGTAGCGGTGGCGCCACACGGGATAGATGGTGTAGACGTTCGACAGCCGCCAGTCGCGCAGCGCGATGCGCTGGCCGTCGGCCACGATGCCGGTCTCCTCGAACAGCTCGCGGGCGGCCGTTTGCGGCAGCGGTTCATCCGGCGCGTCCAGCGAGCCGGTCACCGATTGCCAGAAGCCGGGCCGGTCGGCCCGCTCGATCAGCAGCACTTGCAGGTCGGCCGTGTGGATCACCACCAGCACCGATACGGGAATCTTGTAGGGCTTCATGTTCCGCTCATAAAAAAGGCGCAGTCGCCCGCGCCTTCCTGCTTCGCCTCCCCAGCCGCGCAGCCAGCAGCCACGCGGCTGGGGTCTGACCCCGGTTGATGGGGGTCAGACCCCGGTTTTCGCCGGTAGATGGGGTCGGACCCCGGTTTTCGCCGGCGGCTTAGCCGGCCACTTTCGGCTCGGCGGCGCGCAGGCGGATGTGCAGTTCGCGCAGCTGCTTCTCGTCCACTTCCGACGGCGCCTGGGTCAGCAGGCACTGGGCGCGCTGGGTTTTCGGGAAGGCGATCACGTCGCGGATCGAATCGGAACCGGTCATCATGGTCACGATGCGGTCCAGGCCGAACGCCAGGCCGCCGTGCGGTGGCGCGCCGTACTGCAGCGCGTCCAGCAGGAAGCCGAACTTCAGGCGCGCCTCGTCGGCGTCGATCTTCAACGCGCGGAACACCTTCGACTGCACCTCCTCGCGGTGGATACGGATCGAGCCGCCGCCCAGTTCCCAGCCGTTCAGCACCATGTCGTAGGCCTTGGCGATGCAGGCGCCCGGATTGGTTTCCAGCATGTCCTCGTGGCCATCCTTCGGCGCCGTGAACGGGTGGTGGGTCGCGGTCCAGCGGTCCGATTCCTCGTCGTATTCGAACATCGGGAAGTCCACCACCCACAGCGGCGCCCAGACGTCGTCGAACAGGCCGGCCTTCTTGCCGAATTCGCTGTGGCCGATCTTCACGCGCAGCGCGCCGATGGCGTCGTTGACCACCTTGGCCTTGTCGGCGCCGAAGAAGATCAGGTCGCCGTCCTGGGCGCCCGTCAGTTCCAGCACCTTGGCCAGGGCCGCGTCATGCAGGTTCTTGACGATCGGCGATTGCAGGCCGTCGCGGCCCTTGGCCTTCTCGTTGACCTTGATGTAGGCCAGGCCCTTGGCGCCGTAGATGGCGACGAACTGGGTGTAGGCGTCGATCTCCGAACGCGGCATCTCGCCGCCCTTCGGCACGCGCAGGCCGACCACGCGGCCGTTGGCCATGTTGGCGGCGCCCGAGAACACCTTGAAGTCGACGTCCTTCATCACGTCGGTCAGGTCGGTGAACTCCAGCTTGACGCGCATGTCGGGCTTGTCCGAACCGTATTTGCCCATGGCGGTGGCGTAGTCCATCACCGGGAACGGGTTCGGCAGGTCGATCGCCAGCGTGTTCTTGAACACCTTGCGGATCATGTCCTCGAACAGGTCGCGGATCTCCTGCTCGTTCAGGAACGAGGTCTCGCAGTCGATCTGGGTGAATTCAGGCTGGCGGTCGGCGCGCAGGTCCTCGTCGCGGAAGCACTTGGTGATCTGGTAGTAGCGGTCGAAGTTGGCCACCATCAGCAGCTGCTTGAACAGCTGCGGCGACTGCGGCAGCGCGAAGAAGTTGCCGGCGTTCACACGCGACGGCACCAGGTAGTCGCGCGCGCCTTCCGGGGTCGACTTGGTCAGCATCGGGGTCTCGATGTCGATGAAGCCCAGCTCGTCCAGGTACTTGCGCACTTCCATCGTCACCTTGTAGCGCAGGCGCAGGTTGTTCTGCATCTGCGGACGGCGCAGGTCCAGCACGCGGTGGGTCAGGCGGGTGGTTTCGGACAGGTTGTCGTCGTCCAGCTGGAACGGCACCGGCACCGAGGCGTTCAGCACTTCGAGCTCGGAGCACACCACTTCGACCTTGCCCGACTTGAGGTTGGCGTTGATGGTGCCTTCGGTGCGGGCCGTGACCACGCCCGTGACGCGCAGGCAGAACTCGTTGCGCACCGCTTCGGCCACCTTGAACATCTCGGCCTGCTCAGGATTGCAGACGATCTGCACCAGGCCTTCGCGGTCGCGCAGGTCGATGAAAATGAGGCTGCCATGGTCGCGGCGACGATGTACCCAGCCGCACAGGCTGACGGTTTGGCCAAGCAGGGCTTCAGTGGTGAGGCCGCAGTAGTGAGTACGCATTGAGGACATGTTATTTCTCAGTTCAGGTTAAATAGTTCAGTTTATTTATCGGGGCGGACCCGTTTGTTATGCTTTGCCGGCCGTCTCGACGCCGGGCACGTGCTCCGGCGCCACCACGCCCATCGACACGATGTACTTCAACGCCGCGTCCACGCTCATGTCCAGTTCGACCACGTTCTCCTTCGCCATCATCAGGAAGAAGCCCGAGGTGGGGTTGGGCGTGGTGGGCACGTACACGCTGACGTAATCGCCCACCAGGTGGTTCTTCACATCGCCGCCGGGCGTGCCGGTGAGGAAGGCGATGGTCCACGAGTCGCGGTGCGGATACGGCACCAGCACGGCCTTGCGGAACGCGTTGCCGGACGAGGAGAACAAGGTGTCGGACACCTGCTTCACGCTCGAATACAGCGAGTTGACGATGGGGATGCGCTGCAACAGCCGCTCCCACAGCCGCACCACGTAGTTGCCCACCAGGTTGTTGGTGAGCAGGCCGGTCAGGAACACGATCAATACCGTCAGCATCGTCCCCAGGCCGGGGATGTCGAAGCCGAACAGGGTGCGCGGCTGCCAGCGCACCGGCACGAACAGCAGCGACTGGTCCATGGTGCTGATCACCAGGTTCAGCACCCAGGCCGTGATGGCCAGCGGCACCAGGATCAGCAAGCCGGTAATGAAATATTTACGCATTCGTGCTCTCTAGAGTGGAAAAGTGTGCCGCCGGGCGGCACCGCCGATCAATCCGCCTTGGTGCCGCTGGCCGGTGTGGTCGGCGCGGCGGGCGCGGCCGGTGCCGCGTCGGTCTTGGGCGCGGCCGGGCCGCTGGACACGCCCGTGGCAGGCGGCGTGCCGCCGCGGAAGTCCGTCGCGTACCAGCCCGTACCCTTGAGCTGGAACCCGGCGGCCGTCAGTTGTTTCTTGAACGACGACTTGCCGCAAGATGGGCAAACCGTCAGCTGCGGGTCGGAAATCTTTTGCAAGACATCCTTGGCAAAACCACATTCCTCGCAGCGGTAAGCGTAGATCGGCATCTATTACTCCGCAAAAACAATCAAAAACCCTGAATTATAAAGCTTTTTTCGGCCGGCCCGCCGGTTTCAACGGCGCCGCCATTGCAGCCAGCGTTCCTTGCCCCGGAACACGGGGATCGAATCGTCCACGGCCAGATCGGCCACGCAGTCGAAATACGGCGCCAGCAAGGCGTCCAGCTGCGCGCGCGCGATGCCGAACGGCGGGCCCTTGGGCGCGTCGTCGAAGAAAAAGAAGCCGGCCAGCAGGCCGCCCGGCGGCAGCAGCGCGGCCCAGCGCGCGGCCACGTCCGGCCAGCGCTCGCGCGGCATGGCGCACAGGAACGCTTGTTCGTAGATCAGTTGCAGCGGGCGGGCCGGCTGCCAGCTGAAGAAATCGGCCTGCGCCACGCGGTCGGCCCAGCGGCCGGCGGCCGCCTTGCCGGCCGCCACGGCGGCGGGCGAGAAATCGATGGCCGTCGCGTCCCAGCCCGCGTCGGCCAGGAAGGCCAGTTCGCGCGCGCTGCCGCAGCCGGGGATCAGCGTGACGAGCGGGGCCGGCGCGGCCGCCACGAAGTCGCGCAGCGCCCGCGGCACCGCGCCGCGCTCCCACGGCGTGAATTGCTTATCGAAACGCTCATCCCAGAAGGCTGGCGAGCGCGGATCGCGTTCATTAAATTCCTGCATGGTATGGCTGCCGTTCCATAAAGCTGATGCATATTAAGTCGATCGTCATTCCCGCGCAGGCGGGAATCCAGGCAGTGCCTGAATTCCCTCCATGCTGCGCATCTGAACATGCGGTCTATGGGTTCCCGCCTGCGCGGGAAGTCGTTGCTCTGGGGGAGCAACGACGGTGACGGCTAATGCATGTTGTGCCAGCGCAGATACAGCTGGAAACCCGCCACGCCCAGCCCGAAGGCGCCGGCGAAATAGACCACGAAACTGAGCAGCCGGTTGGTGCGCTGCTGCTCGGCGATCAGCACGCGGATCAGTTCGCCGTCGTTGGCGGGCGGCTCGCCGGCCTGCTCCAGCGCGCGGTGCAGCAGGCGCGGCAGTTGCGGCAGCACGTGGGTGTAGCGCGGCGCCTCGGCCTTCAGGCGCTCCAGCATGCCCTGCCAGCCGACCTGGGCCGCCATCCATTTCTCCAGATACGGCTTGGCCGTCTTCCACAAATCGAGGTCCGGGTCGAGCTGGCGGCCCAGGCCTTCGATGTTGAGCAGCGTCTTTTGCAGCAGCACCAGCTGCGGCTGCACTTCCACGTTGAAGCGGCGCGAGGTCTGGAACAGGCGCAGCAGGATCTGGCCGAACGAGATGTCCTTCAGCGGCCGGTCGAAGATCGGTTCGCAGCAGGCGCGCACGGCCGACTCGAGCTCGTCGACGCGGGTGTCGCGCGGCGCCCAGCCGGACTCGATGTGGGCCTCGGCCACGCGCTTGTAATCGCGCCGGAAGAAGGCAAGGAAATTCTGCGACAGGTAATCCTTGTCGAAATCGTTGAGCGTGCCGACGATGCCGAAGTCGAGCGCGATGTAGCGTCCGAAGCTGGCCGGGGCTATCGACACCAGGATGTTGCCGGGGTGCATGTCGGCGTGGAAGAAGCCGTCGCGGAACACCTGGGTGAAGAAGATCTCCACCCCGTCGCTCGAGAGCTTCTTCAGATCGACGCCGGCCGCCTCCAGCCGGTCGATCTGCGACACCGGGATGCCGTGCATGCGCTCCATCACGATCACGCTGCTCGAGCAGTAATCCCAGAACATCTCCGGCACCAGCAGCAGGCTGGAATTGGCGAAATTGCGGCGCAGCTGGCTGGCGTTGGCGGCCTCGCGCATCAGGTCGAGCTCGTCGTGCAGGTATTTGTCGAACTCGGCCACCACCTCCTTCGGCTTCAGGCGCTTGCCGTCGGTCCAGATGCGCTCGATCCACTCGGCGGCGATGTGCATCAGCGCCACGTCCTCGTCGATCGACTTCTTCATGCCGGGGCGCAGCACCTTGACGGCCACTTCCTTGCCATCCTTGAGCGTGGCGAAGTGCACCTGGGCGATCGAGGCCGACGCCACCGGCGTGCGCTCGAAGCTCGAGAACAACTGGTCCGGATGATCGCCCAGCGACTTGCGGATCTGGGCGATGGCCAGCTCGGAATCGAACGGCGGCACCCGGTCCTGCAGCTTGGACAACTCCACCACCAGGTCGAGCGGGATCAGGTCGCGCCGGGTCGACAGCACCTGGCCGAACTTGACGAAGATGGGTCCCAGCTCCTCGAGCGCCATGCGCAGGCGCTCGCCGCGCGGCGCGGAAATGTCGCGCCAGAAGATGACGGTGTCGATCAGCTTGGCCGTGCGCGGCACCTTCAGGCCGGCGATGGCGATTTCATCGAGGCCGTACTTGACCGCCACCCGCAGGATTTTCAGCAGGCGTAAAAATTTCAATATCATCAATGATCCAGTGTCTGTTGCTTGGTGGCGCGGGCGGCCAGCAGTTGTTCCAGCTTGGCCACGCGCTTGGCGGCGCGCTCGACGTCGTCGCGCAGGCGCGTCACGCCGGACGAGAATTCCGCCACCACGGCCGGGCGCAGCAGCACGGGCCGTTCCTCGGCCAGGAATTCGGCCACGTTCTCGGCCAGCTTGCGGTGCCCGCTCTGCACGGCCGCGAACGCGGCGCGCGCGCCGGCCACCATGCGCACGGCCGCCACCGGCCCCACCACCTTCTCCAGGTCGTGCTCGGCTTCCCAGCGCAGCGACTTGCTCAGGCTGGACAGGCAGTTGGCGAACTCGGCGTCGCCCTCGATGCGCACGTAGGAAAACGCCCGCTCGCGGTTTTGCGCGATCAGCGGCAAGTCGGCCAGCTTGACGTGGATGGTGACGCTGGCCGGTGCGTCGACCTCGGCCACGGCCAGCATGCCGTCGGCCGACACGCGCAGGCGCACGGCGACGGACGCCGCGTCCACGCAGGCGACCTTGCCCGCGTGCGGCATCAGCTCGCGCCGCGCCCATGGTTCCTGGGCCAGAAGATGGTTGAGGGTGGCGGCGAGCGGCGCCAGCAGCGTCGTCGCGGGGAAAGCGGAGGTGGAAGTGGAAGAAGTCACAATGGTGTCGATAGGTGGCCGCACAAAACAAAACCGCCCGGAAAGTCGGGCGGTCTTGATCTTACCAGTTTGCGGGAAAACTGCCGCGGCGCAAACCGCAAAAACCGCTGAAAATCGGGACGCAACACAATAATTGCGGTTATTGCGCTGTGTCCCGTATTGCGAGGCTCAGGCCAGTTGCTGGATGCCGGCCAGCAGCCAGCCCATGCCGCCGTTGACGGGCTTGGCCAGGTTCCATACTTCATGGAACGGCTCGGCCGCCGCGCCCGGCGCGGAACGGATCATGCCGGTGAACTTGACGCTGGCCAGGTAATCGTGGTCCGACGTCTCGATGCCCAGCAGTTCGGCCTCGATGCTGACCACGTCCGTGAAGTCGGCCTGCGCGCCGCGCTCGGTGATCTGCATCTTCAGCTCGGCGAACACCTCCGGCGTGGTGAATTCGCGGATGTCGGCCACGTCGCCCTTGTCCCAGGCCGCCTGCAGGCGGATGAAATTGCCCTTGGCCACGCGCAGGAAGGTGGCCGTGTCGAAGTCGGCCGGCACGCCCCATGGCGTGTGCGGCGCCGCCGACGCCGCCGTCGGCTGGGCGTCGAAGGCTGCCGGCTGCAGCCGCGCGCCGATCTCGGGCGTGGCCACGTTGCCCTGGCCGCCGGAGTTGCCGCCGAAATTGGCACCGGCGTTGCCGCCGAAGTTGCCGCTGTAGACGGGGGCCGGCACCGGCTTGGCGCCGCCGCTCAGGCCGCGCAGCATGCGGATGATGAGGAAGGCCACGCCACCGAGCAGCAGCACCGTCAGCAACGAGCCGAACATGCCGCCGCCCATGCCGAAGTGCGACATCAGCGCGCCCATGCCCAGGCCCAGCAGCGCGCCGCCGAGGATGCCCTTCCACGGGCTGGCCGGTTTCGGCGGCAGCGCGGCCGGCGGCGCCACCGGTGCGGGCGCCGGCGCGGCCGCCTGGCGCGGCGCCGTGGGGGCCGGCGCGGGCGCCATGCGGCTCACGCTCTGCGACTGGCGTCCGAAACTGCGGCCGCCGCCCATGGGACGGGCCGTCGCTTCGGCCATCAGCGAGAGGGCGGACACGGCCAGCAAGGCGCCGACCAGGATCTTCTTCATGTTCATCGCGCTCTTCAGTTTGTTCTTACAGTTTGATGCCGGTGTGCAAAGCAGCCACGCCGGCCGTCAGGTTGTAGTACTGGACCCGTTCCAGGCCCGCCTCTTCCATCATCTTCTTCAGCGTTTCCTGATCCGGGTGCATGCGGATCGATTCGGCCAGATAGCGGTAGCTTTCCGCGTCGCCGGCGATCTTCTGGCCCATCCATGGCAGCACGTGGAAGGAATACAGGTCGTACGGTTTCTGCAGCGGCGCCGCCACCTTGGAGAACTCCAGCACCAGCAGCTTGCCGCCCGGCTTGAGCACGCGCCGCATTTCCTTCAGCGCCTGGTCCTTGTGGGTCATGTTGCGCAGGCCGAAGGCGACGCTGACGCGGTCGAAGTAATTGTCCGGGAACGGCAGCTTCTCCGCGTCACACAGCATGGTGGGGGTCAACAGGCCGCGATTCAAGAGCCGGTCGCGGCCCACGCGCAGCATGGATTCGTTGATGTCGGTCAGCCACACTTCGCCGGACGGGCCGGCCTGCTTGGCGAAGGCCTTGGCCAGGTCGCCGGTGCCGCCGGCGATGTCGAGCACCTTGAAACCGGGGCGCACGCCGGCCTGGGCGATGGTGAAGATCTTCCACAGGCGGTGCAGGCCACCGGACATGACGTCGTTCATCACATCGTATTTGGCGGCGACGGAGTGGAAAACCTTGGCGACTTCGTGGACTTTTTCGTCTTCCGAGACGGTCTTGTAACCGAAATGGGTGGTGTTGGTCATGGTGGGCAGCCTGTTAGTGTGCCAGCATTATACAAGCGCGGGGGGCAAACGCAGCGTGGGCGGCGTCAGGCCCGTCCCATCGGGGCCGCCGCCGCGCGCGCGGCCGGCCGCTAGTGCTCGTGCCCGGCCAGGCTGGCCACCACGGACAGCAGCGCGGCCGGGGCCACCGGCTTGGCCACGTGCGCCTGGAACCCGGCTTGCAGGCAGCGCTCCCGGTCCTCCGGGCGGGCGAACGCGCTCAGCGCCACGACGGGCCGCATGTCGCCGCGCGCGCGCAGGGCGGCGATGAAGTCGTAGCCGTCGCGGCCCGGCATGCCGATGTCGCAGATGACCACATGCGGATCGTCCGCCGCCACGGCGGCCAGGGCCTCGTCCACCGAGGCGGCGCAGGTGGGCCGGGCGTGCTGCTGCGCCAGGATCTGTTGCAGCACGCCGCGCGCATCGGCCTCGTCGTCCACCACCAGCACCCGCAAGCCATCGAGCATGGGCATGGCCGCCGCCGGATCGGGGCGCTCGGCGGCGCGGGCCTGCACGGCGCGCACCTCGACGTCGTTGCGGGCCCGGATGGGCAGGCTGATGCAGAACGTGGTGCCCTGCCCCACGCCGGCGCTGCTGACGCTGATGTGGCCGCCATGCAGTTCGACCAGGTTCCTGGCCACGGCCAGCCCCACGCCCAGGCCGCCATGCCGGCGCCGCGTGGACGAATCGGCCTGGCTGAAGCGCTCGAACACGAACGGCAGGAAGTCCCCGGGGATGCCCTCGCCCGTGTCGGCGATGGTGAGCACCATGTAGCCGCCGGCCTGCTCCAGCTGCACGCTGATGCGGCCATCCTTGGGCGTGAATTTGACGGCGTTGGTCAGCAGATTCCACAACACCTGCTGCAGGCGGGCCGGGTCGCCGCTGACCAGCGGCGCGGCCGGGTCGGCCACGCACGCCAGCGCGATGTGCTTCGATTCGGCCGCCGGCATGATCGACTCCATGGCGGCGCGGATCACCGTGGCCAGCGCCACGGGCTGCATGTCGAGCCGGATCTTGCCCGACGCGATCGAGGACAGGTCCAGCAGTTCGTCGATGAGCCGGGTTTGCAGGCGCACGTTGCGGTCGATCACTTCAATGCCTTTGCGCACGATGGCCGCGTCCGCGCAGTTGCTGTCGAGGATCTGGGTCCAGCCGAAGATGGAATTGAGCGGCGTGCGCAGCTCGTGCGACAGGGTGAGCAGGAATTCGTCCTTCATCAGGCTCACGCGCTCGGCCTCGCGGCGCCCGGCCCGCTCCTTGACGAGCAACTCGCTGACTTCGCGCTGGGCCGCCAGCACTTCGGCCGTGCGCTCGGCCACGCGCAACTCCAGGCTCTCGTTCAAGGCCACCAGGGCCGTCTCGACCCGCTTGCGCTCGGCCAGCTCGCGCTCCTTGTCGCGCAGGGCGTCGTTCAGCTGGGCCATGCTGGGGATCCGCAGCGCCCTGGGGACGAGCGGCCACAGCAGGACGGCCGTGACGACGGACGCGGCGGCGGTGACGGCCTTGAGCAAGGCGTCGACCCAGTAATCGGGGTGCCAGATGGTCCAGATGGCCAGGAAATGGGTGGTGCCGCAGGCGAAGATGAAGATCGAGAAACAGACGAAGATCCACGAGAACTGCAGGTCGCTGCGCTTGCGCACGAAATACAGCATGGCCACGGGGATCGTGTAGTACGCCAGCCCGATCAGGGCATCGGACAGCACATACGTCCACAACAAATCGGGCGTCCACAAGTAGCAGTGCCCGTGCGGCATGAAGCCGTCTTCGCTGAAAGTATTCGCCAAAAAGCCCAACATATGCCGTCCCCGCCTCGCCATGACCTGCCCGATCGCGCCTTACGCCGTTGCTGCGAATACAGATTGTACTGATTTGTTACGCCGCAAACGCAAATTCGGGCAACCGTGTCACACCGAGGTCGTCCGCCTGGCTTATCATGGACAAACAAGCAACCATGCGCGGACGACAAGTCGCCCGCCCGCGACCACATTGAAGGAGTGCACCATGACGCCAGCCGCAACGCCACCGAACGACCTGCCGGTCTACCGCCTGCTGACCGGGCCCGACGATTCCGCCTTCTGCCGCCGCGTGAGCGAAGCACTGGCACTCGGCTACCAGCTGCACGGCGCGCCGGCCGCCACCTTCAACGGCAAGCAAGTGATCGTGTGCCAGGCGGTTGTGTGGCCGGGGCGGTAGCCGGGCGGTGAGTCAGCTCCGCAATGGAGGAGCAATGCGACGCGCAGCAAACTGAGCCTCGACCTCCTCATTGGATAGGCCCACCCTGGCATGTATGGCGGAAAAAAAAAGGCAGCGCCAGGCGCTGCCGTTCGAGCTCAGTGGCGGCCGCCGCAGCCGTGCGGCTTGGGCGCCGGCGCGGCCAGCGTGGCGCCAGGTTCGCGGCCGCTGTCGCCGTCGAATCCGGCCGCCTGCAGCCGGGCCAGGTAGTCGCTCCACAGCTGCTGCTGGTCGCGGCCCAGCTTGTACAGGTAATCCCAGCTGTACAAGCCGGTGTTGTGGCCGTCCGTGAAGGTGGGCTGGACCGCGTAGTTGCCCACCGGGTCCAGCGCGGCGATGCCGACCTCGCGCTTGCCGAGCTGCAGCACCTCCTGGCCGGGACCGTGGCCGCGCACTTCGGCCGACGGCGAATACACGCGCAGCAGTTCAAATGGAATCGTGAAGCTGGCGCCGTCGTCGAAGCTGACGTCGAGCATGCGCGACTTGTTGTGCACCGTGAAGCCGGTCGGCAATGGGCTGTTGCTCATCGATGGCGTCCTTTCAGCCGCCCAGGCGGGCGACGATGTCGGCGTGCAGCTGCGGCAGCAGCGCGCGGCGCGCGGCCAGCACGTCCGGCAGCGAGCTGCGCTGGGCGGCGGCCCAGGTCGGATGGGGGAAGTGGGCGTCGTCGAGGTAGCGCGGGATCACGTGCCAGTGCACGTGCGGCGTCATGTTGCCGAAGCTGGCCAGGTTGATCTTCTCGGGCGTCATGATCTCGCGCTGGGCCAGTTCCACCTGCCACACGACATCCATGATCCAGTGCCGCTCGCGCGGCAGCAGGTCGCTCATCTCCTTCACGTGGCCGTTCCAGATCACGCGGCAGTAGCCCGGATACTCGGGCTCGTCCACGGCGATCACCGACACCTGGGCGTCGCGCCAGATCACGGTGCCGGCCGGCGCCGTGCCCAGGTCCATCGCCGCGTTCAGCTTGCACAGTTCGCAGTGTGTCGTCATACCAGCACCCTTTCAATGCCGCCGTCGTTGGCGCGCTTGACGTAGTCGGGCATCCAGTTCTCGCCCAGCAGGTGGCGGGCGATCTCGACCACGATGTAGTCGGCCGTGGTGCCCGAGTCGTCATTGTAGCGCGTCAAGCCTTGCAGGCAGGCCGGGCAGCTGGTGAGGATCTTGACGTCGCCGCCGAAGCCGTCGGCGCGCAGCTTGTCGGCGCCCTTGACCATCTCCTCCTCCTTGCGGAAGCGCACCTGCGTGGAAATATCGGGACGGGCCACGGCCAGCGTGCCGGACTCGCCGCAGCAGCGGTCGTTCTTCTCGATCTTCACGTGGTCGACCGTCTCGATCAGCGCGTTGACGGTCTTGCTCGACTCCTGGATCTTCATCGGGTTGTGGCAAGGCTCGTGGTACATATAACGGGTGCCCGTCACGCCCTCGAGCTTGACCTGTTTCTCGAGCAGATATTCGTGGATGTCCATGATGCGGCAGCCGGGGAAGATCTTCTCGAACTCATAGGTGGCCAGCTGGTCGTAGCAGGTGCCGCACGAGACCAGCACGGTCTTGATGTCGAGGTAGTTGAGCGTGTTGGCCATGCGGTGGAACAGCACGCGGTTGTCCGTCATCATCTTCTCGGCCTTGTCGTACTCGCCGCTGCCGCGCTGCGGATAGCCGCAGCACAGGTAGCCCGGCGGCAGCACGGTCTGCACGCCGACCTCCCACAGCATGGCCTGGGTGGCCAGGCCCACTTGCGAGAACAGGCGCTCGGAGCCGCAGCCGGGGAAGTAGAACACGGCCTCGGTGTCGGCCGTGGTCTTCTTCGGATCGCGGATGATGGGGACGAACTTGTTGTCCTCGATGTCGAGCAGCGCGCGCGCCGACTTCTTGGGCAGGTTGCCCGGCATCTTCTTGTTGATGAAGTGGATCACCTGTTCGCGCACGGGCGGCTTGCCGACGGTCGGCGGCGGCGCCTTGGTCTGCTTCTTGGCGAACTTCGACAGCAGGTCGTGGCCCAGGCGCTGCGCCTTGTAGCCCCAGCCTATCATGGCCGTGCGGGTGGCGTTGATGGTGGCCGGGTCGGTCGCGTTCAGGAAGAACATCGAGGCGGCCTTGCCCGGATTGAAGCTCTTCTTGTCCATCTTGCGCAGCAGGTTGCGCATGTTCATCGACACGTCGCCGAAGTCGATGTTGACCGGGCACGGCGTCACGCACTTGTGGCACACGGTGCAATGGTCGGCCACGTCCTCGAACTCCTCCCAGTGCTTGACGGAGATGCCGCGCCGCGTCTGCTCCTCGTACAGGAAGGCCTCGATCAGCGACGAGGTCGCCAGGATCTTGTCGCGCGGCGAGTACAGCAGGTTGGCGCGCGGCACGTGGGTCGAGCACACGGGTTTGCACTTGCCGCAGCGCAGGCAGTCCTTGACGCTGTTGGCGATGGCGCCGATGTCGCTCTGCTGCATGATCAGCGATTCGTGGCCCATCAGGCCGAACGATGGCGTGTAGGCGTTGCGCAGGTCGGCGCCCATGCCCTCCAGGTTCAGCAGCTTGCCCTTGTTGAAGCGGCCCTCGGGGTCGATGCGCAGCTTGTAGTCGCGGAATTCGCCGATCTCGTCGTCGGTCAGGAATTCCAGCTTGGTGATGCCGATGCCGTGCTCGCCCGAGATCACGCCGTTGAGCGAACGGGCCAGCTTCATGATGCGGGCCACGGCGTGGTGCGCGTCCTGCAGCATCTCGTAATGGTCGGAGTTGACCGGCAGGTTGGTGTGCACGTTGCCGTCGCCGGCGTGCATGTGCAGCGCCACGAACACGCGCCCGCGCAGCACGCGCTTGTGGATGGCCGCCGCCTCGTCGAGGATCAGCTTGAACGCGGCGCCGTTGAAGATCTGGCGCAGCTGGGCGCGGATCTCCTGCTTCCACGAGATGCGGATGGTGCGGTCCTGCACCACGTCGAACAGCGTGGCGTTGGGCTGGTCCTGCAGGCGCTGCGCCAGCACCGGCGCCAGACGCTCCAGGCCCAGCGCGTCCAGTTGCCCGGCCACGGCGGCCAGCGGCTGGTCCAGCTCCTTGAGCAGGAAGGTCCAGCGGGCCGTGACCTGCTCCAGCAGGGCGCTGGCCTGCTGCGCGCGGTCGCCCAGCATCTCGGCGTCCGTCACGCGGTCGTCGGCGGCGTCGTCGCTCTTGCCCACCGGCAGATTGCCGGCCGCGATGAAGGCCGACAGTTCAGCGGCCAGTTCCAGCTTGTTCTTGATCGACAGCTCGATGTTGATGCGCTCGATGCCGTCCGTGTACTCGCCCATGCGGTTGAGCGGGATCACCACGTCCTCGTTGATCTTGAACGCGTTGGTGTGCTTGGCGATGGCGGCCGTGCGGGCGCGGTCGAGCCAGAACTTCTTGCGCGCCTCCGGGCTGACGGCCACGAAGCCTTCGCCGACGCGGGTGTTGGCCAAGCGCACCACCTCCGAGGCGGCCAGCGCCACCGCGTTCTCGTCGTCGCCCACGATGTCGCCGAACAGCGCCATCTTCGGCAGCACGCCGCGCTTGGACTTGGTGGAGTAGCCGACGGCGCGCAGGTAGCGCTCGTCCAGGTGCTCCAGGCCGGCCAGGCGGATGGTGCGGAACTGCTCGCCCTTGGCCGGCAGGCCGTCCAGGTAATCCTTGATCTCGACGATCGACGGGATCGCGTCGCGCGCCTGGCCGAAGAACTCCAGGCACACGGTGCGCGCGTGCTTGGGCATCTTGTGCAGGATCCAGCGGGCCGACGTGATCAGGCCGTCGCAGCCCTCCTTCTGGATGCCGGGCAGGCCGGCCAGGAACTTGTCGGTCACGTCCTTGCCCAGGCCTTCCTTGCGGAACTTGCGGCCGGGGATCTCCAGCATCTCGGTCTTGAACGGCTGGCCCTTGGCTTCGCCGCGGCCGTTCGGATGGGTCCATTCGAGCTTGAACCTGGCCACCGGCGCGTCGTGGATCTTGGACAGGTTGTGCTCGATGCGCGTCACTTCCAGCCAGTCGCCGTTCGGGTCCACCATGCGCCACGAGGCCAGGTTGTCGAGCGCCGTGCCCCACAGCACGGCCTTCTTGCCGCCCGCGTTCATGGCGATGTTGCCGCCGATGCAGGAGGCGTGGGCCGAGGTGGGGTCGACGGCGAACACGAAGCCGGCCTTCTCGGCCGCTTCCGACACCTTGTTGGTGATCACGCCGGCGCCGGTGTGGATGGTCGCGTATTCATGATCGAGACCGGGCAGCACCTTCATCTCGACGGCGCCCATGTTGAGCAGCTTTTCCGTGTTGATGACGGCCGACATCGGCGTCAGCGGAATCGCGCCGCCCGTGTAGCCGGTGCCGCCGCCGCGCGGGATGATGGTCAGCCCCAGTTCGATGCAGCCCTTGACCAGGCCGGCCATCTCGTCCTCCGTGTCGGGCGTGAGCACGACGAACGGGTATTCGACGCGCCAGTCGGTGGCGTCGGTCACGTGGGCCACGCGCGACATGCCGTCGAACTTGATGTTGTGTTTTTCCGTGTAGCGGCCCAGCACCTTGGTGGTGCGCTTGCGCAGGTCCCAGGTCTGGCGGAATTCCTCGCCGAAGTCGGCCACGGCCTTGCTGGCCGCCTTCAGCAACTGCTCCACGCTGGCGCTGCGGCGGCGGGCCACGTCGGCCGCCTCGCCCGCCTCCGTCGTGTCGACCTGCAGGCGGCGCTTGTCCACCTCGGCCAGACGGTGCAGCAGCGCGTCGATCAGTTCCTGGCGCCGCTTGGGGTTGTCCAGCATGTCGTCCTGCAGGTAGGGATTGCGCCGCACCACCCAGATATCGCCCAGCACCTCGTACAGCATGCGGGCCGAACGGCCCGTCTGGCGCGCGCCGCGCAGCTCGTCCAGCAGATGCCAGGAGTCCTCGCCCAACAGCCGGATGACGATTTCACGATCGGAAAACGACGTGTAGTTGTACGGGATCTCGCGCAGCCGGGTGGGCGCGGGACCATGGGGCGTTTCGGCTAACAGAGCTTGGAGTTGTGCTGGGGCATTCATTGAGATAGACGTGTAAACTGAACCCGGGAGGGTCATTCTAGCGTATTGCGCCGCACCATGCCGGAACAGCCTTAGCCCGCCTAAGGACTATTCGTGACGGACGATGCCGAAATTAATTTGCATAATGGCGTGATCGCTGGCATGTTTGCGCAAATAGCAACTACGCCGACAAATATTATTCCGCTTTAAGTATAGTTCGCGAAATGACGTTTGCCAGCAAAATCAGCCCAGCCAGGCGCCGATCCGGTGCCACAGGCCGTCAGGCACGTACAACAGCACCGTCGTCATGCAAACATAGCGCGCCAGTTTGCCGGCCGCCATGTACCCGACGCTGGGCCAGAACGGCAGCCGCAGCCAGCCGGCCAGCGTGCACAGCGGATCGCCCACGCCGGGCAGCCACGACAGCAGCATGGTCCTGGCGCCGTGGCGTTCGAGCCAGTGGAACCAGCGGCTTTCGCGCTCGGCGGCGAAACTCTCCTTGGCCTGGTAGCCCATCCAGTAATCGACCATCCCGCCCAGCGTGTTGCCGAGCGTGGCGACCAGCACCACGGGCACGAACAGCGCGCCGTTGGCCTTGATGACGGCGAACACGGCCGGCTCCGAGCCCAGCGGCAGCAAGGTGGCGGACACGAAACTGATCAGGAACACGGACGTGAGCCCCACTTCGGGCACGGCCAGCACGTGCAGCAGCCAGCTGATGGCGGAAACGATCATCGTGATTTTGAGGATGGCGAAAGGTGTCCATTATAATTAAGCCCACCCGTTCAGCAGTACCAAGGAACAGTCCGGCCTCACGCCACCCGCGCCACGCCGGCACAATGCCGCCCCCCGGCCACCCGCCGGCCCGTGACAAGTCTTTGCATCGACCGCACCGGACTGGCATCCCCAGCCCGGCCCAGAATCATTTTGTTTGCAGACTATGACTACCGACTACCTGAAGAAGATCCTGACCGCCCGCGTCTATGACGTCGCCGCCGAAACCCCGCTGGAACTGGCCCCCACGCTGTCGCAGCGTTACGCCAACCAGATTTATTTCAAGCGCGAGGACATGCAGAGCGTGTTCAGCTTCAAGATTCGGGGCGCCTACAACAAGATGGCCCACCTGAGCGACGCGCAGCGCAAGCGCGGCGTCATCTGCGCCTCGGCCGGCAACCACGCCCAGGGCGTGGCGCTGTCGGCCGCGCGCATGGGCTGCCGGGCCGTGATCGTGATGCCCACCACCACCCCGCAGGTCAAGGTGGACGCGGTCAAGGCGCGCGGTGGCGCGGACGTGGAAGTGGTGCTGCACGGCGAGTCGTACACGGACGCCTACAACCACGCGCTGCAACTGGAGAAGGAACAGAAGCTGACCTTCGTGCACCCGTTCGACGATCCCGAGGTGATCGCCGGCCAGGGCACGATCGGCATGGAGATCCTGCGCCAGCACGCCGGGCCGATCCACGCCATCTTCGTGCCGATCGGCGGCGGCGGCCTGATCGCCGGCATCGCCGCCTACGTCAAGCAGATCCGTCCCGACATCAAGATCATCGGCGTGCAGAGCCTGGACTCGGACGCCATGGCGCGCAGCCTGAAGGCGGGCGAGCGCGTCACGCTGGCCGACGTCGGCCTGTTCGCCGACGGCACGGCCGTGCGCCTGGCCGGCGAGGAGACGTTCCGCCTGTGCCAGCAGTTCGTCGACGACGTGATCCTGGTCGACACGGACGCCATCTGCGCCGCCATCAAGGACGTGTTCACCGACACGCGCAGCATCCTCGAGCCATCGGGCGCGCTGGCCATCGCCGGCGCCAAGGCCTACGTCGAGCGCGCCGCGCTGACCAAGGACCCGATCGAGAACGCCACCCTGATCACGGTGGCCAGCGGCGCCAACATGAACTTCGACCGGCTGCGCTTCGTGGCCGAGCGCGCCGAGCTGGGCGAGTCGCGCGAGGCCGTGTTCGCCGTCACGATGCCGGAGCAGCGCGGCAGCTTCAAGCGCTTCTGCTCGCTGATCGGCCCGCGCAACGTGACCGAGTTCAACTACCGCATCAGCGACCAGGACCAGGCCCACGTGTTCGTCGGCATCCAGATCGCCGACCGCGGCGAGTCCGGCGCCGTGGCGCGCAAGTTCGAGCAGAACGATTTCCGCACGCTCGACCTCACGCACGACGAACTGGCCAAGGCCCACATCCGCCACCTGGTGGGCGGCAAGAGCACGCTGGCGCAGGACGAGATCCTGTACCGCTTCGAATTCCCCGAGCGTCCGGGCGCGCTGATGCGCTTCCTCGACAGCATGGCGCCGAACTGGAACATCTCGCTGTGCCACTACCGCAGCCAGGGCGGCGACGTGGGCCGCATCCTGATCGGCCTGCAGGTGCCGCCCGAGGAAATGGGCGAGTTCTCGCGCTTCCTCACCACGCTCGGCTACCGCTACTGGGACGAGACGGCCAACCCCGTCTACAAGCTGTTCCTCGGCTAACGCCCCGGGAGGGCGGGGAGACCCGCCCTCCGCTTTCGGCATGGCCGCCGCCGATGCGCTACCATGCGCCTTTGCATTTCGATGGACGCACCGCCATGACCACGACCGCCACCCTCGCCGACCTGTCGCCACTGGGCAAGACCTCGGCCTACCGCACCGACTACGCGCCCGAATTGTTGTTCCCCATCCCGCGCCAGGGCAAGCGCGACGAGCTCGGCCTGCAGGGCACGCTGCCGTTCTTCGGGGTCGACATCTGGAACGCCTATGAACTGTCGTGGCTGAACCAGCGCGGCAAGCCGCAGGTGGCCATCGCCCGCTTCACGGTGCCGGCCGATTCGCCCAACATCATCGAATCGAAGTCGTTCAAGCTGTACCTGAATTCGTTCAACCAGACCCGGCTCGACAGCCCGGAGGCGCTGAAAGCCTTGCTGCAACAGGACTTGTCGGCCGGCTTCGGCGCCAACGTGCACGTGGTGCTGACCCTGCCCGACGCGTTCCCCACCATCGCCATGGGCGAACTGGAAGGCACGCTGCTGGACCGGCTGGACGTGGAGATCGACAACTACCGGCCCGCGCCCGAACTGCTCAAGGCCAACCACGACGAGTTGCCGGTCGAGGAGACGCTGGTGTCGCACCTGCTCAAGTCCAACTGCCTGGTGACGGGCCAGCCGGACTGGGCCAGCGTGCAGATCCATTACTGCGGTCCGCAGATCGACCAGGAAAGCCTGCTCAAATACCTGATCGGCTTCCGCGACCACAACGAATTCCACGAGCAGTGCGTGGAGCGCATCTTCACCGACATCCTGCGCCAGTGCGCGCCCCAGCAGCTGGCCGTGTACGCGCGCTACACGCGGCGCGGCGGGCTCGACATCAACCCCTGGCGCAGCAACTTCAGCAGCGCCCAGCGCCCGCCCAACCTGCGCGGCGCGCGCCAGTGAAGGGGCGGGGCGCGCCAAGCAGCGCCAGCCATTTGCGCTGGCGCAAGGGCGCGCACGCCAGCCGTGGCGCGGCGCGCACGCGGACGGCGAAAGTAATATAATTTTCAATCAGACAATAAAACATCGGCGTATGATGTGACAACGGGCGCCGCGCTGAGCGGCCCGTGACGATGCCGTGGCGAATACGGCATCGTTGCAGCAGAAACGGGAAAAAATCGGCGAACCCGTCCGACCGCTGGCGAATCGGCGGCTTTTTCCCGATTTTTTGAGCGGAAATGGCGTATGCCAGGCGCAGTGTATTTTTTACAACAGCAGCAGCGACCCCGCCCGCCCCGTGGCGGACGCCCAGGGAGGACGCGTGCAAGCGAATTCATGTTACAAGGCCGCGAAACCAGCCTATAATTCTGCTCGCAAGCCACCCTTGTGCATTGCACCATATCTTGTCGTGTTATGAACAACCTCAGCAAAATACTCTCTCTTGAAAACGTCCTGCTCGACCTGGAAGTGTCGAGCAAGAAGCGCGCCTTCGAACAAGCCGGCCTGATCTTCGAGAACAACTGCGGCATCGCCCGCTCGACCGTCTCCGACAATCTGTTCGCGCGCGAGCGCCTGGGCTCCACCGGCCTCGGCCATGGCGTGGCCGTGCCGCACGGCCGCGTCAAGGGGATGAAGAGCCTGAAGTCGCCGCTGGCGGCCTTCGTGCGCCTGGCTGAGCCCATCCCGTTCGAATCGCCCGACGGCAAGCCCGTCAACCTGCTGTTCTTCCTGCTCATCCCCGACCACGTGACCCAGCAGCACCTGGAGATCCTGTCCGAGATCGCGGAAATGTTCTCCGACGACGCCTTCCGCGCCGCGCTGACGACGGACCCGGACCCCAAATCGGTCCACTCGCGCATCATCAACTGGGTGCCCAGCCTGCAAGCGGCGGGCTGATCCCTTGGGGCGGCGGGCCGCCATGCTAAACTACGGGCTGCCTATCACTCCTTGCAAAGAGCGCCCATGCTGCAAACCCCGCTGACGATACAAAGGCTGTACGACGACAATCGCGAAAGTTTGCAGCTCGGCTGGTTCGCCGGCTTCCCCGGCGGCGAGCGCCTGATCTCCGGCGACGTGGCCTCGGCCGCCGACCAGGTGGGCCACCTGAACACCATCCACCCCGGCCGCATCCAGGTGTTCGGTCATCAGGAAATCAATTACTACCAACGCCTCAAGTCGCTGACCCGCACCCACGTGATCGGCGAACTGATCGCGGGCGGCCCGCCGGCCCTGATCATCGCCCAGGGCCTGGAAACGCCGCCCGACATCCTCGCCATCTGCGACGAGAAGAACATCCCGCTGTTCTCGACCCCGCTGCCGGCCGCGCAGGTGATCGACTTCCTGCGCGTCTACCTGTCCAAGAAGCTGGCCCAGCGCATCATCATGCACGGCGTGTTCATGGACGTGCTGGGCGTGGGCGTGCTGATCACGGGCGACTCGGGCCTGGGCAAGAGCGAGCTGGGCCTCGAACTGATCTCGCGCAGCCACGGCCTGGTGGCCGACGACGCCGTCGAGTTCTCGCGCATCGCCCCCAACATGATCGAAGGGCGCTGCCCGGCCCTGCTGCAGAACCTGCTGGAAGTGCGCGGCCTGGGCCTGCTCGACATCAAGGCCATCTTCGGCGAGACGGCCGTGCGGCGCAAGATGCGCCTCAAGCTGATCGTCCACCTCGTGCGCCGCAGCGCGCTGGAGGAGGAGGTCGAGCGGCTGCCGTTCCAGTTCCCCACCGAGGACGTGCTGGGCCTGCCGATCCGCAAGGTCGTCATCCCGGTGGCGGCCGGCCGCAACATCGCCGTGCTGCTGGAGGCCGCCGTGCGCAACACCATCCTGCAACTGCGCGGCATCGACACGCTGCAGGAATTCATGGAGCGTCAGAGACAAGCCATGAGCGGCGATTGAGGCCTTCCGCTATCATGTCCCCCATGCGCATCGTCCTCATCACCGGCATCTCCGGCTCAGGCAAGTCCGTCGCCCTCAACGTGCTGGAGGACACCGGCTACTACTGCGTCGACAACCTGCCGCCGGCCCTGCTGTCCAGCCTCGTCACGACGTTGCAGAATGAAGGCACGGAGGCGCTGGCCGTGTCGGTCGACGCGCGCAGCGCCGAATCGCTGGCCACGCTGCCGGGCGACGTCAAACAACTGCGCGCGGCCGGCCACGACGTCAAGGTCATGTTCCTGACCGCCAACACCCATTCGCTGGTGGCGCGCTTCTCGGAAACGCGGCGCAGCCATCCGCTGTCGCACGAGATGCGCCCGGGCCAGAACCCGGCCTCGCGCCGCACGCTGATCGAATGCATCACCGAGGAACGCGAGCGGCTGTCGGCCATCGAACAGCTGGGCCACGTGATCGACACCTCCGAAATGAGCGCCAACAAGCTGCGCACGTGGATCAAGGACCTGGTGGCGATCGAACGGGCGCCGCTCACGCTGTTCTTCGAATCGTTCGCCTTCAAGGTCGGCGTGCCGCTGGACGCGGACTTCGTGTTCGACGTGCGCGCCCTGCCCAACCCCTACTATGACCTCGCGCTGCGCCCGCTGACGGGCCGCGACGCGCCCGTGATCGCCTTCCTCGACGCCCAGCCCAGCGCGGCCGAGCTGCTCAAGGACATCCGCGACTTCATCGAAAAATGGCTGCCCTCGTTCAAGACCGACAACCGCAGCTACCTGACCGTGGCGCTCGGTTGCACGGGCGGCCAGCACCGCTCCGTCTACATGGCCGAACGGCTGGCCGCCTACTTCCATCCGACCGAACGGGTCGTCCTGCGCCACCGCGAACAGTCGTAACTTCCTGCCACCGGCTGGCAGGATTTGACGGTTTTTTGTCTTTTTCATAGCAACGGCCTGCCCGATACTGGCGCTCATCTCGTCCCACCCTGAGCCGGAGTATCGTCATGCGCCACATCCAACACGCCCTCGCCTGCGCCGCCCTGTGCGGCGGCGCCCTCCTGCTGTCCGGCTGCGCCAGCGGCCCCGCCGCCATCGACGCCAGCGCCAGCAGCGGCGAGCACGGCGCCAGCCTGCGCGACGGCGCCATCGCGCCCTACCATGCCCGCCCCGGTCGCGAGCGCCCGCTGGTCGCCGTGGTCGGCGACAACGCCAGCACGGAGCTGAGCGACTACCTCGTGCCGTACGGGATACTGGCCCGCTCCGGCGTGGCCGACGTGATGGCGCTGGCCACGGCGGACGGCCCGATCAACGCCACCACCGACATGGGCAAACCCGGCTTCCGCATCGAACCCGAGGCCACCCTCGCCCGCTTCGACGCGCGCTACCCCGAAGGCGCCGACTACGTGATCGTGCCGGCCACCCGCAACACGCCCGAACTGCGGACCTGGATCGCGCGGCAGGCCGGCAAGGGCGCCACCATCGTCAGCATCTGCAACGGCGCGCAGGTCGTGGCAAAAAGCGGCGTGATGGACGGCCACCTGGCGACGGCGCACTGGTCGTCGGAACAGGAGCGCATGGAACAGCAACCGGCCATCCGCTGGGTCAGGAACGCGCGCTACGTGGCCGACCGCAACTGGGTCTCCAGCGCCGGCGTGAGCGCCGCCATCCCGACCTCGATCGCGCTGGTGGAGGCGATCGCGGGCCGCGCGCGGGCCGGCGCGCTGGCCGCCGAACTGGCCATCGCCGACTGGAGCGCGCGCCACGACAGCGACGCCTTCCAGCCGCGCTTCGGCCACAACCTGACGGCGCTGGCCACCACCGTCTACACCAACGGCTGGCTCCACCACGACGACGCGCTCGGCATCCGCGCCGCCCCCGGCGTGGACGAGGCGGTGCTGGCGCTGACCGTGGACGCCTGGTCGAGCACGGGCCGCAGCCATGCCTACCTGGTGGCCGACAGCGTGGCGCCGCTGCGCACGCGGCACGGCCTGCGCGTGATCCCCGACCGCAGCGCGGGCGAAACGGCGGGGCTGGACGAGGTGCTGGACTTGTCCCCCGCCACGCCGCCGGGCAAGGCCGTCGACCAGGCGCTGGCGGACATCGCCAGGCGCTACGGCCACGCCAATGCCTACGGCGTGGCGCTGCTGCTCGAATACCCCGGCTATCGCGATTGAACGGCGGCGCCAACTCTGGGATGATGGCGCCATCGCCCATCACGGAGCCCAGCGCGCCCGCCATGCCAGTCCAGCCCACCTGCCGCGTCGTCGTCCTCGCCCACGCGCACATGAACCTGCTCGACCTGACCGGCCCCGTGCAGGCGCTGGCCACGGCCAGCCGCCGCTGCTCCGGCAACGGCCCGCCGCTGTACGAGATCATCGTCGCCTCGGCCGAAGGCGGCCTGGTGACGACCAGCGCCGGCCTGCAGGTGATGACGGCGCCGCTGTCGGCGCTGGACGGCGTGGCGATCGACACCATCATCGCGCCCGGCGGCTGCCAGGGCCAGGAATACTTTTCGCCGCCACCGCTGATCGCCTGGGTGCGCGCACGCGCGCCCACGGTGCGGCGCCTGTGCTCCGTGTGCACGGGCGCCTTCCTGCTGGCCGCCGCCGGCCAACTGGACGGGCGGCGCGTGACGACGCACTGGGAATGGGTGGAACGGCTGGCCGCGCTGCATCCGGCCGTGCGGATCGACGCCGACCGCATCTACATCCAGGATGGATCGCTGTGGACCTCGGCCGGCGTCACGGCCGGCATCGACCTGACGCTGGCGCTGATCGAGGAGGACTACGGCCACAAGGTGGCGATGGAGACGGCGCGCCAGCTGGTGGTGTTCATGAAACGGGCCGGCGGCCAGTCGCAGTTCAGCACCCCGCTGGCGGCGCAGGCGCAGCAAGGCGAACGCCTCGCCGAACTGCATGCGTGGATGGCGGACAACCTGGGCGCCGACCTGCGGGTGGAACGGCTGGCCGAGCGGGCCGGCATGGCGCCGCGCACCTTCGCCCGTAGCTATGCGGCGAAGCTGGGCCGCACCCCGGCCACGACGGTCGCCTCGATGCGTATCGAAGCGGCGTGCCGGCTGCTGGAGGAGACCGACCAGCCGCTGAAGCGGATCGCCGCCGCCACCGGCCACGGCGACGAGCAGAACCTGCGCCGCGTGTTCCAGCGGCGGCTGGCGCTGAGCCCCAGCCAGTACCGCCAGCGCCACGCAGCGCAAACAGCGCGCGCCAGCGCGGGTGCCGGTGCCGGTGCCGGTGCCGGTGCTGATGCCGGCGGCGTTAACGCAAATGGCGCAGCGGGTGGGCGTAGTCGGGCCACACGGGCGTGAAGAAGCGCGCCACCATCTGTGGCGTCACGTCGGCCAGCGCGGCAGGTTTCCACTGGGGCGCGTTGTCCTTGTCGATCACCAGCGCGCGCACGCCTTCTAGCACTTCGCCATCCTCGAAATTGTGGCGCACCAGCGTGCGCTCCATGCGCAGGCAGTCGGCCACGTCCAGCGTGGCGCCGCGCTTGAGCAGTTCGTGGGTGACGGCCATCATCAACGGCGAACGGGTCTGCATGGCCGCCAGCGCCTTCTGCGCGAACGGATCGGCGTCCTGCGCCAGCGAGGCCATGATGGCGGCCACGGTGGGCGCGCTGAAATGACGGTCGATCAGCGCGCGCTGCGTGTGCAGCACGGCCTCGCCCGCGTCGGCGCGGAACGGCGCCGCGAAGGCCGCAATGGCGTCGCGCAGCTGCGCGCCCGGCGTGGCCTCGATCAAGGCCGCCAGCGCCGCCATCTGCGCCGCCGGCACGAAGTGGTCGGCCAGGTTCACGTACAGCGCGTCGGCCGCGCCGATGGTGAGGCCGGTCAGGCCCAGGTAGTTGCCCAGCTGCCCCGGTGCGCGCGACAGGAAATAGCTGCCGCCCACGTCCGGGAACAGGCCGATGTTCACTTCCGGCATGGCCATCTTCGTGCGCTCGGTGACGATGCGCACGCGGCAATCGGGGCCGCCCTGGGCCACGCCCATGCCGCCGCCCATCACCACGCCGTCCATCAGCGCGATGTAGGGTTTGGGATAGTGGTGGATCAGGTGGTTGAGCGCGTATTCCTCGGTGAAGAAATCCTCGAGCAGCGCGCTGCCGCCCTGCGGGCCGGCGCGGCCCACGTCGTAGAAGAAGCGGATGTCGCCGCCGGCGCAGAACGCCTTCTCGCTGGTGCTGCGGATGACCACCGCGTCCACCTGCGCGTCGTCGCGCCAGGCCAGCAGCGCCGCCGCCAGGTCGCGCACCATGGCCAGCGACAGCGAGTTAAGCGCCTTGGGGCGGTCGAGGGTGATGAAGCCGGTACGGTTGCTGACGCTGGTCTGGACAAATTCGCTCATGGCTGGAATGCTGAGAATGATCGGACTTGTATTCTAAACGGCTTCCGGTTTGGCGCGCGGCTGGCGCAGTGGCTTTGTGCTCGTCGGCACTAGACTAGTTTTTCAGCGATCAGCAGGCTGCGCAAACGGCGCGCGTTCTCCACCTGGGTTGGGTTGTCCGGCGAGATGATGGCAGTATCGAGCGAAATCAGGGTTCCGCCGTCGGGCGTTTGATCAAAAATCAAATCACGAAGAGCAGCACTGTTACGAAGGGCTGCGGCGCGCGGATCGCGCAAGTAGGTCAACCACCCGACGTAAGGTAGTCTCTCATCGGTAATTGCATCAGAGAACGAGTGTTGAGTAATCAAGCCCTCCATCGGCGCCCATAAGGCAACTGTTTTACACAACAGATTCTTCAAGAATTGATAGTCGTATAACTCGCGATGAAAAGCTCGCTCATCAACAATGGCGGGAAAAGAAACCGTGACGGCGTTTGGTGTTCGACATTTGTAACTGCCGGCATGAATGCTAACCCCAACCCCTCCCGCAGACGCGGGCATCCCGGTGTTATATCGCATCGAATATCCAAAAATGCCGGTTGATAGCCACGACGGGGTTCCATCCGGGTTCGCCAACTCATACAAGTTTTCCTTGCTGCCAGCGTGGCGATAGATCAGTTCTTCCAGATTGCTTAATCCAGACGATATCTCGATCGCTGAGTTTGGTCGGTCTCCGACCCAGCTCAACGATTGAAAGATTGGATGAATGCGCCCCAGCTCTAAAAGAAATGCTTGTGAAGCATCTGCGTACTGGCGCAAAGTCAACGATCTTTCAAACCAGTAAATTCCCAAATAAAAGTAATTCATCCAAGATCCGTTCTATCGATTTGGTGTCAACACAAGCTCAATTTCCTCTAAACGCTCATCCGCAAATACCCTACCGATGGCGACCTGTGCTTCCTTAGTGCTGACATGCCACTCAATTGGAATGCCTCCAGATGCATTGACTTGATTCCGCGCCTGTTTGAGCAAGTCTTCCTGCCAAAATTCTGTATCTTGTGGTGGATACCCTCTCCAATCCTTCGCGTCAATCAAGACCTTGCGCTCTGCATCGTATCCGTCAAAGCTGACTTTGCCCGATGGTACTCCGGCGCAGGGCACATCATATTCAATTCCGCGCCGCACGCCCGTGATTTGTTCTTGATATGCCTCACCACCCGTGCGTTTTGGCGACAACTGCCATGTCCCGGGGCCGCCTTCGGACTTGCCAACGATTTGCGCGGCCTCACGTAACACCTGGCCCGTCGCTTCGGCCGGGCGAGGCGCTTTCGCTGTTGAACGCGGCCGGGCCGGTGCCGGCTGCCCGGCCGATGGGGCCGGAAGCGCCCCATTGCCCGCGCCCTTGCCCCGCTCCTGCAGCAGCGGATGATTGCTCAGCCTATCTGCGTTCTGCTCCAGCCAGCCCGCCATTTTCGGCCCCAGGCGCGCGCTTTGCCGCACTTCCGTCAGCAGCGCCGGCAATTTTTCCTTGCCCCTGCCGAGGTAGGCGACGATGCCCGCCAGCAGCGCGATGGCCAGCAATTCATGGCCACGCGCGAACGCATGCGATGCCTGGTAAGTGCTGGCCCACGGGTAATCGACGCCGTAGCCCGGTCCATCGGCGGAATAGGGATTGAGGTCGGGCATCTTGCCCCACGCCAGCCGGAAGCCATCCTCGTAATCGCGGGCGACGCGTGGCAGGCTGTCGGCCAAGTAGCCAAGCACCGACTTCAGGCCGAAAAATCCGAGCAGCATGTTGCCGCCCTGCGCGCCCAGCATGGCGCCCGCCGAGGCGCCCGGCAGCACGCCGATGCCAAATGCGAGCACACCCAGCCCGCCGCCTATCATGCCCCCAACGAGCGCACCACAGCCGACGTACAAGGCGACGTCATGGATGATTTCCCGCAAGACCGGCCAGACGTCGGCCAGGGCGATGCCGCCCAGCTTGGCCCGCAATTCGCGCAAGGCGATCGCTTCGGATGCGCCTAGCGCTTCACGCACGCGCTGCGCGCGCACGCCCAGGCCAAACTGCCCCTGCCGGTGCCACAGTTCGTCATTCGATTGGTGATGGAAGTCGGCGCGGCGGCGCGCGATGATGGCCTCGTCCAGGCGGTCATTGTGCCGCCGCAGGCTGGCGTAATACGCGTTGCGGTCAAATGGGAAGCTGCTCATGGGAAGCGGGCTGTGCGTTCACGTCCGCACAGCATGCGCCCCCATCAATCAGCGGTGTTGAGACGGCACAAACGGCGCCGCCGCCGTCCATCTCCGTCGGCGCGGCGGGGCCGCGCAGGCAGCGCTCAGCGCCGCTCGAGCATCTCGAACATGCCCATCCCGGCCACCATGGCGCCCACGAACAGCAAGACCTTGCTGCCGCCCGTGGTGAGCGAGGCCAGCGCGGGGCCGGGGCAGAAGCCGGCCAGGCCCCAGCCGGCGCCGAAGATCAAGGCGCCCAGAACGAGGCGGCGGTCGATCACCTTGGTGCCGGGCAGGCTCATGGCCACGCCCAGCAGCGTCTTCGGATGTGTGCCGGCGTAGCGGAACGCCAGCATGCCGACGGCGATGGCGCCGGCCATCACGAGGCCCAGCGACGGGTCCCAGTTGCCGCCCAGGTCGAGAAAGCCCAGCACCTTGGCCGGGTTGGTCATGCCGGAGATAATCAGGCCGATGCCGAAGATCAGGCCGGACAACAATGCGATAGCGATGGTCATACTTTTCCCCTTAACCGAACACGTGGCGCGCAATAAACACGGTGACGAAACCGGCCGCCATGAAGGCGCCGGTGGCCACCATCGAGCGCGGCGACAGGCGCGACAGACCGCACACGCCGTGGCCGCTGGTGCAGCCCGAACCGTAGCGGGTGCCGAAGCCCACCAGCAGACCGGCCGCGATCAGCGTGCCGCTGCCGGCGTCGATCTGCACGGCGGGCAGGCCCGCCACCAGGCTGTAGGCCAGCGGCGCGGCCACCAGCCCGCCCACGAACGCGAGGCGCCAGCCGATGTCGCCCGCGCGCGGGCGCAGCAGCCCGCCAGCGATGCCGGCGATGCCGGCGATGCGGCCGTTGAACAGCAGCAGCAGGGCCGCCGACAGCCCGATCAGCGCGCCGCCGATCAGCGCGCCCCACGGCGTGAAGAGATTCCAGGCGATAGTCATAATGTGGCTCCTTGGCCGTCGTCATTGCAAAACTGCTGGTACAGCACCTGCAGCACCGCCAGCGCCGCCGGGCTGGCTATCCGGTAAAAAATCTGCTTGCCTTCGCGCCGCGTGCTCACCAGCTCCTCCTGGCGCAGCACCGTCAGCTGCTGCGACAGCGTGGGCTGGCGTATGCCGGTCAACTCCTCCAGCATGCCGACGCTGTATTCGTCCTGCGTCATCTGGCACAGCAGCAGCAGCCGGTCCGGGTTGGCCAGCGCCTTGAGCAGGCCGCTGGCCTGACCGGCCTTGGCCCGCAAATGATCGATATCGATGGTCGCATCGTCCATGCGTCCTCCCTTGCGATTGGTTACAGCGAACATTATACCTAAATATATATTATGTGCGCATAAAATTTCAAGTGGCCGTTTGAACAGGCGAGACGACGTGGTCGACATCCGCGGCAAGAAGGTGGGCGTGATCGGCGGCGGCGGCAACATCGCCATGGCGCTGTTCGCCGGCTGCGTGGCGCGCAGCGCGCCGCCCGGAGGCAATACGGTTTATACCGTTTATATTGTTTTATCGTATCGGCCCGCCGGCGCGGGGCGCAAAAAAGGGCGCCAGATGCGCCCTTTGTTTGGTGTGCCGGGGACCGTCTTATGCGGTGGCGGCGGGTTCGAAGGTGTCCGGCAGATGCTTGATGGCGTCGTGGCCGTGTTCCTGAACTTTGGCTTTGTATTTCATGACCTGGCGATCGAGCTTGTCGATCAGGGTGTCGATGGCGGCGTACAGGTCCTGCGACAGGCTCTCCACGTACACGGTCTTGCCCGACATGCGCAAATTGATTTCGGCCTTCTGGCGCTTCTCTTTCTCGGTGAGGTTATCTACGGTCAGGATGACAGCAATATCAATCACTTGATCGAAGTGGCGTTTGACGCGCTCCAGCTTGTTCTGCACGTATTCGCGGATCGCTGGGGTCACTTCGAGATGATGTCCACTGATGGTGAGATTCATACACACTCCTAAAGATGATGTCGCTGGCGGTTAGTGCCGCGCCCATTGCGGCCGGGCGCGCAGGAACCAGATAACTACAAAGATTTACGGAGACTGACTGGCGGGATCTTCAACGCTTCGCGATATTTGGCAACAGTCCGTCGCGCAATCACCATGCCTTGTTCTCCCAGCATGTCCGCAATCTTACTGTCGGATAAAGGATTTTTAGGGTCTTCTGCTCCTGTCAATTGCACGATCAGTGCCCGTATCGCCGTCGAGGAGGCTTCTCCCCCCGCTTCCGTGGCGACATGGCTACCGAAGAAATATTTCAACTCAAACATGCCATGCGGGGTCAGCATATATTTTTGAGTTGTTACCCGAGAAATAGTGCTCTCGTGTAGTCCCAGTGTATCAGCTATTTCGCGCAACACAAGGGGCCTCATGGCGACCGCGCCATGCGAGAAGAAATTCTTTTGCCGCTCCACGATCGCCTGCGCCACGCGCAGGATGGTGTCGAAGCGCTGGCGCATGTTCTTGATCAGCCACTTGGCCTCCTGCAGCTGGGCCCCCATGGCGCCCTCGCCCTTGCCCTGCTTGAGCAGGTTGGCGTACATGGCGTTCACGCGCAGGCGCGGCATCACGTCGTTGTTCAGGCTCACCTGCCAGCCGTTGCGGGCCTTCTTGACGATCACGTCCGGCACCACGTAGTCCGACACGTCCGACGCGAACGCGGCGCCCGGATGCGGATTGCACTGGCGGATCACGGCCTGGGCCTCGCGCAGGTCCTCCTCGTCGCACTGCAGGGCCTTCTTCAACTTGTTGAAGTCGCGCTGGGCGAACCAGGCCAGGTGCTGCTCGACGATGGTCAGCGCCATGCGCCGCGTCACCAGCGGCACGTGCGGCATGCGCTTGATCTGCAGCGCCAGGCATTCGGACGCGTTGCGCGCGCCCACGCCCACGGGGTCGAAACTTTGCAGCAGGGTCAAGGCGGTGTGCAGTTCCTCGGGCTCGATCGCCAGCTCCTCGGGCAGGCGCGCCAGGATCTCCTCCAGCGGCTCCTCCAGGTAGCCGTTCTCGTCGAGCGCGTCGATGATGATCTCCACCAGCGCCCGGTCGCGCGTCTCCAGCACCGTCACCCGCATCTGCTCCATCAGGTGCTCGCGCAGCGTGCAGTGGTTGGCCTCGAGCTGGGGCCGGGCGTCCTCGTCGTCGGAGGTCTTGGCGCGGCCGGCCTCGCCCCAGTCCATCTCGCCCTCGGGCGCGCCGTCGCCGTCGCCGCCCTCGTACGGTTCGGCCTCGGCCGGCGCGGCGGCGTCCTGCTGCTGGCCGGGCGGACCTTCGGGCGCCGCCTCGGCCGGCGCGCTCTGCTGGCTGATGGCGCCGTCGGCCAGCAGCCGCACCGAGTGGTCGAGCGGATCGTCGAGCCGCTCCAGCAGCGGATTATCGGTCAACAACTGTTCCAGTTCCTGGTGCAACTCCAGGGTGGACAATTGCAGCAGACGGATCGATTGCTGCAGTTGCGGGGTGAGCGCGAGGTGCTGCGAAGTGCGCAGTTGCAATGACTGTTTCATGGCTTGACTTACATACCTTACATACGGAAGTGTTCACCCAGATACACGCGACGCACCGACTCGTTGGCGATGATGTCGTCCGGCCGGCCTGACGCCAGTACCGTGCCCTGGTTGATGATATACGCGCGGTCGCAGATGCCCAGCGTTTCGCGCACATTGTGATCGGTGATCAACACGCCGATGCCGCGTTCCTTGAGGAAGCGCACGATGCGCTGGATCTCAATCACGGCGATCGGGTCGACCCCGGCGAAGGGTTCATCGAGCAGCACGAAGCGGGGGTTGGTGGCCAGTGCGCGCGCGATCTCGACCCGGCGCCGCTCGCCCCCGGACAGGGACAGCGCCGGATTGTCGCGCAGTTTCTCGATTTGCAGGTCGGCCAGCAGGGTATTGAGCCGTTCATCAATTTGCGCCTTGGATAAAGGCTTGCCGTTCACTTGCTGGATCTCCAGCACGGCGCGGATGTTCTCCTCCACCGTCAGCTTGCGGAACACCGACGCCTCCTGCGGCAGGTAGGACAGGCCCATCACGGCGCGCCGGTGGATCGGCAGCGACGAGATGTCGACGCCGGAGATGTCGATCGTGCCCGCGTCCGACGGCACCAGGCCGACGATCATGTAGAACGAGGTGGTCTTGCCGGCGCCGTTCGGCCCCAGCAGGCCCACCACTTCGCCGCACTCGACCTGCAGCGACACGTCGTGCACCACCTGGCGCTTGCCGTAGCTCTTTTGCAGACCGCGCACGATCAGGGTACTGCCGCAGCGTTGGGTCTCCATCGTCATTTCCCCGCCGGCGGCACGGACGCGGCCGGGGCCGCGCCCTTGTTGGACGGCTGGATCACCATGGTGCCGCGGCCGGCGCCGGGCTTGCTCTCGCCGCTGGCCGTGTTCTTGACGGCGAAGAATTCCTTGCGGCTGTCGTAGGAGATGAACTCGCCGCGCACCTCGTCGCTCGGCTTGCCCGCCTCCAGGCGCCGGATCTGGGCGTTCGAGAACAGCTTGACCAGTTCCGTCTTGCCGTCGTACTCGATGCGGTCGGCCTGGCCCTCGACCCACTGGTCGCCCTCGCCGTCGCGCTTCTGGCGGAACGTGGCGGGGGTGCCGGGGGTGCTGGTCATGGTCACGTACTGGTAGCCCTCAGGGTCTTCCTTCATCACGGCCTTGGGCGACTTCATCTGCAGGGTGCCGCGCGTGAGGATCACGTTGCCGATGGCGGTCTTGGTCTGCTTGACGTCGTCCACCTCGAGCTGGTCGAACTTGATTTCGGTGGGCTTGCTGGAGTCCGCCTTTTCCGCGTGGGCCAGCCCGGCCGCCGCCCACAACAGGGCGGCCGACAGGATAAATTTGTTCATTGCGAGTCCGTTCTATGTCAATGCGCCGCCCGCGGCGGCACGTGGATCTGGCCACGGCCGCCCAGCTGGATCTGGCGCGTGGCGTTGTCGGCCTTCATGCCGGTGCCGCTGGCGCTGGAGGCGCCCAGTTGCAGGGTGACCGGCTGGTCCGTTTCCATTTTCTCGTCGTCCGGGTACAGCGTCAGCGCGGACGTGTTCATCCGCATGGCCTGGCTGGTGGCCGTGGCCGGACGGTCGACCCGCACGTCGCCGCTTAGTTTGACGCGGCTGTTGTCCTGGTCCACGCGCGCCCGCTCGGCGCGCACGTTCATCGGCGGCTGGTCGCCCGACAGGCTGTGCACGGTCGGGCGCTCGACGTCGGACGAATCGTCGGCCGGGTGGTGGGTCAGCTTGTCGCCGGCGATGATGTAGCTGGGCTGGCCCGCCTGGTCCAGGCGCACGAAGCTGAAGCGCTCGATGATGTAATCGGGCTCGTTGCGGTGGCTGTCGGCCTCGGCCTGGCGGCCCGCCTGGTTGACCACCTGCACCAGCCAGAACGTGCCGAGCGCGAACGCCACCCCGAACAGCATGATCAGGGTCATGCGCCAGCGGTATGCCGTTTTCTTGTGCATGATGCCGCCTCAGACCAGGAACTGGGCCATGATCTTGTCGTAGTTGCCCTGCGCCCGCAGCAGGAATTCGCACACTTCGCGCACGGCGCCACGGCCGCCGGCCGCCTCCGTCACGTGGTGCGCGCGGCCGGTCACGTCGGCGCGGCCATTGGGCACGGCCACCGCGAAACCGACCCGGGTCAGGATCGGCAGGTCGACCACGTCGTCGCCGATGAAGCCCACCTGGTCGGCCGTCAAGCCCGTCTTCTCGAGCAGCGCGTTGAACGGGGTCAGCTTGTCGTGCCCGCCCTGGTGCAGGAAGGCGATGCCGAGGTCGGCCGCGCGCTTGACCACCTGCGGCGACACGCGCGCGCTGATGATGGCCGTCTGCACGCCCGACTCCTGCAGCAGCTTGATGCCGAGGCCGTCGTGCACGTTGAAGGTCTTCAGGGCCTCGCCGTCGGCGCCGTAGTGCAGGCTGCCGTCGGTCAGCACGCCGTCCACGTCGAAGATCATCAGTTTGACCTTGGCGGCGCGGGCCACGTTCTCCAGTTTGTAGGCTTCCTTCATCAGATCACCTTGGCGCGGGTCAGGTCGTGGATGTGCAGCGCGCCCACCAGCTTGCCCTGCTCGTCCACCACCAGCATCTGGTTGATGCGGAACTGCTCCATCACGGCCACCGCGTCCACCGCCAGCTTCTCGGCCGTGATGGTGCGCGGGTTCGGATGCATGACGTCGCGGATCACGACCCGGGTGAAGTCCTGCACCTTCTCGATCATGCGGCGCAGGTCGCCGTCCGTGAACACGCCGATCGGGCGCTCGTCGGCGTCGACGATGGCCGTCATGCCCATGCCCTTCTGGGTGATCTCCAGCAGCGCGTCGGTCAGCTTGACGTCGGCCGTCACGCGCGGCACGTCGGCGCCGCTGCGCATCACGTCGCGCACGTGGGTCAGCAGGCGCCGGCCCAGCGCGCCGCCCGGATGCGAGCGGGCGAAATCCTCCTCCTTGAAGCCGCGCAGGTCCAGCAGCGCCACGGCCAGCGCGTCGCCCAGCGCCAGCGTGACGGTGGTCGACGCCGTGGGGGCCAGGTTCAGCGGGCACGCCTCCTTGGCCACCGACACGTCCAGGTGCACGTCGGCCAGTTGCGCCAGGCTGGAGCCGGGTTTGCCCGTCATCGAGATCAGGGCGCTGCCCATGCGCTTGACGACGGGCAGGATGGCCATCAGTTCCGAGCTTTCGCCCGAGTAGGAGATGGCGATGAAGGCGTCGTCGGCCGTCACCATGCCCAGGTCGCCGTGGGCGGCCTCGGCCGGGTGCACGAACAGGGCCGGCGTGCCGGTCGAGGCCAGCGTGGCGGCGATCTTGCGCGCGATGTGGCCGGACTTGCCGATGCCGGACACGACGACCCTGCCCTTGCAGTTGAGCAGCAGCGACACCGCGCGGCCCACGCTGTCGTCCGTGGCCAGGCGCGCGTGCAGGGCGGCGATGGCGTCGCCTTCGATCTGCAGCGTCGCGCGGGCCAGTTCCAGCGCCCGGCTGGCGGTGGCGGGGTCAATTCGATCAAAAGCTTTCAGCATTGTTTTTTCATGGGTTACACTCATGCCGAAAGTATAGCCGAATTGGGTAAGCAAAAAACTTGCCAGTGGTAACAAAGGCTGACAAACAACGGAATCCCCTACCCATGATACGGAATTAAATGTTCTCATCCCTGGAACTGACTCTCTTGCTGCTGGGCGCGGCCGTGCTCGGCGTGGTCGCGTTTCGGATGATGCACATGCCCCCCATGCTCGGCTATCTGGCCGTGGGCATCCTGATCGGCCCGCACGCGCTGGGACTGGCAGAGCAGAACGAGGCCAGCCAGACGCTGGCCGAGTTCGGCGTCGTGTTCCTGATGTTCTCGATCGGGCTGGAATTCTCGACCGCCAAGCTGATGGCCATGCGCAATATCGTGTTCGGACTCGGCATGGCGCAGGTGGGGCTGACCATCGCGCTGGCCATGGGATTCGGCTGGGCCATCGGCCACGTGCTGCCGGCCAGCCTGCACCTGGGCTGGCAGGGCGCGCTGGCGCTGGGCGCGACGATGGCCATGTCGTCCACCGCCATCGTCTCGAAGATGCTGACCGAGCGGCTGGAGCTGGAGAGCGCCCATGGCCGCAAGATCATCGGCATCCTGCTGTTCCAGGATCTGGCCGTGGTGCCGCTGCTGATCCTGCTCCCGTCGCTGACCGAGCAGCCCGACCGCCTGCTCGAGACGCTGGGCTGGGCCGCGGTGAAGGCGGTGGTCGTGCTGGCGCTGCTGCTGCTGCTGGGCCAGAAGCTGATGCGCGGCTGGTTCACCATCGTCGTCAAGCGGCGCTCGCAGGAACTGTTCATGCTCAACCTGCTGCTGGTGACGCTGGGCGCGGCCTGGATCACGGAGCGGGCCGGCCTGTCGCTGGCGCTGGGCGCGTTCGTGGCCGGCATGCTGATCTCGGAGACCGAATACAAGCACCAGGTGGAGGAGGACATCAAGCCGTTCCGCGACGTGCTGCTGGGGCTGTTCTTCATCACCATCGGCATGCTGCTCAACGTGCGCCTGGTGCTCGAGAACTGGTGGCTGGTGCTGCTGTTGCTGGTGGGCCCGGTGCTGCTCAAGTTCGCGCTGATCGCCGGGCTGGCCAAGCTGTATGGATCCACCGACGGCGTGGCCCTGCGCACCGGCCTGGCGCTGGCCCAGGCCGGCGAATTCGGCTTCGTGCTGCTGAACCTGGCCGGCGAAAGCCATTTGCTGGCGCCCGACGTGATGCAGGTGGTGCTGGCGTCGATGGTGCTGTCGATGCTGGCCGCGCCGTTCATCATCGCCAAGTCGGACCAGATCGTGATGAAGGTGTCGAGCAATGAATGGATGATGCAGTCGCTGGCGCTGACCAAGATCGCCAGCCGCACCATGTCGACCCAGAAGCACGTGCTGCTGGCCGGCTTCGGGCGCAGCGGCCAGAGCCTGGCCACGCTGCTGGGCGAGGAGAAGATCGCCTACCACGCGCTGGACCTGGACCCGGAGCGGGTGCAGGAGGCGCAGACGGCCGGCGCCAACGTGTCCTACGGCGACGCGGCCCGGCGCGAGAGCCTGGTGGCGGCCGGCATCTACCGCGCCAGCGCCGTCGTCATCACCTACGCCAGCACGCCGTCGGCGCTCAAGGTGCTGCACCTGGTGCACGAGCTGGCGCCCACCCTGCCCGTGATCGTGCGCGCCCACGACGACACCGACCTGGACCGGCTGAAGGCGGCCGGCGCCACCGAGGTGGTGCCGGAACTGATGGAGGGCAGCCTGATGCTGGCCTCGCACGCGCTGGTGATGCTGGGCGTGCCGCTGCGGCGCGTGGTGCACCGGGTGCAGACGGCGCGCGAGGAACGCTACGCCTCGCTGCGCGGCTACTTCCACGGCGCCAGCGACAGCGGCGAGGAGGCCGACCTGGTGCGCCTGCATTCGGTCACGCTGGGCGAAGGGGCGGCCGCCATCGGCAAGTCGCTGGGCGAGCTCCATCTGGAGGACACGGGCGCCGAGGTGGCCAGCATCCGGCGCGGCATGGGCCGGCTGGACGTGGAACCGCAGACCATCCTGGCACCCGACGACGTGGTGGTGGTGCGCGGCGCGGCGGACGCCGTGACCCGGGCGGAGAACCGTTTGCTGCGCTGAGCGGCGCGGCGCTTGCCGCGCCTACGCCGGCAGGTGCCGGATCACACGGTTGCGCCCGGCCGCCTTGGCCTGGTACAGGGCGCCGTCCGCGCGCGCGAGCAGGTCGCGCGCCACCAGCTCCGGCTCGCCCGCTGCCTGCCCGGGATCGAGACAGGCCACGCCGATCGACACGGTGACGGACAGGCGCACCTCCTGCGTCAGGCTGATCAGGGTGCCGGCGATGCTGGCGCGGATGCGCTCGGCCACGAAGGCTGCGCTGTCGAGCTCGGCGTCGATCAGCAGCACCACGAATTCCTCGCCGCCGAAACGGGCCAGCGCGTCCGACAGGCGCAGCTCGTCCTTGATGCGGCCCGCGACCTCGCGCAGCACGTCGTCGCCGCCCTGGTGGCCGACGGTGTCGTTGACGCGCTTGAAGTGGTCGATGTCGATGAACATCAGCGAGATCGGGTAGCGCTGGCGCCGCGCGCGCGCGATCTCCTCCAGCAGCCGCCGGTCCAGGTAGCGCCGGTTGTAGACGCCCGTCAGCGAATCGGTCAGGCCGATGTACTTGAGCATCTCGTTGCTGATCACGTTCTCCAGGCAGATGGCGATGATCGAGGCCATGTGCTCGATGAAGTCGGTGCCCAGGCTGGGCGTGAAGCGGGTCGGGTCCACGCTGCCCAGGTTGAGGCAGCCGATGATGCGCTTGTTGCGCATCAGCGGCACCAGCGCCACGCTTTGCAGGGCGGCCGGCGCGTTGGGGAACGGCAGCGCGTGGCGCACCGGATCGTACATGCCCAGCAGCGGCTTGGGCGCCGGCGTGGCGGCGTTGCGCCGGCCCAGGTCGAAGCCCAGCTCGTCGACCTGCTCGACGAAGATCAGCTCGGGGAAATCGGCGAACACCACGTCCAGCTTGCCCATCACGGTGCGGATGTCGGCATCCTCGTCGATCAGCGTCAGCGTCACGCTTTCGAGCTCGGAGATCGCGGGCAGGTTGCGGAAGATGGTGCCCACCAGTTCGGGGAAGGTGGCGGCGCCCACGATGTCGAGGTCGAACGCCTGGTGGCGGCACATGATGGCGTGGTTGCGCTCGGCCTGCTCCAGCAGATAGGCCATGCGCGCGCGCAGCGCCTGGTTCTCCGCCGCCAGCTCGCTGGCCCGCGTGGCCGGATCAGCGTGGGACGGCATCGCGCCGGTGACAGTGTGCGTCATAAAAACCAACCCTTACTCGATAGCGACTACGTCCGGTGACCATGCCGGATCGTTGCGAATATACTCATCCAGCAAGTTACAACATTACGCCAAGAAAGGGAGGTTGGAAATGCTAAAAAGTAAATTCAGTTACAAAAACGCCAATTCGACATCGACTTCCTGGCCCAGCCGTATGCGCTGGCCGGCGCCGGCCACGACGATGGCGTTCATGCCGAAGCAGATCGCGCCGTCGAGCTCGGGCTTGGCGCGGTAGCTGCGCAGCAGGTCCACCGGGTCGGGGCCGATCTCGGCCGTGTCCTGGTCCACGGACGGGATCGGGCAGCGCGAGCACGGCTTGACGGGCCGCAGCTCCGCCTCGCCCAGCCGGTAGGCGGCCGCGTAGTCCTCCTCGAACGCTTCAAGGCCGGCGATGACGAGGTTGGGACGGAAGCGGTTCATGGGCACGGCGTCACGGCCGGCCGCCACCAGGCGCGCGTTGAGGTCGTCGAGCGAGGCGGCGCCGGCCACCAGCACCGGGTAGGCGTCCGAGAACAGCGTGGTGGCGGCCACGCCCCGGGTCCATTTCTCGCTGACCTTGCGCAGCGCGTCCGCGTGGAAGCGCACCAGGCGGCACGGCACGCCGATGGCGTTGCTGAACCAGGCGGCCGTCAGCGCGTCGCAGTCGTAGGCCAGCACGCTGTCGTCCCACACCTGCACGGTGCGCGCGACGGCGTCGTCGGGATGGGGCAGGCCCAGCGGAATCTCCAGCCGCAGCATGCCGGGCGCGCGCAGCTCCAGCGTGTCGCCCTTCAGGCGCGGCACGATCAGGGCCATGCGCGGATGCTCGCGCTGGGTCATGAAGCGCCCTTCCCCATCGACCACCATCCATTCGCGGTCGTAGATGTGCTGGGTCATCAGACCCGACTCGGTCAGCGTCGCCTCCTGCAGCGGCAGGCCGGCGCAGGATTTGATCGGATAGAGGGTGATGGCGGTCAGCGTCGGCATACGGAAGGTGGCAGCGCGGCGCGCGCTGCGGCAAAGTTGTGCAAAAGTGAAGTATGGCAGAAAGCGCACGAGGTGTCAGACCGTGCGGCCCGACACCCGGACTACCTTGCTCCGCCGGGGCGGCGGAACGCGGATGCTTACGCTTCGGACTTGGCGTCCGGCTTGCGCGGACGACGGCCGCGCGGCTGGGGTTTGCGGGCTGGCTTGGCGGGCGCTTCCGCCTCGTGCGCGGCGGCCGCTGGCGCGTCCGGCGCGGACTGGACTTCGGCTGCCGGTGCCGCCACCTCCACCACCTCCGCCGCTGGCTTGGCCTTGCCCTTGGCCTTGGCCGCAGGCTTCTTGCCGGTGGCGGCGGCCTTGGCGGCACGGGCCCCCTTGGCCGGCTTGGCGGCTTTGGCTGGTTTGGCCTCGCCGGCCTGCTCCGCACTGGCGTCCGTCATCGGCTGGGCCGATGGCGCGTCCACCACCTCGGCGGCCTGCTGCACCGGCGCCGCCGCATCTTCGGCCAGTGCCGGCGAATGGGCCGCCACCGCGTCGAGCGCCGCGCTGGCCGCTGCCTTGCCGCCCTTGCGCTCGGCCTGCTTGCGGCCGCCGCGCTTGCCACGGCCATGACGGCCTTCCTGGCGCGGCTCGACCACTTCCGCCTCGATGATGTCGGCTTCGTCGATCACGTCGTCCGCGTCGGCGGAGGTCAGCACTTCGACCAGCTCCACCACTTCCACCACGTCCACCGTGTCGAACGGTTCCGCGTCCAGCACTTCCGGCTCGGCGTCCATCACCAGTTCCGAGGCGCTTTCGTCGGCGCGCTCGGCGCGCTCGGCATGGCGGCCGGACTGGCCACGGCCACGGCCGCGACCACGGCGGCCATCCTGACGGCCTTCATGGCGCGGCGCTTCCCCCGCGTCCGCCGCCGGCATGGCCTCGGCCGCGCCGGCGCCCTCCGCCAGCGCGTGGCCGTTGGCGGCGCCGCTGCTGCGGTACACATAGGCACCCGATTTTTCATCGCGGCCGAATTCCAGCAGGCCACGGGCGCGCGCTTCCTCCAGCAGGTTGCCGAAGGTGCGGAAGCCGTAGTACGACTCGCTGAAGTCGGGCTTGCGGCGCTTGATCGCCTCCTTCAGCACGGAGGCCCAGATCTTGCCGCTGTCGCCGCGCTCGGACACCAGCGCGTCGAAGGTGCCGACCACGATCTCCATGGCCTGGTTGCGGCGCTTTTCCATGTCCTCGCGGCGGCGCGTCTCCTCCTCCGGCGTGCGCTTGACGGCCGGCTGCGCATCGCGCGAATCGCGCTTGGCGGCGCGGCGGCTTTCGCGCACCAGGTCGTCGTAGAAGATGAACTCATCGCAGTTGGCCACCAGCAGGTCGGAGGTGGATTGCTTGACGCCCACGCCGATCACCTTCTTGGCGTTCTCGCGCAGTTTCGACACCAGCGGCGAGAAATCGGAGTCGCCCGAGATGATGACGAAGGTGTCCACGTGCGACTTGGTGTAGCACAGGTCGAGCGCGTCGACCACCATGCGGATGTCGGCCGAGTTCTTGCCGGACTGGCGCACGTGGGGGATTTCGATCAGCTCGAAGTTCGCCTCGTGCATGGGGGCCTTGAAGCCCTTGTAACGGTCCCAGTCGCAGTAAGCCTTCTTGACGACGATGCTGCCCTTGAGCAGCAGCCGTTCCAGCACCGGCTTGATGTCGAACTTGTCGTAATTGGCGTCGCGCACGCCGAGCGCCACGTTTTCAAAATCGCAGAACAGCGCCATGCTGACGTTATCGTTGGGGGAAGCCATGTGGGATGTGTTTTTCTAGTGAGGAGAGTGGGGCCGGCGCAGCGTCGCGCCTATGACGATGCGGCGATTATACCGAACTGGCCTGGCGGTGTTGGGGTATGCGGTCCTTGGCCGGCAAAACAATCACCGTAAGTGGACAATTGCTTTTAAACCACAGCTCGTATAAATTCCCACGTAGAAATTAACTTGGCGTACTAGTAAGCCATTTTGGCAATCCCGCCCTTCGCTTACCATGCCTCCATGTTATCCACCCGCTGACCTTATCCAGAGAAGAATGGCATGCGCAATTCCCACACTCCCCCCGTCCGTCCGCCGCGTTTGCGCGCCTTGGCGCCCATGCTGCCGCTGGCCGCGCTGCTGGCCGGTTGCGGCACCACCTACACGGTCGACGACGGCAGCCCGGTCGACGAAAAACTGCTGGCCCGCATCCGCACCTATGGCAAGGGCCAGCAGGCGCTGCGCCCCGGCATCATCAAGACGGCCGAACTGAAGGACAAGGAGTGCAGCACGCAGTACGAACTGCCGTTCGTGACGGCGTCGTCGTACAACCTGCCCAAGGAAAAGAAGATCGCGTGGGTGCGCGGGCTGCGCGTGGACGAGCGCCTGACCGTGATCGCGGCCACGCGCGATTCGGGCCTGTCGCTGGGCGACCACATCGAGGAAGTGGACGGCTATTCCAAGGCCGACACGGCCAAGATGCTGGAAGAACTCAACAGCCTGCGCGACGACGGCCGCCCGTTCAAGCTCACCCTGGCCGGCGGACGCAAGATCACCGTCACGCCGGTCGAGGTGTGCCGGGGCCATGTCAACGTGGCCGCGCCCGAGGCCACCGAGGCGCAAAGCTACCACTGGCTGCAAAGCACGCACCCGCTGGACCTGTACACGCAGGACCTGAGCGCCGACGAGGCGTTGTGGATGGTGCTGTGGACGCAGGGCCTGTCCGAGGAGGCGGGCGCGCGCATGAAGGTCTACCACTACGGCATGAAGATCGTCAAAACCGGCATCACCCTCGCCAGCGTGGTGAGCGGCGTGGGCGCCGTCGCCAACTCGGCCAACGCGGCCGCGGCGGCGGCGGCCAGCGCCCAGGCCAGCCGCGCCGCCGGCCAGGCCGCGCTGCAGGCGGCGGCCAAGGTGGCGGCGGACGAGGCGGCCGCCTCGCTGCGGGCCAAGGCGCAGAACGCGCTGCTGACGGTGGCGCGCAGCCAGGCGCAATCGGTCGCCATCGATTCGCTCAAGGCCGCCAGCGTGTTCCGCGATAGCCTGAGCGGCGTGTCATGGGTGGCCGGCACCGGCTTCTACATGGCCGACCAGTGGGCGATCGACCGCATGGCCAAGCTGGGCGGAGATCCGATCGCCGCCTACACGCTGCACTACAAGCTGGCCTCGAAAGCGATGGCGCAGAACGCGTTCGTGTTCGACGACGAGCGCATGAAATGGATGATGGCCTACGCCGACAAGAGCGGCAATGCCGAGCGCGTGCAACTGGCCCTGAACGGTGAAGACCCGAACGGGCCGATCACCTACGCCGTCGCCAACACGGTCGATCCGAACGCGGTGGAGACGTATGTGTCGGACGCGCCGCTGCCCGGCACGGCGGCCGCCGCCGTGGTGGCCGCCGCCACCGCGCCCACCATCCGCGTGGAGGCTGGCGACGCCGTGATCGAAGGCGCGTTCGTCCTCGACGCCAACCAAAGCACGTACACGGGCAACGGCAAGGTATCGTGGGCCAACGGCGATGTGTACGTGGGCGACCTGGCGGCCGGCTACCGCACCGGGACCGGCCGCATGGAGTGGGCCAACGGCGACCGCTACGAAGGCCAGTGGCGCTCCAACCTGCGCCACGGCAGGGGCACGCTGACGTGGAAGAACGGCGATAGCTGGAGCGGCCTGTTCCGCGAGGATGAGCGCACGGAGGACGGCACGCTGTCGCGCAACAGCGTCAAGCCGGACGTGCCGGCGACGGAGAAGGACGCATAAGCAGCGTCCCTGCTGTCGCGCGCGATGGCTTCAGCTTGCGCTTGACTCATCAGGTAAACCTTATGGGTTTTCCAATGGGGCAAAATACTGGCCGAAGAAAAAACAAGCCGCGTCGTACGCGGCTTGTTTTTATAGCGGTACCGGCGGTGTGACGCCAGCGATCATAAAGCGGATCAGACGTTGAACAGGAAGTTCAGCACGTCGCCATCCTTGACCACGTATTCCTTGCCCTCGGCGCGCATCTTGCCCGCCTCCTTGGCGCCGGCCTCGCCCTTGTAGGCGATGAAGTCGTCGTAGGAGATGGTCTGGGCGCGGATGAAGCCGCGTTCGAAGTCGGTGTGGATCACGCCGGCCGCCTGCGGCGCCGTGTCGCCCGTGTGGATGGTCCAGGCGCGCACTTCCTTCACGCCGGCCGTGAAGTAGGTCTGCAGGCCCAGCAGCTTGTAGGCGGCGCGGATCAGACGGTCCAGGCCCGGTTCTTCCATGCCCATGTCGGCCAGGAAGGCGGTCTTGTCGGCGTCGTCCAGGTCGGCGATCTCCGATTCGATGGCGGCGCAGATGGCCACGATGGGCGCGTTCTGCGCGGCGGCGAACTTGGTCAGCTGGTCCAGCAGCGGGTTGTCGGTGAAGCCGGTGTCGGACACGTTGGCCACGTACATGGCCGGCTTGGCCGTGATCAGGCACAGCGACTTGATCAGCGCCATCTCGTCGGCGTCCAGGCCCATGGTGCGCACCGGCTTGCCTTCGTTCAGGTGCGGCATCAGGCGTTCGCACAGGGCCACCAGCTTGGCCGCGTCCTTGTCGCCGGAGCGGGCCTTCTTGTTCTCGCGGTGGATGGCTTTTTCCACGGTGCCCATGTCGGCCAGGGCCAGCTCGGTCTGGATCACTTCGATGTCGTCCAGCGGGCTGATCTTGCCGGCCACGTGGATCACGTTGTCATCCTCGAAGCAACGCACGACGTTAACGATGGCATCGGTCTCGCGGATGTGCGACAGGAACTGGTTGCCCAGGCCTTCACCCTTGGACGCGCCCGCCACCAGGCCGGCGATGTCGACGAATTCGACGATGGCGTTGACCATGCGCTCGGGCTTGACGATCTCGGCCAGCGCGGCCATGCGCGGATCGGGCACTTCCACCACGCCCACGTTGGGTTCGATGGTGCAGAACGGGTAGTTTTCGGCCGGGATGCCGGCCTTGGTCAGGGCGTTGAACAGAGTGGACTTGCCGACGTTGGGCAGGCCGACGATGCCGCATTGGAGACTCATGAAAAACCTTTAATTATCAATCATGCCGGCGAGCGGCACTGAAAAACGGCCGGCGAGGCGGCGTTTGCTGGAAATTGTGCTGTTTTGCAGCGTTCAAGGGTCAATTGTAACTCTGACGACTGCGCTATTCAAAAAAATACCCGACAATGGGCGCTAAAATGAAAGTTTTATTCACCAAACAGGAAATCGCATGATCTTGCGTAACGCCGGACGGGAGCAATTCCGCCACTTCATGACTATCCCCACGCGGTGGATAGATAATGACCAATATGGCCACGTCAACAACGTCGTCTACTACAGCTATTTCGACACGGCCGTGAACCAGTTCCTGATCGAACGGGGCGTGCTCGACATCCACAACGACCAGCTGGTCGGCTATGTGGTCGACAGCGCGTGCGCCTACTTCAGCCAACTGTCCTTCCCCGACCTGCTGCACGTGGGCCTGCGCGTGAGCAAGCTGGGCAACTCCAGCGTGCGCTACGAGATCGGCATCTACCGCAACGACGAGCCGGTGCCGGCCGCCGCCGGCCACTTCGTGCACGTGTACGTGGACCGCGCCACCAACAAGCCCGTCACCATCCCCGACAACGTGCGGGCCGTCCTGGCCACGCTGTAAAGGGGAGCGATCTGGGGTATCCTGTTGCCACCCAAAAACAGGAGATCCCCGATGCCGCTTTCCCCCACCCGCGCCAAGCTGGCTACCACCGCCCTGCTCGCCAGCCTGATCGGCTGCGCGCTGTGCAGCGTTCCCGCACTGGCCGCCGCGCCCGCCACGGCCGCCGCGCAATCGCCCGCGCAACAGAAGCTGAGCCAGCTGGCCGACGCCTTCTACCAGGCCCGCGCCCGCTTCGATCCGCTGCTGTATGCGACGGCCAACGGCGACAGCCGCTACGACGACCAGATCGGCACGAAGATCGTGCCCAGGGCGCGCGCCAGACAGTTCGCGCTGTACCACCGCATGCAGCGGCAATTGCGCGCCATCCCGCGCGCCGCGCTGGCCGACAAGGATCAACTGAACTACGATCTGCTGGGCTACGAGCTGCAATGCGCGCTGGACCTGGCGCCGTTCCCCGAGCATCTGCTGCCGCTGGACCAGATGGACAACGTCCCCAGCACGCTGGCCAATTACGCGGGCGGCACGGGGTCGCAACCGCTGTCCACGCCGAAGCAGTACGACGCCTACCTGAGCCGCCTGACCCAGCTGCCCGGCTGGATAGACCAGGCCATCGCCAATATGCGTGAAGGCATGCGCACCGGCGTCGTGCAGCCGAAGGCGATCACGCAGGCCATGCTGCCGCAGTTCCAGCAACTGCGCAGCGCCACGCCGGAAGCGAGCATCTTCTACACGCCGATCAAGAACCTGCCGGCCGATTTCTCCGCCGCCGACAAGCAACGCCTGACCACGGCCTACCGCCAGCTGATCGAAACCAGGCTGGCGCCGGCGCTCGAGCGCCTGAGCACCTTCCTGGAAAAGGACTACCTGCCCGCCAGCCGCGCCAGCACCGGCTGGAGCGCCTTGCCGAACGGCGCCGCCTGGTACCAGGCCCGCATCAAGGACGCCACCAACCTGCCGCTGACGCCGGACGCGGTGCACGCGCTGGGCTTGAAGGAAGTGGCCCGCATCCAGCAGCAACTGGTCGAACTCGGTCCCAAGCTCGGTTACGACGGCCCCGCCAGCGGCCTGCCGCAATGGGTCAGCGCGCAAGCGAAGTACAAGCCGTTCACGACGGACGCGCAGGTGCTGGACGCCTACCGCAAACTCAACGACAAGGTGCTGGAAAAGCTGCCCACCTATTTCAGCCTGCTGCCCAAGGCCAAGCTCGATCTGCAGCTGGAGCCGGAGCTGACCCGCGCCACCGCGTCGGACCACTACACGCCGGTGGCGGCCGACGGTTCCCACCCCGGCGTGTTCTGGCCGGTGGTGAACGATGCGCGCCAGTACAGCACCGTCAGCATGGTCAGCCTGTTCCTGCACGAAGGTTTGCCGGGCCACCACCTGCACGCGGCGCTGCTGAAGGAATTGCCGCTGCCGGACTTCCGCAAGTTCAACACGGAGAACCCGAACAGCGCGGCGTTCACGGAGGGCTGGGCCTTGTACAGCGAGACGCTGGGCAAGCAGTTCGGCCTGTATGAGCAGCCGGAGTTCTACTACGGCCACCTGAACCTGGAGATGCTGCGCGCGGTGCGGCTGGTGGTGGACACGGGCATGCACGCCCAGGGCTGGACGCGCGAGCAGGCGATCCGGTACGCGATGGACACGCTGGGCTACAGCGAGGGCAATGCCCGCAACCAGATCGAGCGCTACATGGCCATGCCGGCCCAGGCGCTCAGCTACAAGATCGGCGCGCTGAAAATTCTTGAGCTGCGCGATCGCGCGCAGCAGGCACTGGGCGACAAGTTCAGCTATCCGGCCTTCCACGCCGTCGTGATCGGCGACGGCACGCTGCCGCTGCCTATCCTGGAGGCGCGGGTGGACCGCTGGATCGCGGCCGCCAAGCAAGCGAAGTAGACGCTGTCGAATGTCGTTCCCGCGCAGGCGGGAACGACGTGACTGTTTCCTGTCGCGCTTGCTGTATCAGGCCGTATGCAACTTCATGGTGGCCGCCTCGAATTTGCCCTCGCAAATCTGCGGCATCACCAGCAGGCTCTTGTCGATGGCCTGCTCGATCAGTTCCTGGTCTTCGCGGCGTGGGCGGTGCAGCACGAAGTCGGCAACCTGTTGTTGCAGGCTCAGCGAACGGGGATGGCCGATGCCGAGCCGCAGCCGCCAGTAGTCCTGCGTGCCCAGCGCGGCCGTGATGTCCTTCAGGCCGTTGTGGCCGCCGGCCGAGCCGCCCTTCTTGAGCCGCGCCACGCCCGGCATCAAGTCGAGCTCGTCGTGCACGACCAGCACTTCGTCCGGCGCGATCTTGTAGAAGCGGGCCAGCGCGCCGACCGACTGGCCGGATCGGTTCATATAGGTTTGCGGCTCCAGCAGCCACACTTCCTGGCCGGCGATGGCGGTCTTGGCCACCAGCGCGTTGAAGCGCGTTTCGCGCTGCAGGCGCGCGCCGGGCAGGCTGTTGGCCAGGTTGTCGACCAGCCAGAAGCCGGCGTTGTGGCGGGTTTGTTCGTATTCGGGGCCGGGGTTGCCGAGGCCGACGATCAGGCGGATGGGCATGGCGTTTCTATCGTTATCAGGTTTCAATGCGCGTCGAAGCCGCGCCGTAAAAAAACCCGCCAGGCTCGCGCCGGCGGGTTTTTCATTTACCTCCGCATCGCTGCGGCGTAAAGATTACTTCTTGCCTTTGGCGGCTGGCTTTTCTTCAGCTTCAGGGGCGGCGGCTGCTTCGGCAGCAACGTGGCCGGCTGGCACGGAAGCGGTGGCGACGGTCAGGTTCGAACCGTGGGTCACGGCGGTCACGCCGGCTGGCAGGGTCAGGTCGCCGATGTGCACGGAGTGGCCGACGTCCACGTTTGCCAGGTCAACGGTGATGAACTCTGGCAGGTCTTTCGGCAGGCACGACACTTCGATCTCGTTCAGCACGTGGCTGATGTTGGCGCCGTGCAGCTTGACGGCTGGCGACACGTCGGCGTTCACGAAGTGCAGCGCGACTTTCATGTGCACTTTGGCGTTGGCGTCAACGCGCTGGAAGTCAGCGTGCAGGACCAGTTGTTTGTATGCGTGGACTTGGAAGTCGCGCAGCAGCACTTGCTGGACTTGACCGTCGATTTCCAGATCCAGGATCGACGAGTGGAACGCTTCTTTTTTCAGCGCGTGGTACAGGGCGTTGTGGTCCAGGGAGATGGTCACTGGGGCTTCGGTGCCACCGTAGACGATGCCTGGGGTCTGGCCGGAATTACGCAGGCGGCGGCTCGCTCCGGAACCTTGCAATTCGCGTTTGAATGCGACAACTTTCATGTGATACTCCAAAAAATACAGGGCTCGCGCCCCGTGTTAGGAAGCGCCCCGCGACCAGGGCGCCTCGAGAATGAGCAAAACGCTCATGAATCCGGAAAAGCACAACGGCGCTCCGGCTCGAAAGCCAGGCGCCGCCGGTGTTGCTGATGCTGTCGTCTATCTTAGTCGATAAACAGGGAGATCACGGAATCGCCCTTGATGATGCGTTTGAACGTCTCGGCCAGCAGCGGTGCGCAGGTCAGCTGGCGGATCTTGCCGCAAGCCTTGGCCGCGTCCGACAGCGGGATGGTGTCCGTCACCACCAGTTCATCCAGCGACGAGCTGGTGATGCGGTCGATGGCGGGACCGGACAGCACGGCGTGGGTGCAGTAGGCGATCACTTTCTTGGCGCCGCGCTCTTTCAGCACTTCCGCCGCCTTGACCAGGGTGCCGGCCGTGTCGACCATGTCGTCCATGATCACGCAGTTGCGGCCTTCCACCTCACCGATGATGTTCATCACTTCGGACACGTTGGCCTTGGGACGGCGCTTGTCGATGATGGCCAGGTCGCAACCGAGGCGCTTGGCCAGCGCGCGCGCGCGCACCACGCCGCCGACGTCGGGCGAGACCACCAGCAGGTCCTGGTAATTCTTCTTCTGCAGGTCGCCCAGCAGAATCGGCGAAGCGTAGATGTTGTCGACCGGGATGTCGAAGAAGCCCTGGATCTGGTCCGCGTGCAGGTCCATGATCAGGACGCGCTCGACGCCCGCTTCTTCCAGCATGTTGGCGACCACCTTGGCCGAGATGGCCACGCGCGCCGAACGCGGGCGGCGGTCCTGGCGGGCATAACCGAAGTAAGGGATGGCGGCCGTGATGCGGCCAGCCGATGCGCGTTTCAGAGCGTCAACCATCAGGATCAGTTCCATCAGGTTGTCGTTGGTCGGAGCGCAGGTCGATTGCAGCACGAACACGTCCTTGCCACGGACGTTTTCGTTGATTTCAACCATCACTTCGCCGTCCGAGAACTTCGAGACGTTCGCCTTGCCGAGTGGAATGCCGAGGTTTTTTGCGACTCCTTCTGCCAACGCAGGATTAGCGTTGCCGGTAAAAACCATCAGGTTTTCGTAAGCCATTGGGAGTCCCAGAGATAGAGTGTGAAAATTTTTGAAAAGTCGCCAGCGGCAAGTCCGCGTGGCGCTGTACTATGAATGAACCGCGTGGGCGGTATCATCTGCCTTTCCCCTGGCTGGAGGCCAACTTCGCCTCGACAGAACCGCAGAGAAAATGAATGGCAGGGGAACAAGGATTCGAACCTTGGTATGCCGGAATCAAAATCCGGTGCCTTAACCAGCTTGGCGATTCCCCTACGCAACTGACTGCTTGTCGTTACATGCCCGGCATTCTACCGGAAACTTCACGCTAAGCCAAATCTTTTTTCCTACTCACAACAAGCTGGCGATGGGATGCTTGTCCAGTGCTTTGGCTTTCCAGGCAACCCACTTGGCAGGCACATTGCTGAGCACCGCGTCCGCTTCGACTTCACTGCCGACCGCACAAAACACACAAGCTCCGGAGCCAGTCATCCTGGCGTCGCCGTAAGCAGCGAGCCATTCGATCGCCTCGGCTACCGGCGGGAACAACTGCGTTGCCACTTGCTGCAAATCGTTTCTTCCGTACCCCTTCAAACTTGTTTGTTTTTCGAGGTGGCTGGAAAAGTCCGTTATTATGATGGGCGGCGTGTCCCTTGTCAAATGTTCCGAGCAAAAAATTTTCGCGGTCGGCACCGCCACGCCCGGCTCGATCACCACGTACCAGCAATCGGGCGCGCGCACCGGCTGCAGGGCCTCGCCCACGCCTTCGGCGAACGCGGTCTGGCCGAAGATGAAGAACGGGATGTCGGCGCCCAGCGGCAGGCCCAGCGCCATCAACTCTTCGCGCGTCAACCCGGCCCGCCACAAATGGTTGAGCGCCATCAGCGTGGTGGCCGCGTCGGACGAGCCGCCGCCAAGGCCGCCGCCCATCGGCAATCGCTTGTCGATGGCGATGTCGACGCCGGGCGGCAAGGCGCCCGTGCGGCGCTGCACCTCGGCCTGCAGCAGCAAGGCCGCGCGGATGATCAGGTCCTGCTGCTCGGGCACGCCGGCCACGTCCGTCACGCGGTGGATCTCGTGGTCGCCGCGCAGCGTGTAGTGCAGCGTGTCGCCATGGTCGATCAGCTGGAACACGGTTTGCAGCAGATGGTAGCCATCGGCGCGGCGGCCGTTCACGTGCAGGAACAGGTTCAGTTTGGCCGGGGCCGGGCAATTATTCAGGCTTTGCATGTCTTGAGAGGGATCGGATAGGTTCAACCGGGCGCGCCACACCATTCTTTAAAATGTGTGACGTCCCCTATTTCTCTTCGGGGGCGTCGATGACGATGCGGATCTGCATGTCCTCCAGGCCGCCCACGGCGCCGCGCGCCAGGTCGATGCGGCGCGGCCGGGGCACGGCGGCGCCGTCGTCCTGCCACGACACGTAGTCGAGCCGCCAGCCGTCGCGCGTGGTCACGCTGCTGTGCGCGGGACTGGCCGTGTAGCGGCGGCCGTCGGCGGCCGTGGCGTGGCCTTGCAGCCAGTCGCGCAGGCCGGACACGGGCAAGGTCCAGCCCAGCGCCTGCGCGCTCAGGCTGTCGATGTCGTCGGCCACGCGCGGCGCCTTGCCCGCCTCCGTCAGGCTGGCGTAGCCGGGCGCGACGGTGATGGTGGCGATGGTCGAGCCCAGCGGCGAGGCCAGGCTGACGTCGGTGCGGTCGGCCGTCTGCAGCCAGTTGAACTTGCCCGACAGCGTTTCGCGCTTGCCATCCTTGCTGTAGTTGACGGACAGGCGGCCATTGAGTTCGATGGCGGCCCGGTAAGGCGCGACGGCGGCGGTCGACAGCGGCGCGGACGGCGTGGCGCAGCCGGCCAGCACGGCGCATGCGGCCAGCGCGGCCAGCGGGAGGCGAAGTTCGATCATCGGTGCTTACAGGTTCTGGTTCAGGCGCGCCAGCGTGTTCCTGAGCGCGTCGTTCTTGGGGTCTTTGGCCTTGGCTTCCGACCACATCTTGCGCGCGCCCGCCTGGTCGCCCTTGACCCACAGCACCTCACCGAGGTGGACGGCGATCTCGGGATCGTTGCGCAGCGCGTAGGCGCGGCGCAGCATCTGCTCGGCCTCCTCCAGATGGCCAAGCCGGAACTGCACCCAGCCCATGCTGTCCATGATGAAGGGGTCGCCGGGCGCCATCTTGAGCGCCTTGTCGATCAGCGCGAACGCTTCCGTCAGGCGCACGTTGCGCTCGGCCAGCGAATAGCCGAGCGCGTTGAGCGCGTGGTGGTTGTCGGGCACCGTCTCGATCACCTGGCGCAGGCTCTTTTCCATCACATCGAGCTCGCCCAGTTTTTCCGCCGCCAGCGCGAAGTCGTACAGCAGGTCGGCGTTGTCGGGGAAGCGCTTGAGGCCGTTCTTCAGCACCGTGAACGCGGTGCGGCTGTCGCCGGCGTCGCGCAGGATCTGGGCGTCGGTCTGGATGATCTGGGCCTGCTCCACGGGGTCCGACGTCTGCAGCGCGTCGAGCTGCTTGCGGGCCTCGTCCACCTCGCCCTTGCGGGCCGTGAGCTGGGCCCGTTTCAGGCGGGCCGTGAGGTAGACGCGGCTGTCGTTCGTCTCCACCTTCTCCAGCCACTGCGCGGCGGCGTCGAAGTCGCCGCGCTCCTCGGCCAGCTGCGACAGGATCATCAGCACCTTGGACGGGTCGCGCTCATCGGACGGATGGTCGCCCAGCACGGCCATGAAGCGCTTGAAGTAATCCTCGGCGCCGGCCAGGTCCTGGCTTTGCATGGCCGTCACGCCCAGCGCGTACAACGTGGCGAGGTTGTCGGGCTGGTCCTTGAGCAGCACTAGGAACTGCTTGCGCGCCTCGTCGTACTGCTTGTTGTCGACCAGGATGCGGGCGTAGGCCGCGCGCACTTCGCGCGCGCCCGGACGGCGCGCCAGGAAGCCTGTCAGCACCTTGACCGCGCCTTCCACGTCGGGCGCCACCTGGGCCTGGGTCAGTACGGCCAGCTCGGAGTCGGGCCGCAACTTCAACGCGGCGGCCGCCTCGGCGCGGGCGCGCTCGCTGTCGTTGTTGGCGAAGGCGCTCTGGGCCAGGATCAGGTGGGCTTCCAGCATGTCGCCATACGGCGCCAGCACGCGTTCGGTGAGCGCGTAGGCGGCCGCCTTGTCCTTGGCGCGCAGCAGGAACTGCTGCATCTGGAACATGGCCAGGCCGCGCGCGGCCGGCGCGGCCGCCTGCAGGCGCTGGGCGAAGATCTGCTCCGCCTCCGACAGGTCGTCGTTGACGACGGCGAAGCCCAGGAAGTACTGCACCGCTTCCTCCGAATGGGGCGCCAGTTCGCGCCACAGGCGGATCGCGGCCAGCGCTTCCGGGCCCTGCTTGGCCGTGAGCGCCATTTCCGCCGCGCGCTTGGCCAGCCGCGGGTCGCGCGTTTGCTGGGCCAGCGTCATCAACGTCATGTACGGGCCCTGCCACTGGCCGCGTTTGAACTCCAGTTCCGCCTTGGTCAGCTTGTACAACATGTCGCTGGTCAGCTCCACGCCGGGCAGCGCGTCCTCGGCCGGGGCGGCGGCGGGCGCGGCCGGTTCCGGCGACGGCGGCGCGGCCCCCTCCACCGGGGCGCGCGGCGCGACGGCGCACGCCGACATGAGGACGGACAGGGTTACAATGGCGAAAGCGTTTTTCAAAGGGAAATCCTGGCAGGTCGGACGGAACGGGCTGAGGGTGGCGCTAGTGTCAGATTTTACGCTCAACGCGGCGCCCGCGTCTGCTCCCCGTGTAACGAAATATTCCACCCGTCCATGCCCGCTTTCCCCCTCAACAGCGAGACCTGATGCCCGATGCCAGAATTGCCAGAAGTTGAAGTCACCCGCCGCGGCGTGGCGCCCCATCTGGAGGGCCGCACCGTGCGGGCCGTGGTGCAGCGCCGCGACGGCTTGCGCTGGCCATTCCCGCCCCAGCTGCCCGACGCGCTGCCCGGCCACACCGTGCGCGCCACGGGCCGGCGCGGCAAGTATCTGCTGCTGCATTTCGACCATGGCACCTTGATCATCCACCTCGGCATGTCGGGCCACTTGCGCGTACTGCCGGAGGGCGTGGCGCCGGGCAAGCATGACCATTTCGACCTCGTCGTCGACGGCCCCGACGGGCGCCAGGTGCTGCGCCTGACGGACCCGCGCCGCTTTGGCGCCGTGCTGTGGCATGGCCTCGACGATGGCGAACTGGCGCGACATGTGCTGCTGCGCGGCCTGGGCGTGGAGCCGCTCGAGGATGGCTTCTCCGGCCAGCTGCTGTACGCCCACACGCGCGGGCGCGGCGCGGCCGTCAAGCAGGTGCTGCTGGCCGGCGACATCGTGGTCGGGGTCGGCAACATCTACGCGTCGGAAAGCCTGTTCCGGGCCGGCATCAACCCGAAGACGCCGGCCCGCCGCATCAGCCTGGCCCGCTACGAGCGGCTGGCCGCCGCCGTGCGCGCCGTGCTGGCCGAGGCCATCGTCCAGGGCGGCAGCACGCTGCGCGACTTTATTAGCGTGAACGGCCAGTCCGGTTATTTCCAGCAGTCGTATTTCGTCTATGATCGTGCTGGGGTGCCGTGCCGGGTGTGCGGCACGCCGGTGCGCCAGATCAAGCAGGGACAACGTTCCACCTTCTATTGCGTCGTATGCCAGAAATAGCCAAAACAACAACGGACCAGCCGGGCAAAGGGAGCATCATGGTGCGGGATTTCCAACAATACAGCGCCTGGCGCGAAGGCGTGGTCACGGCCCTGAGGAACTACCAGGCCTGGGTCAACAGCGCCGAACTGGCCGACCAGGCCGCCGAGCAGCGCATCGCGCGCACGCTGGCGCGGCTGGCCGACGACAAGCTGTCGGTGGCCTTCGTGGCCGAATTCTCGCGCGGTAAATCGGAGCTGATCAACGCCATCTTCTTCGCCGACTACGGCCAGCGCATCCTGCCCTCGGCCGCCGGCCGCACCACCATGTGTCCCACGGAGCTGATGTACGACCCGGCCTGGCCGCCGTCGATCCGCCTGCTGCCGATCGAGACCCGGGCCGAGAACCTGTCCACCAGCGACTACCGCGACCAGCCCGGCGCGTGGACCGTGATCCCGCTGAACCTGGACGCGGGCCAGGACATGCACGAGGCGTTCAAGCAGGTGAGCCGCACGCGCCACGTGCCGGTGGCCGAGGCCAAGCGCTACGGCCTGTACGACGACGAGGACCCCGACATGCCCGTCACGCTGGACCAGGAGGGCATGGTCGAGATTTCGCTGTGGCGCCACGCCATCATCAACTTCCCCCACCCGCTGCTCAAGCAGGGCCTGGTGATCCTCGACACGCCGGGCCTGAACGCCATCGGCACCGAGCCGGAACTGACGCTGAACCTGATCCCCAACGCGCACGCCGTGCTGTTCATCCTGGCCGCCGACACGGGCGTGACCAAGAGCGACATCGAAGTGTGGCGCCAGCACATCGGCGCCGGCGCGGGCCGGCTGGTGGTGCTCAACAAGATCGACAGCATGTGGGACGAGCTGCGCAGCGACGCCGAGGTGAACGCCGAGATCGCGCGCCAGCAGACGCACGCGGCCCACATGCTGGGGCTGGAGCCGCGCCAGGTGTTTCCCGTCTCGGCCCAGAAGGCGCTGGTGGCCAAGATCAACGGCGACCAGGCGCTGCTGGGCAGGAGCCGCTTGCCGGCGCTGGAACAGGCGCTGTTCAACGAACTGATCCCGGCCAAGAAGGACATCGTGCGCAAGCAGCTGAGCGCCGATTTGCACGCGCTGAGCGCGGCCCAGCTGTCGATGATCACCACCCGCATCCGCGACCTCGTCGAGCAGCTGCATGAACTGAAAAGCCTGCGCGGCAAGAACCAGAGCGTGATCTCGCACATGATGCGCCGCATCGACGTGGAGAAGAAGGAGTTCGACGCCAGCCTGTTCAAGCTGCAGGCCACGCGCGCCGTGTTCACCCGCCTGTCCACGGAGCTGTACACCTGCATGGGCATGGACCTGGTGCGCGACGACATCGAACAGGTGCGCGAGCAGATGCAGCGCAGCCGCTTCTTCACCGGCGTGCGCGAGGCCGTGCGCCAGTACTTCGAGCGCATCCGCGCCAGCCTGGACGCGGCCGACGCCAAGACGGTGGAGATCGCCGACATGATGGGCGTGATGTACCGCCGCTTCTCCAACGAGCACGGGCTCACGCTGGCCATGCCGATGCCGTTCTCGCTGCAGCGCTACCGCGACGAGGTGGCGGCCATCGAGGCCGTGTACGCGCGCCAGTTCGGCACGGCCACCCTGCTCACCACCAGCCGCGTGGTGCTGATGGAGAAATTCTTCGACACCATCGCCTCGCGCGTGCGGACCTGCTTCAAGGCCGCCAACGCCGACGCGGACGCGTGGCTCAAGGTCATCATGGCGCCGCTGGAGGCGCAGATCCGGCAGCACAAGGATCAGCTCAAACACCGGCTGGCGTCGATCCAGCGCATCCACGATGCGACCGACAGCCTGGAACAGAAAATCGAGGCGTTCGAAGCGGGCCAGCGCGAGCTGGAGCAGCGCAAGGCGCGTCTCAACGAATTGGCGGGCAATATCAGCATCGCGATCAACGCGGAGTTCGTCGCGCTCGACGCGGCCGCCTGAGGAACAGCATGACACGTTTGAAACACCCGCCCGCGCCGGCCGGCGCGGCGGATCTGGAAGCCCTCTCCGATCCCACTTTTTCCGACGCCATCATCGCCTGGCAGCGCCAGCACGGCCGCCACGCGCTGCCGTGGCAGAACACGCGCGACGCCTATCTGATCTGGCTGTCCGAGATCATGCTGCAGCAGACGCAGGTGAGCGCCGTGCTCGGGTATTACGCGCGCTTCCTGGAGCGCTTCCCTACCCTGCACGACCTGGCCGCCGCGCCCGTGGAGGATGTGATGGCGCAGTGGGCCGGCCTCGGTTACTACACGCGCGCCCGCAACCTGCACAAGTGCGCGCAGCGCGTGGTGGCCGAGCACGGCGGCGTGTTCCCATCCGACCCGCGCCTGCTGGCCGAACTGCCCGGCATCGGCCGTTCGACGGCGGCCGCCATCGCCGCGTTTTCCAGCGGCGCGCGGGCCGCCATCATGGACGGCAACGTCAAGCGCGTGTTCGCGCGCGCGTTCGGCATCGACGCTTATCCGGGCGAGAAGAAGGTGGAGGACGCCATGTGGCGACGCGCCGAGGCGCTGCTACCGGAACAGGGCATCGAAGCGTACACGCAAGGCTTGATGGACATGGGCGCCACGCTGTGCACGCGCAGCAGCCCGTCGTGCGAACGCTGTCCGCTGCAAGCGCGCTGCGTGGCGTTCGCCACGGGCCGCACGGCCGAACTGCCAGTGCGCAAGCCGAAGAAGGCCAGTCCGGAAAAACACGCGACCTTGCTGGCCATCGTCGACCAGGGCCAGGTGCTGTTGCAGCAGCGGCCTGCCAGCGGGATCTGGGGCGGCCTGCTGTCGCTGCCGGAACTCGATGGCCACACGCCGGCCGAGGACGACAATGTGGCGCCGGCCGCCGACGCGGACCTGATGCGGGCCGTGGCGCCGTTCGGTGAGATGGAGTCGCATGAACGGTTGTCGACCATCACCCACGTGTTCACGCATTACAAACTGCACATCGCGCCCTACCGCGTGACGCTGGCACGGCGCCACGCGCTGACGGCCGGCGCGGGCCACCAGTGGCACGACGGCGCCACGCTGGCCGAAGCGGCGCTGCCGGCGCCGGTCAAGAAACTGTTGGTGGAATTAATGGGGAGTGCGACTGCGGCGCAGCAACGCATGTTCTAGCGCATGTAGTGGACGACGGTGACAATGGCGACGAAGAAGGCGAGGTGGGTGGCGACCATCCACCTCAGCATGCTGTTGCCGAGTTCCTTGATTTCGACACGCACATCGCCGAACCGTCGCTCGACAGCGCGGAAATTCTCTGCCATATCAGCACGCAATTCGCTGATTTCGTTGCGTGTCTCGGCAAACTCATCCCGCTTGACGTAGTTGGACTGGATCACGGCCACCTCGGTTTCAACCGTGCTGAGCCGCTCCCCCATCGCATAGATACGCCCGCTGGTCTGCTCATCCATGGCTATCTCCCCGTCCGAGACTTTCATCTTTGTCCACAACGAGACAAAGATCAAGCGGCGCACGGGAGGACTTTGCGCGGTGTCAGGCGGGCTTACAATTCCTCGAGCGAGAACAAGCGGCGGTGTTCGCGGATCGCGTAACGGTCCGTCATGCCGGCGATGTAGTCCGCGATCTTGCGGGCTCGCTTGTTGGCGTCGCCCGACTGGTCCTGATAATCGGGCGGCAGCAGCACGGGTTCGGCCATGAAGGCCTCGAACAGCTCGCGCACGATGCGGCTGGCCTTCACGCGCATGCGGTTGACCTGGTAATGCTGGTACAGGTTGGCGCGCAGGAAGCGCTTGAGCTCGGTGGCATCCTTGCGCATGCCATCGGAAAAGCGGATCAGCGGCGGACCGGCGCGCACCGCCGCGATGTCGGCCGGCGCCGCGTCGGCCAGCAACTGGCCCGAGGTGACGATCAGGTCGTCGGCCAGCGCCGTGATCAGGCGGCGCAGCGTTTCGTAGATGGCGCGCCGGCCGGACAGGCCCGGATACGTGGCCTGCACGTCGCGCCACAATCGGGCGAAGAAATCGACTTGTTCCAGCTGGGCGATGGTGATCAGGCCAGAGCGCAAGCCATCGTCGATGTCGTGGCTGTTGTAGGCGATCTCGTCGGCCAGGTTGGTCAGCTGCGCCTCCAACGAGGGCTGGGTGCGCTGGATGAAGCGTTCGGCCACCGGTCCCAGCAAACGGGCGTTGGCCAGCGAGCAGTGCTTGAGGATGCCCTCGCGCGTCTCGAACATCAGGTTCAGGCCGTTGAAGGCGCCGTAATGCTCCTCCAGCTCGTCCACCACGCGCAGGCTTTGCAGGTTGTGCTCGAAGCCGCCGTGGTCCCTCATGCATTCGTTGAGCACGTCCTGGCCCACGTGGCCGAACGGCGTGTGGCCCAGGTCGTGGGCCAGCGAGATCGCCTCCACCAGATCCTCGTTCAGGCGCAGGTTGCGCGCCAGCGAACGGCCGATCTGGGCCACCTCGAGGCTGTGGGTGAGGCGGGTGCGGAACAGGTCGCCCTCGTGGTTGAGGAAGACCTGGGTCTTGTATTCGAGCCGGCGGAAGGCCGAGCTGTGGATGATGCGGTCGCGGTCGCGCTGGAACTGGCTGCGCGAGGCGTGCGCCGTCTCCGGATAGCGCCGCCCCAGCCCGCCCTCGCTGTGGGCGGCGTACGGGGCCAGGTGCGCTTCCGGATGCATCACTGCACGCAGGCCGCCAGCGTGGCCAGCAGCAGTTCCTGCGGCGCGTTGGTGATGCTGGGCGCGCCCAGCGGTTTGAGCAGGATGAACTTGATGGCGCCGCCCTCGTTCTTCTTGTCGACCTCCATCAGCTCCAGCCAGCGCGCCACGCCCAGGTCGGGCGCCTTGACGGGCAGGCCGGCCGCCGCCACCAGCGCGCGCACGCGCGCCACCGTGGCCGCGTCCACCAGGCCCATGCGGTGCGACAGGTCGGCCGCCATCACCATGCCGCAGCCGACGGCCTCGCCGTGCAGCCACTGGCCGTAACCCATGCCCGCCTCGATCGCGTGGCCGAAGGTGTGGCCGAAATTGAGGATGGCGCGCAGGCCGCCCTCGCGCTCGTCCTGGCGCACCACGTCGGCCTTGATCTCGCACGAACGGGCGATGGCGTAGGCCAGCGCGACCTTGTCGCGCGCCACCAGCTTGCCGATGTTGGCCTCGATCCAGTCGAAGAACGGGGCGTCGATGATGGCGCCGTACTTGATCACCTCGGCCAGGCCGGCCGACAGTTCGCGGTCGGGCAGCGTCTCCAGCGTGGCCGTGTCGGCGATCACGGCGCGCGGCTGGTAGAACGCGCCGATCATGTTCTTGCCCAGCGGGTGGTTGATGCCGGTCTTGCCGCCCACCGACGAGTCGACCTGGGACAGCAGGGTGGTCGGCACCTGGATGAAGTCGATGCCGCGCATGTAGCTGGCCGCCGCGTAGCCGGTCAGGTCGCCGATCACGCCGCCGCCCAGCGCCACCAGCGTGGTCTTGCGGTCGGCCTTGTTGGCCAGCAGCGTGTCGAAGATGTGCATCAGGCTGGACCAGTTCTTGTGCTCCTCGCCGTCCGGCAGCACGATGGACGTGACGTCCTTGCCGGCCGCGCGCAGCTGCTCCTCGATCCGCGCCAGGTACAGCGGCGCGACGGTGGTGTTGGTGACGATGGCCACTTTGCGGCCGCCCACGTGGCGCGCCAGCAGCGCGCCGTCGTGCAGCAATCGGGGACCGATCGCAATGGGGTAGCTGCGCTCGCCCAGGTCTACGTTTAAAAGAATGGTGGTTTGTTCGCTCATCGATGGCTCGGCTTGTGTGACGCAATCGGGCGCGGCCTGGCATGCCAGGCCGTCCAGCTCGGTCAAAATGGTCTGAACCATCGATTGTACGTTAGGTCGGCCCGTATCGATCACCATGTGCGCCACTTGCTGGTAGAGCGGGTCGCGCTGGGCCATCAATTCCTCGAGCTTCTTGCGCGGATCGGCCGTCTGCAGCAGGGGCCGGTTCTTGTCGTGGGCGGTGCGGGCCAGGATGCTGTTGACGCTGGCGCGCAGGTAGATCACGGTGCCGCGCGCCTTCAGGAACGCGCGGCTGTCGGCGTTGAGGATGGCGCCGCCGCCGGTGGCCAGCACGATGCCCTGCTGGGCCGTCAGCTCGCCGATCACCTCCGCCTCGCGGCGGCGGAAACTCTGCTCGCCTTCGATCTCGAAGATCCACGGGATCGAGGCGCCGGTGCGGGCCTCGATCTCGTGGTCCGAGTCGATGAACTTCAAACCCAGCTTGCGGGCCAGGATGCGGCCTATCGTCGTCTTGCCCGCCCCCATCAGCCCCACTAAGAACACATTTTGCATTGACTTCCGAACTTAATTGTTGATCGTACAGCCGTTGGCCACGACGACGCCATTATAAGTGTCGCCGGTGCGCACGGTGCCGTACGGGCTGTAGCGGCCCGGCGGCGTGGTCGTCACGGAAGTGTAGTCGGACGCCAGGCCCGGCAATTTGGCGTAGCCGACATAGCGGGCCTCGGTGCCCGACACCTGGCCGCGGATGGTCAGGTCCACGTCCAGCCAGTTGGCGCGGTCGCGCGGGTAGATCAGCGACACGATGGCCTGGCCGTTGGCGTCCGTGGTGCCGCTGGAGGTCACGGTGATCGGGATGCCGGGGTCGAGGCGGCCGTTGCCGTTGACGTCCTCGCCCGATTCCAGGATGCCGTTGCTGTTGGTGTCCTCGTTCAGGCAGGAGGTCGGGATCTTGTCGACGTCGGTGCTGATGCCCCACGGTCCCTGGATGCCCAGGAAGTACAGCTGGCCCTTGTAGTAATTGCGCGGACGCACGGAGCCGGTGATGTTCACGCCCGGCACGGCGTTGCCGGCCGCGTCGGTCACGAACACGGCGTAGTCGAGCTGGTAGGTGGCCGAGTTCGGCGTGCCGATGGTGGCGCCGGTGCCGGCGCTGATGAACAGCGACTTCTTGGCCACCGTCAGTGTGGCCAGGGCGCTGGCGGTGGAGGCGCCTTGCAGCTGGGCCTTGATGGTCACGCCGTCGAGCTTGGTGTCGGCCGTGCCGGCGATGTAGCTGACGGAGGCCGAGCCGTCGCTGCCCGTGGTGACCACGGACGGCTGGGTCAGGCTGCCGCCGCTGGGGTCGGTCACGATGGAGAACGCCACCTGGGCGTTCTTGACCAGGTTGTTCTCGGCGGTGCCGTCGCGCACGATGGCGCGCAGCGTGGTCTGCTGCACGGTGCTGCCCGGCAGGTTGGCGCCCACCACGGCCGGATCGGCCTGCACGCTGATGGTGGCGCTGGCCGTCAGCGGCGCCAGGAATTCGAGCGTGCCCTGCACCGTCACGCCGCCCGCGTTGGCCGTCAGCGTGGCCACGCCGGGGCTGAGCGCCGACACGTAGCCGGTGGCGTTGCCGTTGACCAGGGTCAGCGGCGCGTTCAGGACGGCGCCGCAGCCGGGGTCGCTGTAGATGGTGCCGCGCGAGGCGCTCAGGGCCACCGAACCGGCCTGCGGCACGCCGGCCACGTCGTAGTGGATAGCCACGGCCTGGCAGGTGTTGGTGTTGGCGCTGGTGACGGGGTTGCCGGCGCCGTCGACGGCCGCCACATTGAAGTTGGACGAGCTGATGTTGATGCTCGAGGTGGCCGTCTCGCCCATGGCCTTGACGACGATGGTGTCGGCGCCGGCCGTCATGGCCGAGTAGCTCAGCACCAGCTGGCCGGCCGTGTTGGTGACGGCCGCGCCGCCGCCCTTGACGGTCAGCGCGTTGGCGCCCGAGGTGAACGTGACGGCGCGCCCGGCCAGCGCGTTGCCGGCCGAGTCGACCAGCTTGACGGTGACGTCGGTGCTGGCGCCCACCTTGACGGTGCTGCTGTTGTTGATGACCAGCTTGTTGCCGACCACGTTGACGATGGCCGTGGCGTCCTTCGCGCCCGGCGTGCGGGCCGTGACGGTGATGGTGCGCGAGGTCGGGTCGCCGCCCGTGCTCAGCTTCTCGGTCACCTTGCCGTTGGCGTCGGTGGTGCGGTTGGTCAGCGTCAGGCTGCCCGAGTCGGCCGACAGGTCGACCTTGACGCCGGCCATGACGGAGTTGTTGGCGTCCTTGACCAGGGCCACCAGGTTGACCTCGTTGCCCGAGGCGCCGGCCGACTGCAGCACGCCCGAATCGGCGGTCAGCACCAGGGTCGGGCTGGCGGCCACCACGGTCACCTTGACCGGGGCCGAGGTGGCGTTGCCGGCGCTGGCCGTGATGGTGATCACGCGCGGCGTGCTGTTGCCCTTGGTGTTGAGTTTCTCGACCACGGCGCCGCTGGAATTGGTCTGGCGCACGGTGTTGGTGATGTTGCCCGAATCGGCCGAGAAGCTGACCGTCTCGCCGGGCAGCACGTTGCTGTTGGCGTCCTTGACGATGGCCGTCAGCGTCACCTCGGTGCCGTCGATGCCGGACGAGTCGATGGTGCTGGCACTGGCGATCAGCACCACGCTGGCGGCCTTGGACGGCGCCACGCCGTTGCTGTTGGTGCCGGGCGAGCCGCCGCCGCCGCCGCAGGCGGCCAGCAGCGTGGAGCAGGCGAGCAGCGCCAGCCATCCGGTGAATTTGTTCATGACGCTTTTTCCTGTAGTGATCATCGCATTACCCTTGTTTGCTGCGCAACGTTGTCATTATCGCGTCGAGAGCCGCTCGGCGACAATCTTCGGCGTAATAAATACCAACAATTCGGTCTTGTCATTGGTGCGGCCCGTGGTGCGGAACAGGTAGCCGAGCAACGGCACGTCGCCCAGCAACGGCACCTTGCTGACCTCCTTGCGCTCGACCTGCTGGTAGATGCCGCCCAGCACCACCGTGCCGCCGTTCTCGACCATGACCTGGGTCTTGACGTGCTTGGTGTCGATGGCGAAGCCGGCCCGGGTCTCCTGGCCCACGCTGTCCTTGTTGACGTCCACGTCCACCACCACGTTGCCGTCGGGCGTGATCTGCGGCGTCACCTCCAGCCGCAGGTTGGCCTTGCGGAACACGATCGAGGTGGCGCCGCTGCTGGTGGCCACCTGGTACGGCAGCTCGATGCCCTGCTCGATCAGGGCCACCGCCTTGTCGGCCGTGATCACGCGCGGGCTGGAGATGATCTTGCCGGTGCCGTCGGCCTCCAGCGCCGACAGTTCCAGGTTCAGGAAGCGGTTGGCGGCCGACGAGAACAGGCTGACGGCCAGGTTGCCGGCCGACACGCCGTTGATGTTGGCGGCCGGCAGGTTGATCAACTGGCTGTTGGTGTAGCCGTCGCCCTTGTCCGGGGTCTGGCCCGTCACCTGGCCCACGCCCGTGATGTTGCCGCCGATGGCGACGCGGGTGTTGCTGTTGCCGATCTGGTAGCCCGAGTCGCCGCCGCGCATGGTGCGCAGGTCGGCGAAGCCGAGCTTGGCGCCCAGGTTGCGGGTGAAGGTGTCGCTGGCCTCGACGATGCGGGCCTCGATCAGCACCTGCTTGGTGGCGATGTCGGTCTTGGCGATCAGCTTGCGGATGTCGTCGAGCTTGGAGGCGATGTCGGTCACGAACAGCTGGTTGGTGCGCGGCTCGATGATGGCGCTGCCGCGCTTGGACAGCATGCGGTTCTTGTCGCCGCCGGCCCCGCCGTCGAGCCCGAACACGGTCTTGAAGGCCTCGGCCTTCTGGTAGTTGAGCTGGAAGATCTCGGACTTGAGCGGCTCCAGGTCGGCGATCTGGGCCTTCTGCTCGAGCTCCAGCTTCTCCTTGGTCAGCAGCTCATCCTTGGGCGCGATCCAGAGCACGCTGCCGTTCTTGCGCATGTCGAGGCCCTTGGCCTGCAGCACCACGTCGAGCGCCTGGTCCCACGGCACCTCCTTCAGGCGCAGCGTCAGGTTGCCCGACACGCTGTCGCTGGTGATGATGTTCAGGCCCGAGATGTCGGCGATGGCCTGCAGCGCGGCGCGCACCTCCACGTTCTGGAAGTTGAACGACAGCTTCTCGCCGCGGTAGCCCTGGGTGCCCTGGGTCAGCTTGTTGGGGTCCTCCTTGATCGGCTTGACGTCGATCACCAGCTGCGTCTCGCTCTGGTACACGCTCTGCTCCCACAGGCCGCGCGCCTCGATCGTCATGCGCGTGTTCTCGCCCTGGGGCACGGTGGTGATCAGGTGCACGGGGGTGCCGAAGTCACCCACGTCGAGCCGCCGGCGCAGCGATTCGGGCAGGCCGGTCTTGAGGAAGTCGACCACCACCCCGGTGGCCACCTGGCGCACGTCGACGGCCACCTGGCTGTTGGGCAGGTCGACCACCACCCGGCCCTCGCCGTTGGCGCCGCGGCGGAAGTCGAGGTCGCGCAGCAGCTGACGACCGCTGCCGGCGGCCGGGGTGGCGGCGGTTTTGGGCGGTGCCACCGGCAGGCCGCTGGCGTCGACGGCCGTGGCCACGCCGCCCGAGCCGTCGATGGTGAGGATGATGGCGTTGCCGTCGATGGCGGTGGCGTAGTTGAGGCTGCGCTTGAGGTTGAACACCAGGCGCGAGCGCTCGCCGGCCTGCACCACGTTCACGCTGTGCAGATCGCCGAGGTTCAGTTCCTGGGTGGTCTTGCCGGTGGCGTTGACGGTGGCGCCGAAGTCGAGCGCGATGCGCGGCGGGTTGGTGATGGCGAAGCCGATCGGCAGCTTGTCGGGCGCGTTGCGCAGCGCGATCTTGACGATCACGTTGGCCCCCTGCTGGTTGGCCGTGACCGACTCGATCGCGTTGGCGGCGGCGGCCGCGGCGGCCGCCGGCTGGGCCAGCACGACGCCCGGCCAGACGGCGCCGCAGGCCAGCGCCAGCGCCAGGCCCAGCGCGGGGCCGGCCCGGCGCGCGCGCGCGGCCAAGGTGGGGAGGAATGGGCTCATTTGGTGGTCTCCTTGCTTTCCTGCAGCTCCAACTTCGACATGCGTTCGACCCAGTCGCCGGTCGCATCCTGGACGATTTCCTTGATATTGACGGCGCCCTCCGTCACGCTGGTGATCAGGCCGAAATTCTGGCCCACGTGCTGGCCGGGCTTGACCTGGTACACCGAGCGGTCGATCTGCAGCAGGGCGTAGATCACGCCGCCCTTCTGCAGCGTGCCCACCATCTTGACGGTGTCGAGCGGGAAGCTCTCGAGCAACTCCTTGCGCCGCTCCATGTCGGGCCGCACGCCGCCGCCGCGGTTGGCGGCCTTGGCCAGCTCGACCAGCAGCTTGTTCGGATTGAACGGGTCGACCGCGTCGTTGGACGCGTACACGAAGGGGATGAAGGTCTTGGGCGGGGTCAGCGGCGGCACGGCCACGCGCGCCTGCCCGTCGACCTCCTTCATCCACTGCCGCACTTCCTGCTCGTCGCTGTTGCCGCAGCCGGCCAGCGCCAGCGTGGCGCCCAGCGCCGCCAGCATGGCCAGCTGTTTGGGGAGCTCAGTCTTCATTTCTTCGCCGCCTTCTTCTTGTCGGCCATGGCCTTGCGCTGGGCCGCCACCTCTTCCGGATCGAGGTAGCGGAAGGTCTTGGCCACGGCGTCGAGCGTCAGGCCGCCATCCTTGCCGGCCGTGATGGCCATGTTGTTGAGCGTGACGATGCGCGGCAGGTTGGCCATGTCGCCCGTGAACGCGCCGATGTCGTGGTAGCTGCCGGTGACCTTGATGTCGATCGGCAGCTCGGCGTAGTAATCCTTGACCACCACCTGGCCCGGCTTGAACAGCTCGAACTGCAGGCCGCGCCCGAGGCCGGCCTGGTTGATGTCCGACAGCAGGGCCGCCATCTCCGCCTTGCTCGGCAGTTGCTTCTGCAGCCGCTCCACGTACTGGTCCACCTGCACCTTCTGGGCGCGCAGGGCGTCCAGGTTGACGGCCTGCCCGGCCTTGAAGCGGTACTCGTCGCGCAGCTTCAGTTCGGTCTGGGCGCCGGCGTCCTGCTCCTCGAACTGGCTGTCCCAGTAGGCGAAGTAGCCGAGCGCCACCACGCCGGCCAGCACGCCCAGCGCGCACAGCAGGCGCGGCGCCAGCGGCCACTGGCCCGGATGCCGGTCGTTCAGGCCGCGGAACTGCGCCGCCAGCGACTCCCCCATTAATTTCAGATCGGCCATGTCGGTTCCTGTGTTCAAGGCTTGGCCGGCGGCAAGCCGGTCGCCGGCGCGCTGGCCACGCCGGCCGGATGGGCGCCGGCGTTGGCGCCGGGCTTGGCGCCCGGCGCGGGCTGGTCCTTGTCGCGCGGCCGTTTGATGTTGACGGTCAGGTTGAACTCCACCACCTTCTTGGCCGTCTTGCCCTGGCCCAGGCCGGTCGAGCGCACCTCGATCAGGTCGGGCCGCTCCAGCCACGGCGAGGCGCCGGCCAGGTTGCGCAGCAGCTCGGACACCCGTTCCTGCGACTGGGCGTAGCCGTTGACGGCGACCTTCTGGCCATCCTGCTTGAAGGCCTTCAGGTAGACCCCGGCCGGGGTCTGCTTGACCAGCTCGTCCATCAGGTAGACCGGCTGGTTGCGGTCGCCCTGCAGATCCTCGACGGCCTGCTGGCGCGCCTTGAGCGCGGCGATCTCCTGCTTCAGGGTGGCGATCTCGGCGATCTTCTTGTCGAGCGAGACGATGGCGGCCTTGATCACCTGGTTGCGTTCGTTCTGGATCGAGATGCGGCGCGCGTTGTAGGCGCCCACCAGCAGCACGATGGCGGCGCCGGCGATGGCGCCCAGGCCCAGCAGGGCGAAGAAGGCGGCCTTCTTCTGTTTGCGCTTTTCCTCGCGGTGGGGCAGCAGGTTAATCCGTATCATCAGCCAAACCTCCGCAAGGCCAGGCCGCAGGCGACCAGGTAGGCAGGCGCGTCGGTGCGCAACTGCGATTCACGCACCGACGGCGCCAGCGTCATGCCCTTGAACGGCGACACCACGGCGCTGGAGATCTTGGTGCGGCTGGCCACCAGGTCCAGCAGGCCGGGGATCAGCGCGCAGCCGCCGGCCAGGTACAGCTGGTCGACCTTGGTGTAGGGCGTGGACGTGAAGAAGAACTGGATCGCGCGCGTCACCTCCAGCGCGGCGCTCTCCAGGAACGGCGTCAGCAGGTCGTCGCGGTAGTTGTCGGGCAGCTCGCCCGACTTCTTGCGCGCCTCGGCCTCGTCCCACGCCATGCCGTAGGCGCGCACGATGTCCTGGGTCAGCGTGTTGCCGCCGAACGCCTGTTCGCGCTCGTAGATGGTGGCGCCGTCGAGCAGCACGGAGATGTGGGTGGCCTGGGCGCCGATCTGGAACAGCGCCACCACCTGGCCGGCGCCGGCGTCCGGCTGCAGCGCCATCACGCGGTCGAGCGCGGCGCGCGCGGCGTACGATTCGATGTCCATCACCAGCGCCTTCAGGCCCGAGGCCTCGGCGATGGCCACCCGGTCCTCGACCTTCTCGCGGCGCGAGGCGGCCAGCATGACCTCGATGTCCTCGGGCGAGCCGGCGGCCGGGCCGATCACGTCGAAGTCCAGGCTGACCTCGTCGAGCGCGAACGGGATGTACTGGCTGGCCTCGGACTCCACCTGCACTTCGAGCTGGTCCTCCGACAGGCCGGCCGGCAGGATGATCTTCTTGGTGATGACCGACGCCGGCGGCATGCCGAGCGCCGCATGGCGGGCGCGCGTGCCGCTCTTCTTCCACACGCGGCGCACGGCGTCGACCACCTGGTCCATGTTCTCGATGTTGCCGTCCACCACGGCGCCGCGCGGCAGCGGCTCGGCCGCGTAGCGCTCCAGCCGGATGCCGTCCTTGCCGGCCGGCGCCAGTTCCACCAGGCGCACGCCGGAGGTGCTGATGTCGATCCCGACCAGCGGCGGCGTGCCCTGGCCCAGCAGGTTTTGCAGATCGATCATCGCCGCCCCCCGCGGTCATGGATGGCGGCACGGCCGACGTCGCCGCTGCGCTGCCTGACGTGCACTGGAACTGTTTGCATAGGGAACTCGTTGTAAAACCAGCGTTTAGACTGCGAACATAAGTTGGTACATTAAATGCTGGCAATATAAGTGTAAAGGTATTTCTATTGTGCACAATTGGCCGTGTGTGCCCGTCGCGCCACACTCGCGCGCCACGCTGTGGCACCCCGGATAACTAAGTTGTTTTGTTGTTCACGGAGAAATTTCCCGTGCCGCGCCAGCATCGCGCCGCCGCCATGGCCGCTCGCTTATAATGGCCCGCACCTGACACCGAAAGCGAACGCACGCATGACTTCCACTCCGACCGCGCCCCCCGCCAACAATCCGCCCGCCGGCAAGGGCGGCCAACCCCGCCGCTTCCTCCTGATGGCCGCCCTCGCCATGGTCGGCCTGGGCGTGGGCGCCGTGCTGCTGGTCGTGCTGGGCCTGGCGCTGGCCTACCCCAACCTGCCGGCGCTGGACACGCTGACCGACTACCGGCCCAAGATGCCGCTGCGCATCTTCTCCGCCGACAACGTGCTGATCGGCGAGTTCGGCGAGGAGCGCCGCAACCTGGTGCGCTTCAAGGACATCCCGGACGTGATGAAGAAGGCCGTGCTGGCCATCGAGGACGACCGCTTCTACGAGCACGGCGGCATCGACTACATGGGCATCGCGCGCGCGGCCCTGCACAACCTGACGGGCGGCGCGCGCCAGGGCGCCTCCACCATCACCCAGCAGGTGGCGCGCAACTTCTTCCTGTCGAGCGAGCAGACGCTCAAGCGCAAGGCCTACGAGGCGCTGCTGGCGTGGAAGATCGAACAGAACCTCAGCAAGGACCAGATCCTCGAGGTCTACATGAACCAGATCTACCTGGGCCAGCGCGCCTATGGCTTCTCGTCGGCGGCCCAGATCTATTTCGGCAAGAACCTGAAGGACATCTCCGTGGCCGAGGCGGCCATGCTGGCCGGCCTGCCCAAGGCGCCGTCGGCCTACAACCCGGTGGTCAACCCCAAGCGCGCGCGGGCGCGCCAGCAGTACATCCTGCAGCGCATGCACGAGCTCGGCTACATCACGGACCAGCAGTTCGAGCAGGCCAGGGCCGAGCAGCTCAAGGTCAAGACCGACAGCAGCGAGTTCGGCGTGCACGCCGAGTACGTGGCCGAGATGGCGCGCCAGCTGGTCTATGAGCAGTTCAAGGAGGACACCTACACGCGCGGCCTGAACGTGTTCACCACCATCACCAAGGCCGACCAGGACGCGGCCTACCTGGCGCTGCGCCGCGGCGTGATGGATTACGAGAAGCGCCACGCCTACCGCGGCCCGGAAGCCTACATCGACATCCCCGGCAACAAGGAGGAGGCCGACGACGCCATCGAGACCGAGCTGGCCGACCACCCCGACAGCGACGACATCGTGGCCGCCATGGTGCTGCAGGCCTCGCCGCAGAAGATCACGGCCGTCACCGCCTCGGGCGAGGAGATCGCGATCACGGGCGCGGGCCTGGAGATGGGCCGCGCGTGGCTGTCGGACAAGGCCCCGCCCAACAAGCGCATCCGCCGCGGCGCCGTGATCCGCGTGATGCAGGAGGGCAAGGACTGGCTGGTGACGCAGATGCCGGAGATCGAATCGGCCTTCATCTCGGCCAGCACCCAGGACGGCGCCATCAAGGCCATGGTGGGCGGCTTCGACTACAACCGCAACAAGTTCAACCACGTGACCCAGGCCTGGCGCCAGCCCGGCTCGTCGTTCAAGCCGTTCATCTATTCGGCCTCGCTCGAGCGCGGCCTGTCGCCGTCGACCATCATCAACGACGCGCCGATCTCGTTCGACGCCGGCCAGACCGGCGGCCAGGCGTGGGAACCGAAGAACTACGACAACAAGTACGAGGGGCCGATGACCATGCGCCGCGGCCTGACCAAGTCCAAGAACATGATCTCGATCCGCATCCTGCACAAGATCGGCGCCAAGTACGGCCAGGAGTACAGCACCCGCTTCGGCTTCGACGCCGACAAGAACCCGCCCTACCTGACGCTGGCGCTGGGCGCGGGCAACGTGACGCCGCTGCAGATGGCCGGCGCCTACGCCGTGTTCGCCAACGGCGGCTACAAGATCAGCCCCTACCTGATCGCCAAGGTGACGGACGCGGACGGCAAGGTGCTGTCGCAGGCCGCGCCCGACCTGGCCGGCGACGAGAAGAACCGCGTGATCGACGAACGCAACGCCTTCCTGATGGATTCCATGCTCAAGGACGTGGTGCGCTACGGCACGGCCACCAAGGCGCTGGTGCTCAAACGGCCCGACATCGCCGGTAAGACGGGCACCACCAACGATTCGATCGACGCCTGGTTCGCCGGCTACCAGCCCAAGCTGGTGGGCATCGCCTGGATCGGCTACGACCAGCCCAAGAACCTGGGCAACCGGGAGACCGGCGGCGGCCTGGCGCTGCCGATCTGGATCGGCTACATGCAGAAGGCGCTGAAGAGCATCCCGATCGAGGAACGGGCCGTGCCGGAAGGCATGGTGCTGGTCGGCGACGAATACTATTACGCGGAGAACCCGCCCGGCACCGGCGTGCACAGCCTCGACGGCCCCGGCCACGGCACGCCGGCCGAGGAAAAGGCCAGGGACACCGTCAAGAACGAGCTGTTCTGACGGGCGCCGCGGCGCGCGGCGCGCCGTTCAATGCCGGCCCGGTCCGCCGGCTCAGTCCGCGTCGGGCGAGATGACGACGGGCGAGCCGGACTGGGCCGTGACCAGTTCCGACAGCGACGCGTACAGTTCCGAGTCGTCGCGCGTGTTGCGCCACTGGCCGTCGCGCTGCTTGTAGTGGAAGCCGCCGGCGCGCGCGGCCACCCACAGTTCCTGCATGGCGGCCTGGCTGTTGACGATGATCTTGGAGCCGTTGTTGATGAACTCGATCTCGAGCACGTTGCCGCTGCGGCTGCACTCGACGTCGAGCATGTCCTCGTCGTTCAGGCGGTCCAGCGCCGCCTCGATGGCGCTCAATGCGCTTTCCGCCTGCGCCAGGAATTCCGATTCGCCCATGCTACACTCCCATCTTCTCTAGTCAAACCATGATTTTAATCGTGAAGTCCTCCGTCGCGCGCATTCCCCTTATTTTAGGCACCATCCTGTGCCTGTCCGCCTTGCTGAGCGCCTGCGGCCAACCCGGCCCGCTGTACCTGCCCAAGGCACCCGCCAAGCCCGCCACGAGCAACGGGCAGGCAAGCGCCGCACCGGCCCCCACCACCCCTGCCATCGAACACTAATCCATGTCGCAATTTGCTTACCATAATGGCGTGCTGCACGCCGAAGGCGTCCCGCTGAGCGCCATCGCCGCCCAGTTCGGCACCCCCACCTACGTCTATTCCAAGGCCGCCCTGCTGGCCAATTTCGCCGCCTACGCCGACGCCTGCCGTGGCCGCGACGCGCTGGTGTGCTACGCCATGAAAGCCAATTCCAACCTGGCCATCCTCGACCTGCTGGCGCGCCAGGGCGCCGGTTTCGACATCGTGTCCGGCGGCGAACTGCTGCGCGTGATCGCGGCCGGCGGCGACCCGCGCAAGGTGATCTTCTCGGGCGTCGGCAAGACCGTGGACGAGATGCGGCTGGCGCTCGAGCACGACATCCTGTGCTTCAACGTCGAGTCGATCCCCGAGCTGCACCGGCTGAACGAGGTGGCCGGCGGCATGGGCAAGCGCGCCCGCATCTCGCTGCGCGTGAACCCCAACGTCGATCCCAAGACCCACCCCTACATCGCCACCGGCCTGAAGGCCAACAAGTTCGGCGTGGCCTTCGACGACGCGCTGGCCACCTACCGCACGGCGGCCCGGCTGCCGCACCTGGAGGTGACGGGCATCGACTGCCACATCGGCTCGCAATTGCTGGACGACGCGCCGCTGCTGGAGGCGCTGGACCGCCTGATCGAACTGATCGACACGCTGGGCGCCGAAGGCATCGTGCTGCACCACCTCGACATCGGCGGCGGCATCGGCATCAACTACGGCGAGGCGGGCGAAGCGCCGCCGGTGGCCGTGGCCGACTACCTGGGCCGCCTGTTCGCCAAGGTGGACGCGTGGCGCGCCGCGCGCCACCACGGCGCGCCGATCAAGGTCATCTTCGAGCCGGGCCGCTCCATCGTCGGCAACACGGGCGTGCTGCTGACCAAGGTCGAATTCCTCAAGCATGGCGAGGAGAAGAACTTCTGCGTGGTGGACGCGGCCATGAACGACATGATGCGCCCCGCCCTGTACCAGGCGTGGATGGACATGCAGGCCGTGGCGCCCGGCGCCACGCCGGCCCAGACCTACGACGTGGTGGGTCCGATCTGCGAATCGGGCGACTGGCTGGCGCGCGACCGCCACCTGGCCGTGCAGCCGGGCGACTTGCTGGCCATGATGCAGGCCGGCGCCTACGGCCTGACGATGGCGTCGAACTACAACACGCGCGGCCGCGCGGCCGAAGTGATCGTCGATGGCGACGTCTGCCACCTGGTGCGCCGGCGCGAGACGCCGGCCGAGCTGTACGCGCTGGAATCGGTCATCAAATAACCGCCCGCGACGTCCGCAGCAGGAAAGGGTCTGCCCCTCGGGTCAGACCCTGGTTTAGCGCTCCACCCCGCTCCCGTCCACCAACCAGGGAGCGGACCACCGGTCAAACGCGCACTTTCGCCGCCGGCATGGCGCAGGAACAAGCCTGCTGCGCGCGCGCCTGCTTTTGACGCCACAGCAGCCGCACCCCGAGCAGCACCGCCACGATCACCCCGAACAGGATGGGCTGCGCGAAGTTGTGCTTGCCCGCCTTCATCCACCAGAAGTGCAGAATACCGAGCGGCGCCACGATGTACACCAGCCGGTGCAGCCACTGCCAGCGCTTGCCGCCGAGGCGGCGCACCATGCCGTTGGTGCTGGTCACGGCCAGCGGCACCAGCAGCACGAAGGCCGCAAAACCGACCGTGATGAACGGCCGCTTGAGCACATCCTTCCACATCTCCTGCACGTCGAAGAAATGATCGAACCACAGGAAGGTGGTGAAGTGCAGCGCCGCGTAGAAGAACACGTACAGCCCCAGCATGCGGCGCAGCTTGATCAGCCAGTTCCACTTGCTCAGCTTGCGCAGCGGCGTGACGGCCAGCGTGATGCACAGGAAGTACAGCGTCCAGTCGCCGGTGCCGCGCGTGATGAATTCCAGCGGTTCGACCAGTTGCCCGGTCACGGTCAGGTACACCATGCGCGCGAACGGCACCAGCGCCAGCGCGAAGATGGCGCCCTTGATCCAGCCGAGCTGGCGGGGGTTGGGGTGGAAGTCCATGTCAGAAATACTTTCTCAGGTCCATGCCCGTGTACAGCGATGCCACGTCGTTGTAGCCGTTGAACATCAGCGTCTTGCGTTTGCGGGTGAAGAAACTGTCCTCGCCGATGCGGCGCTCGCTGGCCTGCGACCAGCGCGGGTGGTCCACTTCCGGGTTCACATTCGAGTAGAAGCCATACTCCTGCGGCGCGGCGACGTTCCACGCCGTGCGCGGCTGGTCCTTGACGAAGCGGATGCGCACGATCGACTTGGCCGACTTGAAACCATACTTCCACGGCACCACGATGCGCACCGGCGCGCCGTTCTGGTTGGGCAGGGTTTCGCCGTACATGCCCAGCGTCAGCAGCGCCAGCGGGTGGCGCGCCTCGTCCAGCCGCAAGCCTTCCACGTACGGCCATTCGAGCACGCGGCTGCCCACGCCCGGCATCTGCTTCCTGTCGGCCAGCGAGGTGAATTCCACGTATTTGGCGTTGCCGGTCGGTTCGACCCGCTTGATGATCTCGGAGAACGAGTAACCCATCCACGGGATCACCATCGACCACCCTTCCACGCAGCGCAACCGGTACACGCGCTCCTCGATGGGCGCCAGCTTGAGCAGCGCGTCCAGGTCCAGCGTGAGCGGCTTTTTCACCTCGCCGTCGATGGTGACGGTCCACGGGCGCGGCTTGAGCGTGTGCGCGTACTGGGCCGGGTCCGACTTGTCGGTGCCGAATTCGTAGAAGTTGTTGTAGCTGGTGGCGTCCTTGTAGGCCGTGGGCTTGTCCATGGCCGAATACGCGGGATTGCGCGCGCCGGCCAGCTTGGGGTTGACGCCCTGGGCGAACGCTTCGCGGCTGGCCAGTTCCAGCAGGGCGGCGCTGCCAAGGGTGCCGGCCGCCAACTGTTTCATGAAATGACGGCGCGATTCGAACACGGCGCGCGGCGTGATTTCGGAGGGGAACGGCACATCGAGGCCGTTGGGGGAACGTTTGATCAGCATGGCAACTCCAGAGAGGTCGGGTGTAAGGCTTGGTCTGTCCACCAAGCGCAAACCTTACACCATTCCGTCGTTGACCGTGCTTAGGGCTGGCTTAGAGCTTGCCGTAGGAGTGCAGACCGGACAGGAACATATTCACCCCCAGGAAGGCGAAGGTGGTGACGATCAGGCCCGTCAGCGCCCACCAGGCGGCGGCGCGGCCGCGCAGGCCCGTCATCAAGCGCATGTGCAGCCAGGCCGCGTAGTTGAGCCAGACGATCAGGGCCCAGGTTTCCTTCGGGTCCCACGACCAGTAGCCGCCCCACGCCTCGGCCGCCCACAGCGCGCCCAGGATGGTGGCGATGGTGAAGAAGGCGAAGCCGGCCGAGATGGCCTTGTACATCACGTCGTCCAGCACCTCCAGCGACGGCAGGCGGTCCGCCAGACGGCCCGAGCTCTTGAGCAGGTAGGCGGCCGCCACCATGGCCGCCAGCGCGAAGTTGCCGTAGCCGATGAAGTTGGCCGGCACGTGGATCTTCATCCACCAGCTTTGCAGGGCCGGCACCAGCGGCTGGATGTCGGAGGCGTCGCGGCTGACCGTGTACCACAGCAGGAAACCGATGGCGGCCGAGATCACCAGCAGCACGAAGGCGCCCATCTGGCGCGTCGCGTAGCGCTGCTCGAAGTACAGGTAGAACATGGCCGTGATCAGCGAGAACAGGATGAACACTTCGTACAGGTTGGAGACGGGGATGTGGCCGACGTCGGCGCCGATCAGGTAGGACTCGTACCAGCGCACCATCAAGCCCGTCAGGCCCAGCACGACGGCGGTCCAGCACAGCTTGGAGCCGATGGCGGCGCCGGTGGCCGAGCGCGCGGCCAGGCCGATGCCGTAGAACAAGGTGGACAGGAAGAACATCACGCTCATCCACAGGATCGCGGACTGGCTCGACAGCATGTTGCGCAGCAGGAATTTCTTGGTGCCCATGTCGAGTTCGCCGCCGTAGAGCGAGATGGCCCACAGCGCCAGCAGGGCCACCAGCGGCATCAGCCAGCGCACCGGCTTCCAGTGCCAGCCCAGCGCCGCGAAGGTGGGCGCGGCGGCCAGCAGGATGCCTTTTTCATACACGTCCATGTAGTTGCCGAAGCGGTTCAGCGCGTACAGGGCGGCGGCCAGCAGGCCGGCCGCGAACAGCCAGTCGAGCAGGCCGAGGCGCCTGAAATAGCCAGGCGCCTGGCTGTAGGTGGTGGGGGGGGTAGTGCTGTGCGACAGTTCCATTTCTATCTCCGGCTTTTTTGACAGCTTACGCCGATTGCGGCAGTTTTTCTTTCAGACTCGTGAATTCGTGCTCGAAATCGAGCGTCTTGCGCTGGGTGCTCATGGCCATCACGGCATCCGTGCCGCCGCCCGCCTCCTTGATCCAGACCCAGACCCGGCGCTCGCGGATGTAGAACATCGCGAACACGCCCAGCACCAGCAGCAGGCAGCCGAAGTAGACCACGGCCTTGCCCGGCGAGCGCGTGACCTGGAACACGGACGCCTTCACCTCGGTGAAGTCGTCGAGCTGCAGGTAGACGGGGGCGCCGTAGAAGAAGCTGTCGGACAGGGCGTTGGTGGCCAGCTGCAGGAAGCGGCCGTGGGCCTCGTCGGCCGGGGCCGGCGCCACGCCGTCCTGGGCGCGCGCCACCTGCCACAAGTCCCACAGGGCGCCGTTGAGGATCTTCATGAAGATGTCGGCCGCCTTTTCCTGCTCGGCCTGCGGCACCTTCTCGAGGAAGCGGGAAATGGCGACGAAACCGGCCTGCTTGTCGTCGCCGGCGAAGATGGCCATGCTGCGCTCGGCCGATTGCTGCAACTGGGCGCGCAGGGCGTCGGTGCCGTTGGGCATGGCGTGCTGGGCGTAGCGCTGGGCCGCCGCCGAGCGCAGGGCCGGGTTGTGGATGGCGGCCCGCAGCCGCATCCATTCCGTCACGCTGTGGGCGTCGTCGGCCGGGATGCGCAGGTAGCTGAACGGGTCGCCCGGGTTCACGCGCATGCCGGCCAGGAACACGGTGGCGCCGTCGACCGTCACCGGCTGCATGTAGTTCTGGTATTCACGGGCCTGGCCGGTCTTGTCGCGCAGCTTGTACTGCACGCTCGGGCCGACGTTCTTCAAGTCCTTGTTGTTGGCGTTCTTGGCGGCCGAACCGAGGTGCTTGTCCAGGTCCTTGGCGAACTGCTCGTTGAAACTCTGGCCCTTGGTGACGGCGCGCGTGTCGTTGCTGGCCAGGTTTTCCACGTTGAACGGACGGAAACCCGACCATTCGACCGTGTAGGCGTCGCCCATGGCGGTGCTGGCGCCCACTTCGCCATTGATTTTGAACGTCTGCTGGCTGCCGCCGGCCATCGGGTAGCCCGTCAGTTGCAGCTTGCTGCCGCCATCCTCGAAGCTCGACTGGTACACGGCCAGGCCCTTGTAGATCAGCGGCTTGTTCACTTCGATGGTGGCGGGGAACGTGGCGCCCGTGTCGTGGTCGCGGATCACCACGTCGCTGGCGAACAGCTTGGGCATGCCGGTCGTGTAGAACTCGATGTGGAATTTCTTCAGCTGTATCGTGAACGGCAAGTCCTGGATCAGCACGCCGTCGGCGCGCGGGATGATGGCGGCGTCGCTGGCCGAGCCTTCCGGGATCATGGTGTTGCCGCGGAAGGTGGGGTTGCCCAGGCCCAGACGGTGCTGTTTGGGGATCTCGGCGATCACGCCGTTGCCGGCGAACGGGGTCTTGCCCAGGAACCATTCCTGCACGCGGATCGGCATGTCCGAGTCGAGCAGGCCGCCGATGCAGATGATGACGATGGCCGAGTGGGCGAAGATGTAGCCGAACTTGTTGGCCGCGCCCTTCTTGGCCGTGACCAGCGTGGCGCCGTCCTTTTCCACGGCCTTGCTGCGGTAGCCGGCGTCGTGCAGGCGGTCCATGGTCTGCCGGGCCAGCGCCTGGCGCGCCAGCGGCGTCCGCCACTGGTGCTTGTGGTGGAAGTTGTGCAGCGACTGCTCGCGCACGTGCTCGCGCCAGCTGCGCATGTCGCGCAGCATCTTGGGCGTGTTGCGCACGATGCACAGCGAGGTCGACACGACCAGGAAACCCATGATGGTGAGGAACCACCAGGCCGAATAGACGGAGTACAGGCTGAGCTTGTCGAACACGTCGAACCAGAACGGGCCGAACTGGTTCACATAGTTGGGCATGGGCTCGTTCTGCTTCATCACCGTGCCGATCATGGCGGCGATGGCGATCAGCGTCAGCAGCGCGATGGCGAAACGCATCGACGAGATCAGCTCGACGACTTCGGCCACCACGGGGCGGCGGGTTTTCAGTGTGATACCGGTGGTGCTCGGGCTACTCATGCGCGTCAGTCTAAAAGGGAGGAGCGGGGTCGGAAGCAGGCAGCATACCAACAAAAAGGGCAGCCCGCTTACGCTGCCGCCCTTTTTTCACTTCCGTGTCCGTCACCGCACCCGATATGGATGCCGGCGCGGGACAACAATCGATTATTTCAAGCCGGCGATGTAATCGGCCACGGCCTTGATTTCGTCGGCCGACATGCGCTTGGCGATGGTGCTCATCTGCGGGCTGTTCTTGCGCGCGTCCGTGCGGAACAGGTCCAGCTGGGCCACCGTGTAGTCCTGGTGCTGGCCGCCGATGCGCGGGTATTGCACCGGCACGCCGGCGCCGCCGGCGCCGTGGCAGCTGGCGCAGGCCGGCACGTTCTTCTCGGCGATGCCGCCGCGATAGATCTTCTTGCCCAGGTCGACCGTGTCCTTGTCCTTGGCGGCGCCCGGCTTCTGGGTCTGGGCGGCGAGATAGGCGGCGACGTTCTTCTTGTCCTCGTCCGTCATGGCCTTGGCGTAGGTCGACATGATGGCCTGGACGCGCGCGGGACCGGTGAAATCGGTCAGCTGCTTGACCAGGTAGCCTTCGTGCTGGCCAGCCAGTTTGGGGTTGACGGTGATGGTCGAATTGCCAGCCTCGCCGTGGCAGGACACGCAAGCGGGGATGCTGCGCGTGGCGTCGCCTTCCGTGAACAGCTTGGCGCCTTTGGCGGGATCGGCCTTGACCACCGCGGGTTCGGCGGCGGCCGGCTTTTTCTCTTCGGCAGCCGATGCGGTGGCCGACACAGCCAGCAGAGCGACGATCAAGGATTTTGCAAATGGTGAAAACGCACGATTCATTCAGACACCCTGAGACTAGTCAATAAATTGGTGGTAACCGTTGCCGTCGATATCCTGCCGCACTTCCTGAACCTAGCATGAAATATGCTTGGCAACAATTCGTAACCCCTTATTGTACAATAGCTTTCTCGCGCTTTCGCCCCTCTTGTTGCAATTTCTACCTATCCCATGTCAATACTCTGGCAAGCTCGCTTCTTCACGACCGTCAACCAATTGCGCGACCTGCCCCATACCACGGTGCCGGAAATCGCCTTCGCGGGACGGTCCAACGCCGGTAAATCGACCGCCATCAACATCCTGTGCAACCAGAAGGGGCTGGCGTTCGCGTCCAAGACCCCGGGCCGCACCCAGCACATCAATTTCTTCTCGATCGGCGGCGCCCACGTGGCCCAGCACCGGAAGGACCCCACCATCGTCGACGAGATCCGCTGCCTGCTGGTGGACTTGCCCGGCTATGGCTACGCGGAGGTGTCGGGCTCGGCCAAGCTGCACTGGCAGCGCCTGCTGGGCGACTATGTGCAACGGCGCGAACAACTGGCCGGCCTGATCCTGATCATGGACGCGCGCCGCCCGTTCACCGACCTCGACATCCAGATGCTGGAATGGTTCGCCCCCACGGGCAAGCCCATCCATTGCATCCTGACCAAGGTCGACAAGCTCAACCGCAACGAATCCGTCAACGTGCTGCGCCAGGCCAAGGCCAAGCTCGACAGCTACGTGGACGAGGACGGCGAAGGCTTCCCCTTCACCGTGCAACTGTTCTCCGCGCTCAAGCGCATCGGCATCGACGAAGCCAACGACAAGATCATCGAGCTGGCCGGCCTGACGGAAGACGAGGCCGCCGCCCAGACGGCGCTGATCGAGGCGCCCGACGATGACGAGACCGATACCGACGCCGGCGGCGCCCAACCCTAACCTGTAGAAAGTGGAATGCTCACCATGCATACGCCTCACGTTACCGCCCAGTTCCCCGCCATCCGCATGCGCCGCATGCGCCGCGACCCGTTCTCGCGCGCCCTGATGCGCGAGAACACCGTCACCGCCTCGGACCTGATCTACCCCGTGTTCATCCTGGACGGCGTCAACCAGCGCGAGCCGGTGGCGTCGATGCCGGGCGTGGAGCGGGTCTCGGTCGACCTGCTGCTGAAGGTGGCCGGCGAATGCGTGGCGCTGGGCATCCCCGTGCTGGCGCTGTTCCCCGTGATCGACAGTTCTCTGAAAACCCCGGACGGGGTGGAGGCGACCAACCCGGACGGCCTGGTGCCGCGCGCCGTGCGCGCCCTCAAGCAAGCGTTCCCGGAGCTGGGCATCCTGACCGACGTGGCGCTCGACCCGTACACCAGCCACGGCCAGGACGGCCTGATCGACGACAACGGCTACGTGATCAACGACGCCACCACCGCCATGCTGGTGCGCCAGGCGCTGGCCCAGGCCGAGGCCGGCGTGGACGTGGTGGCGCCGTCGGACATGATGGATGGCCGCATCGGCGCCATCCGCGCCGCGCTGGAGCAGAACGGCTACATCCACACCCGCATCATGGCCTACTCGGCCAAGTACGCGTCGGCCTTCTACGGGCCGTTCCGCGACGCCGTCGGCTCGTCCAAGAACCTGGGCAAGAGCGACAAGAACACCTACCAGATGGACCCGGCCAACGGCGACGAAGCGCTGCGCGAAGTGGGCCTGGACCTGGCCGAGGGGGCCGACATGGTCATGGTCAAGCCCGGCATGCCCTACCTGGACGTGGTGCGCCGCGTGAAGGATGAGTTCAAGGTGCCGACCTTCGCCTACCAGGTCAGCGGCGAATACGCGATGCTGAAGGCGGCCGCCCAGAACGGCTGGCTGGACCACGACAAGGTGATGATGGAAGCGATGATGTCGTTCAAACGGGCCGGCGCCGACGGCGTGCTGACCTACTTCGCGCTGGACGTGGCGCGCCTGCTCAAGGCCCGCGCCTAAACCAAAACCGGGGTCAGGTCATACTTTCTCGCAAGCTTGCGAGAAAGTATGACCTGACCCCGGTTTCCTTTACCGGCCGCGCCGGTATTCGGGGAACATTTCCTTCAACAAGAAGGCCGTCAGTTCCGGCTCGTCCTGCTTGCGGGCGCTCATCACGATGACCTTGCCCAGCCGCTGCGATTCCCACGGGAAGTCGCCGGGGTGGTCCTTGCGGATGATCTCGATCATCTTCTTCACGATGGCCGTCTCCAGGTCCGGCCAGTCGCCCACCTCCACGTGCACCTGCTGCGTCCAGTTGCGGCGGAAATTCGTGTTCCAGCCCCGGAATTTGACCTCGGCGCCGTGGTAGGTGCGGTCGGCGATCGAGAACAGGCCGCCCGTGTCGTCGCGGTCGCGGCCGTTCGAACGGCCCTGGGCGCCGGCGATGTTGGCCTTGGCGATGCGCATGGCGCGGTCGTTCTCGCTTTCCGGCGCCGGTTCGGCCGGCTGCGGATTCTCGGCCGCCCGCTGGGCGCGGCGCTTGGCGATCATTTCCGACATGTCCATCTCGGGCGGCGGCTTCATCGGCGCCACCACGGGCGGCACATAGGTTTCCAGCTTGGGCCGGGCGGCGGCCGGCCGCGTGATGGTGGCCACGGCGCGCTTCGGTCGCGGCGGCGGCTTGACCTTGGCCAGTTCCGTCTTCTTCTCCGGCTTGTTCGGCTTGTTGGGCTTGTCCAGCAGCGGCGCGATGTAGACCATCTCCCCGCCCCCGCGCGGCGGCGTGCGGTGGAACGGCTCGCTGGGCTTGAGGAAATAGTACAGCACGGCCAGCAAGTGCAGGCCGATCGAGATGGCGATGCCGATCCGGTCCGACAGGCGCTTGCGCCGGCCATAGCCGTAGCCGTCGCGGGCCGGCAGGCGCTGGCCGCAGCTGTGGCAATACTCGGAATCTGCTGACATCGTGTGCGTATCGTCGTGCAAGAGCGAACCTTCGTGGAGCGTGAGCGTCAAAATGCGGTCATAGTGCCAGAGTCCCGCCATTTTTGGAACCGCGCCGCCAGGTCCGGGCCGCCCGCGCGCGGCGCGCAGGTGGGCCAGCCTGAGTTCCGGTAGCTTACCGGAGCTTGGCCTTGATGAATGTTACGGTATGTATCAGCAACGCTACACGGTGACGCGCGGCAAGGCCGGCTGAGGGGAATGGTCGGCGCCGGCCCCGGGACGGCGCTGCGGCGGGCGCCGTGGCGGGACGGGGATCTGGGCCAGCATGGCGGAAACACAACGGTCGGCGTCGAGCACCTGGCGCGAGCACATCATGGGGCGCGGCAAGGCATGGGTGTAATCGTGCGGCCCCTCGACGGGAAAACCGAGCGGGTAGATGTGGCGGTAATAGCCGAGCCGGCTGTTGTAGCGCGCATGGTCCTGGGCGAATTTGCGGCACCAGGCGTCGTGGCCGCTGAGCACGTTGTTGCCGTGGCCCGTGGTCAGGAACACGAAGTCGCTCAGGATGATGAAGCCGCTCTCCAGTTCCACCACGCAGCGTCCGTCCGGCTGCCGCCACAGGTCGTGCGCGCGCAGCCGGTGGTGGGTGAGCGTGACGCCGGCCGGCAGGCTGGCCACCAGTTGTTCATAGGCCCACGTCAGGTATTCGCCGAGCAGGCGGCGCGGCAGGTAATCGAGCTCGCCGATCTCGGCCCCGGCCCCGGTGGCGCCGATGCGGTAGTACTGCTCGCCCACGCGCCGGTAGCCGCGCTCGCGCGCCCATTGCGTGAGCGAGGGCGCGGCGCACACGGGGCCGTCCTTCACCACGCCCGGCGCGGGGAACAGCGTGACCTGGCTGGCGATGGTGTTGATCAGCAAATGCTGGGGCTGGCGCGCCGAATGCACGCCCTGCCCGCATTCGCCCGGCTCGACCAGGACCAGGTCGAGCAGCAGGTCGCGCCCACGGATCTGGGCCGCCAGCCGCTCCAGCACGCTCAAGCCGCGCGGCCCCATGCCGATGATGGTGACGGTGTATCGCTTCATCGCCCCTCCTTGCCGCAAGGAAAAAAGTCCTTGCCTATGATACGGAGGGGCGCGCGCGGCGGCTTGTGGCCGCTCAATGCTTGATGGAATTAACAGCCTTCAATGCGACATTGGCAGCAGTCGCCGCGGTGGTGGCTTCGTCGGCCAGCACGGCATCGGCCATGGGGCCGCTGCCGCTGTACTTGTCGAGGAACAGGTAGATCACGGGGGTGATGTAGAGCGTGATCACCTGCGAGAACACGAGCCCGCCGACCACGGCCAGGCCCAGCGGCTGGCGCAGTTCGGCGCCCGCGCCCAGGCCCAGCGCGATCGGCAGCGCGCCCATCAGGGCCGCCATGGTGGTCATCATGATGGGGCGGAAGCGCAGGACGCACGCTTCGCGGATGGCCTCGGCCGGCGTCATGCCCTCGTCGCGCTGCGCGTGCAGGGCGAAGTCGATCATCATGATGGCGTTCTTCTTGACGATGCCGATCAGCATCAGGATGCCGATGATGGCGATCATGGTCAGGTCGAGGTTGAACAGGCGCAGCGTCAGCAAGGCGCCCACGGCGGCCGACGGCAAGCCGGCCAGGATGGTGAGCGGGTGGATGAAGCTCTCGTACAGCACGCCGAGCAGCACGTAGATCACGCCGAGCGCGGCCACGATCAGGATCACCTGGCTGCCTTGCGAACTCTGGAACACGGCCGCGTCGCCGCCGTAGCTGGTGATGATGGAGGCCGGCAAGTTCATGGCCGCGCCCATCTTGTCGATCTTGGCCGTGGCCACGCCCAGCGGCACGTTGGGCGCCAGGTTGAACGACAGCGTGATCGCCTGCAGCTGGCCCTGGTGGTTGACGGCCGTGGGCCCCACCGTGCGCTCGACGGTGACGAAGCTCGACAGCTGCACCAGCTGGCCGGCCTTGTTGCGCACCGAGATGCGGGTCAGCGCGTCGTCGAACTGGCGGTCCTCGGTGGCCGCCTCCAGGATCACGAAGTAGCTGGCGGCCGACGAATAAATGGTCGACACCTGGCGCTCGCCGAAGGCCAGATACAGCGCCGTGCGCACGTCGGCGATCTGCACGCCGAGGTTGTTGGCCTTGTCGCGGTCGATCTTGAGCGACGCTTGCAGGCCGCGATTCTGGGCGTCGCTGGTGACGTCGCGGAAGTCGTTGTCGGCGCGCATGCGGTCGAGGAACTTGGTGGCCCAGTCGCCGAGCGCGTCGGGACTGACCGATTGCAGCGTGTACTGGTAGCGGCTCTTGCTGGGACGGCCACCGAGCTGCAGGTTCTGGATCGGGCTCAGGTAGACCGACACGCCGGGGACGGCGCGCGTGGCCTTGCGCAGGCTGTCGAGCACTTGCGGCATCTTGGCGCGCTGGTCGCGCGGCTTGAGCACGAGGAACATGCGGCCGCTGTTGCCGCCGCTGACGAAGGAGGTCACGTCCTGCACATTGGGGTCGGCCTTGATGACGTTGGCCACCTTTTCCTGCAGGGCCATCAGGGCCGACGACGAGATGTCCTCGGCCGCCTCGGTCGTCACGCGGATCTGGCCCAGGTCCTCCTCGGGGAAGAAGCCCTTGGGGATGGTCACGTACAGCACGGCCGTGAGCGCGAACGTGCCGAGCGCGATCAGCAGCACCACGTAGCGGTGCGCCAGCGCCAGGTCCAGCGTGGCCGCGTAGCCGTGGCGCAGGCGCGAGAAGCCGGCCTCGAACCAGCGCCCGATGAAGGTGTCGTCGCCCTCGGCGTCGTGCGAGTCGGCCGGCAGCAAGCGGCTGGCCAGCATGGGCACCAGCGTCAGCGAGACGATGGCCGACACCAGGATCGACAGCGAGACGACGACGGCGAATTCATGGAACAGCAAGCCTATCGTGCCCGGCATGAAGAAGATGGGTATGAACACGGCCACCAGCGAGATGGAGATCGAGACGATGGTGAAGCCCATCTCGCGCGCGCCGATCAGCGCCGCCTGCAACGGCTTCTTGCCCAGCTCGATATGGCGCACGATGTTCTCCAGCACCACGATGGCGTCGTCCACCACCAGGCCCACGGCCAGCGTGATGCCGAGCAGCGACACGTTGTCGAGGCTGTAGCCGAAGGCGTACAGCAAGGCCAGCGCGCCGAGCAGCGAAATGGGCATGGTGATGGCGGGGATGAAGGTGGCGGCCGCGCGCCGCAGGAACAGGAAGATCACCAGCACCACCAGGCCCACCGTCAGCGCCAGCGTGATGTTGACGTCGTGGATGGCGTCGCGGATGGAGACGGAGCGGTCGTTGACGAGGTTGATCTTGATCGAGCTGGGCAACTGGGCCAGGAAGCGCGGCAGCAGGCGGCGCACGCCGTCCACCACCTGCACCGTGTTGGCGTTGGGCTGGCGCTGCACCAGCAGCACGATCGAGCGCTCGCCGTTGTAGCTGCCGGCCGTCTTGACGGACTGGTAGCTGTCCTCCACGGTGGCCACGTCCTTCAGCCGCACCGGCTGGCCGTTGCGGGTGGCCACGATCAGCTCGGCGAATTCGGACGCCTTCATCAGCTGGGCGTTGCCCTGGATGGTGAGGGTCTGGGTGGGGCCGTCCAGGATGCCCAGCGGGCTGTTGGCGTTGGCGGCCTTGACGGCGCTGGCCAGTTCATCGAGCGTCAGGTTGCGCGCGTTGAGCTGCTCGGTGCGGGCGCGGATGCGCACGGCGAACCGCTTCTGGCCGTTCACCCCCACCTGGGCCACGCCGGGCAGGGTCGACAGGCTGGGCGCGATCAGGTTTTCCGCGTAATCGTTCAGCTCCGACAGGCTCAGCGACGGCGAGGTCATGGTCATGAACAGCACCGGCGCGTCGGCCGGGTTGACCTTGCGGTAGGACGGCAGTTCCGTCATCTCCTGCGGCAGCGAGCGCTGGGCCCGCAGCAGGGCCGCCTGCACGTCCACGGCCGCCGCGTTGACGTCGATGGACGGGTCGAATTCCAGCGTGAGCGAGGTGGTGCCCAGCGTGCTGGTGGAGGTGATCAGGTTGAGGCCGGCGATGGTCGAGAACTGCTTCTCCAGCGGCAGCGCGACCGACGAGGCCATGGTGTCGGGGCTGGCGCCGGGCAGGTCGGCGTTGACGTTGATGACGGGCGTGTTGAAGCTGGGCAACGCCGCCACCGGGATGCTGGTGTAGGCCAGCACGCCGGCCAGGATCAGCGACAGCGACAGCAGCACCACCATCACGGGGCGGCGGATGCACAGTTCGGACAGGTTCATTCCACTTTACCTTTTTCCGCCACGGGCGCGGCCTGGGCCGAGGCGCCGTCGCGCCCGCCCGCTCCCGCCAGTTTGACCTTGCCGCCGGGCCGCAGGTTCTGCTTGCCCTCGACGATCACCTGCGCGTCGCCGGCCAGGCCGGAGACGGCGGCGTCGGCGCCGAACGCGTACAGGCGCACGACGGGATTGGTCTTGGCCGTCTGGTCCGGCGCCACCGTGTAGACGAAGGTGCCGCGCGTGTTGCTGATGATGGCGTTTTGCGGCACCACCAGCGCGTCCCTGAGCGTGCGCACGGTGAGGCGGGCGTTGACGTACTGGCCCGGCCACAGCCGCGTGTCCGCGTTGGCGAACTGGGCCTTCACGCGGATCACGCCGGCCACGGGGTCGACCGTGTTGTCGACGAAACTGAGCGCGCCGTCGAGGCCGGTTCCGGCGGCGTCGCCGGCCGTCACCTGCACCGGCACGCGGCCGGCGCGCTGGGCCGCCAGCACGTCGGCCAGCGCGCTTTCGGGCAGGGTGAAGGCGACCGTGATGGGATCGAGCTGGGTGATGGTGGTCAGCGACGTGCTCAGCTGCACCAGGCTGCCCGGGTAGACGTTGATGGCGCCGACCCGCCCCGCCATCGGCGCGCGGATGGCCGTGTAGCTGGCGTCCACGCCGGCCGAGCGGGCGGCGGCCGTGTCGGCCTGCACCAGCGCGCGGGCCGACTCCACCTGGCTCTTGAGCGTGTCGACGGCGCCCTGGGCGATGAAGTTTTTGCTCAACAATTCCTGGCTGCGCTGGTACTGGCGCTGCAGGTCGGCCAGCGCGGCCTGGTCGCGCGCCACCTGGGCCTGCGCCTTGTCCACGCTGGCGCGCGCGCTGCGGTCGTCGAGCGTGAACATCAGCTCGCCCGCGCGCACGAACTGGCCTTCCTTGATGTGGACCTTGGCGATGGTGCTTGTCGTTTGCGGGTGCAGGTCCACCGTGCTGATCGGGGTGACGGTGCCGTTGGCCTGGAAGATCACGGGCACATCCTGGCGGCGCGGGGTCACCACGCTGACCGTGGTCGGGCCTTGCGCGCCGGACTTGGCCGCCGCCGGCGCGCCGGCCTGGTGGGTGGTGTGCCAGAGGCCATAGCCGGCCGCGATGACGGCGCCGGCCAGGAATGCGAAGGAGGATTTTTTCATGTTGTTCAAGAGTATTGCCGCCGGGCATAAGCGAAGCATTGTCGCATATCCGTGCGGCGCCGGCGCGCCGCCGCGGGGATGGACGGCTCAGCGGCCGGCGTAGTGTTCGGGCACGATCAGCGTCACTTCGAGGCCGCCCTGCGCATGGTTGGCCAGCATCAGGCTGGCGCCGTGCTGCTCGGCGATGTTGCGGGCGATGGTCAGGCCCAGGCCGGTGCCGCCGGAGGCGCGCGAGCGCGACGATTCGATCCGGTAGAACGGCTCGAACACGCGCGCCATCTGCTCCGGCGCGATGCCGGGGCCGCCGTCGCGGATGCGGATGCGGGCCGCGCCCACCATGCGCTCCACCGTCACGTGCGCGTACTGGCCGTACTTGACGGCGTTGTCGAGCAGGTTGACCAGGCAGCGCCGGATCGCCAGCGGCCGGCCCATCAGCGCCATGGCGGCGCGGCCCTTGAGGTCCACCTGCTGGCCGCTGTCGGCCGCGTCCGAGCAGACGCTGTCGAGCAGCGAATCGAGGTCCAGCGCCTGCATGGTTTCCGTGGTGTCCATGCTGCGCGCCAGGTCCAGCCCTTCCTTGACCATTTGCTGCATGGCCGACAGGTCGTCCACCAGGCGCTGCTGCAACTCGTGGTCCCGCACCTTCTCCAGCCGCAGCCGCAGCCGCGTCAGCGGCGTCTGTAAATCGTGGGTGATGGCGGCCAGCATTTCCGTGCGCTGGGAAATGTGCTGGCGGATGCGGGCCTGCATGGCGTTGAACGCGCCGGCCGCCTGGCGGATCTCGGACGCGCCGCCGATGGCCAGCGGCGGGCGGTTGATGTCGTTGCCGAGGTCCTTGGCCGCCTGCGCCAGCTGCTTGAGCGGGCGCATGGCCATGCGCGCCACGAAATACGCGAGCACGGCGATGCTGAGCAGGAAGGGCAGCAAGGTCAGCGGCTCATTGCGTCCGCCGCCGGGTGGCGGGCGCGGCGGCAGCACGGACAGCGTCATCAGGGCGCCGTCGTGCATGCGCACCAGCATGGTTTCGCAGGTGCCGCGCCATTGATTGGGACCGAACAGCGTCATGGGCTTGCGCCGCAGGTCGCATTCGGGCGGCCGTTCGGCCAGCGGATGCAGCGTGAAGCCGGCGCCCAGCCGCTGCTGCAGGGCCTGGGTGAATTCCGTGGCCGGCAAGGCTGGCGCGGCGGCGGCGGCGGCCGGCGCCAGCCGCACGCTGCCCCGGCTGGCCACCCGCAGATAGGTCGCGCGCGAGGCCTCGGGCACCACGTCGGCCGTCGTGATGAGCTGTTCGGCCCGTTCCAGCGCGTGGAAGTCGCGGTAGCGTTCCAGCGCGCGCGTGCGCTCGCTCACGGCCAGCCACTGGGTCAGCGCGGCCGAGGCGACGATGCCCAGCAGCAGGACCAGGAACACGCGCCCGGTCATCGACCCGATGAATGCTTTCACGCCTGCGGCTCCACGGCCACCTGGCCGGCCAGCACATAGCCGCCGTTGCGCACGGTCTTGATGATTTGCGGCAGCCGCGCATCCTCGCCCAGCTTCTGGCGCAGGCGGCTGATCTGGATGTCGATCGAGCGGTCGAACGGGTCGGCGTCGCGTCCTTGGGTGAGATTCAGCAGCTGGTCGCGGTTGAGCACGCGGTTCGGGTGTTCGAGGAACACCTTGAGCAGGCGGTATTCGGCGCCCGACAGCATGATCACCAGGCCGTCCGGATTGAGCAGGTGGCGCGCCGTCAAGTCCAGCGTCCAGTCGGAGAAGCGGATGCGCTCGGCCTTGTCGCCGCCGTGGCCGGCCGGCATGGCGTTACTGCGGCGCAGCACGCTGCGGATGCGGGCCAGCAGCTCGCGCGGCTCGAACGGCTTGGGCAGGTAGTCGTCGGCGCCCATCTCCAGGCCCAGGATGCGGTCCAGCGGCTCGTTGCGGGCCGTCAGCATGATGACGGGCAGGGTCGAATGGGCGCGCAGCTTGCGGCACAGCGTGAGGCCGTCGTCGCCGGGCAGGTTCAGGTCCAGCACCACCAGGTCGGGCCGCGACTCGTCGAGCAGCTTCCACATGGCCGTGCCGTCGGCCGCGCCCAGCGTGCGGTAACCGTTGGTTTCCAGGTAATCGGCCAGCAGGGTGCGGATGTCGCGATCGTCGTCAACGATCAGAATTGTCGAGATGGATTCCATGCGTTCATTATCGCCAGTTTGGCCGCGCCTGACCAAGGGCCATTTGTATCGGCTTGTAGTGCCCCCTTGCGGGGGAAACAGTTTGATACAAAAACCGGCGGCCGGGACACTTGGTCGAAACACGGCACTGCCACCATATGTTCCATGAGACGAACGAGAGCGCAGCGTCTCCCCACGACTTTGATAAAGGAAACACCATGAACACCGTACGCAAAAGCATCCTGATCGGCATGACCGTGCTGGGCCTGGCCGGCGCCAGCGCCGCCGCCATGGCCGACGACACGGCCGGCCGCCACGGCTGGCAGGCCAACAGCGAGCAACGCCAGGCCCGCATGGGCGAATGGTTCGCCAAGCATCAGGCCAAGCTGCACGACCTGCTCAAGCTGACGCCGGCCCAGGAACCGGCCTGGACGGCCTATCAGAACGCCATCAAGCCGACCGCGCCGGCCGAGCGCATCGACCGCGCGGCCATGGCCAAGCTGCCGGCCCCGGACCGGCTGGCCAAGATGATCGACCTGAGCAAGCAGCGCACGCTGACCATGGAAGGCCACCTGGGCGCGCTCAACACCTTCTACGGCCAGTTGACGCCCGAGCAGAAAGCCATCTTCGACGACCACGTGATGGGCGGCGCGCATGGCCAGCATCCGATGATGGGTCGCCACCGCCAGTGAGGCCGCGATGAGCCGGCAGCGAGCCCGAGGCGGGCCAGCAACGCGCCGGCGGTAAGCCCGCGATGAGCGGGCAGTGGACACGAGCGGCACCCGGCATGGCCGGGCGCCGCCTTTTTATTTATTGCGGCAGCCGCGACAGCGATTGCAGGAAGGTGTCGGCGTTCTGGAAGCCGATCACCCGGGCGTCGGCCAGCTCCTGACCCTTACCATCGAACAGGATGATGCCGGGCGGGCCGAACAGGTGGAAGCGCTTGAGCATGGCCTTGTCGTCGTCGTCGTTGGCCGTCACGTCCACTTGCAGCAGCACCGTGTTGGCCAGCCGCGCGCGCACGGCCGGGGCCGCGAAGGTCAGCTTTTCCATTTCCTTGCAGGACACGCACCAGTCGGCGTAGAAGTCGAGCATCGCGCCCTTGCCGCCCGTCTGGGCCAGCACGGCATCGAGTTCCGCCACCGTCTTGACGCGCTTGAACGGCAGCGGCTGGACCGCGCCCTGCGCCTGCAAGTGGGCCAGCGGCGCCAGCACATCGCGCCCGCCGGTGGACACGCCGACCAGTTGCACCAGGCCCAGCGCCGCGAACACGAGGCCGGCGCTCTTGGCCGCCCAGTGCCCCGTCTTGTTGCGCAGCAGGTAGACGCCGTAACCGACCAGCAAGGCGGTCCAGCCCAGCATCTGCACGGCCGCCGGCAGCACGGGCGACACCAGCCACCACGCCATCGCCAGCAGCAGCACGCCGAAGAAGCGCTTGACGCCATCCATCCACAGTCCGGCCTTGGGCAGCAGCGTGCCGGCCGACACGCCGACCAGCAGCAGCGGCACGCTCATGCCCACGGCCATCGCGAACAGGGCGCTGCCGCCGATCACGACGTCGCGCGTCTGGCTGATGTAGACCAGCGCGCCGGCCAGCGGCGCGGCCACGCAGGGGCCGACGATGAGGGCCGAGATGGCGCCCATCACGAACACGCCGGCCAGCTTGCCGGCCGCCTGGCGGTGCGACATGGCGCTGAGCCGGGTTTGCAGCGCGGCCGGCACCTGCAGGTTGTAGTAGCCGAACATGGACAGCGCCATGGCCGCCATCAGCAATGCGAACGCCCCCAGCACCCACGGGTTCTGCAGGGCGGCGGCCAGCCCTTCGCCGATCAGGCCGGCGGCGACGCCAAGCGCCGTGTAGACGATGGCCATGCCCAGCGCGTAGGTGGCCGACAGCAGCAACCCGCGCGCGCGGCTGGCCTTGGCGCCCTCGCCCACGATGATGAACGACAGGATGGGCACCATGGGCAGCACGCACGGCGTGAACGCCAGGCCCAGGCCCAGCAGCATGAACAGCGGCACGATGACAAGCAGCTTGCCGCCCTTGAGCGCCGCCTCCACGTTGCCCGGCTGGGCCGGCGCGACGGCCGGCACGGGCGCGCCGGCGGCCTCGCTCAGCACGGTGGTGGCCGGCGTGGGCACGGCGTTGACGGTGACGCCGGGCGACACGGGCGCCGACGGGGCCGCCGATTGCGCGGCCGGCCCGGACTGGCTGGCGCCGCCCGGCGGGGCGGACTGGCCCAGCGCCAGCGCGGCCAGGCCGGGCTTGCCGCTGGCCGTCAGGTTGGCCTTGGCTTCCTGCGGCGCGTAGCACAAGCCTTTGTCCGAGCAGCCCTGGCCGGTGGAGACGAGCGTGAAGCTGCCGCCGGCCTCGACGGGGATGGCGATGGTGACGCTGCCGCGATAGGTTTCCACGTTCTTCTGGAACGTTTCATCGAAGTGGATCTTGCCGGGCGGGATGGCCGGCGCGCCCAGCGTGGCGCCCTGCGCCGCGAACTTGAAGCGCTCGCGGTACATGTAGTAGCCGTCGGCGATCTGGTAGGTGACGGCCACCGTGTGCGGATCGGCCATGCGGGCCGAGAAGCGGAACGCGGCGTCGGGCTCCAGGTAGTCCTCGTCGGCGCGGGCCGGACGGCCGGCGGCCAGGGCCAGCAGCATCGCCAGCAACAGCGTCAACAGCAGCGACGAGGACAGCAGCGCCCGGCCCAGGGACGGCAGGGCGCGCGCGGAGGCGAAGGAGAAGGCGGCGGTTCGTGGCATAAGGTGGTCGGTAACGGCGGATTGGACTCAACGGGCAATAGTACACCGGCGCGCGCGGTCCCGTCTGAGCGCGGCCTTAAGATGGGTCGCCGAAAAGCAAAAAAGCCAGGCAGAGCCTGGCTTTTCTGTCAAGACGACGACCGGCGATTACTCGGCGGTTGGCGCGTCTTCCACAGCGGTGACTTCTGGACGGTCCAGCAGCTCGACGTAAGCCATTGGCGCGTTGTCGCCAACGCGGAAGCCCATTTTCAGGATACGCAGGTAGCCGCCGTTACGGGCAGCGTAGCGTGGGCCCAGTTCGGCGAACAGCTTGACGACCATTTCGCGGTCGCGCAGGCGCGAGAAGGCCAGACGCTTGTTGGCCAGGGTGTCGGTCTTGCCCAGGGTCAGGATAGGCTCGACAACGCGGCGCAGTTCCTTGGCTTTAGGCAGCGTGGTTTTGATGGCTTCATGACGCAGCAGGGAAACGGTCATGTTGCGCAGCATAGCCAGGCGGTGGGACGAGGTGCGGTTCAGCTTACGGAGGCCGTGACGGTGACGCATGGTACTTCCTTTCGATGATGTTTAAATCCGAGTTCTTCGATCGCTGCCGCCAGGGCGGGAGCGCGGACCGGTTCTAGGGGATAAACGCCCGGCGCAACATGCGCCGGGCGGTAAAACTTACTGCAAATCAGTTGGTAACAGGGCAGAACATCGCTGCGCGATGTCCAGCACTGTCACCCAATTTGTTACTTTTCCAGACCGGCAGGCGGCCAGTTTTCCAGCTTCATGCCCAAGGTCAGGCCGCGCGAGGCGAGCACTTCCTTGATTTCGTTCAGCGACTTGCGGCCCAGGTTCGGCGTCTTCAGCAGTTCGTTTTCCGAACGCTGGATCAGGTCGCCGATGTAGTAGATGTTTTCCGCTTTCAGGCAGTTGGCCGAACGGACGGTCAGCTCCAGGTCGTCCACTGGACGCAGCAGGATAGGATCGACCAGCGGAGCACGCGATGGCGCTTCGGCGGCCGCTTCCGTGCCTTCCAGGGCGGCGAACACGTTCAACTGGTCGACCAAGACGCGCGCCGACTGGCGGATCGCTTCTTCCGGCGAGATCACGCCGTTGGTTTCGATGTTGATGATCAGCTTGTCCAGGTCGGTACGCTGTTCCACGCGAGCGGACTCGACGAAGTAGGAAACGCGGCGCACGGGCGAGAACGATGCATCCAGAATGATGCGGCCGATGGTCTTGTTGGTGTCTTCCGACAGGCGGCGGACGTTACCGGGCACATAGCCGCGGCCTTTTTCCACTTTGATCTGCATGTCCAGCTTACCGCCGGCGGTCAGGTGGGCGATCACGTGGTCCGGATTGATCAGTTCCACGTCGTGCGGCAGATCGATATCCGAGGCCAGGACGGCGCCTTCGCCTTCCTTCTTCAGGGTCAGGGTGACGGAGTCACGGTTGTGGACTTTGAAGACCACGCCCTTCAGGTTCAGCAGCAGGTCGACCACGTCTTCCTGCACGCCGTCGAGCGACGAGTATTCGTGCACGACGCCGGCGATCGTCACCTCGGTGGGTGCGTAGCCGATCATCGACGACAGCAGCACGCGGCGCAGCGCGTTGCCCAGGGTGTGGCCATAGCCGCGTTCGAACGGCTCCATCACGACTTTCGCGTGGCCGGCGCCCAGCGCCTCGACATCGATAATACGTGGTTTCAACAAACTGTTTTGCATGAAATGTCCTTTTCAATACCCTCGGCGCGTTAGGCCGATAAGGCTGATGGCATTAGTGAAAACGCCCACTCCGTGGAGTGGGCGGCGATACTAGCGACTACGATTAACGCGAGTACAATTCGACGATCAGCGATTCGTTGACGTCGTTGGCGATTTCGTTACGCTCTGGCAGCGACTTGAAGGTGCCTTCCATCTTCTTGGCGTCAACCGACACCCAGCTTGGCATACCGACTTGTTCAGCCAGCGACAGCGCTTCGATGATACGGGTCTGCTTCTTCGACTTTTCGCGCACGGCGATCACGTCGCCGATCTTCACGGAGTAGGAAGCGATGTTGACCACTTGGCCGTTCACGGTGAACGCTTTGTGCGACACCAGCTGACGCGCTTCAGCGCGGGTCGAGCCGAAGCCCATGCGGTAAGCGACGTTGTCCAGACGGGTTTCCAGCAGCTTCAGCAGGGTTTCGCCGGTGTTGCCCTTGCGGCGGTCGGCTTCGGCGAAGTAGCGGCGGAACTGACGCTCGAGGACGCCGTACATGCGCTTGACCTTCTGCTTTTCGCGCAGCTGGTTGCCGTAGTCCGAGGTGCGGGCACCCGATTTGACGCCGTGCTGGCCTGGCTTGACGTCCAGTTTGCACTTGCTGTCGAGCGAGCGGCGTGCGCTCTTGAGGAACAGGTCCGTACCTTCACGGCGGGACAGTTTTGCTTTTGGTCCGATATAACGTGCCACGATGCTTCCTTTTTATAAATAATAACGCCCCAGCCACATGCTTCCATGCAGTTAGGCGCTAGTCTGGTCCGCGTTCGGCCAGACGGTGGCTGACAATGATGACCCGCCGAACGGGTTCGACAGGCGACAACAGCCGGGCAGTATAACCGTTTCCGGCTTTCTGCTCCAGCGATTTTTGTGCTGCGGGTGAAACGGGGTACTGCACCACAGAAGGCTGGCGGGCGGGCGAACCCGCCGCCGCCGACTGTGCTTTAGATACGACGACGCTTCGGAGGACGGCAGCCGTTGTGTGGCACTGGGGTCACGTCCTGGATCTCGGTGATCTTGATGCCCAGGTTGTTCAGTGCGCGCACTGCGGATTCGCGACCAGGACCAGGGCCCTTGATGCGCACTTCCAGGTTCTTCACGCCGCATTCGACGGCCACTTTACCAGCCGCTTCAGCCGCAACCTGCGCTGCGAACGGGGTCGATTTACGCGAACCCTTGAAGCCAGCACCACCGGAGGTCGCCCACGACAGAGCGTTGCCCTGGCGGTCGGTGATGGTGATGATGGTGTTGTTGAAGGAAGCGTGCACGTGGGCGATGCCTTCAGCGACGTTCTTCTTGACCTTTTTACGAACGCGAGCTGCTGCTGCGCTGCTTTGTTGCTTAGCCATGTGATTTCCCTAGATTATTTCTTGAGCGATTGTGCGGCTTTGCGCGGGCCCTTGCGGGTACGTGCATTGGTGCGAGTACGCTGGCCGCGGACCGGCAGGCCCTTGCGGTGGCGCATACCACGGTAGCAACCCAGGTCCATCAAACGCTTGATGTTCATGGACAATTCGCGGCGCAGATCGCCTTCGACGATGAATTTCGCTACTTCATCGCGCAGCTTTTCCAGTTCGCTGTCGTCCAGGTCTTTGACCTTCTTGTTGGTCGCGATGCCCGTCGCCGCGCAGATGAACTGCGCGCGTGGGCGGCCAACACCGTAGATGGCCGTCAGGCCGATTACGGTGTGCTGATGATTGGGGATATTAACCCCTGCAATACGTGCCATTCGTTATTCCTCGATAAATAACGGTTATTAACCTTGACGCTGCTTGTGACGTGGTTCGACGCAGATGACGCGAACAACACCCTTGCGCTTGATGATCTTGCAGTTGCGGCAGATCCGCTTGACTGAGGCGTTAACTTTCATTTTGCACTCTCTTCTTGGTTCAATGTTGTAGGTTACTTGGTCCGGAACACGATGCGTGCCCGGCTCAGGTCATAAGGTGTCAGCTCTACCGTCACCTTGTCGCCAGGAAGAATGCGGATATAGTTCATCCGCATTTTACCCGAAATATGCCCGAGCACCACGTGTCCGTTTTCCAGCTTCACTCGAAATGTTGCATTCGGCAGATTCTCGAGAATCTCGCCCTGCATCTGTATGACGTCGTCTTTTGCCATTCGGTATGTTTGAAACCGCGCTTATCGCGTCGGAATTCCGCCTTTGAAGTTTGCTTTGCGCAGCAGCGATTCATATTGCTGCGACATCACGTAGTTTTGCACTTGCGCCATGAAGTCCATGGTCACAACCACAATAATCAACAGAGAAGTGCCACCAAAATAGAACGGCACCTTCCACTCGGCTTGCATGAATTCCGGCAACAAACACACCAACGTGATGTAGATTGCGCCTGCCAGAGTCAACCGGGTCAGGATCTTGTCGATGTAGCGGGCTGTCTGCTCACCGGGACGAATCCCTGGCACGAAGGCCCCGCTCTTCTTCAAGTTATCCGCCGTCTCCTTGCTGTTGAACACCAGAGCGGTGTAGAAGAAGCAGAAGAACACGATTGCAATGGCGTACAGCAGGGCGTGCATAGGCTCGCCTGGACCCATCGATGCTGCCACATCCTTGAGGAAGCGGATCACCGGGTTGGCCGGATTGGCGCCCTTGGCGAACCAGTCCAGGATCGTGGCCGGGAACAAGATGATCGACGATGCGAAGATCGGTGGGATCACGCCGGCCATGTTCAACTTCAATGGCAGGTGCGACGTTTGTCCACCGTAAATCTTGTTACCGACCTGGCGCTTAGCATAATTCACCAGAATCTTGCGCTGGCCACGTTCCACAAACACCACGAAGAACGTTACCGCCGCCACCAGGGCCACGATGATGATCGCCGAGAAGCTGCCGATCGAACCGTTGGCGACCTGGGAGAACAAGCCCCCCAGCGCGTTCGGCAGACCGGCGGCGATACCGGCGAAAATGATGATGGAGATGCCATTACCCAAGCCACGCTCGGTAATCTGCTCCCCCAGCCACATCAGGAACATGGTGCCAGTCAACAGCGTCACGACCGTCACGAAGCGGAACCCCAGGCCCGGATCCAGCACCAGGCCGGCTTGGGATTCCAGGGCGACTGCGATGCCGAACGCCTGGAACATCGCCAGCGCCACCGTGAAATACCGGGTGTACTGGGTGATCTTGCGTCGGCCTGCTTCGCCTTCTTTTTTGAGCGCTTCCATCTGAGGCGACACGATCGACAGCAATTGCATGATGATCGAGGCCGAGATGTAAGGCATGATACCCAGCGCAAACACCGTGAAGCGCGAGAGCGCGCCACCGCTGAACATGTTGAACATGCCCAGGATGCCACCCTCTTGCGACTTGAACAGCGCGGCCAATTGTACCGGATCGATCCCGGGCACCGGGACGTGAGCGCCGATACGATAAACCACCAATGCGCCAAGCAGGAACCAGAGCCGGCCCCATGGGAATCCGGCCGCAGCACTCTTAGCAAGTTGTGGATTAGTCGCCAATTTTCGCTCCGATCAAGCTGTTAGCGGGCAACTCAGGCTACCGAGCCGCCGGCTGCTTCGATGGCTGCCTTGGCGCCGGCCGTCACTTTCAGGCCTTTGAGGTTCACCGCTTTGGTGATCTCGCCGGACAGAATGACGCGCACGTCGCGGGCCAGCACGTTCAGCACGCCAGCTTGCTTGAGCACCAGGATGTCGACCTCGCCCACGGCCAGGGCGTTCAGGTCGGACAGACGCACTTCAGCTTTGAAGGTGGCGTTGAGCGACTTGAAACCGCGCTTAGGCAGACGGCGTTGCAGCGGCATCTGACCGCCTTCGAAACCGACTTTGTGGAAGCCGCCCGAACGCGATTTTTGACCTTTGTGACCACGGCCCGAGGTTTTACCCAGACCGGAGCCGATACCGCGGCCGACGCGACGCTTGTAGTGCTTAGCGCCGTCGGCTGGTTGGATGGTATTCAGTTCCATGTTTTCTCCGTACGTAAGCCCAGGGGCTTACGCAACAACTTTAACGAGGTACGAGACTTTGTTGATCATGCCGCGCACGGCTGGGGTGTCCTGCAACTCGCGTACCGAGTTGACACGACGCAGGCCCAGGCCGCGTACGGTGGCACGGTGGTCTTCACGCGTGCCGATCAAGCCCTTGACCAATTGTACTTTGACAGTTTTCGTCATGATGTCCACCTTAGCCCAGGATCTCTTCCACCGACTTACCGCGCTTGGCGGCGATGTCAGCAGGAGTACTCATTTTTGCCAGACCGTCCAGCGTGGCGCGCACCAGGTTGTAAGGGTTCGACGAGCCGGTGGATTTCGCCACCACGTCCGTCACGCCCATTACTTCGAAGATTGCGCGCATTGCGCCGCCGGCGATGACGCCCGTACCAGGTTTGGCCGGGCTCATCATCACTTTCGAGGCGCCGTGGCGACCCGATACCGTATGCTGCAGGGTGCCGTTCTTCAGAGGCACCTTGATCAGGTTGCGGCGGGCTTCTTCCATCGCCTTCTGCACACCGACCGGTACTTCCTTCGACTTGCCCTTGCCCATGCCGATGCGGCCATCGCCGTCACCAACCACGGTCAGCGCGGCGAAACCCATGATACGACCACCCTTGACCACTTTGGTCACGCGGTTGATCGCGATCATTTTCTCGCGCATGCCGTCATCCGGCTTGTCGCTTGCCATTTTTGCTTGCATTTTTGCCATGATCGTTCCTTAGAACTTCAGACCGGCTTCGCGCGCGGCTTCTGCCAGCGCCTTCACACGGCCGTGGTAACGGAAACCGGAGCGGTCGAACGCGACTTCGGTGATTCCTGCTTTCAGTGCTTTCTCTGCGACGCGCTTGCCGACCAGTGCGGCAGCGGCGGCGTTGCCGCCCTTGCCCGACTTGCCTGCCAGTTCGTTGCGCACTTCGACTTCGGCCGTGGAGGCCGACACCAGTACTTTGGCGTCCGGCGAGATCAGGTTCGCGTAAATGTGCAGATTGGTGCGGTGGACCGACAGGCGGTTCACTTTCAATTGCGCGATCTTGATCCGGGTTTGGCGTCCGCGGCGCAGACGTGATTCTTTCTTGTCCATCGTCAGCCCCTAGTTACTTCTTCTTGGTTTCTTTAATCTTCACCACTTCGTCCGAGTAACGGACGCCCTTGCCCTTGTAAGGCTCGGGAGCGCGGTAAGCGCGAACTTCAGCGGCGACCTGGCCCACTTGCTGACGGTCGATGCCTTTGATGACGATCTCCGTTGGCGTTGCGGTGGCGCAGGTGACGCCCGCTGGCATGGTGTGCACGACAGGGTGCGAGAAGCCCAGCGACAGGTTCAGCTTGTCGCCTTGCGCTTGCGCCTTGTAACCCACGCCGACCAGGTTCAGCTTCTTCTCGAAACCCTTGGTGACGCCGTTGACCATGTTGTTGACCAGCGCGCGCAGCGTGCCGGACATGGCATTGGCTTCGCGGCTGTCGTTGGCGGCGACGAACGTCAGGGTTCCTGCATTGTTTTCCACCGTGACCTGGCCGTTCAGGGCCTGGGTCAGCACGCCCAGCGGGCCTTTGACGGTGATCGCCTGTGCGGAGATGGCGACATCAGCGCCAGCTGGCACAGCGATTGGCATTTTAGCTACACGAGACATGTCTAACTCCTTATGCGACGTAGCAAATGACTTCGCCGCCGACACCGGTAGCGCGTGCTTTGCGGTCCGTCATGACGCCTTGCGGGGTCGACACGATCGCCACACCCAGGCCATTCATCACGGTAGGGATCTCGTCCTTGCCCTTGTAGACGCGCAGGCCCGGACGGGACACGCGCTCAAGGCGCTCGATGACGGGACGGCCAACATAATACTTCAAACCGATTTTCAGTTCCGCCTTGCCACCAGCTTCGGCGACGGCGAAATCTTCAATGTAACCCTCGTCCTTGAGGACGTTGGCAATCGCTACTTTGACTTTCGACGATGGCATGGCCACGGTCGTTTTTTGAACGCCTTGGGCGTTGCGAATGCGGGTCAGCATATCGGCGATAGGATCGCTCATACTCATTGCTTATTCTCCTATTACCAGCTTGCTTTAGTCATACCCGGGATCTCACCACGCATGGCGAATTCACGGAGCTTGATACGGCCCAGACCGAATTTACGGAAGGTGCCGCGTGGACGACCGGTGACGGCGCAGCGGTTGCGCTGGCGAGTCGGAGCCGAGTTACGTGGCAGGGCCTGCAGTTTCAGGCGCGCTTCGTAACGCTCTTCTTCCGATTTCGACTGGTCATCAATGATGGCCTTCAGCGAAGCGCGCTTGGCGGCGAACTTGTTCGCCAGGTCGACACGTTTCTGCTCACGGTTAATCAGTGCGAGTTTTGCCATGATCTACTTAGTTCCTGAACGGGAATTTAAAGGCGGCGAGCAGAGCTTTCGCTTCGTCGTCGGTCTTGGCGGTGGTGGTGATCGAGATGTTCATACCACGCAGCGCATCGATCTTGTCGTACTCGATTTCCGGGAAGATGATCTGCTCTTTCACGCCGATGTTGTAGTTGCCACGACCATCGAACGAACGGCCGTTCACACCGCGGAAATCGCGCACGCGTGGCAGGGCCACGGTGATGAAGCGATCCAGGAACTCGTACATGCGAGCGCCACGCAGGGTGACCATGGTACCGATCGGGTAGCCTTCACGGATCTTGAAACCCGCGATAGCCTTGCGCGATTTGGTGGTCACTGGCTTCTGGCCAGCGATCTTGGTCAGGTCGCCGACAGCGTGCTCGAGCACTTTCTTGTCGGCGATCGCCTCACCCACACCCATGTTCAGGGTGATCTTGGTCAGACGAGGAACTTCCATCACCGACTTGTAACCGAATTTCGCGGTCAGGTCGGCGACGACTTTTTCTTTATAGAATTCTTGGAGACGTGCCATGATTTCTTAAGCCTTCACTACTTCGCCGGACGATTTGAAGACGCGGACTTTCTTGCCATCCACTTCCTTGAAACCAACGCGGTCTGCCTTGCCAGTCGCCGCGTTGAACAACGCGACGTTGGACACGTGAATCGGCATAGTCTTATCGACGATACCACCTTGTACGCCAGTCATAGGGTTAGGCTTGGTCGCTTTTTTGGCGACGTTGATGCCCTCAACCACGACGTGCTCAGCGTCGACGCGACGCGAAACGACGCCGCGCTTGCCCTTGTCTTTCCCGGTCAGCACGATGACTTCGTCGTTTTTACGAATCTTATCCATTACGACTCCTTACAGGACTTCCGGTGCCAGGGACACGATCTTCATGAACTTTTCAGTGCGCAGCTCGCGCGTCACTGGTCCAAAAATACGGGTACCGATCGGTTCCAGCTTGGCGTTCAGCAGCACGGCGGCATTGCCGTCGAACTTGACCAGGGAACCATCTTGGCGACGCACACCTTTGGCGGTGCGCACAACCACGGCGTTATAAATTTCACCTTTTTTGACACGGCCGCGTGGCGCGGCAACCTTCACGGTCACCTTGATCACGTCGCCGATGCCAGCATAACGGCGCTTGGAGCCGCCCAACACCTTGATGCACATCACTTCCTTGGCACCGGTGTTGTCGGCCACTTCGAGCCGGCTTTCAGTTTGAATCATAGTATTCTCTTTCCCAACTTAAGCCGAAGAATCCACACAATGCGGACCTGCGGTCAGTCTTGGTCCCGCCAGCGGCGCCCATGCAGGCCCCGTTGTTTGGGTGCTTGACCTTCGTACTGCACTGACCGCACGGTTCAGCGTCTGTGGCCAGACACTTTGCGGCGTTACATGAACGAAGCCCGCAAGTATTACATACAATTTGCGGGCTTGCAAGAACTAATTAAAAACACCCCCCGACCGTCGCCGGGCGGGAGGTTTTTCTAATTAAACGATTTGTGCGGCTTGCACCACACGGGTCACGGTCCATGCCTTCGTCTTCGAGATCGGGCGACCTTCCACGATTTCCACCGTGTCACCGGCTTTCACCTGGTTGGTCTCGTCGTGCGCGTGGTACTTGTTCGAGCGCACGATGATCTTGCCGTACAAAGGATGTTTGACGTGACGTTCGATCAGAACGGTTACGGTCTTGTCCATTTTGTCGGACACCACTTTACCGATCAGCGTGCGCTTGAGCGGCTTTTTCACTGGTTCGGTCATTTGGCTTCCTTGGTGTTCATTACCGTTTTTACACGCGCGATGTCGCGGCGTACCTTCTTGAGCTGCGAAGTGTTGCTCAGCTGTTGCGTAGCGACTTGCATACGCAGACCAAACTGGGCCTTCAGCAGATCGTTCAGCTCTTGTTGCAGAGCTGCCTGGTCTTTGCCGCGGAGTTCAGATGCTTTCATATTTCACTCCTTTTATTGGCCAACCTGGCGCACCACGAAGGTGGTTGCCAGCGGCAGTTTGGCAGCGGCCAGACGGAACGCTTCGCGTGCCAGCTCTTCTGCGACGCCATCCATCTCGTACAGGACTTTGCCTGGCTGGATTTCGGCGACGTAGTACTCGGGGTTACCCTTACCGTTACCCATACGGACTTCGGCAGGCTTGTTCGAGATTGGCTTGTCCGGGAACACGCGGATCCAGATCCGGCCACCACGTTTGATGTGACGGGTCATGGCGCGACGTGCTGCCTCGATTTGACGGGCCGTGATACGGCCGCGGGCAACGGCTTTCAGACCGAACTCGCCGAACGACACGGCGGTGCCGCGGCTGTGCGAGATACCGGTGTTACGGCCCTTCTGCTCTTTACGATACTTCCTGCGTGCTGGTTGCAGCATGTTTATTCTCCTGCTTTCTCAGCTGGCGCAGCGGCCGGCTTGGCGGCACGCACACGCGCACCTGGCGCTGAGGATGGTTTCGCACCGGCTGGACGTGGGCGGCCGGCTGGCTTGCCGTCGTCACGACGCGGACCGCGGCTCTTCTTCTCGTCAGCTGGGGTCTCGATGACTGGCGCTTCGCCGGCGGCGTTGCGGTCACCCTTGTAAACCCACACCTTGACGCCGATGATGCCGTAGGTGGTCGATGCTTCGCTGGTGCCGTAGTCGATGTCGGCGCGCAGGGTATGCAGAGGCACGCGGCCTTCGCGGTACCACTCTTTGCGGGCGATTTCGATGCCGTTCAGACGGCCCGACGACATGATCTTGATGCCCAGGGCACCCAGACGCATGGCGTTTTGCATCGCACGCTTCATGGCGCGGCGGAACATGATGCGCTTTTCCAGCTGCTGGGCGATGGAATCGGCGATCAGTTGCGAATCGATTTCCGGCTTGCGGATTTCCTCGATATTGACGTGCACTGGCACGCCCATGATCTTGGTCAGCGCCGACTTCAGCACTTCGATGTCTTCGCCCTTCTTGCCGATCACCACGCCCGGACGCGAGCTGTAGATGGTGAAGCGCGCGTTCTTGGCTGGACGCTCGATGACGATGCGGCCGACCGAGGCGTTCTTCAGCTTGGTCTTCAGGTAGGCGCGTGCCTTCAGGTCTTCGTTCAGCATCGAAGCGAAGTTGCCGTTGCCCGCGTACCAACGCGAGGCCCAGTTACGGGTAACCGCCAGGCGGAAACCAGTTGGATGAATTTTCTGACCCATCGTGGCTCCTTAGTTACCGACGGTCACGTACACGTGACACGATTGTTTCGAAATACGATCGCCACGACCCTTTGCACGCGCGGTGAAGCGCTTGAGGATCGGGCCCTTTTCGACGTAGATCGTTTTCACGAACAGTTCGTCGATGTCGGCACCATCGTTGTGCTCGGCGTTCGCGATCGCGGACTCCAGCACTTTCTTGATGATGGTCGCGCCTTTTTTCGGGCTGAATTGCAGAATGTTGAGCGCAGCGTCAACCTTCTTGCCACGGATCAGGTCCGCCACCAGGCGGCCTTTCTGATCCGACAAGCGCACACCCTTGAGGATAGCTTTAGTTTCCATTATTTCTTCGCCTTCTTGTCAGCGGCATGGCCCTTGAACGTGCGGGTCAGCGCGAATTCGCCAAGCTTGTGACCAACCATGTTCTCGGAGACGTACACGGGCACGTGCAGCTTGCCGTTGTGGACGGCGATCGTCAGGCCGATGAAGTCAGGCATGATGGTCGAACGACGGGACCAGGTTTTGATTGGCTTCTTGTCCTTGGCAGCTTGCGCGGCTTCGACCTTCTTCACCAGGTGGGCGTCACAGAACGGCCCTTTTTTCAATGAACGAGTCATGATTTATCCTTATTTCTTGCCGCGGCGCGAGACGATCATCGACGAAGTGCGCTTGTTGCTGCGCGTCTTCTTGCCCTTGGTCTGCTGGCCCCATGGCGACACTGGGTGACGGCCAGCAGCGGTGCGGCCTTCACCACCACCGTGCGGGTGGTCGATCGGGTTCATGACGACACCACGCACGGTCGGACGCACACCGCGCCAACGCATGGCACCGGCTTTACCGATCTTGCGCAGGCTATGTTCGGCGTTGCCGACTTCACCAACGGTGGCGCGGCACTCGATGTGCACGCGGCGCACTTCGCCCGAGCGCAGACGCACTTGAGCGTAGGTGCCTTCGCGGGCCATCAGCACGACGCCGGCGCCGGCGGTACGGGCCATCTGGGCACCCTTACCTGGCAGCATCTCGACGCAGTTCATCACGGTACCGACCGGGATGTTGCGGATCGGCAGGCAGTTGCCGGCCTTGATCGGGGCTTCCGAACCGTTCATCACGGTGTCGCCGACGCTCATGCCCTTGGTGGCGATGATGTACTGGCGCTCGCCGTCGGCGTAGCACAGCAGGGCGATGTGGGCGGTGCGGTTAGGATCGTATTCGATCCGTTCCACTTTCGCCGGAATGCCGTCCTTCTGGCGCTTGAAGTCGACCAGACGGTAGTGCTGCTTGTGACCACCGCCGATGTGGCGGGTGGTGATGTGGCCGTTGTTGTTACGGCCGGCGGTCTTCGATTTTTTCTCAACCAGGGCGGCGAACGGACGGCCTTTGTACAGGTCGGCGTTGACCACCTTCACCATGCCGCGACGGCCTGGCGAGGTTGGCTTCATCTTAACGAGTGCCATTATTTAGCCTCCTCGGAGAAATTGATTTCCTGGCCGGGCTTCAGGCACACGAAAGCGCGCTTGGTATGGTTGCGACGGCCGGTGCGGGCACCGGTGCGCTTCTGCTTACCTTCGCGGTTGACGGTCTGCACCGATTCCACTTCCACCTTGAACAGCAGTTCAACGGCGGCCTTGATTTCTGGCTTGGTCGCGTCGGTGGTAACACGGAACACGATCTGTTCGTTCTTTTCCGCGACCATGGTCGCTTTTTCGGAAATGACCGGAGCCAGCAGCACCTTCATCAGGCGCTCTTCGCTAAATTTCACTGCGCTCATGCCAGCATCTCCTCAATCTTAGCCAGTGCAGCCTTGGTGACCAGGATCTTCTTGTAGAACACCAGGGACATCGGATCTGCGTGACGTGGTTCCACAACCAGCACGTTAGGCAGGTTGCGCGAAGCCAGTTCCAGGTTTTCGTTGGCGACGTCGGTGATGATCAGCACGGAGTCCAGGCCCATGCCGGTCAGCTTTTGCGACAGCAGCTTGGTCTTCGGGGCTTCGATGGTCAGATCTTCGATGACCGACAGACGGTCTTCGCGGGCCAGTTGCGACAGGATCGAGCAGATACCAGCGCGGTACATCTTCTTGTTCACTTTATGGGTGAAGTTCTCGTCGGGCGAGTTCGGGAAGATGCGACCACCGCCGCGCCACAGTGGCGACGACGACATACCGGCACGAGCGCGGCCGGTGCCTTTTTGGCGCCATGGCTTCTTGGTCGTGTGGTGAACTTCTTCACGGTCTTTCTGCTTGCGGTTACCGCTGCGTGCGTTGGCCTGATAGGCCACGACCACTTGGTGGATCAGCGCTTCGTTGTAGTCACGGCCGAAGATGGTGTCGGCGGCTGCTACGTTCGAGGCGGCTTGACCTTGCGCGTTCAAGAGCTTGAGTTCCATCGTTTAAGCTCCCTTCTTTGCTTTAACTTTAACGGCAGGCGAAACGACGACCTGGCCATTTTTCGCGCCAGGTACGGCACCCTTGACCAGCAGCAGCTGGCGGTCGGCGTCGATACGGGCGATTTCGAGGTTCTGGATGGTGCGGTTGACGTCACCGAGGTGACCGGTCATGCGCTTACCTGGGAACACGCGGCCTGGATCCTGCGCCATACCGATGGAGCCTGGAACATTGTGCGAGCGGGAGTTACCGTGGGTGGCACGGCCCGAAGCGAAGTGGTGACGCTTGATGGTACCGGCGTAACCTTTACCGATCGTCACACCCTGCACATCGATCTTCTGACCGACTTCGAACAGCGAAGCGGCAACGACGTCGCCTGCTTTCAGTTCGGCAGCTTTGGCGGCGTCGACGCGGAACTCTTTCAACAGAGTACCGGCTTCAACACCCGCTTTAGCGTGGTGACCAGCGACGGCTTTGGTCACGCGGGAAGCGCGACGTTGACCGAATGCAACCTGAACTGCGGAATAACCATCCGTTTCAGGCGTTTTGATTTGCGCAACACGGTTGTTCGATACGTCCAACACGGTGACTGGGATCGAATCCCCGTCATCGGTGAAGATGCGCATCATACCAACCTTGCGACCGAGGAGGCCAAGGCTCATTTTTTCTCCATTCCCACCTACGATTGGGCGGGGCTTTGTTGAACTACAAAATTAGTACGGACCAGAAAAAGGCGAATCCATACCGAAGCCGGCTAGTGTAGCGTCATTTGGGTCTTGACGCAACAACTAAATACGGGGTATGTCGGGTTTCCGGCGGCCCGCGCCACGCCGTCCCGCCAGCGCCAAGGCCGGGCGTGTGCAACTGGCACACACAGATGATAATAAAGTAACTTCTATTGTTATAATTGACGTAAAATTATTTCTCCGACATGGGCGAGCCTTGTCGCGCGCGCCGTTTTTTTGTTCACCACAGACCAGGGAGTTTTTTCATGAAATTTACGCCCATCTTTGCCACGGCACTGCTGGGAGCCAGTTTGACCCTGGCCTGCGGCACCGCGTCCGCAGCCGGCCACACCAGCGCCAGCAGCAACCTGTCCCCCCTAGTATTCCAGTTGACCGACCTCACGCCCGCCGACGGCCAGGGCGCCGGCATGCAGTACGACCTGCTTTCTTCCTACCTCAACAGCCGGCTCGATGAGCCCGGTCCGCCACCGGCCTCGCCCACCATGACCCAGTCGTATACGGGCACGTTGGCGGCCGCCAGCACGCTGCTCGATAACGCCTACGCCCACAGCGCCGGCGGCCAGAATGGCCAGCTGGGCGACCAGCACGGCGAAACCACGCTGCAGGAAGGGACGCCGCTCGACGGCGGCGCCTTCGCGGCCGGCAATAACACGGCCGTGCTGACGCTGCTGCCCCATACGGCGCTGACCATCACCGGCCATGCCACGGGCGCCGTCAGCGTGGCCGACATGCTCGACCCGGCCTCCTATCTCGCCCATGCGGGGGCCATGGTCGGCCTGCAGGACGCCGACCACAACTGGATCGGCTATTTCAACCAGAGCACCGACACGGATGGTTTCACGTTCACCGGCGGCTTCGACACGCCGCTGGAGATGTATTACGCCAACCAGAGCGACAGCAATGTGACGCTCTATCTGTATGCCGGCATCAACAACGCGACCAGCCGCATCTCCGCCGTGCCGGAGCCGTCCGGCTATGCCATGCTGGGCGCCGGCCTGCTGCTGGTGGCCGCGTTGCGCCGCCCCCGGCGCCAGGGCTGAGCGCCTCGGCGGCCGGCCCCGGTCTGACGGCACGGCGTCGCCGCGACGCCACACATCGCGTCCGGCGACGGACCTGCGCTGCCTAAGCGCACCAAGCCCGAACCGGTCGCGCGCACGCGCCGCATGCCGGCCCCCTCCCCTAAAAAAAAGAAAACCGGCCCGTCCGCGATGCGGAGGGGCCGGTTCGTTCCGGCTGGCGGGTTGCCCCGCCGGCCTGGCAGCAATTATTGCAGCTTGATTTCGACGTCCACGCCAGCTGGCAGGTCCAGCTTCATCAGGGCGTCAACGGTCTTGTCGGTAGGATCGACGATGTCCATCAGGCGCTGGTGGGTGCGGATCTCGAACTGGTCGCGCGAGGTCTTGTTCACGTGCGGCGAACGCAGCACGTCGAAACGCTGGATGCGGGTAGGCAGAGGCACTGGACCCTTGACCACGGCGCCGGTGCGCTTGGCGGTGTCGACGATTTCCAGGGCGGACTGGTCGATCAGCTTGTAATCGAAGGCCTTCAGGCGGATACGGATTTTTTGATTGGTGACGGACATGGTAATTCCTTCAAAGAGCGAACTGGCAACTTTGTAGCGCCAGCAATTTTAAAAAGAACGGTGGGTACTGCAAGGGCCGACATGGTAACACACCTTGTCGGCCCTCTTGCATCAGCGCTTAAAAATTAGGCGATGATTTTCGCCACAACGCCGGCGCCGACGGTACGGCCGCCTTCGCGGATGGCGAAGCGCAGACCTTCTTCCATCGCGATCGGGTTGATCAGCTTGACGGTGATCGACACGTTGTCGCCTGGCATGACCATTTCTTTATCGGCTGGCAGCTCGATCGAACCGGTCACGTCCGTGGTACGGAAGTAGAACTGAGGACGGTAGTTGTTGAAGAACGGGGTGTGACGGCCACCTTCGTCTTTCGACAGCACGTAGATCTCGCCGGTGAAGTGGTTGTGCGGCTTGATCGAACCTGGCTTGGCCAGAACCTGGCCACGCTCCACGTCTTCACGCTTGGTGCCGCGCAGCAGCAGGCCAACGTTGTCGCCGGCTTGCCCCTGGTCCAGCAGCTTGCGGAACATTTCCACGCCGGTGCAGGTGGTTTTCACGGTGTCTTTGATGCCGACGATTTCGATCTCTTCGCCGACCTTGATCACGCCACGCTCAACACGGCCGGTCACCACGGTGCCGCGACCCGAGATCGAGAACACGTCTTCCACAGGCATCAGGAAGGCGCCGTCCACAGCGCGCTCTGGCGTTGGGATGTAGGAATCGAGCGCGTCGGCCAGTTGCATGATGGCCTGTTCGCCCAGCGGGCCGGTGTCGCCGTCCAGCGCCATACGGGCCGAACCTTTGACGATAGGCAGGTCGTCGCCTGGGAACTCGTACTTCGACAGCAGCTCGCGCACTTCCATTTCCACCAGTTCCAGCAGTTCTGCGTCGTCGACCAGGTCGCACTTGTTCAGGAACACGATGATGTAAGGAACGCCAACCTGACGGGCCAGCAGGATGTGCTCGCGGGTCTGTGGCATTGGGCCGTCGGCGGCCGAGCACACCAGGATCGCGCCGTCCATCTGCGCTGCGCCGGTGATCATGTTTTTGATGTAGTCGGCGTGGCCTGGGCAGTCAACGTGTGCGTAGTGACGGGTAGCGGTTTCGTACTCGACGTGGGCGGTGTTGATGGTGATGCCGCGTGCTTTTTCTTCAGGAGCAGCGTCGATCTGGTCGTAGGCTTTCGCTTCGCCGCCGAATTTCTTCGACAGTACGGTTGCGATCGCGGCGGTCAGGGTGGTCTTGCCGTGGTCAACGTGACCGATGGTGCCGACGTTGACGTGCGGCTTGGTCCGTTCGAATTTCTCTTTTGCCATTTTATTCTTCCTTAAAACAATGTGTTAAAGGGGCCGGAGGATCTCCCCGGCCGCCCAATTTCAAAATTACTTGGCTTTCGCGGTGACGATCGCGTCGATCACATGCTTAGGCGCTTCGGAGTAGTGCTTGAATTCCATCGTGTAGGTCGCGCGGCCTTGCGTTGCGGAACGCAGGGTGGTCGAGTAACCAAACATTTCCGACAGCGGCACTTCGGCTTTGATGATCTTGCCGCCGCCGCCTGGGATTTCGTCCATGCCCTGCACCATACCGCGGCGGGACGACAGGTCGCCCATCACGGTACCGGCGTAGTCTTCCGGCGTTTCCACTTCCACGGCCATCATTGGCTCCAGGATGACGGGGTTGGCGCGCTTGCAGCCTTCCTTGAACGCCATCGAACCGGCCATGCGGAACGCGTTTTCGTTCGAGTCCACGTCGTGGTACGAACCGAAGGTCAGGGTGACTTTCACGTCGACCACTGGGTAGCCGGCCAGAACACCGTTCTGCAGCGTTTCGCGCACGCCTTTTTCCACCGCGGGGATGTATTCGCGAGGAACCACACCGCCCTTGATGGCGTCGACGAACTCGAAGCCCTTGCCTTGCTCTTGCGGTTCGACCGTCAGCACGGCGTGGCCGTACTGGCCGCGACCACCGGACTGCTTGACGAACTTGCCTTCCACGTCCGACACCGACTTGCGGATCGTTTCGCGGTATGCCACTTGTGGCTTGCCGACGGTCGCTTCCACGCCGAATTCGCGCTTCATACGGTCGACGATAATTTCCAGGTGCAGCTCGCCCATACCACCGATGATGGTCTGGCCCGACTCTTCGTCGGTCTTCACGCGGAACGAAGGATCTTCCTGTGCCAGGCGGTTCAGGGCCAGGCCCATTTTTTCCTGGTCGGCCTTGGTCTTAGGCTCGACAGCCTGCTGAATCACAGGCTCAGGGAACACCATCTTTTCCAGCGTGATGATGGAGGCTGGATCGCACAGGGTTTCACCGGTGGTCACGTCTTTCAGGCCCACGGCGGCGGCGATGTCGCCGGCGCGCACTTCTTTGATCTCTTCACGCTGGTTGGCGTGCATCTGCAGAATACGGCCCAGGCGTTCCTTGCGGCCCTTGACCGAGTTGTAGACGGTGTCGCCGGCGTTGATCACGCCCGAGTACACGCGGAAGAAGGCCAGCTGGCCGACGAACGGGTCGGTCATGATCTTGAAGGCCAGTGCCGCGAACTTCTCGTCGTCAGCCGCTTTACGGGTGGCTGGCTCTTCGTGCTCGTCGGTGCCCTTCACGGCGGCGATGTCGATCGGCGATGGCAGGAACTCGATCACGGCGTCGAGCATGGCTTGCACGCCCTTGTTCTTGAACGCGGTACCGCACATCATCGGCACGATCTCGGAGGCGATGGTGCGCTCGCGCAGTGCCTTCTTGATGTCGGCCTCGGACAGGTCGCCCTCTTCCAGGTACTTGTTCATCAGCTCTTCGCTGGCTTCAGCGGCGGCTTCGACCATCTTCTCGCGCCATTCGGCGGCCGAATCGGCCAGCTCGGCTGGAATGTCGACGTAGTCGAACTTCATGCCCTGGGAAGCGTCGTCCCAGATGATGGCTTTCATCTTGACCAGGTCGATCACGCCCTTGAAGTTCTCTTCGGCGCCGATCGGGATCTGGATCAGGACCGGGTTGGCCTTCAGGCGCGCGCGCATCTGGTCGTAGACCTTGAAGAAGTTGGCGCCGGTGCGGTCCATCTTGTTGACGAAGGCCAGACGTGGCACTTTGTACTTGTTGGCCTGACGCCACACGGTTTCCGACTGTGGCTGCACGCCGCCCACGGCGCAGTAGACCATGCACGCGCCGTCCAGCACGCGCATCGAACGCTCCACCTCGATGGTGAAGTCGACGTGGCCCGGGGTGTCGATGATGTTGATGTGGTGCTCAGGGAAGTTGTTGGCCATGCCTTTCCAGAAGCAGGTGGTCGCAGCGGAGGTGATCGTGATACCACGCTCTTGTTCCTGCTCCATCCAGTCCATGGTGGCGGCGCCGTCGTGCACTTCGCCGATCTTGTGGTTCACGCCGGTGTAGAACAGCACGCGCTCGGTGGTCGTGGTCTTACCTGCGTCGATGTGAGCGGAGATACCGATGTTGCGGTAGCGCTCAATGGGGGTCTTGCGGGCCATAATTAATCCTAAATCTTTGAATGGACAAAACCGAGCACCATTTTTTTGCTAAAAAATGAGCCCGGCCTCGAACAACAGATAACAGCCGGACCGCACAGGGTCCGGCCGGTTTTATTAGAAGCGGAAGTGCGAGAACGCCTTGTTCGCTTCCGCCATGCGGTGCACTTCATCGCGACGCTTCATCGCACCGCCGCGGCCTTCGGCCGCTTCCATCAGCTCACCGCCCAGGCGTTGTGGCATGGACTTCTCGCTGCGCTTGTTGGCGGCTTCACGCAGCCAGCGCATCGACAGGGCCATGCGGCGCACCGGACGCACTTCGACTGGCACCTGGTAGTTGGCGCCGCCGACGCGGCGGGATTTCACCTCGACCAGCGGCTTGGCGTTGTTGATGGCGGTGGCGAACACTTCCAGCGGGTCTTTACCCGACTTGGCGGCGATGTGCTCGAAGGCACCGTAGATGATGTTTTCAGCGACCGATTTTTTACCGGACAGCATCAGCACGTTAACGAACTTGGCGACATCCGTGTTGCCGAATTTAGGATCTGGCAAGATTTCGCGCTTGGGTACTTCACGACGACGTGGCATATCAATTCCTTTCAATCTTCAGTTGAGGTGCGCAGATATGGGTTCGCACTCTCACGGAGGGCCATCATAGCCATCCACTTACTCGACCCGTTGCGGTCGACTACATTCACTTAGCTCTTACTGCCACTGAGCGAAACTTGGGGTATTACTTCTTACCGGCCTTGGCACGCTTGGTACCGTACTTCGAGCGGGCTTGTTTACGGTCTTTCACGCCTTGGGTATCCAACGCGCCGCGGACCATGTGGTAACGCACACCTGGCAAGTCTTTGACACGACCGCCGCGCAGCAGCACAACGCTGTGCTCTTGCAGGTTGTGGCCTTCACCGCCGATGTACGAAATGACTTCGAAACCGTTGGTCAGGCGCACTTTGGCGACCTTACGCAAAGCCGAGTTAGGCTTCTTAGGAGTGGTGGTGTACACACGGGTGCAAACGCCACGTTTTTGCGGGCTGTTTTCCAGCGCCGGCGACTTGCTCTTCACGGTCGTGGCGACGCGTGGGCTGCGAATCAGTTGATTGATGGTTGGCATCGTTCTAAATCCAACAAAGTTACAACGTTGATAACCCGGGCGATTGCCCGGGGGCGAAAACTGAGTCCCTTTCTACACCGACAGCGGAGGCGCGAAAAGCCACTCGCGCTGGAGCGGCCGCAAAAGCGTATACGATGTGCAGAATAAATAGAGAACTCGCGAGTATAGACGCGCTGCGCAGGCCAGTCAATCTATTTCGCGGCGGCGGGGACGGCCCGGGGCCGCGCCGGTGGCGCGCGCCGGGCCAGCAAAAACTAGCCGTATGATCAGGAAACACTTGATAATAGCAGACATTTTTTCCGCCGCCCCCGCCGCCCCCGCTTATGCCATCCCTGTTGCGTCCCGCCAACCTGTTCCTGTTCGCCACCTATCTGCTGCTGTCGGCCGTGCCCTACGTGCCCTGGCTGCTGGGCAAGCCGGTCGAGCAACCATGGCAGATCGCGGCCGTCGAGGCGCTGGGCTGGCTCGCGGCCTGGGCCGTGCTCAAGCGCCCGGCCAGGTTCCACTGGCTGCTGCTGCCCGCGTTCGCGGCGCTGCCGGCCGAGATCTACCTGTTCGTGTTCTACGGCCAGGGCATCTCCACCCACCACCTCGGCATCATCGCCGAGACCAGCCCGCGCGAGGCGATGGAGTTCCTGGGCCAGAAAGTGTGGCTGCTGGGCGGCGCCATGGCCGCCGTGCTGGCCTGGTGGCTGCTGGCCCAGGTGGTGGCCGTGCGCGCCCGCGCGCTCGACTGGACCGGGCGCAGCCGCTGGGCCGCGCTGGCCGGCTTGCTGGTGCTGGCCGCCGTGGCCGGCTGGGGCTACGAGTTCGGGGTCCAGGCCAAGCCGTCGGCCGCGGCCAGGGCCGCCGCCAAGGCACCGGCCCGGCCGGCCCTGCTGGCCGGCGCGGCGGCGGCGCCGGCGTCCGGCGGCGTGGCCGCGTCCGGCTTTGGCGACGGCGCCAGCGACGACGAGGAGGAGGACGCGGACGAGGACAGCGCGCCGGCGCTGCCGGCCTTGCCGGCGGCCGGCCACCTGGGCTGGAGGCTGGCGGCCCTGCCCTACTGGGCCCGCTCGCCGGTGGACGGCGACGCGTTCACGGCCAGCTGGCCGTTCGGCCTGGCCGCCCGCTTCGCCGACTTCTGGAAGGAGCGGCGCTACCTGGCCGAGCTCGGCGAACGCAGCCGCAGCTTCCGCTTCCAGGCGCACCAGGCCACGCCCGGCCAGCAGCCCGAGATCGTGGTGCTGGTGATCGGCGAATCGTCGCGCTACGACCGCTGGAGCCTGAACGGCTATCCGCGCGACACCACCCCGCTGCTCAGGCGCGAGCCCAACCTGGTGACGCTGCCGGACGTGATCACGGCCGTCTCGGCCACGCGGCTGTCGGTGCCGGTGATCATTTCGCGCAAGCCGTCGATGCAGAGCCTGAAGGATGGCTTCTCCGAGAAGTCGTTCCTGACCGCCTACAAGGAGGCCGGCTTCAAGACCTGGTGGCTGTCGAACCAGGTGTCGTTCGGCCAGTTCGACACGCCCGTCTCCGTGTTCGCCAAGGAGGCCGACGTGATCGAGTTCCTCAACCTGGGCGGCTTCACCAACCGCTCCAATTTCGACGCCGTGCTGCTGGACCCGCTGGCGCGCGCCATCGCCGACCCGGCCCCGAAGAAGCTGATCGTGCTGCACTCGCTGGGCAACCACTGGAACTACAGCCAGCGCTACCCGAAGACGTTCGACAAGTGGCAGCCATCGCTGTTCGGGGTCGACAAGCCGGTCTACACCGACACCAGGATCAAGCCGCAGCTCAACAACAGTTACGACAACTCCATCCTGTACACGGACTGGTTCCTGGAGCAGGCCATCGCCACGCTCAAGCGCACGCAGCAACTGGGCGCGCTCGTCTACGTGGCCGACCACGGCCAGACCCTGTACGACGGCAGCTGCAACCTGGCCTTCCATGGCCACAACACGCAGTTCGAATTCCACATCCCGGCCTTCGTCTGGTATTCCGACCAGTACCGCGAGCGCTACCCGGAGAAGGTGCGGCAGCTGCTGCGCCACCGCAAGGCCAGGCTGGCCACGGAGAACATGTTCCACACGCTGCTGGACCTGGGCGACATCGCCTACCCGGGCGAGCGGCTCGAATGGAGCTTCGTCAACGCCCGCTTCAAGCAGCACAAGCGCTACGTGGACAGTTATGGCTGGACCAATTACGACAACGCCATCATCAAGGGCGACTGCCGCGAAGTGATCGACAAGGACAAGCCGCTCAAGCAGGAGAAGTGAGGCGGCGCCGCGCCGGCATGGCCGCCCCGGACCCAACAGCAACGACGTGGCGCCGGCGAGGCGCGCGGGCGCGCGGACCCGCCCATCGCGTCCGCCCGGTCGTGGCCGCAAGCCACCAACCAGCGCGGAACCGGCGTCTGATAAAAACGACAAAATGTCAGTTTTTACAGTTGACTTGCATCTTCAACTGCTTTCATCGCCGCCAAGCCCCGGCGCCACGCCCCTGCATTAGCCTTAGTCTATCGCCCAACATTTACGATTAAAAAATAGAAAATTGACATCATTTTGCGCGCCTTGTAAGTTGATTCCCAGCACTCGGATGGCCGGGTGTTTTTATGCCAAAGGGGATCAACATGAAATTAAGATCACTACTGCTGGCGGCCATGCTGGCCGCTTCGACCGGCACCGCGCTGGCGGAAGACCTCAACCAGAACGTGGCCATGTCCACCGTGTCGGCGGGCAGCTACACGGCGCACTTCGGGGCCGACCACAACTTCGCGGGCGCGTTCACCGACACCTTCACCTTCAACCCGGCCGTCGGCCCCAGCTGGGCCAACGCCATCATCCAGACCCTGTCGCTGATGGGCAATAACGACCTCAACCTCACCAGTGCCTCGCTGAACGGCAACGCGCTCACCCTGACGGGGCCCGGCTCCTTCGAATTCGGCATACTCAACCCCATCAACGTGTCGGGCACGCTGACGCTGACCGTGATGGGCACCACCATCACCCCCTCGGCCAGCTATTCGGGCGACATCAACGTGTCCGCCGTGCCGGAACCGGAAACCTATGGCATGCTGCTGGCCGGCCTGGGCGTGGTCGGTTGGCTGGCCCGCCGCCGCAAAGCAAGTTGACGCCAGGCCCTGCGTCCACCCATCGGACCACCACCTTGCCGACCAGATCGGCCCGCCCCGGCAGCCCCGGGGCATCGGAGACGCGCCAGCGTCTCTCTTTTTACCCGACCCGTTTTTGGCCCGGCCCGTCCCGGCTGGCGAACCGGCGCCAGGCAAGCTGGCGCCCGTCGCGATGGACGTCGGCTGCAGACAACGAATCCAGCATGACCAAACGGAAAATAGGCCGACAATTTGCAGAATGGAAATTGATTGGTAGAAATTATCTATTGTCCAGCCCGTGTAGTAGGCACGCGCTATCGAAGTGGTCGGGATGAAAAAAAATAACGAATTGACATCGAAATCTGCCCAGCGTACGGTGCACGGGTAGCGCCGGGTTCATGTCTTTAGTTAAATATTTTTCGGAGATAATATGACATTAAAATCAATATTGGCGGCTGGTTTGATGGCGGCGGCGGCGGGCGGCGCCATGGCCAACGATTACACGTCGCCCGTCATCGCCATGGCGGGTGGCGCGGGCGACTGGAGCACCGCGTTCGGCACCACGCACAGCGACGGGCAGGCGTTCACCGACACCTATACGTTCTCGTATTCCGGCCTGCCGGGCACGGCGCAGGGCTTCTTCGCCAACTTCGTCAACTTCTCGTCGGGGCCGGCGACCATGCTGAACTTCAACTCGGCCGACCTCAACGGCACGCCGCTGCCGGTGTTCAATGGTTTCTCGTCGGGCAGCGTGTTCTTCGGCGTGCCGGTGAGCGGCCTGATCACATTGACCATCAAGGGCACCGACTTCGGCACCGCCAGCTACGGCGGCACGCTGGACATCAAGTCGGCCGTGCCGGAACCGGCCACCTACGGCATGCTGCTGGGCGGCCTGGCGCTGATGGGCCTGGTCGCGCGGCGACGCCGCTCCTGAACTCCCCCCTTAAAAGACGCTGCGGCGTCTTTTTTTTACCCCGCGCGGGCTGGTAAACTACGCCATGTCCAAAATACCCGCCTCCGCCGCCCGCTTCGACGCGCCCGGCCACCCTCCCGCCACCACCACCGAATACCAGGGCGTGCGCAGCCTGCACCTGGGCACCTCCTGGGTGCAGGGCGCCATGCGCCTGGCCAAGCCGGACAACATCGAACTCGAATACGTGCAAATGATGATGATGTGGCTGTTGTTCGTGCAGCGCCCGCGCCATGTGGTGCAACTGGGCCTGGGCAGCGCCGCGCTGACCAAGTTCTGCTACCGCCGCCTGCCCGGCACGCGCGTGACGGCCATCGAACTGAACCCGAACGTGATCGCCATCTGCCGCGCGCTGTTCGGCCTGCCCGACGACGACGCCCGCCTGCGGGTGCGCGAGATGAACGCGCTCGACTTCGTGCTCGACCCGGCCAACCACGGCACGGTGGACGTGCTGCAGGTCGACCTGTACGACGAGGAGGCGCGCGGCCCCGTGCTCGACACGCCCGAGTTCTACCAGGGCTGCTACGACTGCCTGGGCGACGACGGCGTGATGACCACCAATGTGTTCGGCGAGTTCAGCAACTACGACAAGAATCTGCTGGCCATGGAACAGGTGTTCGACGCCGTCGTGTGGCTGCCCGAGGTGCACGACGCCAACATCGTGGTGATCGCGTTCAAGCGCGCGCCCGTGCTCGACTTCAGCGTGCTGTACGAGCGGGCCGGGGCCATCAAGAAGGAACTGAATTTGCCGGCCAAGTCGTGGGTCAACGGCCTCAAGGCGTGGATGCGCGACCACCAGTAGCGCCGGCCCGGCGGCGGCGCAAAACAGCAGAAACTTGCTCCGCCGAAACGACAAAGGCGACGGCGATCGACAAGCCTACGCGAAATCCCCGCATAAAGCACGCACTATTGCGCCGGCTGCTCATTATGCAACATGTTGGTGCATGCAAGTTTGTCTAGACCAATTGTGCACTGTAGTATTTTCTCGGTGGTGATTACCGTTCACCAGCATGCAGGAAAGCCGTCACCCCTCGGCTGTTTACTCAGATAAAAACCACACGAGAGAATGACCTATGAAGAGAGCCCCTCGCAGCACCCGCACCCGCCACGCCCACCCCGCCCATCCACCCCGTTTCCAACGCACCCTGCTCGCCAGCGCCCTGCTGATGGCCGCCGGCGCCAGCTATGCCCAGTCCGCCGCCGCGCCGGACGCGCCGACCGAACAGACGGTGGTGGTGCTCGGCTCCCGTTCCGCCGCCAAGACGGCGCTCGACACGTCGGCCCCGGTCGGCCTGATCAGCCTGAAGGACATGCAGACGGCCGGTCCGCTGGAGCTGGGCAAGCTGCTGCAGACGCTGGACCCTTCGTTCAACTTCTCCACCACCTTCATCAGCGACGGCTCCGACATCATCCGTCCGGCCACGCTGCGCTCGCTCGGCCCTGACCAGGTGCTGGTGCTGGTGAACGGCAAGCGCCGCCACCAGCAGGCGCTGGTGAACGTGCAGCAGACCGTCGGCCGCGGCTCGGCCGGCACCGACATCAACGCCATTCCGCTGGCGGCCATCCACCACATCGAGGTGCTGCGCGACGGCGCCGCCGCCCAGTACGGTTCGGACGCCATCGCCGGCGTGATCAACATCGTGCTCAAGAGCCAGGTCAAGGAAACCACCGTCAGCGGCACCGTGGGCACCACCTCCAAAGGCGACGGCGACCTGTACTCGGCCAGCGCCAACACCGGCGTCGCGCTGGGCCAGGACGGCGGCTTCCTGAACCTGACGGCCGAGGCCCGCAAGCGCGGCGAAACCAACCGCGCCGGCCCCGACACGTTGCGCGTGAACCCGCCGCGCGTGACCCAGCACATCGGCGACAGCGACGCCAAGGACGGCTACCTGTGGTGGAACGCGGCCCTGCCGGTGGACAAGAACGGCGAGTTCTACGCCTTCGGCGGCCTGTCCAAGCGCAAGGGGAACTCCTACGGCTTCTTCCGCTCGGCCGGCGACGACCGCACCGTGCCCGACATCTACCCGAACGGCTTCCTGCCCAACATCCAGACCACGGTCAAGGACAACTCGTTCGCCTTCGGCTTCCGCCGCGACCTGGCCAACGACTGGAAGGCCGACCTGTCGATCAACCACGGCGAGAGCGAGCTGGACTTCCACGAAGCCAACAGCGTCAACACCAGCTACTGGTACGAGCCGAAACCGGGCGGCGGCATCTACGCCGAATCGCCGCGCGAGGCCGACACGGGCAAGCTGAAGTTCACCCAGACCACCATCAACGCCGACCTCAAGGGCCCGCTGGCGGTGGGCGCCGGCAGCGTGTTCCTGGCCACCGGCTTCGAATACCGCGCCGACAACTACCAGATCGAAGCGGGCGACCCGGTGTCGTACCAGTACGGCCGCAGCAACAACCCGGCCATCGCCATCACCACGCCGAGCGGCGCCACGGCCGCCTCCGGCATCCAGGGCTTCCCCGGCTACACGCCGGGCACGGCCGTCGATTCGGGCCGCCACAACATCGCCCTGTATCTGGACGCCGAGCACAAGCCGGTCGACAACCTGACGCTGGCCGGCGCCGTGCGCTGGGAGAAGTACTCCGACTTCGGCAGCACCACCACCGGCAAGCTGAGCGCGCGCTGGGATCCGAGCAAGCAGGTCGGCTTCCGCGGCAGCGTCTCGACCGGCTTCCGCGCGCCCAGCGTGCAGCAGGAGTTCTACAGCTCCGTGTCGACCAACCTGAACAACGGCGTGCTGACCGAGACGCTGACGGCGCGCCAGGGCAGCCCGGTGACGCAGGCGTTCGGCATCGCCCCGCTGAAAGAGGAAACCTCGACCAGCGGCAGCGTCGGCATGGTGCTGCGCCCGGCCAAGAACATGTCGCTGACCATGGACGCCTACCAGATCAAGATCAAGGACCGCATCGTGTTCTCGAGCGAGATCGCGCCTGAGGCCAACGGCGGCCCGATCGCCAACATCCTCAAGCCGCTGGGCGTGGGCCAGGCCCAGTTCTTCACCAACGCCGTCGACACCCGCACCCGCGGCATCGACATCGTGGCCGACCACACCACGCACTTCTCGAACGCCAAACTGGTGCTGTCGGGCCAGCTGGGCTTCAACAAGACGGAAGTGACGAAACGCCATTCGTCGTCGTCCGTGCTGACCGGCGAACAGCTGTTCGACAAGTCGCAAGTGACGCTGCTCGAACACGGCCAGCCACGCCAGCACCACGTGATCGGCGCCGACGTGACCACCGGCCCATGGGACGTGAACGTGCGCGCCAACTACTACGGCGAAGTGAAGGCCGAGAACTTCAGCCCGCTGCAGACGTGGGGCGCCAAGTGGCTGGTCGACAGCTCGGTGCGCTATGCGTTCACCAAGCGCACGTTCCTGAGCGTGGGCGTGAACAATATGTTCAACGCCCTGCCCGACGAATGGACCAACGGCGGCGTGTTCCCGCAACTGGGCTTCACCCGTTGCTGGGAAACCTGCCCGATCGGCGTGAACGGCCGCTCGATGTACGTGCGCGTCGATTCGGCGTTCTAAGCATCGCCGCCCAGCCGCCGGCCAGTCTGGCGGCGTGACGTAAGCAAAAGGGTCAGACTCTCGGGTCTGGCCCTTTTTTTTTCATGCGGCCAATTCCAGCAGCCGACTAACCGCGCCGGAACCGCGCTTCAAGGTTGAGGCCCAGATAACCGGCAAAAGCGATGTTGATCCAGCTGACCTGATGCGGCGTCGCGTTGAGCTGGAATATGGCGAACACTTCGAAACAGAGCAGAGGCAACGGCATAAACAACAATGCGTTCACGCCAACCGAATTCTGGTCGATCTCTTCGCCATCCGAATTGGCCGGTACGACACCGCCATGTTGATGTATGGGCGGCTCTGCACCTCATGGCCCGAGATCTAATCGTTCTTCGATTTATGTCTAAAGCACAGAAAAATCAGCATGAACAGTATGAGCAGAACGGCGCCACTAAATGATCTTGGGTAAAAGGATGCCAAGGCGAGGACGGAAGTCGCAACGGGTTCCAGCCGAGAAATAGCGACCAAACACGTAAAAACAAGCAAAACCGAGGCAATGAGTATTAATATCCGCTTCATGGCAGCTTTCAGTATTCCAAGATAATGTCACGTGACTGGTCGTCACACATACACAATAAGGCTGGCAGACGAACAACCGGTCGATAAGTTGCAGCGAACCCTCCGCGACCAGCCGCGCAAGCATATCGCGCCAACGCCAACCGTACAATTGAATCCCCGCACGTGGGTTTAACCACATCTGCCCCCGTAGCTGCTGTGATGTCAGTTAGACCTCTTCAGTACGGGAGAATTTCACACTTGGCGGTGATATAGCTTTTTTTTGGAGACTTCAACTGTCCGCTAACTAATTTATCGACCGCCGAGCTAAAAGTCACTTCTTCCCGAAGAAATTACGGAGTAAAACCATCGCCTCTCCAATTACTAGCATAGAGATAACGGCACCATATTTATACTCCCTTATAGATGAGATATATTTTATATCGAATCCATAGACGAAGATTAAGAAAAAGAACATGACCGCAACCGCCGATAGACTCCAAACAATGTCTTGGCGTGAAATTTCTTTATTTAGTTTCATATAGCCACCCCAAACTAAAGGTTACAAGGCTTATCAGGACCGGAGTCGCAACAGAACTGAATTAGTGCATCAAGATATAAAAACGACCACCCAATTTCGCCCCAAATGCCCCAAGCCCTAACGCCCCGCCGAGATTATAAGCATGTGAGATTCCGCCAAAACATGGCCGGAGTTGACTTCCGTATGCGCATGGCAGATTCCTCGCGCGCCCGCGCCAAGCTGGATGAAATTTCGCCCCTCCATCAGACCGGATCGCCCCAGCGGTCGTATTGCGGCATATCAGATACATCCGGATTCAGTGGCCTTTCGTTGGCGAACCGTCCCGCTTCGTCCATGCGTGTATGCGGCCAGATGCACCAGCGCCGCCAGCTGCCGCACCAGTTCATCCATCCGCTCGGCCGGCACTTGCGCGTAGCCCAGCATCAAGCCGTGCCAGACCGTTTCCCCGTGCACCGCGTGCTCGCTCAGCGGCCGCGCGACGATGCCGTGCGCGCGCGCCTGGGCGCTGATGGCCGTGTCCGACAGCGCCGGGTCCGTGAAGCGCAGCGCCAGGTGCATGCCGGCCGAACCGCCATGCACGGTGGCCACCGAACCCAGGTGCCGTTCCAGCGCCGCCACCAGCGCATCGCGCCGCTGGCGGTACAGGCGGCGCATGCGGCGCAGGTGCAGCGCGAACTGGCCGCTGCGCAGGAATTCGGCCAGCGCCAGCTGGTCGGCCACGCGCCCGCGCGCGCTGGCCTGGCCGCGCACGGCCGCCAGCGCGGCCGCCAGCCCCGGCGGCGCCACCACGAAGCCGATCCGCAGCGACGGGAACATGGTCTTGCTGAACGTGCCCAGGTACAGCACGGGCGCGTCCGGCTCCAGGCCCTGCATGGCCGACAGCGGCGCGCCGTCGTGGCGGAACTCGCTGTCGTAGTCGTCCTCGATGATGAGGGCGCCGGCCGCGCGCGCCGCCGCCAGCAGCGCCAGCCGCCGGCGCAGGCTCAGCACCGAGCCGGTCGGGTACTGGTGCGACGGCGTCGTGTACACCAGACGCGGCGGCCGGTCGCGCCAGTCGGCCGCCCGCGGCGCCATGCCCTCCTCGTCCACGGCGACGCCGTGCACCTCGAGCCCGGCCGCGCGGAACGCGGCCAGCGCGCCCGCGTAGCCGGGATGCTCGTGCCACACCGTGTCGCCCTCGTCGGCGAAGGCGCGCGCGCACAGGTCCAGGCTGCTCTGGGTGCCGTCCGTGATGAACACTTGCCCTGCCTCGCACACGACGCCGCGCGCGGCCCGCAGATGGTCGGCGATGGCGGCCCGCAGCGCCGCCTCGCCGGCCGGGTCGCCGTAGTTCAGCTGCGCCGCCGTCAGGCCGCGCCAGGCCCGCTCCAGCAGGCGCCGCCACAAGGTGAGCGGGAACTGGTCCAGCGCCGGCACGCCGGGCACGAAGGCGCCCGCCTCGTCGCCGGCCGGCGCGGCCGGCAACTGGCGCATGCGGCGCGCCAGGCCGGCGCGCGCGGCCGGCGCGGCGGCCACCACCGGGCGCTCGGGCGCCACCGCCGCCACCACCGTGCCGCGCCGGTCCGTGCGCAGATAGCCCTCGCTGGCCAGTTGTTCATACGCGTACAGCACGGTGTTGCGGGCCACGCCCAGTTCCTCGGCCAGCGCGCGCGTGGCCACCAGCCGGGTGCCGGCGGCCAGCGTGCCATCGCGGATCGCGGCGCGCAGGCATTCGTGCAGCAGGCGCTGGCGCGGCCAGCCGTGCTGGCGGTGCCGTTCCGTAAAGCGGTCGATCAGGCGGGCGTAGTCCATTGGTGGCTCCATGAAATTGCGTGGCGCTGGACCTGTCGCCAGAGCCAGCACGCCATTATATTGAGTACTCAACAATTTTTCCGGACCCTCGCACCGATGAAAGACTCCGCCGCCCCCCTGCCCGCCAGCGAACGCACGCGCGTGCGCCGCATCGCCGAGAACGCCCGCTATGATGAAGCCACGCTGCACGCGGTCGTCGACGATGCCTACCTGTGCCACATCGCGTTCAGCGACGACCATGGCGCCCACTGCATCCCCACGGCCTGCTGGCGCAGCGGCGGCCATTTGTACATCCACGGCTCGAACGGCAGCCGCCTGCTCGGGCAGCTGATGCGCCAGACCTGCTGCGTCGCCATCAGCCACCTCGACGGCCTGGTGCTGGCCCGCTCGGCCTTCAACCATTCGATGAATTACCGCTCGGCCATGGTGTATGGCCGCTTCGAGGCGGTGGACGACGACGCCGGCAAGCGCGCCGCGCTGGAGGCGCTGATGGAGAAGCTGGCGCCGGGCCGCCAGGGCGAGATCCGGCCCGGCAACGACAAGGAATACGCGGCCACCACGGTGCTGCGCATCAGCCTGGCCGAGGCGGCCTGCAAAGTGCGCGCGGGCGGCCCCGACGACGACGCGGGCGACCTGGCCTGGCCGGCCTGGGCCGGCGTGCTGCCGTTCGCGCGCGCGCGCGTGGCGCCGGTGGCCGACCCGCTGTGCGCGGCGCCGGCGCCGGCCTATGTGCGCGACTGGCCGACCGCGCCGGCGGAGCTGGCGCCGATCTACTAGAAGTGGGTGAAATGGGCCTCGTCCGGCCCGGCCGTCACGGCCAGCGCGGTGCCGGACTTGGCGGCGCCGACGGCCGCTTTGCGCGCGCCGCCCGGCTTGAGCGGCACGGCCCGGCGCGCCCCGTTGCGGCGCATCGGATCGGCCGCCGCGTACTGCTTGAACACGGCCATCAGCTGGTCGAGCTGCTCGGCCTGGGCGCTCATCTCCTCGGCCGTGGCGGCCAGTTCCTCGGAGCTGGCGGCGTTGACCTGGGTGGTCTGGCTCAGCTGGCCGACGGCGCCGTTGATCTGCCGCACGCCCGACGACTGCTCCTCCGAGGCGGCCGCGATCTCCTGCACCAGGTCGGACGTCTTGCGGATGTTGGGCACCATCTGGTCGAACATGTGGCCGGCCTGCACGGCCAGCTCGACGCTGTCGGACGCCACCTTGCCGATCTCCTGGGCCGCCACCTGGCTGCGCTCGGCCAGCTTGCGCACCTCGGCCGCCACCACCGCGAAGCCCTTGCCGTGCTCGTGCGCGCGGGCCGCCTCGATGGCCGCGTTCAGCGCCAGCAGGTTGGTCTGGTAGGCGATGTCGTCGATGATGCCGATCTTGTCGGCGATCTGCTTCATGGCCGTGGCCGTGGCCTTGACGGCGTCGCCGCCGCGCGTGACGTCGTGCGCGGCCTGGGTCGCCATGCCGTCCGTGATCTTGGCGTTCTCGGCGTTCTGGGCGATCGAGGCCGTCATCTGCTCGATCGAGGCGCTGGTCTCCTCGACCCCGGCGGCCTGCTCGCTGGCCGCCTGCGACAGCGACTGGGCGGTCGCGTTCACCTCCTGCGCGGCCGCGCCCAGCGTGCCGACCACGCCCTGCACGTCGCGCACGATGGCCGACAGGCTGCGCGAGATCCACACGGCCAGCGTGCAGCCGAGCACGGCGATGACGACGTCGAACGACATGATCCACACCTTGGCCTGGTTGGCCACCGCGCTCATGTGGGCCGAGGCGGCCCTGGTGTCGGCCTCGTTCAGCTGCGCCAGCTTCTCGGCCGCCGCGGAGATGGCGGTGGCGCTGCCCTTGGCGGCCTTGTCCAGCTCGGCGACGGTGGCGCCCTTTTCGCGCAGGCCCTCGAGCTGGGTCATGGCGTCGTTGAAGGCGCGGGTGGCCGCCTGCAGCGCGTCGAGCTGCTGCAACTCGTCGCGCCCCGGCTCGCCGGCCGCGCGGTAGGCCGCCACCTGCTTGTCGATGGCGGCCAGGTCGTTGCGGAATTCGGCCGCCGCGTTGCCGCCGCGCAGGATGTAATTCTTGAAGTCCTGCATCGCGTCGCCGTTCCATTTGGTGATGCCGAGCACGGCGTCCTTGCGCACCAGCGTGACGCTCTCCACATTGCTCCACGTGCCCTGCAGGGCCGACAGGTTGGTGAACGCCACCAGGCCCAGCGCGATCACCAGCACCACGATCGCGCCCATGCCGAAGTGCAGCCGGGTTTCCATTTTCATCTGCTTGAGCATGCCATACTCCTGGACGTCGGGCGGCCAGCGCGCGGCGCGGTAAAGTTGGTGGGGCCGGCCCGGCGGCGCGGCCGCGGGGCGGATCGGGAGGGCCCGCAGCGGCGCGCGATGGTGCGCACGGGCGCGCCGGACGCAGGGGCTTGCGCCCTATTGTGACGGATTAAATCGCGCCAATACTCACAGATTCTTGCCTTGCACGACGCAAGGACGATGGCGTCAGGCCACGGCCGGGGCCAGCGCGGCCACGGCGACGCGGTCATTTGAACGTATTGGTGATGTTATGAACGGTCAGCGTGTAATTAAGCGTATTGCTGCCGTTGTTGCCAATGCTGTTCCCGCATGTGAACGTCGATGACGGATCGTCGTAAGGGAAGGTGTAGCAGGTCGGGCATGCGGCCTTCAACCATCCGATTGTTGGCAGCACGTTGCTGATCCAATTCGGATTTGCCGTCGTCACCTTGGCCGATGGCCGGGTTATCCCGGTCCAGTCGGTTCCACCGCATGCCAAAGCGTTACTCATGTTCCCTGTGCCATCGGGCGCGTTCACCGGCTGGGGCGTCGTGTAGGCGCTGTAGGTATTGTTGATGCACAATTGCAGGTCGCCGCCGGAGACCGTCGTTTGCCCGTTGAACGACGGGGAAACCGCGAACGATGTCCGCAGGTTGAAAGGCGCGGCATTTGTCTCCGTCATATTCCAGCCCCAGACCTGGTTGGCGGTGGCCCAGGAATTGAACGTCCCGCATATCCGATCGGCGGAACCGAAGGTGAACGTGCCGGTGCCCACTTTCGCATAGTTCCAGCCACACTGGGGGCCGCTGGTGCCGGGCTGCTGGCAATCGGACTGCTGTGAACAGGACGTCGCCACCGCTGACGTGGGAGCCGGTTCCACCACCGCATAGTAGGACGAGGGACTGTCCGTGCCGGGCAAGCTTGCCGGGAAATTCGATGCGTCTGGCGCAAAGTGCCAGGTGCTGGCCGGCAAATACCCCCCGGGGTTCGCCGCCGGGGTGCCAGACATCGGACTCATCGACCCCGCCGTTCCGCAGAGGTAGGCATTCGATGCATCGGGCGTCGTCCCGGCCGGGCCAAACCGCATACCGTAGTTGACGCCGTTGATGATCGACACATCATAGAAGTCACTCGTATTGTGCTGGTAAGTGACTTCCACCAGGGTCTCGGCCGGATAGGTCGATCCCGTGCCCAGCGTTGGAGGGGAAGCCGGACAAACGCCGTTCTCGCACTTCTGGACGTAATAATTTCCAGACCATTGCACCTGTTGCGCGCCGGTGGTGACGCCCGACCAGCCGGGGATGAACAACGAGGCGGTCGAATTCGGTGGCATATGGTTGGCCGGCGTGGTGTGCGACGCCGAAACGAATGTCGGCGCATCCCAATAACAATAGAACGGGATGCCGGCCCGGGGCTTGACTGCCCGGCCCCCCTGGACACAGGTGGAGCCGATGGGGCAGGCGTTGCGCGGGTTGGACGGGCCGCACTGCGCCTGCGCTCCCGGCGTTGATTGCGCCGGATTCGCGGGCGCGGCGCCCGTGGCCATGGAAACGGACGAGGCATAGGCGGTCGACGTGCCACTATTGGCGTTGAACACGATCATCTCGGATGCGTCATTGATCAGCGTGATGGTACGGCCGTTGCTCAATTGGCCGGCGTCCACGATCAGGAAATTCACCGTGGTCGAATAGTCTGGGGTGGCTGCCGCCGGCGTCGAAGTGCCGCTGACCGTCACCGTCAAAGCGGCGGCGCCACTTGCTTTTGGATACAAGCCGTATCCGCAACTGGTCGTGGAATTTTGTTTGGCCAGTGCGCTGGTATTGTCCAGGCTCAAGTTACAGGTGACCGCGTTCGTCGAATACTGATCGATTTTGCCCAGGTCGTTGACGCCGTCGGGGAATTGGTAGAAAACGAGTCTCGACGGATCATTGCTGGTGACGGTGACTTGATAGCTTGCCGTATCAAGCGTGTTGCCGGCGAGCTCCACGAACATCGGCGCCTTCATCCCGGTGTAGACCTGGTTGCTCTGATTTTGCGACGAGATCGTGATATCCCCGGGCTGTTGTGCGGCTGAGCCTGTCCAGGTGATGGTGATGTCGTCATCTTGATTGAACGCCGCCAGCGGCGCCGCTTGCCAGGCCCCGACCACGCTGATGGTGCTGGCAAAACCGGTTGCGGCGACCTTGGTCGCATCCAGCGTGCCGGCAATGGAACAGCTTGCGGAGGTCGTCCATACGACGCACTGCTGCGCCACAAAAGTGAATGGATTCCCCGCCGGCTGGTTCATGAAAACGGCGAGCGGATTTTCCCTGGGAATGGACTTCCCCCCCGCGGTGGGCGTCAATTGAACCGTGAAATGAAACGGGATCTGCCGTCCCTTGGTGTAGTAGGACACCGACGTGGCCGATGATGGCGTGACTGACAGCGTCCCATAGGGATTTTCATCCGAGACCGTGACGGGAGCGGAATCGCGCTCAAAACCGTCCGCTTCGGCGAATATCCTGAGTGCGCCCTTTTTCTTGCCCGTCACGGTGACGGTGCAAGCCGCGCTTTTCCCCGGGCCGCTCGAGACCACGCACGAGGATGGCGTCACGTGGGCGAGGTCAGGGTCGGAGACGCGAAAATTGACGACTTGATTCACCAGTGCCTGGCTCTCCGCCAATTCAAAGGCGACGTCCTTGCTGGCGCCACTTCTGAGCTGAACACGGTCCGGAATGATGTTGAGCTTGCCGTTCGGACGCGCGCCCCCATCGCCGCGGGCGCCGCAGGAAGCGAGCGCCACCATCAGCAAGCACGCGCCGAGTCTGGTCCATAATGTGGAAGTCATGGCCGCTTTCCTTCGTTGTGAGCAGTTGGGCAAGCCCGCGCGTCCATGTCCGGCTCGGGCGCTTGGGGCCTGGCGTTGCGGCAAGCACTGCCGCCCTCGCATCGTTGGCGCCGATCCGGCCGCGGCGTCGATCGACCCGGCATGCGCGAGATCGCGCTGGCGCGGCCTCGCGCCAAGGCTAGCGCCGCCCGCCGCAGCGGTTGGCCGCGGCGCCGGAGCGCGCATGGCTGGCGGGCCCGGGGCCGACCGGACGCTCCTGGCCGTCGATAAAGCAGGCCAAGTCCGCGCTTTCCTGCGCCGTCAGTTCACCGCCCGAATGCAGCGGCATATTGCTGTAAAGGAAACGCGCGAGATCGACATGGGTGTCCATGCCGGCCTGCTGGTTGAACGAATGCGGCCCCCACAGCGCGGGGCGGAAATACACGTCATCCTGGTAACGGCCCTGGCCCTGGTCGCCATGACAGAACGCGCATTTTTGCAGGTAGACGCGCTTGCCGTTGCCGGCCTGGCCCGGTTTGGCCGCCGGCATCGGGGGGAACGGCGACGGCGGCGGCGCGATCGCACTTGGCTGCGCGTCGATCCACCGCATGTAAGCGATGATCGATTGCATCGTCTGGTTGCCGCTGCACGCATTCGCGGGCGTTGGCTGGCCAGGCACATCCGGCGTGCACAGGGCGACACCGTTCAAGCTGTTGGTGAAGCATTGATTGATGCGGCGGGCGATGCCGCCATCGGGCAAATGTTGGTCCTGGTAGGCGATGGCGCCGCGAAACCACGCGGCATCGACATTGCGGCCGCCATCGAGGTGGCAGCTGCTGCAATGCAGTTTAGCCCTGGCGTTGGACGGCAGCATTTCGAAGGTCTTGTTGACGAGCTGATGGCCTTGCCAGACTGGCGCCGCCACTGCGCCCTGGACCGGCCCCGGTATCACCCGCGGATTCGGGAGGGTCGGCGCGGCGTCGTTCAACACGAACGTGAAGTCGGACGACACGAACCGGCCCGGCCGCTGGGTGCGCGCCATCGCATGGCAACCCATGCAGCTCGAACTTTCCTGGACGAACGATTCGAGCGTCGTGTTGCCCAACAACGCAGGCCTGACCTGGAACACGGTATGCGGTGCGCGGCCTTTGCCAGCCAGCGGCCATTGCGTATTGACCAGCATGTAATTGGCGAGCGGCGCCGGTTGCAGTGCTTGCTGCATGTCCCGGTTGAGCCGCTGCAGGTTGTCGACCGCTGCGCGGGCGTCGCCGCAATCGGGCTCCTGCGACGGAATGGGAATCACCCGCGTCAGCTGGTTCGGCACGCCCGGCGCGGTCTGCACATTGGGCGCTGTCGCGCCCTTCGGATTGGCGTAGGTCGCATGCGGCACGCCGACGTTGTCGTTCTGCTCGTAGGTCGACCAGATCCATTGCGGCGCGCTCTTGGTCTTGCTCATCAGATGCAGGCCGACCAGGCCGACCTGGCGCATCGAACAAGCCGGTTCGATTTGACCGGGCTGCTGGTCGCAGACACAGGCATCCATCGATTCGAAGCGATTCCTGTCGGCCTCGTCGATCGGCGTCCATGCCGCCTTGGCGATGATGGCGCCGGCCGGGAAACGGACGCGATCGAGCCCGTTTTGCCGATTGGCGTCCCACCATTTGCCGGCGACGATGGCGTCATAGGCGACCTTGTTGAGCCGGATCTCGAAGTAAGTCGGCCGCCCTTTGCTGTCGGTCAGCGTCACCGGCCCAGCGCGTGAACCAGTGGGTTGCTCGTCTATGCTCAGGATGTCTTGCGCCAGCCTGGCGTGCGCGGTCGACGTGTGCCGCAGCAGGCGACTGCCGGCACGGCAACTCGCCGGCGCGGGCGCGGCCGGCGCATGCCACGCGACCGGCGGCAGCGGCTGGCCTTGCGCATCCTTGCGGAACACCTCGCCCGTGTCGCGCCACGTTTCCCATACCCGCGCACCGCTTGCGCCGAGCTTCTTGTCCGGGTCCGGCACACCGCTCTGTCCGGCTTTGGCCGGCCAATTCAGCGCGATCAGCAGCTGCCACGAAAACAGATCGGAGGCGCGTTGCACCACGTTCAAATTGGGCTGCGCAAGGCCGCCCTCGACCTCATCCGGCACGCGCCAATCGATGGTCGGCGATCGCAGCTCGATACCGCATGTCGCCGATGACACCAGCGCCACCGGGGGCGCGGGGTTCGCGCCGCGCGCATCGTTCGCCGGCGCGACCGACGCAAGGCCGAACAATAACACCGGCGCCCACACGCCGGCGAGCGGAAGGCGGGCGCGAGGCCGCCTTGGTTGCCGCGCGGCGTGGCCGGCGGGAGGCGATGGCAACTGGTTCAATTGAATTCCTCGACGGATAAACATCAGGCCCGGCGCATGGCCGGGGGAAAGCCTTCAAACGCTGCCTGGTTCTCTTGACGGGCCCGGTCCGCGGGTCAATCAAATGGCCTCAGAGCACGGCCGTTGCCGGGCTGGCCAGGCGCGGGCCGCCGCCACCGTGCCGCGCCGGCCCGTGTGCGGATCGCCGTCGCTGGCCGGTCGCCGACAGGCGGCGCGGCCCGGGACCGCGTCAGGCCAGCGCGGCCACGGCGTCGATGTCGGCGGCCGCCACCACGTGCCGCACGTCGAGCAGCAGCACGAAGCGGCCCTGCACCTTGCCTATGCCCTGCAGCAGGTCGGAGCGCACCTGGGCGCCGAAGGCCGGCGCCGGCTCGATGTCGGCCGCCGCGATGTCGAGCACGGCGTTGACGGCGTCGACCAGGATGCCGATCACGAACGGCCCGTCGGCGGCCTCCACCTCGACCACGATGATGCAGGTGCGCTTGCCCACCGGCGAAGGGACCCGCTCGAGCCGGCGCGCCAGGTCCATGACGGGCACGGCCGCGCCGCGCAGGTTGATCACGCCGCAGATGCAGGCCGGCATCTGCGGCACGCCCGTCACCGCCTCGTACTCGATGATCTCCTTGATCGCCAGGATGCCGATGGCGAACATGTCGCCGCCGAGCATGAAGGTGAGGAACTGGGCCGGACCGGCGTCGGCCGGCGCGGCGGAGGGGACGGTCGGTGCGCTCATGGCAAGCTCCCGGTTCAGAATTTGACGAAGTGCGATTCGTCGGGATCGCTCATCTCGCGCATCTGGCGCGCGCCGCCGAAGCCGCGCGCCAGCTTGATGGCGGCCTTGCCCGTCTTGCGCAGGGCGCCCGGCTGGTGGCGCTCGCCGCCCTGGAGCTTGAAGAACGACATGGTCTGCTGCAACTGCTCGGCCTGGCCGCTCATCTCCTCGGCCGTGGCGGCCAGCTCCTCGGAACTGGAGGCGTTCTGCTGGGTGGTCTGCGACAGCTGGGTGACGGCCGAGTTGATCTGGCCCACGCCCGACGACTGCTCCTCGGAGGCGGCCGTGATCTCCTGCACCAGGTTGGAGGTGCGGCGGATGTTGGGCACCATCTCGTCGAGCAGCTTGCCGGCCTTCTCGGCCAGCTCGACGCTGCTGCTGGCGACCTGCTCGATCTCCTGGGCCGCCACCTGGCTGCGCTCGGCCAGCTTGCGCACCTCGGCCGCCACCACCGCGAAGCCCTTGCCGTGCTCGCCCGCGCGGGCCGCCTCGATGGCCGCGTTCAGCGCCAGCAGGTTGGTCTGGTAGGCGATGTCGTCGATGATGCTGATCTTGCGCGCGATCTGCTGCATGGCCGCCACCGTCGACTTGACGGCCTCGCCGCCCTCGGCCGCCTCCTGGGCCGCCTTGCTGGCGATGCCGTCGGTGACCTTGGCGTTCTCGGTGTTCTGCGAGATCGAGGCCGTCATTTCCTCGACCGAGGCCGAGGTCTGCTCGGTGCCGGCGGCCTGCTCGCTGGCCGCCTGCGACAGCGACTGGGCCGTGGCCGACACCTCCTCGGAGGCGCTGGCCAGCGCCTCGGCGCCGTTGTTGACCTCCTGCACCACGTGCGACAGCTTCTCGATCATGCCCTTCATGGCCGCCAGCAGGCTGGTGGTGTCGCCGGCCTTCAGCGTCACCTCGGCCGTCAGGTCGCCGTCGGCCACGCGGCGCACGATCTCGGCCGCGTAGCCGGGGTCGCCGCCCAGCTGGCGCAGGATGCCGCGCAGGATCAGCAGGCCCAGGCCCAGCAGCAGCGCCAGCGCGACGGCCGAGGCCGTGTACATCTGGCTGGCGGCGCGGGCCGAGGCGGCGTCGGCGTCCTTGACGGCGGCGTCGCCGTAGCCGACGTTCATGTCCACCAGCTTGCCCAGGCTGGCCTCGGCCGCCGAGAAGCGCGGCGTCCCCTCCAGCACCACGCGGTGCAGCTCGTCGAACAGCGCCTTCTTCCTGGCCGCGCCGTCGGCACTGGCGATCTGGGCGGCGATCTGGTCCACCTTGACGTCGCCCTCCTTCCATTCATTCCACTCCTTGACGAACTGGTTCCACAGGCGCTCCTCCTCCTGGGTCTGGGTCAGCGGCTCGTAGATCTTCCAGCCCTTGTCCACGCGGGCCCAGATGTTGGCCTTGCGCTTGAGGATCTCGCCCACCTCGGCCCACTGCTCGGGATAGGGCGCCAGCGCCTCGATGCCGCGGTTGGACGAGCGCAGCGCGGTCTGGCCCTCGTTGACCATCTGCAGCCCCTGCACCGACGGCAGGCGGTTGCGGCCCACCTCGCCCAGCATCTCGCTCTGCTTCCTCAAACCCATGAAGGCCACCATCATCACGGCCACCAGCGCCAGCACAGCCACCGCCAGCAAGGCGCTGATCTTGGTCTTGACCGTCAATTGTGCAAACATATTGCTCTCCCCAGTTATGGACATCCGTCCTGTTATCGTCTCGCTGCGTCGCGCGGCGCCCTGCGTTCAGTCCGCGCGCCCGTGTCCTTCCGCCAGCGCCCGCAGGCGCCGCCGTTGTGTCCGCATCCATGTCACCAGTTCGTCGGCCGGCATGGGCCGCGCCAGCAGGTAGCCCTGCGCCAGGTCGCAACCGAGCGCGCGCAGCAAAGCCCAGTCGGCCTCCGTCTCCACGCCCTCGGCCACCGTGGCCACGCCCAGCCGCTGGCCCAGCTCCAGCGCGCTCTTCAGCACCATGTGGCGGTTCGGCCACTGGGCCGCGCCGTTGACGAAGGCGCGGTCGATCTTCAACTCCGTGAACGGGCAGCGCGCGAACTGCTGCATCGACGAATAGCCGATGCCGAAGTCGTCCATCGCCAGCCCGAAGCCCATCAGCCGCAGACGCCCCAGGTTGGTCAGCGCCTGCGACAGCTGGCGCATGACGCTGGTCTCGGTGACCTCCCACACCAGCGCGGCGGGCGCCACGCCCGACGCCTGCACGGCCGCCGCCAGCCGGTCGACGAAGCCGCGGTCGGCCAGGTTGTCGGCCGACAGGTTGACCGACACCGACAGCGGCGGCAGGCCGGCGCGCTGCCACTCGGTCAGCTGGGCCAGCACCTGGCGCACCAGCGCCAGCGTGAACTCGGCCATCAGCGGCGTGCCCTCGAGCGCCGGGATGAAGTGCGGCGGCGCCAGCAGGCCGCGGCTCGGGTGCTGCCAGCGGGCCAGCGCCTCCAGCCCCTTCAGGTGGCCGGTCTGCATGGTGACCTTGGGCTGGTAGTGCAGCAGGAACTGGCCGGCCGCCAGCGCCTGCGCCAGCTCGCCGGCGGCCGGCAGCGCCTGCTCGGGCGGCGCCGCCGGGGCCGCCTCGCCGCGCCCGGCGCGCGCCAGCAGCGCCGCCAGCGCGTCGCGCTGGACCGGCTTGAGCAGCGTGCCCAGCAGGCCGATGGCGGCGTCCTCGGAGCCCATGTTCTCGATGATCTCGAGCAGCCGCGGGTCGCGCGCGCTGACCACGATCAGGTGCCGCACCAGGCGCCGTTCACGCAGCTGGCAGGTCAGCTCGATGCCGTCCATGCCCGGCATCTCGAGGTCGGTCAGCACCAGGAACAGCGGCACGCCCTGCTCGGCCTCCAGCAGCCGCAGGGCCTCGTTGCCGTCGGCCGCCTCCAGCACGGTGCCGCAACCGAGCTCGCGCAGCAGGCCCACCAGGTAGCTGCGCTGGACGGCGCTGTCGTCCACCACCATCACGCGCTGGCCGTGCCAGGGCGCGCCCGGCCGGGCGGCGGCCGGCGCGCTGGCTTCGGTGGTGGTGGCGTTCATGGCGGCGCCGGCCTCAGTTGCCGAATCCGGCCAGCTGGGCCAGGATGTCGCGGTAGATCAGGTTCAGCGGCACGGACTTCTCCACCCCGCCCCGTTTCACGGCCTCCTTGGGCATGCCGTACACCACGCAGCTGGCCTCGTCCTGGGCCACGGTGCGGGCCCCGGCCTTGAGCATCTCGAGCAGGCCGGCCGCGCCGTCGTCGCCCATGCCGGTCATGATCACGCCCAGCGCGTTGGCGCCGGCGCAGCGGGCCACCGAGCGGAACAGCACGTCCACCGACGGCCGGTGCCGGTTCACCAGCGGGCCGTCGACCACCTCCACGTAGTACTGGGCGCCGGTGCGGCGCAGCAGCATGTGCTTGCCGCCGGGCGCGATCAGGGCCTGGCCCTGCAGCACGCGGTCGTTGTTGGCGGCCTCCTTGACGCGGATCTGGCACACGCTGTCGAGGCGCGCGGCGAAGGCGGCCGTGAATTTCTCCGGCATGTGCTGCACGATCACCATGCCCGGCGTCACGCGCGGCAGGGCCGTCAGCACCTCCTCCAGCGCCTGGGTGCCGCCGGTCGAGGTGCCGATGGCCACCACCCGCTCCGTGGTCTGCACCATGGCGCGCGCGTGCTCGATGGGCGGCAGGATCACGTCGGCGTTGTGCTTGACGCCGGGCTGGGCCGGCGCGGCCGCGCGCCCGGCCAGCCGGCGCACGTTGGCGCCGGCCGCCGCCCGCACGGCCGACACCAGCTCCTCGGCGCTGTCGTGCAGGAACTGCTTGAGGTCCAGCCGCGGCTTGGTGATGATGGCCACGGCGCCGGCGCCCAGCGCCTCGACCGAGGTCTGGGCCCCCTTCTCGGTCAGCGTGGAGCAGATCACCACCGGCGTGGGGCGCTCGGCCATGATCTTGCGCAGGAAGGTGATGCCGTCCATGCGCGGCATCTCCACGTCGAGCACGATCACGTCCGGCCACTGGCTCTTCATGCGCTCCATGGCCAGGATGGGATTGGCCACGGCGTGGGTGACGGTGATGCCGGGCGCGGCGTTGAGCAGCGCGCTCAGCACCTGGCGCACCACGGCCGAATCGTCGACGATCATCACTTCGATGGCCTTCATGCCTGCTCCTTGTTGCGCGGGTTCAGGGCGAACTCCGGCGGCACCTGGCGGCTCAGCACTTCGCCGGTGCGGATGGTGAATATCAATTGCCGGTGGCCCACGCCAAACAGGCTCTCGGAGACGATGCGGATGCCGTGCGCGTGCATCATCGCGCGCGCGCAGTCGCCGTTCTGGGTGCCGATGTCCTGCACCCGCGCGTGGCGCGGGAACATGGCGCCGCCGCCGAAGATCTTGCCCTCGCACTGCGGCAGCGGCACGCCGCGCCGGGCCAGCTCGGCCAGCAGGTAGTCCATCGCGTCCTCGCCGTAGGCGCCGGCGCCGGGGCCGGGCTTGTCGCGCCGGCGTCCGCTGCCCGGCAACAGGAAGTGCGACATGGCCCCCACCCGCAGCCGCGGATGCCACAGCGTGATCGAGACGCAGGAGCCGACCAGCGTGCGCACCCGGTATTGCTCGTCGCCGACGAAGCAGTCGCCGGGCATGAGGAAGATGTCGATGCACTTGTGGTCGGGCATGGTCAGCTCTTGCGGTAGATCGACGGCGCCACGGCCTGCACCGTGTCGCAGATGTCGTTCAGGGTTTCCGAATGGCCGATCAGCAGGTGGCCGCCCGGCTTGAGCTGGTTGAGCAGGCGCGCCACCACCTGGCGCTTGGTCTCCAGGTTGAAGTAGATCATCACGTTGCGCAGGAAGATCACGTCGAAGGTGCCCAGCTTGGGCAGCGGCTCGTTCAGGTTCAGGTGCTGGAACTGGACCCGCGCCCGCAGCGGCCGCTCGATCAGCAGCGTGCCCGCCTCGCGCTGCTGGCCCTTGAGGCAGAAGCGCTTGAGGTAGGCCTGCGGCAGCTGGCTGGCGCGCTCCATCGGATAGTGGCCGCTGCGGGCCCGCTCCAGCACCCGGGTGGAAATGTCGGTGCCCAGCACCTCCCAGGCGGCGTCGCCCAGCACGTCGGCCAGCACCATGGCGATGCTGTACGGCTCCTCGCCGCTGGAACAGGCCGCGCTCCACACGCGCAGCGCGCGGCCCCTGGCGCGCGCGTCCTGGGCCAGCTCGGCCAGCAGCTTGAAGTGCTTGGGCTCGCGGAAGAAATAGGTCTCGTTGGTGGTCAGCAGGTCGACCACCATCTGCAGCTCGGCGGGCTGGGCCCGGCTCTCGAGCAGGCGCAGGTAGTCGCTGTAGCTGCCCAGCTGGTAGTGGGCCAGGCGCTTGGCCAGGCGGCCGCTGACGAGCGCCTGCTTGCCGTTGGCCATGAAGATGCCGGCCGCCTCGTAGATGAAGCGCTGGAACTGGCTGAATTCGCGATCGGTGATCGAGATGAGCGACATGGCGGGATCCCGAGGCGGGCCTTCAGTTGCGGGCGGCCAGGTTGTGGCGCGCCAGTTCCACGATCTCGCCGCTCGACAGCACGCGCTCGATGGCCAGCAGGCTGACGAACCTGCCGTTGACCTTGCCGATGCCGGCGATGAAGTCGGGCCGGATCCGGGTCCCGAACGACGGCGCCGGCTCGATGTCGGCGGCCGCGATGTCGACCACGGCGTTGACGGCGTCGACCAGCATGCCCAGCACCTGCTGGCCCTCGCCCTCGGCCTCCCGCACCTCGACGATGACGATGCAGCTGCGCTTGGTGACCGGGCTGGCCGGGCGGCCGAAGCGGGCCGCCAGGTCCATCACCGGCACCACGGCGCCGCGCAGGTTGATCACGCCGCGCACGCAGTCGGGCATCATGGGCACGCCGGCCAGGCTGCCGTACTCGATGATCTCCTTGATGCCGAGGATGCCGACGGCGAACTGCTCCTCGCCCAGCATGAAGGTCAGGTACTGGCTGGCCGGCGGGGCCGCGCCCTGCTGCAGGGCCACGGCGGCGCGGCCGGGGGCGGCCGGGGCGGCGCTGTTGACGACTTGGTTCATGGTTTCCTCCGTGGACGTGGGTGGCCGGCGTCAGGCGGCCAGCTGGGGCTGGCCCTTGGCGCTGACGGTGGCCATCAGGGCGGCCACGTCCAGGATCAGGGCCACGTCGCCGCTGCCGAGGATGGTCGAGCCGCTGATGCACTTGACTTCGCTGAACATGGGGCTGAGCGGCTTGATCACGGTCTGGAACTCGCCCAGCAGGGTGTCGACCACCAGGCCGGCGCGCTGGTTGCCGTACTTGAGCACGACGATGCTCTCGCGCCGGGTGGCCGCGCCGGGCAGGCGGAACAGCTCGCGCAGGCGGATGAACGGCAGCACCTGGCCGCGCAGGTTGCAGTAGTCCTGGCCCGGCTCGGCCGCGTACTCGATGCACTCCTCGATCATGTCGAGCGGGATCACGAACACCGAGCCGCCCACCTGCACCAGGAAGCCGTCGATGATGGCCAGCGTCAGCGGCAGGCGCACGGTGACGGTGGTGCCCTGGCCGGCCACGCTGCCGACGTCGACGCTGCCGCGCAGGGCCGAGATGTTGCGCTTGACCACGTCCATGCCCACCCCGCGGCCCGACAGGTTGGTGATCTTCTCGGCCGTCGAGAAGCCGGCCTCGAAGATCAGGTTGTAGATCTCCGAATCGCTGAGCTTGCGCTCGGGCTCGACCAGGCCGCGCTCGATGGCCTTGGCCAGGATCTTCTCCTTGCGCAGGCCGCCGCCGTCGTCGCTGACCTCGATCACGATGTTGCCCGACTCGTGGAAGGCGTTCAGCTTGATCATGCCGCGGGCCGGCTTGCCGGCCGCCAGCCGCGCCTCGGCCGGCTCGATGCCGTGGTCCATGGCGTTGCGCACCAGGTGCATCAGCGGGTCGCCGATCTTCTCGACCACCGTCTTGTCGAGCTCGGCGTCCTCGCCGTCGACGATCAGGCCGATGTCCTTGCCCAGCTCGCGCGCCACGTCGTGCACCACGCGCTGGAAGCGGTTGAAGGTGGCGCCGATCTTGACCATGCGCAGCTCGAGCGCCGCGTCGCGCACCTCCTCGACCAGGTTCGACAGCACGCCCGTGCATTCGAGCAGTTCGGCGTTGTGGATCTGCTGGCCGATCATGTTGGCGCGCGCGCCGGCGATGATCAGTTCGCCCACCAGGTCGATCAGGCGGTCGAGCTTGTCCGAGTCGATGCGGATCGAGCGGCTCTCCTGGGCCTTCTGCTCCGACACCTGCTTCTGCTTGGCCAGCGCGGCCTCCACCACCACCGGCGGCACGCTGCCGCCCTCGACCAGGATGCTGCCCAGCTGCTGCGGTTCGCTGCCGGCCTGCTGATCGAGCGCGCTGTCGAGCTCGCGCGCCGTCACGCTGCCGCAGCGCACCAGGATCTCGCCCAGGCGCGCGTCCTGCTCGGGCAGGGCGCGGATCAGGTCCACGTATTCGGACACCTTGCTGTGCGGCGGCAGGATGCGGATCTGGCAGTCGTCCTGCACGAACTCGAACACGCCCTCGATGGCGGCCTTGTCGGCCGTGGTGTCGAAGGCGATCTCGAAGCCCAGGTAGCACAGCTCGGCGTCCATCTGGTCCGGGTTGGCCGGCAGCGCGTCGGGCACGGTGGCGATGCCGACGATGGTGCCGAGCCTGGCCAGGTAGCGCAGGAAGGCGATCGGGTCCATGCCGTTGCGCAGCACCTCGGGGCCGAAGCGCAGCGAGATGTGCCAGTGGTCGCGCGCGTCCGAGGCCGCGCCGATGCGCTCGACGGCCGGCTCCACCGTCGCCAGCGGGGCCGCCGGCGCGGCCGGCGCCGGTTCCCCGCCATCGCCGTGGGCGGCCGCCATGTGGCGCCGCAGCTGCGCCACCAGGGCGTCGCCCTCGGGCGCGCTGTCCGGGTCGGCCTCGAGCTGGCCGGCCGCCAGCGCCTCCGTCATGCCCGACAGGAAGTCGCAGCACGACAGCAGCAGCACGATCATCTCGTCGTTGAGCACCACGCGCCCGTCGCGCACCTCGTCGAGCAGGCTTTCCACCACGTGGGTGAAGGCGACGATGTGGTCGAGGCTGAACAGGCCGGCCGAGCCCTTGATGGTGTGGGCGGCGCGGAAGATGGCGTTGATGGCCTCGCCCTGGTCGCCGGCCAGGTCGACGTTGAGCAGGGCGTTCTCCATCTCTTCCAGCAGTTCGCGGCTCTCCGCGATGAATGTTTGCAGCGCTTGGTCCAGGTTCATGGCGTCATCCCCAGGGTGAAGGTCGCGGTCGGTGCGCGGTCGGAGCGCGGTCGGTGCGCGGTCATGGCGTGGCGCTCAGGCGGCCGCGTGGATCAGCAGGGCGTCGCCGAAGTAGCCGCCCAGGTCCAGCATCTCGAACACGTCCACCACGGCCGGGCTGTGGCCCGCCAGCCGCAGTTCGCGGCCGTCGGCGGCGGCCACCTGCTTGGCCAGCATCAGCACCTGCAGGCCGGCCGTGTCCAATTCCGTCACGCCCGACAAGTCCACCTCCAGCACGGCCGCCTGGCGCAGCGCGTCGAGCAGCAGCGCCTTGACGTCGGCGGCGCGGTAGATCGTCAGCTCGCCCTCGATGGCGAAACGGACCGGCAAGGCGTTGGCGGAGGATGCGGACATGGTGGCTCCCGGTGGACGGTTGGGCGGTTGGGCGGTTGGGCGGTGGGCGGATCGGGACGCGGACCGGGTGCGGCAGGCCCCGCGTCCATCATCAGTCGAAGCGCGGTCGGGGCGCGGTCAGGGCAGGACCAGCTTGGCCACGGCGCCCAGCAACACTTCCGGCTTGAACGGCTTGGTGACCCAGGCCTTGGCGCCGGCCGCCTGGCCTTCGCGCTTCTTCTCCTCCTGCGACTCGGTGGTCAGCATGATGACGGGCGTGAAGCGGTAATTGGCCAGCGCCTTGAACTGCTTGACGAAGGTGATGCCGTCCATGTTGGGCATGTTGACGTCGCACACGACCAGGTGGATCTTCTGGCCCGTGCATTTGGACAGCGCGTCCACGCCGTCGCGGCCCTCGATGACGTCATAGCCGGCGCCCTTGAGGGCGATGCCGACCACTTGCCGCAGCGAGGCGGAGTCGTCCACTACCATGATGGTCTTTGCCATAGTGATTCCTTAGAAGAACGTGATCTCGTCGGCGGCCGCCGGCTGTTGGCGCCGGGTGGTCAGCGCGCCGCCATGGACGGCGTGCTCGTCGGCCATGGCATAGGTTTTTTGCAGTTCGGCCAGCAGCGGCGCGGCCTCCAGCGGCGCCAGCGCCTGCGCCTGCTCGTAGTGGGCGCGGTTGTCGCGCAGCAGGGCGGGCAGGCGTTCCATGTTCTCGCGCACATGGGTCATGACCTGGCTGACGCGGTCCTGGAATTGCAGTTGCACCAGCGCCTCGCCGACCTCGCTCTGGATGCCCATCGATTCCTGCTTGAGCAGTTCGGACGACTGCACCAGCGCGTCGGTGACCTGGCGGAAGTCGCGCAGCACGGCGTCGATCATGCCCTCGGCCGACTGCATAGAGGCGTCCTCGGCGGCGCTGGACTGCTCGGCCGCCGCGCTGGCCGACAGGATGGCGGCGCTGATCTGGCCGACCCGGTCGGCGATGTTGCGCCCGGTCTCGGCCGAGCGGTTCGACAGGTTGCGCACCTCCTGCGCCACCACGGCGAAGCCGCGTCCGGCCGGGCCGGCGCGGGCCGCCTCGATGGCCGCGTTCAACGCCAGCAGGTTGGTCTGGGCCGCGATGCTGGCCACGCCCTCGGCCATGTCGCGCAGTTCGCGCGTGAAGCGCTCGAGCTGCTGGATCTGCTCGAGCATGGTCTGCTTGGACGCCATGGCCGACTTCATCGACGTCACCACGGAACCGAGCTGGTTCTCGCTGCTGGCGAACACGTCGATCAAGGCCGGGCCGCCGCCGCCCTGCTGCTGCAGGCTGGACACGTGCAGCGCATTGTCGAGCTTGTCGACGATGTTCGAGAAGCGTCCGGCCAGGTCGGCCACGGCCTCCTCCATCTGGCTGCGCGACGATTCGATGTGGCGGCACCAGATCGGCAGCACGGCGTCGCCGAACTGTTCGCGCCCGTCGAGGTAGTGCTCTATCATGCGCTGGCGCGCCGCCTCGGCCGCGCCCAGGTGGCGCGCGGCCAGCGCGCCGGCCGCCAGCAGCAGCACGGCGAACACGATGGCGTAGACGCCGGCGCCGCCGGCGGTCAAGGTGGCCGCCGCGCCGGCGATAGCCAGCCCCAGCGGAAGAACTGTCGTGCTGCTCAAGCCGGACAATCTATTCATTGGACCCCATCGAAAAATGGTCAGTCGGCACCGTCCCGGCGCGAGGCGCCGTCGTCAAACTGTATCGCAAAATGCAGGTCCGTTGCTCATATGTTTTAAATAAAAAAATCCCCGCCGCCACCTTTGTGCGGCCGGTCGATTCTAGGGGCGCGCGCCGCCGGCGCCATTCAAATAGATTCACACGCGAAACTATTTGCTGCGCATAAAATGGTTCGGCGTCACGCCATGTTGTTAATGCACAACTCGGCGTGCGCGGCCGGCGCGGTGGACTTTTCAGTTTGCGCGCGGTAAATTGACAACGTTGTTCGGCAGCTAACTCAATCGCGGCCCGCGGGCCGCATCTCGCAAAAGGAATCACATGAAACAATATGGCGCGGAATTCTTTGGAACCTTCTGGCTGGTGCTGGGCGGCTGCGGCAGCGCCGTGCTGGCGGCGGCCTTCCCCGGCGTGGGCATCGGCCTGCTGGGCGTGGCGCTGGCGTTCGGCCTGACGGTGCTGACCATGGCCTACGCCATCGGCCACATCTCCGGCTGCCACCTCAACCCGGCCGTCTCGATCGGCCTGTGGGCCGGCGGCCGCTTCCCCGCCTCCAAGCTGCTGCCCTACATCGTGGCGCAGGTGCTGGGCGCGATCGCGGCCGGCGGCGTGCTGTACCTGATCGCCAGCGGCAAGAGCGGCTTCGACCTGGCGGCCGGCTTCGCCTCGAACGGCTACGGCGCCCACTCGCCGGGCGGCTATTCGCTGACGGCGGCGCTGGTGACGGAGGTGGTGATGACGATGATGTTCCTCTTGATCATCCTGGGCGCCACCGACGCGCGCGCGCCGGCCGGCTTCGCGCCGCTGCCGATCGGGCTGGGACTGACGCTGATCCACCTGATCAGCATCCCGGTCACCAACACCTCGGTCAATCCGGCCCGCAGCACGGGCGTGGCGCTGTACGTGGGCGACTGGGCCACCAGCCAGCTGTGGTTGTTCTGGGTGGCGCCGATCGCCGGCGCGCTGCTGGGCGCGGCCGTGTACCGCTTGATCGGCAGCAAGGACTGAGGTGACGGGAAGGGGCGGGTCCGCTGCCCGCGGCCCGCCCGGGGCGCCGTGGCCCCCTGGCCGGACCGCTCAGGCGGCCAGCCGGCGCGCCGGCGTGGCGGCCGGGCCGGCCGCGCGGGCCTGGCCCTCGCCGCCGTCGAGCTTGAACAGGCTCACGGCCTGGGCCAGCCGCACGGCCTGCTCCTGCATGGCCTCGGCCGCGGCGGCGGCCTCCTCCACCAGCGACGCGTTCTGCTGCGTGACCGTGTCCATCTGGGCGATGGCGTCGTTGATCTGCTCGATGCCGTCGGTCTGGGCGCCGCTGGCGGCGCTGATCTCGGCCATGATGGCGGTGACGCGGCTGATGGCCGCCACCACCTCCTCCATCGTGCTGCCGGCCTGGTCCACCAGACGGGTGCCGGCCGCCACCTTGCCCACCGAATCGTCGATCAGCTGCTTGATCTCCTTGGCCGCCGCCGCCGAGCGCTGGGCCAGCCCGCGCACCTCGGACGCGACGACCGCGAAGCCACGGCCCTGCTCGCCCGCGCGGGCCGCCTCCACGGCCGCGTTCAAGGCCAGGATGTTGGTCTGGAACGCGATGCCGTCGATCACCCCGATGATGTCGACGATCTTGCGCGAGGACGCGTCGATCGAGGCCATGGTCTGCACCACGTCCGACACCACGGCGCCGCCGCGCTGGGCCACGTCCGAGGCCGAGGCGGCCAGCGTGTTGGCCTGGCGCGCGTGGTCGGCGTTCTGCTTGACGGTGATCGTCAACTGCTCCATCGAGGCCGCCGTCTCCTCCAGCGAGCTGGCTTGCTGCTCGGTGCGCGCGGACAGGTCGAGGTTGCCGCTGGCGATCTGGCCGGAGGCGGAGGCGATGGTTTCCGTGCCCTGCCGCACCTCGCGCACGATGCGCTCCAGATTGCCCGACATGCGGTGCAGCGCGTGCAGCAGGCGGCCCGGCTCGTCGCGCGCGAACTGGCGCGCGCCGCCGCCGGCCGACAACTGGCCCTCGGCCACGCGCTGGGCCACGCCCACGGCCTCGTTGATGGGGCCGGTGATCCCGCGCGTCAGCCACCACGCGAACACCACGCCGAAGCCGACCACCAGCAGCGCCAGCAACAGCAGCTGGTCGCGGCTGCGCTCGGCCACCTGGTCGATGGCGCGCGCCGCGTTGTCGATCGCCTTGCGCTGGTGCTCCAGCATCTGCTGCAGCTTGGCCTCGTACTCGCGCGAGGCCGGCAGGTATTGCTGCTCGAGAATGGTCTGCGCGCCCTGCGCGTCGCCGGCCGCCTTGGTCTTGGAGACGGCGTCGCGCGCGCGCATGTAGTTGGCCCGCACTTGCTTCATCTGCGCGATCAGGGTCTGGTCGTCGGCCCCGGCCAGGTCCTCGATCTGCTTGACCAGCGCCTGCGCGCTGCGGGTGGAGCTGGCGATGTCGTCGGCGAAGAACGCCACCAGGGCCGGATCGTCGCTGCGCGCGATGGCCGAGGTGCGGCGGATGCCGGCGTACACCAGCCGGTACCAGTCGGCGATCATGCGCTCCTTGGCCAGCGGCACCTCCATCATGGTGCGGGTGGCGCCGGCCACGCCCTGCAGCCGGTAGATGCCGAGGCCGGTGTTGACGATCAGGATCGCCAGCACCACCGCGAACCCCAGCGCCAGCCGCTGTCCTATGCCCAGATTAGCCATCTTCATGCACTGTACTCCCTTGATTGGTTTGAGGTCCGGCACCGGCGTGCCAGCCGCCCGCTGCGTGTGGGCGCGGGCCGAGCCATGGTAGCGTGAATGGCGGCGGCGGGACAGGGTCCGCGCGCCGCCGGCAAACGGGCACAGCAGTATAAGGACATGCGGCCGCCTGCCGATTCACTTACTTTAAGTTTGAAATAAAATGACACAAACAGTTCTATTTTGCAACATATTGCACCAATGGGCAATTGTTTCTGTCGGTTGATTCAATTATATTGCTTGTCAGCTTATCAACGACGGACCTGCACGCATCAACATGAGACACGGATTCCTGGAACAACGAGAAAAATACAAGACGCACGTGATGCGCCAGTACGGCGTCACCGAACAGATGTATGACGCCATCAACCGCCTGATGGCGCCGCTGGTGGTGCCGATCAGCGCGCGCAAGGGCGAGCTGCTGCAGCGCAGCGGCGTGGTGGCGCAATCGCTGCACTGGATCTACAGCGGCGTGGCGCGGGCCGGCTTCGTGACGGAGGGCGGCACGGAAGTGACGCTGCGCTTCTGGACCGAGGGCGAGTCGGTGGCCTCGCACGAGGATTTGCTGCGCGCGCGCGATGGCTTGCCGGCGCGCCAGTTCGTGGTGGCCGAGACGGCGCTGCACGGTTTCCGCATGGACTGGGCCGACGTGGGCCGCATGTGCGAACTGCACGAGGTGGTGCGCGCGTACTACGTGAAGGTGTCGGAGGCCAGCATCCTGCGCCAGGGCCGCAGCATCTACAACAGCAGCGCCGCCTCGGCCCAGTCGCGGCTGGCCGCGTTCCGCGACGAGTATCCGGGGCTGGAGGCGCGCGTGTCGCAGAAGGTGATCGCCTCGTTCCTCGGCATCACGCCGCAGTACATGTCGCAGCTGCTGCGGCAGGACGCGCTGGCCAAGGCGGCCTGAAAAAGAAAACGGCGCCCACCGCGGGCGCCGTTTTTTTTTGCGGCGGGGCCGCGCTTACTTCTTCAGGCCCGTGATCTTGTTGTTGCCATCGACGAAGACGATCTTCGGCTCGTAGCCGGCGATCTGCTCTTCCGTCATCGGCGCGTAGGTGCAGATGATGAGCAGGTCGCCGAGCTGGGCGCGCCGCGCGGCCGCGCCGTTGAGCGAAATCTCGCCGCTGCCGCGCAGGCCGGGGATGGCGTAGGTGGCGAAGCGCTCGCCATTGTTCACGTTGTACAGCTCGATCTTTTCATTGGGCCGGATATCGGCCGCATCCAGCAGATCCTGGTCGATACCGCAGGAACCTTCGTAGTGGAGGTCCGCTTGCGTGACCGTGACCCGGTGCAGCTTGGCACGCAGCATAACTCGTTGCATAGACATCACTTCATCCTTCGTTAAATGGGGGGTTCAAGGCTTGCCTCAAAGCAATCCCGGAGGCCGGCTGGCCCGCCGGCCGGACCCGAGGACCGTTCCGCCTTGATGCGCGGTCGCAATCGTACCACTAGTTCCCTGCCCCGTGCCGTTTCCGGCCCGCCTGGGGGCGACAGCGGGCGGCGCTTATGGCATATTGCAACTTGGAAAAACGCTGCTCCGCGTACCGTGTGGCAGGCAGCCGCAAGGAGCGCAGTAGAAATGAGACTGACCCGCATGTTCGCCGTGTCCATGGCCATCCTGGCGTTGCTGGTGGGCGCCATGCTGGGCCGGATATTGTGGGGGGAATGGAACAATTACCGGGCCGCGCGCGCGGGCGTGCACGCGCTGCAACTGGTGCAGCGGGGCATGATCGCGGCCGAGAAGCTGTCGTTTGAACGGGGCCCGGTGAACGCCGTGATGGGCGACGCCGTGCCGCCCGACCCGTCCAAGCGGGCGCGGCTGGCCGTGGCCCGCGCCGCCAGCGACCAGGCGCTGGACCGGCTGGCGGCCGCGCTGGCGGGCCACCCCGCCAGCGGCGACGGCCGGCCGCCGACGGTGGCCGGCATCAAAGCCCGGCTGGCCGCCGCGCGGCGCGCGGTCGACGCGGTGGCCGACCTGCCGCCGGCCGAGCGCACGCCGCAGCGGCTGACGGCGGCCGTGGAGCAGATGTTCGCGCTGATCCCCGTGGTGCTCGACGACGTGACCGGCTACGCGGGCGCGGCCGAGCAAGCCTACCCGAACCTGGCCAAGATCCTCATGAAGGCGCGCTTCGCCGTCGAGCTGCGCGAATACGCGGGCCGGCTCGGCTCGCGCCTGACGGTGGCGCTGGCCTCGGGCCAGCCGCTGGCCGAGACCGAGCACACGCAGATCCAGTTCCTGCGCGGCCAGATCGAGCAGCTGCGCCACCTGATCGTCATGTCGACCAGCGCCATCGACCGCGATCCGCGCGTGCTGGCGGCCGTGCGCGCGATGGACGAGAGCTACTTCACCAGCGGCCTGGCGCTGGTGACGGGGGTGGAGCGCGACAGCCGGGCCCACCAGCCCTACGGCATGGACACGGCCCAGTTCGCGCAGCGCTATGTGCCGTTCATGACACCCATCCTGAGCGTGCGCGACGTGCTGCTGGAGGCGGCGCTGGACCAGGCCCAGCAGGACTACGACACGGCCCAGAGCGGGCTGCTGCTGGCCTGCCTGACGGGCGGCGCCATCCTGCTGGCCATGACGCTGCTGATGATCATGCTGCGCGCGCGCGTGATGGTGCCGCTGGCGCGGGCCACGCGCGCGCTGGTCAAGCTGGGCAACGGCGACTTCTCGATCCGCGTGCACGAGACGCGGCGCCAGGACGAGATCGGCGACCTGCTGCGCGCGCTGGGCCAGCTGCGCGCGGCCGGGCTGGAAAAGCAGCAGCTGGAGATGGAACGCCAGCGCCTGATCGAGGAATTGCGGCTGCGCGCCGACACCGATTACCTGACCGGCATCCTGAACCGGCGCGCGTTCACGGCGGCCGGCAACCAGCGGCTGCGGCGCGCGCGCGAGCACAGGCTGTCGCTGGCCGTGATCCTGTTCGACGTGGACCGCTTCAAGGCCGTCAACGACAACCACGGTCACGACGCCGGCGACCAGGTGCTGATCCGCATCGCCGCGCTGGCGCGCGAGGAGTTGCGCGACGGTGAGATCCTGGCCCGCTACGGCGGCGAGGAATTCGTCATCATGCCCGGCAACTGCGACCTGCAGGGCGCGGGCGCGGTGGCCGAACGGATGCGGCGCGCCATCGAGTCGGCGCCGCTCACGCTGGCCAACGGCCACGTGCTGCACGTGACGGCCAGCTTCGGCGTGGCCGCCTCGCAGGGTCCGCACCTGGCGCTCGACAGCCTGTTCCACGCGGCCGACCTGGCGCTGTACCGCGCCAAGCACCAGGGCCGCAACCGGGTCGAGTGCGAGCCGGCTTGAGCGGCGCGGCGCCCGCCTAGCCCCCGGCTTTGCCCTTGTCCTGCCGGGCGGGCTTGACCGGTTTGAAATCGAGGTCCGCGAAATCGAAGCTGAAATCCGTCTCGCTCGACACGGGCGCCATCCTCATGCGCTCGATGCTGCCGTCCGGGTTCAGCGCGAACGTGACGTAGGCGTCGGCGTTGAAGTTGCGCGCCTGCCAGCGCACGATGAAGGTGTCGTGCTGGAAGTGTTCGAGCACGCCGGTGAGCGACGGCGAGCGGCTGAAGCTGAGCACGCGTTGGCCATCGCGCGCGGCGATCGTCACGTCGCCATACCACGGATCGCGGTACAGGCCGTCGTAGGCGGCCAGCGGCAGCGACGGCGCCGAACCGGCCGCGCGCGCCGCCACCGCCTGGCCCTGGCGCGCCAGTTCCTCGCGGTGGCTGCGCGCCTCGTCGTCCGCGTACAGCCGGATCCAGTCGCTGGCCGGCACCCGCAGGTAGTGGTCGAGGATGCGCCACTGCAGGGCCGAGATGGCCGGGCTGTTCTCGGCGTTGGTGAGGATGGCGATGCCGAGCTTCTCGTCGGGCACCATCAGCACGCGCGAATAGAAGCCCTGCAGCGCGCCGCCGTGCAGCGCCAGCTTGCGGCCCTGGTAGTCGCGCAGGTTGAAGCCGAGGCCGTAGCCGGCGAAATTGGGGCGGGTGGCGGCCAGCGCGGGCGGCGGTTCGGTGATCTTCATCGGCGTGGTCTCGGTCCACAGTTCGCGCGCCCGTTCGGCGCTGAACAGCCGGCGTCCGTCGGGCAGCTTGCCGCCGGCCAGCAGCACGTTCATCCAGCGCGCCATGTCCGCGGCGCTGGTGTCGATGCCGACGGCGCCGAGCGCGTTCTCGGCCAGCATCGGCTCGACCACGGTCTGGCGTTCGCCGACCTTGCTGTGCGGCGCGGCGTAATTGCCGCTGGCGCGCATGCGGGCCACGCTGGTGACGGTGCCGTCCATGCCCAGCGGCGCCAGGATGCGCTCGCGCACGGCCTCGCCCCACGGCTTGCCCGCCTTGTCCGCCACGATCCTGCCGGCCGCGATGTAGAGCAGGTTGTCGTAGGCGTAGCTGTCGCGGAAGGTGGTGGCCGGCTTGATGTAGCGCAGCCGGTGGATGATGTCGTCGGCGCTGAAGGTGCTGGTGGGCCACCACAGCAAGTCGCCCGCGCCCAGCCCCAGCCCGCTGCGGTGGGTGAGCAGATCGCGCACCGTCATGGCGCCGCTCGCGTAGTCGTCGTACATGCGGAAGCCGGGCAGGTGGTCGGTGACGCGGTCTTCCCAGTTCAACTTGCCCTCGTCCACCAGCATGGCCAGCGCGACGGCCGTGAACGCCTTGGAGTTGGACGCCACCTCGAACAGGGTCTTGCCGTCCACGGGCGCCGGTTCGCCGAGGCGGCGCACGCCGTAGCCGCGCGCGGCCAGCACCTGGCCATCCTTGACGATGGCGATGGCCATGCCGGGCACGCCGAAGGTCTTCAACGCCTGGTTGACGTCGGCGTCGAGGTCGAAAGCGGGAACGGGCGCGGGCGCGGTCTGCGCGGCCGCCGGGGCGGCGGCGAGGGCCGGCACGGAAATGCCGGCGAGGGCCAGCAGCGACGCGGCGGCCAGACGAGTTTTCAAATCCATGTCTCTATCGTGATAAACGGTTTATACGGTATAGCCCATTCGTGGCGCGGCGGCGCCGCGCCCGGCGTCCGCCTCACTTCTCGGCGAACTTCCTGTCGACGGCGGCCTGCGTGACGGGGTGGTAACGTTCACGCGCCCTGACGTACAGCGCCTGCGCCCAGGCCCGGTCGTCCGGCCGTTGCAGCAGGGCCCCGTACAGCGGCACGACGAACTTCTGCCGCCCCACGCTCATCAGGAACGCTTGCAGCGGCGCGCGCACGTCGTAGCCGGCCTTGATGGAGGCGAGGAAGAAGCGGTAGGCGATCTCATTGTTGCCGCTCTTGCCCAGGCCGAACGCCTGGTCCAGTTCGCGCATCTGGCCGGCGCTGGCCTTGCCGTCGATGTCGTTCAGGAAGTGCATCCATTCGAGCGCGATCCAGTGCCTGGCGTCGAGCTTGTCCGCGGCCAGTTCGCCGCGCAGCCAGCTGCTGCGCTGGGCGTCCACGGCCGCCAGCCGCGGCGAGGCCACGCGCACGGCGCTGGCCGGGATGCCGGGGCCATACAGCCACTCGTCCAGCTCCGCGTCCGTCATCAGGCCGGGGTGGGTGTCGAGCAGGTTGCGGTGCAGGTAGGTGACGAACTGCTCGGTGGTGGCCGACTGGAACGCGTGCTGGTCGAACCAGCCGCGCAGGAACGGGTCGAACACGGCGCGGCCGGCCCGCTGCTCGAGCGTGCGCAGCAGCCAGGCGCCCTTGGGATAGGCCAGCTCCTCGTCCGTGTAGGTAGCCTCCGGGTTGACGTCGGGCCCGCGCGTGAGCAAGGCTTGCTTGGCCGGCGCGATCGACGGCAGCGAGGCCAGCGCCTCCTCCTGCTCGACCTGCAGGTTGATGTCGGCCACCTCCGCGCCGTACAGGCTTTCGACGATGCGCGTGGTGACGTAGTTGGTGAAGCCTTCGTTGAGCCACCAGTGCTTCCAGGTGGCGTTGGTGACCAGGTTGCCCGACCACGAGTGGGCCAGTTCATGGGCGATCAGGTCGACCAGGCTGCGGTCGCCGGCGATCATGGTCGGGGTGAGGAAGGTCAGGCGCGGGTTCTCCATGCCGCCGATGGGGAACGACGGCGGCAGCACCAGCATGTCGTAACGTCCCCAGCGATAAGGGCCGTACAGCGACTCGGCCGCCTCGATCATCTTTTCCGTGTCGGCCAGCTCGTAGGCGGCCGCATCGATGCGGGCCGGTTCGGCGTACACGGCCGAACGCGGGCCGACGCTGCGCACTTCCAGTTCGCCGATGGCGATGGCCAGCAGATACGCGGGCACCGGCTGCGGCATGCGGAAGTTCCAGCCGCCCGCGCCGGTGGCCTTGGGATCGTTCTCGGCGCTCATCACCACGCGCAGGCCGGACGGCGCGTCGATGTGGGCGCTGTAGGTGAAGCGCACGGCCGGCGTGTCCTGCACCGGCGCCCACGAGCGCGCGTTGATGGTCTCGGACTGGCTGAACATGAAGGGCCGCTTGCCCGACATGGTCTGCTGCGGCGTCATCCACTGCAAGGCGGCGGCGCCGGGCGCGGTGCGGTAGTAGATGCGCACCTTGCGCGGCTGGCCGGCCAGCGCGATGCGCAGCGCCCTGCCCTTCTCGGCCTGGCCCGGCTCGGCCGGGTCGAGCAGGTAGGAGGCGGGCGCCCAGCGGCCGTCCGGGCGCTGCAGGCGCACCTGGGCGATGCGCAGGTCGCGCGTGTCGAGCGCCAGGCTGCGGGCGTCGGGCGCCAGCCAGTCGAGCGTCAGTTCGGCGTAGCCGGACAGGGTCTTGTGGCTGAAATCGGCCTTCAGGTCCAGGTGCAGGTCGGTGGTGCGGACCTGGTCGTATTGTGCGTAGCTGAGCGGGTCGGCCCAGGCGGCGCCGCAGCAGCACAGCAATGCGGATAACACGGCGCGCGGGATGGTGGCGGTAGGCATGGTGGTCGGGTCGTTGGATGGAAAAGTGTGGCGCCGGAGGCGGCGCGACGCGGACGCGGACGCGTTGCAGAATACCACAGCCTTTTCTGGACCGGCCCGGCCGTTGTGCGGTATCATGCCGCCAGTTGTGGGGAGTAGTCGTCCTGCGCCCGCGCGCAGGAAGCTGTATCAACATCATCGGCCCGCAGGCCGTGGTACAGCTGGTGGATCACTTGACGAGACCATGAACCAGGGGCGGCCGCATGGGCCGGAGCCGCCCATGGCTCATCGGTTAACCATCCGGCCCACGTACCATCATCTCATCATGGAAGCTTTCCTCGTCTCCAGCGGCATCGTCGCGCTCGCCGAAATCGGCGATAAAACCCAGTTGCTCGCCTTTATCCTCGCCGCCAAGTTCCGCAAGCCGCTGCCCATCGTGGCGGCCATCTTCGTGGCCACCGTGGCCAACCACGCGTTCGCGGCCGCCATCGGCAGCTGGCTCACCGCCCTGATGGGGCCGGACGTGCTGCGCTGGGTGCTGGGCCTGGGCTTCATCGCCATGGCCGGCTGGACCCTGGTGCCGGACAAGATCGACGAGGACGACGCCAAGCTGGCCCATTACGGCGTGTTCCTGACCACGCTGGTGGCGTTCTTCGCCGCCGAGATGGGCGACAAGACCCAGGTCGCCACCGTGGCGCTGGCCGCGCGCTACCACAGCCTGGTGTCGGTGGTGGCCGGCACCACGCTGGGCATGATGCTGGCCAACGTGCCGGCCGTCTACCTGGGCGGGCGCATCGCCGGCAAGGTGCCGCTCAAGCTGGTGCACGGCGTGGCCGCCGCCGTGTTCGCGGTGCTGGGCGTGCTCACGCTGCTGGGCGCCGGCGCCGGCGTGGGCTTGTAACGCCCGCCAGCGCGGCCACCGCCCCGCCGCGCCGTCAGCCAGCCGGTGGCGCCAGCCGCAATGTCACGGCGTGCTCACGGCCGTCGTCGATCAACGCCACGTTGTGGCCGGCCACGGGCTGGCCATCGACCGTCAGACCGGGCGCCTCGTCCGGCCCGGCCCACGTCACACGTATCGTGTACGGCGTGGCGCCGAAGCGGTAAGTGACCGTGTAGCCATCCCAGCCGGCCGGCAGCAACGGCGCCAGCGCCAGCATGGGCCCGTTGCGCGTCACCCCCAGCAGCGATTCGAGCAGCAGCCGGTACATCCAGCCGGCCGATCCCGTGTACCAGGTCCAGCCACCGCGCCCCACATGCGGCGGCACGGCGTACACGTCGGCCGCCACCACGTACGGCTCCACCTTGTAGCGTTCGCAGGCGTCCGGCGTGGCGCCGTGGCGCACCGGGTTGATCATGCGCGCCAGCTCCCACGCGCGCGCGCCCTCGCCCAGCCTGGCGAACGCCATCGCGGTCCAGATGGCCGCGTGCGTGTACTGGCCGCCGTTCTCGCGCACGCCCGGCACGTAGCCGCGGATGTAGCCGGGGTTGGGCCCGGCCTGGTCGAACGGCGGATCGAGCAGCTGGACCAGGCCCGCCTCGCGCCGCACCAGGCGCTGGTCGACCTGCTCCATGGCGCCGCGCGCGCGCACCGGGTCGGCCACGCCCGACAGCACGGCCCAGCTCTGCGACAGCGAATCGATCTGGCACTCGACCCCGCCGGCCGAGCCGAGCGGGGTGCCGTCGTCGAAGTAGGCGCGCCGGTACCACGCGCCGTCCCACGCCTGCTGTTCGACGCTGGCGGCCAGCTGACGCACCTCGTGGCGGCAGGCGGCGGCGAAGTCGGCGTCGCCACGGCGCTCGGCCAGTTCGGCGAAGCGCTGCTGCACCTCGCACAGGAAGAACGCCAGCCACACCGATTCGCCGCGTCCATGCTCGCCCACCTTGTCCATGCCGTCGTTCCAGTCGCACGAGCCGATCAGCGGCAGGCCGTGCACGCCGTAGCGCTGGCCGTGGCGGATCGCGCGCACGCAGTGCTCGTACACGGTGGCGCTGTAGGGCGCCGCCACCGGCAGGTCGTAGTACGCGTCCTCCTCGGGCTTGACGGCGCGCCCCTCGAGGAACGGCACCGGCTCGTCGAGCACCGTCGCGTCGCCGGTGACGGCCACGTAGCGGGCCGCCGCCAGCGGCAGCCACAGGTAGTCGTCCGAGCAGTGGGTGCGCACCCCGCGCCCGGTGGGCGGATGCCACCAGTGCTGGACGTCGCCCTCGATGAACTGGCGCCCCGCGCACAGCAGCAACTGCTCGCGCAGCAGCTGCGGCGCCGTGTGCACGGCCGCCATCGCGTCCTGCAGCTGGTCGCGGTAGCCGAACGCGCCGCCCGACTGGTAGTAGCCGCTGCGCGCCCACAGCCGGCAGGCGATGGTCTGGTACATCAGCCAGCCGTTGGCCAGCACGTTGAGCGCCGGCTCGGGCGTGTCCACCTGCACCGCGCCCAGCGTGCGCTGCCAGTGGGCGCGCACGGCCGCCAGCGCCTCGTGGGCGGCCGCCGCGCCGCGGTGCTGCTGCACCAGCACGCTCACGTCGGCGTTGCGGCGCCCGCCCACGCCGAGCACGAACACGATCTCGCGCCGCTGGCCCGGCGCCAGCTCGAACGGCACCTGGATCGCGCCGCACGGGTCGAGCGCCGGCCCCACCCGGCCCGACAGGCGGGCCCGCCGCAGCGCGGCCGGCGCCGCCAGGCTGCCGTTGCGGCCGATGAATTCGGCGCGGTCGGCCGTCACGCTGCGGGCGGTGCCGCCGTCGGCGTTGAAGAACGCCACCCGGCCCGGGAACTCGGTGTTGTAGGCGTTGCGCGCGAACAGCGCGCCGCTGGCGCCGTCGAGCTCGGTCACCACGTGCATGGCGGTCTTGGCGCGCAGGTCGCCCAGCACCCATTCGACGTAGCCGGTGGCCGACAGCCGGCGCGGCACGGCGCCGTCGTTGCGCACCTCGAGCACCGTGTAGCGGATCGGCGCGTCGAGCGCGACGAAGGTGGTGAGGGTGGTGGCGATGCTGCCCTCGGTGTGCTCGAACACGCTGTAGCCGAAGCCGTGGCGGGTCAGGTAGGGGCCGGCGCCGGGCGCCGGCAGGCCGGTGGGCGACCAGAACTGGCCGCTCTGCTCGTCGCGCACATACCACGCCTCGCCGCTGGCGTCCGTGACCGGGTCGTTGTGCCACGGCGTGAGCCGGAACTCGTGCGCGTTCTCATGCCAGGTGTAGGCCTGGCCGCTCTCGGAGATCACGCTGCCGAACTGGGGATTGGCCAGCACGTTGCACCACGGGGCCGGCGTGCGCTGGCCGGGGCCGCCGACGATCACGTATTCGCGCCCGTCCTCGGTGAAACCGCCGCTGCCGTTGAACAGCAGCAGCGGCGGCGCCACCGGCGGGGCGGACGCGCCGTCGGCGGCGGCGGCGGCGGCGGCGCGCGGGTCGGCCACCAGCGCCGGCACCCGCAGCGGCGGCGGCACGGCCCGCTTGACCTGCTCGGCCAGCGTGCCGCGGCTGTCGCTGACGATCACGCGCGCCACCGACTGCAGCAGCACCCGGTCCTCGGGCGCGATCTGGTCGGCCAGGCGCACGAAGATGCCGCCCGGGCGGTCGATGGCCTGGGCGTCGATGCCCGAGGCGATCAGGCCCATGATCTGGTCGTGCAGCACCTGGCGGTAGCCGCCCTGGTCCTCGTACCAGATCACCAGGTCCACCACCAGCCCCTTCAGGCGCCAGTAGGCGTGCGCCTGCACCAGCTGGCGCGCCAGCTCGATGTTGGCCGGGTCGCGGATCTGCAGCAGCACGATCGGCAGGTCGCCCGAGATGGCGTAGGCCCACAGCCCGGACTGGCCGCGCTGGTTGCGCTGCAAGATGGCCGGCTCGGCCCGCAGCGCGCCGTTCGGGTACAGCACGCTGCCGGCCAGGCGCGCGTACAGCTGGGCGTCGGCCTCGCTGGCGTTGAGCTGGCGCAGCACCACCTGGCTGTGGGTCCAGGCCAGCTCGAACACGCGCTCGGCCAGGTGGCGGTCCTGGTATTTGTCGACCAGGTGCAGGGCCGCCTCGCGCGTGTCGGCCATGCCCGTCACCAGGTCGATGGTGGCGCTCTGGTCGGGCGCCAGCGTGATGCGGTGGCGGATCGCCACCACCGGGTCGAGCACCGAGCCGTGGCCGCCGCCCAGCGGGCCGGCCACCCGCAGCGCCTGCGGCGCGTGGCTGCCGCGGCCGCGGCCGATGAAGGCGGCGCGGTCGGTCTCGTACGACACCTCGAGCACGGTGGCGCCGTGCACCGTCATCAGGTGCAGCAGCGACGGCGGATGCTCGTCCTTGCCGCGCGGCCGGCGCGTGCACAGGATGGCGTGGCGCGGCCCCAGGATCTCGGTCTGCACGAACAGCTTGGTGAACGCCGGGTGCGCCGCCTCGGCCGCCGCCGGCGCCATCACCACCTCGGCGTAGCTGGTCAGCTCGATCGTGCGTTCGCGGTCGCTCTGGTTGGTCAGCCGGTGGCGTCGCAGCTCGATGTCGTCCTCGGGCGAGACCACGATCTCGGTGTACAGCTCGAGCCCGTGGTCGCTGCGGCGGAACTCGGCCCGCCCCTCCGAGAAGATCACCTCGTACCTGCGCGGCTCGGCCAGCGTCGGCTGCCACGCGCCCGACCAGGTCAGGCCGCTGTCGACGTCGTGCAGGTAGAGGAAGCTGCCCCAGTGGTCGCGCGTGCCGTCCTCGCGCCAGCCGGTCACGGCCAGGTCCTTCCAGCGGCTGTAGCCGCCGCCGGCGTTGCTGACCATGACATGGTAGCGCCCGTTCGACAGCAGTTGCACCTCGGGCAGCGGCGTGGCCTGGTTCAGCATGCGCATCGGCATCGCCTGTTCGGCGCTGGGGCCGGGCGCGGCCAGCTGCTGCTCGGTGGCCGAGTGGAACGCGCCGACCTGGGCGCTGCGCTCCTGCAGCACCAGCAGCGCCGATTGCAGCAGCGGGTCGGCCATGAAGCGGCGCTGCATGGGGCGGTCGTGCAGCAGGTAGTCGAGCGCCAGCAGCCCCATGCCCTGGTGGTGCACCATGAACGAGCGGATCACGGCCGCCGCCTGGCCGCGCGGCAGCCGGGCCGGCGTGTAGTCGATCGCCTCGTAGCAGCCGTAGCGCCCCATGTAGCCGAGCGCGGCCATCTTCTGCAGGTTGGCGCAGGCCGCCTCGGGCCGCACCATCAGGCCCAGCATGGTGGCGTACGGCGCCACCACGAGGTCGTCGCCGAGGCCGCGCTTCATGCCCAGGCCCGGCACGCCGAACGCGCGGTACTGGTAGTTGAGGCTGGCGTCCACCGTGTTGTAGCCGGACTCCGAGATCCCCCACGGCACGTTGCGGCGCCGGCCGTAGTCGATCTGGGCGTCCAGCATCGCGTGGTAGGTCTGGTCCAGCAAGGTGCTGGCGTAGGTCGGCATGACCAGCAGCGGCATCAGGTATTCGAACATGGAGCCGCTCCACGACAGCAGCACCGGCTTGCCGGCCACGATGCACAACTGGCGCCCCAGCGCGAACCAGTGCTCCTGCGGCAGCTGGCCCTGGGCGATGGCGACGAAGCTGGCCAGCCGCACCTCGGACGCCAGCAGGTCGTAATAGCTGGCGTCGAGCCGGCGCTCGCTCAGGTTGTAGCCGATCGCCAGCAGCTTGGTGGTCGGGTTGTACAGGAAGCTGTAGTCGGGCTGGGCGCAGGCCGCGCAGCGCAGCAGCAGCGTGTCGATGGCGGCCACGCGCGCGCGCGCCTGGCCCCCGCCCTGCGCCACCAGCGTGGCCAGCCGCTGCTGGCGCGCGCGCTCGTCGGGCGCCAGGTCGGTGGGCGCGGCCTCCATGCCGGGCCAGGTGGCCAGCGCGCGCAGCGTCGGCATGCGCGCCAGCCGGCTGTCGCACAGCGCGTCCGGCCCCAGCGCCAGCCACGGCGCGTAGCGTTCGAGCTCCTCGCGCAGCGCGCGGCACTGGGCCGCCAGCGCCGTGCCCCACTCGCGCACGGCCTCGTCGCCATGGGCGGCGGCCGCCTCCAGCAAGGTGTCGGCGCTGGTGCAGGCGCGCGCCAGCCAGTCGTGCAGCGCGCCCATGTCGGCCGGATCGGGCCGTCCGGCCGGCACCAGCAGGCCGTCCAGCGCGCGCAGCGCCGGCGCGCCGGTCAACGCCGGCGCCGCCGGCTCCATCGCCGCCAGCGCCTCGTGCAGCACGCCCAGCGTGGCGGCCAGGCCGTCCATGCACTGCGGTCCCAGCAGCGGCTGGTCGGCCAGCGCGGCCAGCCCGGCCCGCAGCGTGAGCAGGTGGCCGGCCAGGTTGCCGCTGTCGACGGTGGAGATGTAGACCGGGTGCAGCGGCTTCAGGCTCTGGGTGTCGTACCAGTTGTAGAAGTGGCCCTGGTAGCGCTCCAGCAATTCCATCGCGCCCAGCGCGCTGCCGGTGCGTTCGAGCAGCTGGCCCGTGGTCAGGTAGCCGAAGTCCCACGCGCTCAGGTTGGCCATCAGCGACAGGCCCATGTTGGTGGGCGAGGTGCGGTGCGCGACCACGGCCACCGGATGCTCCTGCATGTTGTCGGGCGGCAGCCAGTTGTCGTCCGGCCCCACGTAGCGGTCGAACCAGGCCCACGTGCGGCGCGCCAGCTGGTGCAGGAAGCGCAGCTGGGCCACGCTCAGGCGCACGGGCGGGCGCGGCACCGGCCGGCTGATCCACCATGCCAGCCACGGCGCGGCCAGCCAGGCGGCCAGCCACGGCGCGGCCGGCGCGATGCCGGCCGGCCGCCACAGCGCCAGCGCGGCGGCCGTGGCCACGGCCAGCAGCGACGCGCCGCGCATGGCGCGCCAGCAGTCGGCCGGGCTGGCGCCGGCGCGGGCCAGGCCCGAGGCGCGCCATTCGAGCAGGCGCTGGTGCGACACCAGCAGCCGCCACAACGCGCGGCCGATGGCGTCGAGCGCGAACGCGGCCTCGTACGGCAGCCAGGCCAGCATCAGCAGCGCGTGCGAGAAGTGCACGCCAGCCAGCCGCAGCACGGCCCACAGGTGCTGGCGCCACAAGGTGTCGCGCGGGCGCCGCGCCGCGTGGTGCAGCGTGCCCACCAGCGGCGGCAGCAGCGGCACGGCCAGCACGGCGGCCGTCCACAGCCACGGGTCCGGCAACGCGCCCCACGCCACCAGCAGCGCCAGCAGCAGGGCCGGCGCCGTCAGGCTGCGGCGCAGGTTGTCGAACAGCTTCCAGCGCGACAGCGCCGACAGCGGATTGCGCTCGCGCCGGCCGTCGGCGCGCCGCACGGGGCCGGCCAGCCAGCCGCACAACTGCCAGTCGCCGCGCAACCAGCGCTGGCGGCGGCTGACGTCGTCGGCGTAGGTGGCCGGCCACGCCTCGTACAACTGCACATCGCTCAGCAGGCCGGCCCGCAGGTAGCAGCCTTCGAGCAGGTCGTGGCTGAGGATCAGGTCGTCCGGCAGCCGGCCGCCCAGCACCTGCTCGAACATGTCGACATCGTAGATGCCCTTGCCGATGAACGAGCCTTCGCCGAACACGTCCTGGTAGACGTCGGACACGGTGCGCGTGTAGGGGTCGATGCCGGGTTCGCCGCCGCCCAGTCGCTCGTAGCGCGAGGCGGCCTCGCCCGGCAGGCTGGCCGTCACGCGCGGCTGCAGCACGCCGTAGCCTTCCACCACGCGCCCGCGCGCGGCGTCGTAGCGCGGCTGGTTGAGCGGATGGCGCATGGTGGCGATGCACTGGCGCGCCGTGTCGCGCGGCAGCTGGGTGTCGGTGTCGAGCGTGATCACGTAGCGGATGCCGCGCAACTGTTCGCTGTCGCCCTCGACCAGCGAGAACGCGTCGCGCGCGCCGCCGCGCAGGTAGCGGTTGAGCGCGTGCAGTTTGCCGCGTTTGCGCTCGTGCGCCATCCACACGCCCTGGCGCGGATTCCACAGGCGCGGCCGGTGCAGCAGCAGGAACGGCGTGCCCTCGTAGCGCACGTTGAGCGCGCGCATGCGCTGCTGCAGATGGGCCAGCACGGCGCCATCGTCGGGCAGCGTTTCCGCGCTGGCGTCGGGGAAATCGGTGAGCAGGCAGAACACGAGGTTGGGATCGCGGTTGGCCAGGAAGCGCACCTCCAGCTGCTCGCATAGCTCGTCCACATTGTCGCGGCTGTAGATCAGCGTGGGCACGGCCACCACGGCGCGCGCGTCGTCCGGCACGCCGGCGCGGAAATCCATGCGCGGCAGCGGATGGGGCGCGGTCAGCACGGTGGCGGCCCAGTTCACCAGGCCTTGCGCCAGCTGGCTGCTGCCCAGCAGCGCCAGCACGCCGAGCGCCGCCAGCAGCCACGGTTGGTCAACCCCGTCCCGCGCCGTGCGCGCCAGCAGCCACGCGCTGGCGCCGGCCGTGAGCAGGCCGATCGCGCCCAGGTAGCACGCCAGCGGCGCGCGCCGCGCCAGCTGGCCGATCCGCTGGGCCAGCGGCAGCCGCACGCCGGCCAGCCGCGCCAGCTCGGCCGAACCCGGCCCCACCAGGTAGTAGCCGACATGGCGCTGGCGCGCCTCGGCGGCGCCGGCCGCGTCCTGCGCCAGCCGCACGGCCCGCTCGGCCACCTGCTCCTCCGTAGCCGCCGCGTGGCGCGCCAGCATTTCAACCACGTGGCGGTACTGGTCGCGGGTGGCGAAGTCCATGCCGGTGTAAATGCCGGCCGGGTCGTGCCGCAACGCGCGCTCGACGGCGCTCATGTTCTCGACGAACTCCTGCCAGTCCATGGTGCCGAGGAAACGCAGGCTGCCGATGCTGTTGGCGATCGACACCTGCTCGGCGGCCTGCAACTGGATCTCGGCCTGGATCTGTTGTTCGATGGTCTGGTCCGACTCGGCGAGGCGGTGCGACAGCCAGGTCAGCGCCAGCGTCAACGCCGGGCTCTGCCCCTGCAGCCGGCGCGCCAGCTCGGCCACGAAGGCGCTCGTGACGGGCGGATTGGAGCGCGCCATGTCGGCCACCAGCAGGATCAGGCCGCTGGGGTTCTGGTCGGCCACCTCCACCATGCGGTCGGCCCATTCGGTGGCCTGGTCGCGCTGCACGCGGTTGTCGGCCACGCGCGCGGCCACCCGGCGCAGGTTCTCGATCAGGGCCAGGCGCAGCATGATGGGGATGGCCCACAACTCGCCCAGTTGCAGCGTGGCCACTTCCTGGTAGGCGTCGACGAAGCGGCACAGGCTTTCCGGATCGACGCGGCCGTCGCCGTGGGCGATGATCTCGAGCGCGATCCGGTACACGCGCGGCACGCCGTTGCCGGCGCCCGTGCCGCCGTTCAGGCGCGGCAGTTGCCGGCTGTAATGCTTGGGCAGGTGGCGGCGCGCGGTGCGGATCTGGTCTTCGATCAGGTAGTAGTTGTCGAGCAGCCATTCGGAGGCGGGCGTCACCTGGCGTCCGGCCTGGATGGCGTCCGTCAGCGCGTCGCAGGTGGCGGCGATGACGGCGGCGTTGTCGGCCAGCCGCGCCAGCAGGCGGTCGCGGCCGCCGCCTGGGCTGGGCTCGTGCTGGGCCGCCAGCGCCCGGCCGTGGGCCGCCATCTGGGCCGCGCTGAACAGCTCGGCCCGCAGCGGCATCTCCTCTTCCTCGTCCGCGCGCAGGGCGCCGGCCTCTGCGGCATCAAATCCCAGCGTAAATCTGGGCAACAGGGTGGTGTGCTTTTCCATCGGTCCTCGCTAGTTGAGCTAACTAGTTGAGCTAACGAACGGGCACGACATGACCACACCTTCCGGCCGTGTCGCGGCGCACGCAATGGAAAAATTATCTGCCGATCAAACATACAGGGGCGCACGGCTGGCTGGAACTCAGCAGTACGGCGGGGCCGTCCGGCGCGCTGGTGCGGGCTGGTGCGGACTGGTGCGGGGCGGCGCGGGATGACCCGCGCCTGTGGTGGCTCAGGCGTCTTGGGCGGCGGGCGCCAGCGCCAGGCCGCCGTCCAGACTCCAGGCCTGCGGGTGGCCGTGCTGGCGCAGGCGTTGCGCGGCCTTCAGGCTGCGGTTGCCGCTGCGGCAGTAGAACACCAGCGGCACGTGCGCCTCGCGCAGCCACTGGTCAAGCTGGCCGTCCAGCAGGCCCAGCGGCACGCTGATGGCGGCACGCCCGCCGGGCGCCGGCGCCACCGTGGCCGCGCATTCGTACGGTTCGCGCACGTCGACCAGCCGCGCGTCGGGATGGGCTTGCAGGAAGGCGTGCAAGGCGGACGCCGCCAGTCGCAGGCTGTCGTCGGCCGGCGGCATGCCCACGTCGGGCGTGGGTGCGTCGGGCGCGGGTGCGGGTGCGGGTGCGGGTGCGGGTGCGGGTGCGGGCGCGGGTGCGGTGGCGCATGGCAGGTCCTCCCTTGCGGCGTGGACGGCCGGCATGCCATCGGCCGGCAACAGGCCGCCACTGCGCAGGGCCGCGCCGCAACGGGCGATGCGGTCGCAGGCGGCGGCGATGGTCGCGGCATCGGTCAGCGGCCCGAACGACAGACGGATGGCGCCGCTGGCGCGCCAGTCCGGCACACCCATCGCCACCAGCACGTAACTGGGCGCGGCCGCCTTGGCCGAGCAGGCGCTGCCGGAACTGACGCGCACCCCGGCCGCGTCGAACACATCCATCAGGGCACGGCTGCCCACGCCGGGCACGGAAAAATTGAGCGTGGTCGGCAGCGAGTCGGCCAGCGCATGGTTGAACACGATGCCGGGCAAGGCCGCGCGCAGGCTGTCGGCCAGGCGGTCGCGGAAGGCGGCCAGTTCGGCGTGGCTGCGGAAGGTGGCGCCCTGCTCCAGCGCCGCCAGCACGGCGCCCAGCGCGGCGATGCCGGCCATGTTTTCCGTGCCCGAACGCAAGCCCGCCTCCTGGCCACCGCCCATGATCAGCGGCGTGAACGGCGCGCCGTCGCGCACGTACAGCATGCCGATGCCCTTGGGCGCGTAGAGCTTGTGGCCGGAGAACGGCGCGTAATCGATGCGGGTGCGCGCCAGGTCCAGCGGCAGCTTGCCCAGCGCCTGCACGCAATCGACCAGCCAGTAGGCGGCCGGGGCCGTTTCCGTGAGCACCGCCGCGATGCCGGCCAGATCGGAGACGACACCGGTTTCATTGTTGGCGGCCATCGTGCACACGAGCGCGGCGCGGGGCGCCAGCGCGCGCAGGGCGTCCAGGTCGTGGCGGCCGTCGCCCTGCACTGGCAAGGCGTGCAGCGTGAGGTTCAGGCCCAGCAGGCTGTTCCAGTGGGCCAGGCTTTGCGGCACGGCCTTGTGTTCGGTGGCGCCGTAGACGAGCAGCTCGCCGGTGGCCTCGCCGCGCGCGCGCCGTTCGCGCAGCGCGCACAGGGCCGACAGCACGGCGGTCTGGATGCCCTCGGTGGCGCCGCTGTTGAACATCAACCGGCCGGTGCCCACGCCGAGCACGCGCATGGCGCAGGCGCGGGCGCCGTCCAGCACGGCCTTGGCGCGCAGGCCGGCGCTGTGGCTGCTGCTGGGGTTGCCGAATTGCCGGCCCATGGCGTCCACGGCGGCGGCGATGGCGGCCGGCAGGACACAGGTGGTGGCGTTGCCATCAAGGTAGATTTCGGTGGGCATGGTGGGGCGGATGAAGGTTGCTGTGATGCCATATAGCTTACGTTCTCCGCGATGAAATTATGTTCTAATATGACTGCATATTGGTCGTCATTTAGCATGAGCATTCTCTATTTATTCAAAAAACAGCATGGAACATCTTGACCGCTACGATTACGCCATCCTCGCCGCGCTGCAGGCCGACGGCACGCTGTCGATCGCCCAGCTCAGCGAGAAGGTCGGCCTGTCCAGCACGCCGTGCTGGAAACGGGTGCGCCGGCTGGAGGAGGAAGGCTATATCGAAAGCCGGGTGGCCATCGTCAACCGGCGCAAGGTGGGTTTGCCGGTGACGGTGTTCGTCAGCGTGCGCACCAGCCACCACGACGAGCAATGGCTGGCGCGCTTCGCGGCCGCCGTGATCGCGCTGCCGGAAGTGCTGGAATTCCACCGCATGAGCGGCGATGTGGACTACCTGCTCAAGGTCGTGACGAGCGATATCGACGGATATGACCGCTTTTACAAGAAGTTGATCAAGGTTTCGCAGCTGACCGGGGTGTCCTCGGCGTTTTCGATGGAACAGATCAAGTTCACCACGGCACTGCCGCTGGAGCTGCTGTCGCACGGATTGCCGAGCTGAGCGCGTCGCGGCGCATCGTGGGATAATGCCCGACTCCCGTTTTTTCACCTGACAATATGTTTGCGTTTTTGGAACGTTGGCTGCCGGCTCCCCACACGGCCAGCCGTAGCGAGCGCTTGCGCGCGTGCGCGGGCGCGGCCGCCGGCCTGCTGCTGACCGGCCTGATCGGCCATTTCATCCTGGCCCGTGACGGCATCAGCCTGTTCTTCGTCGCGCCGATGGGCGCCTCGGCCGTGCTGCTGTTCGCGCTGCCGGCCAGCCCACTGGCCCAGCCGTGGTCGGTGATCGGCGGCAATGTCGTGTCCGGCCTGGTCGGCGTGGCCTGCGTGCATTGGCTGGGCGCCAGCGTGCCCGTCGCCGCGCTGGCCGGCTGCCTGGCCATCGCCGCCATGTTCGCGCTGCGCTGCCTGCATCCACCGGGCGGCGCCGTGGCCCTGACGGCCGTGATCGGCGGCCCGGCCGTGCTGGCTGCCGGTTTCCATTTCCCGCTGGTGACGGTGCTGTTCAACTGCGTGGTGCTGGTCAGCGCGGCCGTGCTGTACAACAACCTGACGGGGCGGCGCTACCCGCACACCCAGCAGACCCCGCATCCCCATCCGCACGCCACGGCCGACGCCGTGCCGACCTCGCGCCTCGGTTTCTCGCCGGAGGACCTGGACGCCGTGCTGCGTGAATACAACCAGGTGCTGGACGTGAGCCGCGACGACCTGGAGGCGCTGTTCCTGCAGACGGAGCAGCGGGCCTACCAGCGCCGCTTCGGCATCATCAGCTGCGCCGACATCATGTCCAAGGACGTCATCACGGCCGAATTCGGCACCGGACTGGACCAGGCATGGCGCGACATGCGCGGGCACAAGGTGGCCTCGCTGCCCGTGCTGAACCGGGCGCGGCGCGTGATCGGCATCGTGACCCAGGGCGACTTCCTCGAACATGGCGGCCTGGACGACTACCGCGGCGTGCGCCAGCGGCTGCGCCAGTTCCTGCGCCCGAGCGGCCTGACCCATACGGAAAAGGCGGAAGTGGTGGGCCAGATCATGCGCAGCAAGCCCGTCACGGCGCGGCTGGACACACCCATCGTCGACCTGGTGCCGTTGATGGCCGACGTCGGCTTCCATCACATCCCCATCGTCGACGAACAGGAGCGATTCGCCGGCATCGTCACGCAATCGGACCTGGTGGCCGCGCTCTACGAGAGCCGCTTCGCGCGCGAGGCGGCCTGAGCGGCTTGGCATAAATTGTTGGGCAGGGACGACACGATGGCGTATGCTTAGCGCCGTTTTGACCTATCCCCGACAATTCAAATCAGGAACCGAATATGACGCACCACCTCCGCTTCATGCTTGCTCCGCTGGCCGCCGCCGTGGCCCTGGCCTGCGCACCGCTGAGCCATGCCGCCGACCACGCCGCTACCCCGGCCGTGCAAGCCACCCAAGCCATCCCCGCCGCCACCCCGGCCGCCGTGCGCAAGCAACTGCTGGCCCTGGCCGACACCTATTACCAGGCCACGGCCCGCTTCGAGCCGATCGGCGCGACGGAGAACGGCGACAACCGCTTCGACGACCAGCTGGGCCTGAGCATCGCGCCGGCCAACCGCGCCAGACAATTCGCGCTGTACCGCCAGTACAGCAAGCAACTGGCCGCCATCCCGCGCGCCCAGCTCGACCGCGGCGACCGCATCAACTACGACATCCTCGCCTTTGAATTGCACGGCCTGCTGGCGATGGAGCGCTTCCCCGAGCACCTGCTGCCGATCAACCAGATGGACAGCGTGCCGGTAATGCTGGCCAACTACGCGGGCGGCGAAGCGTCACAGCCGATCGCCACCGTGGCGCAATACGACGCTTACCTGAGCCGCGTATCGCAACTGCCGGCCTGGATCGATCAAGCCATCGCCAACATGCGCGAAGGCATGCGCAAGGGCGTGACCCAGCCGCGCGCCATCATGGTGTCGGCCCTGCCCCAGTTCCAGAAACTGGTGAGCGCCACGCCGGAAACGAACATCTACTACACGCCGATCACCAAGCTGCCGGCCGCGTTCTCCGACGCCGACAAGCAGCGCCTGACGGCCGCCTACCGCAGCACGGTGGCCGACAAGGTGATGCCGGCCCTGGCCCGCCTGGCCACCTTCCTGGAGAAGGAATACATCCCGGCCTGCCGCACCACGACCGGGCTCGGCAAGCTGCCGGACGGCATGGCCTGGTATCAGGCCCGTGTCGCCAACCAGACCACAACGTCGCTCAACCCCGAGCAAATCCACGCGATCGGCCTGCGTGAAGTGGCGACCATCCAGCATGAGTTCGAACTGCTGGGCCCGAAACTGGGCTACACCGGCCCCGCTTCCGGCCTGCCCGTGTGGGTGGCGCAGCAGGACAAGTTCCGTCCGTTCAAGACCGAGGACGAAGTCCAGGCCGTCTACCGCAAGCTCAACGACGTGCTCGACACCAAGCTGCCGCAACTGTTCACGCTGGTGCCCAAGGCCAAGCTGGACCTGCGGCTGGAGCCGGAACTGAGCCGCGCGACGGCGTCCGACCACTACACGGCGCCGGCCGGCGACGGCTCGCGTCCCGGCGTGTTCTGGTCCGTCGTCAACGACCCGACCAAGTACGGCAGCACGGGCATGACGACGCTGTTCCTGCACGAAGGCAAGCCCGGCCACCACTTCCACATCGCGCTGATGCAGGAACTGAACTTGCCGGACTTCCGCAAATACGGCGGCAACAACGCCTACACGGAAGGCTGGGCCCTGTACGCGGAAACGCTGGGCAAGGAAATGGGCTTGTTCGACGACCCGGCCCAGTACTTCGGCCACCTGAACGATGCGCTGCTGCGCGCCGTGCGCCTGGTGGTGGACACGGGCATGCACGCCAAGGGCTGGACGCGCGAACAAAGCATCCAGTACATGCACGATACGCTCGGTTACGATGAAGTGGCCAAGAGCGAGACGGAGCGCTACATGGCGTGGCCGGCCCAGGCGCTCGGCTACCGGATCGGCATGTTGAAGATCGTCGAACTGCGCCAGCGCGCGGCCGCCGCGCTGGGCGACAAGTTCAGCCTGCCGAAGTTCCACGAGGCCGTCTTGGGCGACGGCACCCTGCCGCTGGCCCTGCTGGAACAGAAGATCGACAACTGGATCGCGAGCCAGAAACAGGCGCAGCACTAAGGGGCGATCGCACAACGGGGACGGCATCCACCGCGATGCCGTCCCCGTTTTTTTATTCCAGCGTTGTTTATACGCCCGGTCGCTGGTGAATCTGCTGAAACTGGCGCCATTGCGCATCCGCTTCGATGCCGGCGTCGCCCAGTATGATCTTGTCGAGATCGGCCTCGTCGCCGAGCACGAATAACTTCTTATCCCGCAATACCTGGAGAATAAAGCCCTGCTGCTCGCGCAGGCGGCGGCGGAAATCAGGAACGGCATAGAGATTGGGATTGATCTTGCGCCGCAACAGGCGCTCGGCCACCGGCAAGCGCGATAATAATTCCCCGTAGCTGGTGTTATCGCCGATCAACAACAATTCGATCGGCGTATCCACCGCTTCCTGCTCCTTGGCCGTGGCGCCATACACAAAAGCGACATTCAGCACCCGTTGCAGCGGAACCAGCGCCGCGCGCAGCACGCTGACCAGGCCGAAACTCTTTTTGACCAGGCTGCTTAATTCCTCGTAGACCGGCGATTCCTTATTCGGCCGGAAGCGCCGCACATTACCGATCCGCTCGGAAATAATCAGTCCCGCGTCGTTCAGGCGCTTCAGTTCGCGCTGGGCCGAGGCGCTGCCGAGGCCCGTCAGGCGCATGATCTCGTTCAGGTGGAATCCATCATTGACGCGCACGAACAGCAGTCCCAGCAGCTTTTGCTGGGCGGGAGTGAAGAGGGCTTGGGCGATCATGCGCCAAATCCTAGCATGAATACGCCGAAGTTTGGCATGAAAGACATCATCGCGCCTTGGCCCGCACGGCTATCGGGGCGGCTGACCCGGTGCCGTCTCCATCAACACGGTGCGTCTATCGCGTAGCCCGCATCCTAGTGGGCGCTCGGGCGCTGTATCGTTGGCGGCGCCTCGCGCGATCCGCCGCCCCGCAGCACGCCGGCCGCGCCCGGCCCCAAATTCCCGCCCGGCATGAGCCGCGACACCGGCGACCGCCGCGCGCCGGCGGCGAAGTCGCTGGGCCGGTTCAAGCCTGTGGCGACCACGGTCACCCGCATGGCATCCCCCAGCGTGTCATCGAAGACGGCGCCGAATTTGATGATGGCGTCGTCGCCGACCTGGCCGCAGATCACGTTCATCACCTGTTTGGTTTCGCGCAGTTTCAGGGTTTCCTCGGAGGCGGTGATGTTGACGAGCAAGCCGCGCGCGGCCTGCAGGTTGGAGCCATCGAGCAGCGGGCAGGCGATGGCCTCCTCGGCCGCCTTGGTGGCGCGGTCGTCGCCGCTGTGCTGGGCGGAGCCCATCATCGCGATGCCGGTCTGGCGCATGACCGTGCGCACGTCCTCGAAGTCGACGTTGATCATGCCGGGCACGGTGATGATTTCCGCGATGCCGGCCACCGCCTTGCTCAACACCTCGTCGGCGGCGGCGAACGCCTGCTTCTGCGTGATGTCGTCGCCCAGTACTTCCTCCAGCCGGCTGTTGAGGACGATGACGAGCGAGTCCACGCATTTGGCCAGCATGGCGATGCCCTCCTCCGCCACCCGCATGCGGCGCGGGCCTTCGAATTCGAATGGCTTGGAGACGACGCCGACGGTGAGGATGCCCATCTCGCGCGCCACCTCGGCCACCACCGGCGCCGCGCCGGTGCCGGTGCCGCCGCCCATGCCGGCGGTGAGGAACACCATGTTGGCGCCCTTGAGCGCGTCAGCGATGATGGTGCGTTCGCGCAGCGCGTTTTCGCGGCCGACGATCGGGTCGCTGCCGGCGCCCAGGCCACTCTCGCCCAGCTGGATCTTCTTCTCGACGCGGGCGATGGACAGCGCCTGCGCATCCGTATTGGCGCAGATGAATTCAAAGGAAGCCAGTCCGGCGGCCGCCATGTGGTTGACCGTGTTGCCGCCGGCCCCGCCTATGCCGATGACTTTGATGACCGTCTCAGGTTGGGTATGTTTGTGCTCTAACAAAGAAGACTCCTGTTGATGGGTTGCGCTCGGCCAGCCCGACCATGCGGCGGCGCTGGCCCATGCCGAATCCATTAGCCTACTTGCTGAGGCGCGCACGATACAGCGGTTAAAGGTTTCAATCGCAAGCATTTGTAATACTGCGTGCAATTTACTGAGTGCAATTCCGGCGCCAGGCCGACGCAAAGTCGACGCCATGCCGGTCGGCAAGGTCAACAGGCCAAAAAAAACGGCACCCGAGGGTGCCGTTCTGTTTGCCGTGAGGCGCGCTTACGCTTCGTCGCTGTGCGGGCTGACCTGTTCGGTCGATTCCGCTTCGGCGCTGGCGGCCATCGAGGCCTTTTCCGCCAGCAGCAGTGCCTGGCGCTCTTCCACTTCCCACGCTTCCTTCTCTTTGCGCGCGCGGTGGAAGGCCAGACCCGTACCGCCAGGGATCAGACGACCGACGATGACGTTTTCCTTCAGGCCGCGCAGACCGTCGCGCTTGCCCATGATCGCCGCTTCCGTCAGCACGCGGGTGGTTTCCTGGAACGATGCGGCCGAGATGAACGAATCGGTCGACAGCGATGCCTTGGTGATACCCAGCAGCACGTTTTCGTAGGTCGCAGGGATCTTGCCTTCGGCGACCACGCGGTCGTTCTCCTCCAGCAGCTCCGAACGCTCGACCTGCTCGCCAACGATGTAGTTGGTGTCGCCGGCGTTGGTGATCTGCACGCGGCGCAGCATCTGGCGCACGATCACTTCGATGTGCTTGTCGTTGATCTTCACGCCCTGCAGACGGTACACGTCCTGCACTTCGTCGACGATGTAACGGGCCAGCGCTTCGATACCGAGCAGGCGCAGGATGTCTTGCGGATCGGCCGGGCCGTCCACGATCATCTCGCCCTTGTTCACCACCTGGCCGTCGTGCACCAGCACTTGCTTGTCCTTGGTGATCAGGAACTCGTGCTTGTTGCCGTCCATGTCCGTGATTTCCAGACGCTGCTTGCCCTTGGTTTCCTTACCGAAGGCCACCGTACCGGTGACTTCCGCCAGCATACCGGCATCCTTCGGCGAACGGGCTTCGAACAGCTCGGCCACGCGCGGCAAACCACCGGTAATATCGCGGGTCTTCTGCGATTCGGTCGGGATACGCGCCAGCACTTCACCGACGGACACTTGCTGGCCATCCTTCACCATGATCAGCGCGCCGACCTGGAAGCCGATCGCCACCGAGTGCTCGGTGCCGGCGATCTTCACTTCGTGGCCTTCGTCGTTCAGCAGTTTCACCTGCGGACGCATGGTCTTGGTCAGCGAACCGCGACGTTTCGCGTCGATCACCACCAGGGTGGCCAGACCGGTCACTTCGTCCACCTGACGGGCCACGGTCACGCCTTCTTCGACGTTCTCGAAACGCACCGTACCGGCGTACTCGGTGATGATCGGACGGGTCAGCGGATCCCAGGTCGCCAGGGCCGTGCCGGCCTTGATGACCATGCCATCCTTGACGATCAGGGTGGCGCCGTACGGCACCTTGTGACGCTCGCGCTCACGGCCGTGGTCGTCGGTGATCAGCACTTCGCCGGAACGGGAAATGACGATCTGCGCGCCCTTGCCGTTGGTCACGTAACGCATGGTCGAGGTGAAGCGGATGGTGCCGTTCGACTTGGCTTCCACCGACGAGGCCACCGCCGCACGCGACGCCGCACCACCGATGTGGAAGGTACGCATGGTCAGCTGGGTACCCGGCTCACCGATCGACTGCGCCGCCACCACACCGACGGCTTCGCCGGCGTTGACCAGCATGCCGCGGCCCAGGTCGCGGCCGTAGCACTTGGCGCACAGGCCGTAGCGCGTGTCGCAGGTCAGCGGGGTGCGGACCTTGACTTCGTCGATCGACAGACGCTCGATCTCCTCGACCATGTCCTCGTCCATCAGGGTGCCGGCTTCGTACAGGGTTTCCTGGGTTTCAGGATTGACCACGTCGTTGACCACCACGCGGCCCAGGATACGGTCGCGCAGCGCCTCGATCACTTCACCGCCCTCGACCATCGCCTTCATGACGGTGCCGTTGGAGGTGCCGCAATCGTCCTCGATCACCACCAGATCCTGGGTCACGTCGACCAGACGACGGGTCAGGTAACCGGAGTTTGCCGTCTTCAGCGCCGTATCGGCCAGACCCTTACGGGCGCCGTGGGTCGAAATGAAGTACTGCAACACGTTCAGACCTTCGCGGAAGTTCGCGGTGATCGGGGTTTCGATAATCGAACCGTCCGGTTTCGCCATCAGACCGCGCATACCGGCCAGCTGACGGATCTGGGCCGCCGAACCGCGGGCGCCCGAGTCGGCCATCATGTAAATCGCGTTGAACGATTCCTGGGTCGACTTGGTGCCGTCACGCTTGATGACGTCTTCCACTTTCAGCTGGTCCATCATGGCCTTGCCGACTTCGTCCGAGGTCTTGCCCCAGATGTCGACCACCTTGTTGTAGCGCTCGCCCGCGGTCACCAGACCGGAAGCGTACTGCTGTTCGATCTGCTTGACTTCCGATTCGGCGGTCGAGATCAGCGTCACCTTCTGAGGCGGCACCAGCATGTCGTCCACGCAGATCGAGATACCGGCGCGCGTCGCCAGGCGGAAGCCCGACTGCATCAGCTGGTCGGCGAACACGACGGTGGCGCGCAGGCCGCACTTGCGGAACGAGGTGTTGATCAGGCGCGAGATTTCCTTCTTCTTCAGGGCACGGTTCAGCACGCTGAACGGCAGGCCCTTCGGCAAGATTTCCGACAGGATGGCGCGGCCGACGGTGGTCTCGTAACGGGTCACGGTGCGGACGAATTCGCCCGTCGCGTGGTCCTTAGGATTCTCGACGATACGCACGGTGATGCGGGTGGTCAGTTCCACTTCCTTGTTGTCGTAGGCACGGATGACTTCCGACACGTCAGGGAACAGCATACCTTCGTTCTTGGCGTTGATCGCCTCGCGGGTCGCGTAGTACAGACCCAGCACGATATCCTGCGACGGCACGATCGACGGTTCGCCGTTCGACGGGAACAAGATGTTGTTCGAGGCCAGCATCAGCGTGCGCGCCTCCATCTGCGCTTCGATCGACAGCGGCACGTGGACCGCCATCTGGTCACCGTCGAAGTCGGCGTTGAACGCCGCGCAGACCAGCGGGTGCAGCTGGATCGCCTTGCCTTCGATCAGGACCGGCTCGAACGCCTGGATACCGAGACGGTGCAGCGTAGGCGCACGGTTCAGCATGATCGGGTGTTCGCGGATCACGTCTTCCAGGATGTCCCACACGACCGGTTCCTGGATCTCGACCAGTTTCTTGGCGGCCTTGATCGTGGTCGCCAGACCCATCAGTTCGAGCTTGTTGAAGATGAAGGGCTTGAACAGTTCCAGCGCCATCAGCTTCGGCAGACCGCACTGGTGCAGTTTCAGCTGCGGACCCACCACGATGACCGAACGGCCCGAGTAGTCGACGCGCTTACCGAGCAAGTTCTGACGGAAGCGGCCGCCCTTACCCTTGATCATCTCAGCCAGCGATTTCAGCGGACGCTTGTTGGCGCCGGTCATCGCTTTGCCGCGACGGCCGTTGTCCAGCAGCGAGTCGACCGCTTCCTGCAGCATGCGCTTTTCGTTGCGCGTGATGATCTCTGGAGCGCGCAGCTCCATCAGGCGTTTCAGACGGTTGTTACGGTTGATGACGCGGCGATACAGGTCGTTCAGGTCGGAGGTCGCGAAGCGGCCGCCGTCCAGCGGCACCAGCGGGCGCAGTTCCGGCGGCAGCACCGGCAGCACTTCCATGATCATCCACTCGGGCTTGATGCCCGAACGCTGGAACGCTTCCAGCACTTTCAGGCGCTTGGCGTATTTCTTGATCTTCGCTTCGGACTTCGATTCCTTCAGTTCCACGCGCAGGGTCTCGGCATCGCGGTGGATGTCGATCGAGCGCAGCAGTTCACGGATACCTTCGGCGCCCATGAAGGCGGTGAAGTCGTCGCCGTACTCTTCGTACTTGGCGGCGTAGTCGTCCTCCGACATGATCTGGCACTTCTTCAGCGGGGTCATGCCGGGGTCGGTCACGACGTATGCCTCGAAGTACAGCACGCGTTCGATGTCGCGCAGGGTCATGTCCAGCACCATGCCGAGGCGCGATGGCAGCGACTTCAGGAACCAGATGTGGGCGGTGGGGGAAGCCAGCTCGATGTGGCCCATGCGCTCGCGGCGCACCTTGGCCAGCGTCACTTCGACGCCGCACTTCTCGCAGATCACGCCGCGGTGTTTCAGGCGCTTGTACTTGCCGCACAGGCACTCGTAGTCCTTGATCGGGCCAAAGATTTTCGCGCAGAACAGACCGTCGCGCTCAGGCTTGAAGGTGCGGTAGTTGATGGTTTCCGGCTTCTTGACTTCGCCGTAGGACCACGAACGGATTTTTTCAGGCGAAGCGAGACCGATCTTGATCGCGTCAAAGGTCTCGTTCGTCTGTACTTGCTTGAATAGATCGAGCAGTGCTTTCATGTATCACTCCAGAGGTGATTAAATTTCGTATTACCTGAGACACCATCGCCCGGCCGGGTTTCCCCGCCGGGCTTAGTCTGTCTCAAACCAAAAGACAGGTGGAACGCTGTCGATCAGTTGCGTTCGAGGTCGATGTCGATACCCAGCGAACGGATTTCCTTGACCAGCACGTTGAACGATTCAGGCATACCGGCGTCGATCACGTGGTCGCCTTTGACCAGGTTCTCGTACACTTTGGTACGGCCGTTCACGTCATCCGACTTGACGGTCAGCATTTCCTGCAGCACGTACGAGGCGCCGTACGCTTCCAGTGCCCACACCTCCATCTCACCGAAGCGCTGGCCACCGAACTGGGCTTTACCACCCAGCGGCTGCTGCGTCACCAGCGAGTAAGGACCGGTGGAACGGGCGTGCATCTTGTCGTCGACCAGGTGGTGCAGTTTCAGCATGTGCATCACGCCCACGGTGACCTTGCGCTCGAACGCCTCGCCGGTGCGGCCGTCGTACATGGTGACCTGGTTCTTGGACGGGGTCATGCCCAGCTTGGCGGCGATGTCGTCCGGATAGGCCAGGTCCAGCATGCGGCGGATTTCCGACTCGTGCGCGCCGTCGAACACCGGGGTCGCGAACGGCACACCCTTCTTCAGGTTGTGCGCCAGCTTCATGATCTCTTCGTCGTCGAACTGCGACAGATCCTCGCCACGGCCCTTCTCGTTGTAGACGGTGGCCAGGAACTTGCGCATCTCCTCGACCTTGATATGCTGCTGCAGCATTTCGCCGATGCGGATGCCCAGACCCTTGGCGGCCCAGCCCAAGTGGGTCTCGAGAATCTGACCCACGTTCATACGCGATGGCACACCCAGCGGGTTCAGCACCACGTCGGCCGGCGTACCGTCGGCCATGTACGGCATGTCTTCCACCGGCACGATACGGGAAACCACACCCTTGTTACCGTGGCGGCCCGCCATCTTGTCGCCCGACTGCAGGCGGCGCTTGACGGCCAGGTAGACCTTGACCATCTTCTGCACGCCAGGCTGCAGCTCGTCGCCCTGCGTCAGCTTCTTGCGCTTCTCTTCGAAGGCCAGATCGAACTGGTGGCGCTTCTCGTTGATCGATTCCTTGATCGCTTCGAGGGCGGTGGCGGCCGTGTCGTCGGCCGGACGGATGTCGAACCAGTGGTACTTGTCCAGATCGGCCAGGTATTCCTTGGTGATCTTGGCGCCCTTGGCCAGCTTCTTCGGACCGCCGTTGACCACTTGACCGGTCAGCATCTTCTCCAGACGCTGGAAGGCGTCGCCCTCCACGATGCGCATCTGGTCGTTCAGGTCCAGGCGGAAGCGCTTCAGCTCGTCGTCGATGATCTGCTGGGCGCGCTTGTCGCGCACGATGCCTTCGCGGGTGAACACCTGGACGTCGATCACGGTGCCGACCATGCCCGAAGGCACGCGCAGCGAGGTGTCTTTCACGTCCGATGCTTTTTCACCGAAGATGGCGCGCAGCAGCTTCTCTTCCGGCGTCAGCTGGGTCTCGCCCTTCGGCGTCACTTTACCGACCAGCGTGTCGCCGGCCTGCACTTCGGCGCCGATGTAGACGATACCGGACTCGTCCAGACGAGCCAGTTGGTTTTCCGCCAGGTTCGAGATGTCGCGCGTGATTTCTTCCGCGCCCAGCTTGGTGTCACGGGCCACCACGGACAGTTCTTCGATGTGGATCGAGGTGTAACGGTCGTCCTTGACGACGTTTTCCGAGATCAGGATCGAATCCTCGAAGTTCAGACCATTCCATGGCATGAAGGCCACGGTCATGTTCTGGCCCAGCGCCAGCTCGCCCAGGTCGGTCGATGCGCCGTCGGCGATCACGTCGCGCTTGGCCACGCGGTCGCCCACTTTGACGATGGGACGCTGGTTGATGTTGGTGTTCTGGTTGGAACGGGTGTACTTGATCAGGTTGTAGATGTCGACACCCACTTCGCCCGCTTGCGCTTCGTCGTCGTTGACGCGAATCACGACGCGGCCGGCGTCGATGTAGTCGACCACGCCGCCACGCAGGGCCTGCACGGTGGTGCCGGAGTCGACCGCCACGGTGCGCTCGATGCCGGTACCGACCAGCGCCTTCTCGGGACGCAGGCAAGGCACGGCCTGGCGTTGCATGTTGGCGCCCATCAATGCGCGGTTCGCGTCATCGTGCTCGAGGAACGGGATCAGCGAGGCCGCCACGGACACGATCTGGCCCGGGGCCACGTCCATGTACTGGATGCGCTCGGGCGACACCAGGATGGTCTCGCCGGCTTCACGGGCCGACACCAGCTCGTCGCACAGCTTGCCGTTATCGTCGATGGTGGCGTTGGCCTGGGCGATGATGTAGCGGCCCTCTTCGATGGCAGACAGGTAGTCGATCTGGTCGGTGATCTTGGAGTCGGTGACCTTGCGGTATGGCGTTTCCAGGAAGCCGTATTCGTTCAGGCGGGCGTACAGCGCCAGCGAGTTGATCAGGCCGATGTTCGGGCCTTCAGGCGTTTCGATCGGGCACACGCGGCCGTAGTGGGTCGGGTGCACGTCGCGCACCTCGAAGCCGGCGCGCTCGCGGGTCAGACCGCCAGGGCCCAGGGCCGAGACGCGGCGCTTGTGGGTGATCTCCGACAGCGGGTTGGTCTGGTCCATGAACTGCGACAGCTGCGACGAACCGAAGAACTCGCGGATGGCGGCCGAGATCGGCTTGGAGTTGATCAGGTCGTGCGGCATCAGGTTGTCCGCCTCGGCCTGGCCCAGGCGTTCCTTGACGGCGCGCTCGACGCGCACCAGGCCGGCGCGGAACTGGTTCTCGGCCAGCTCGCCCACGCAACGCACGCGGCGGTTGCCCAGGTGGTCGATGTCGTCCACCTCGCCGCGGCCGTTGCGCAGCTCGACCAGGATCTTGATCACGGCCAGCACGTCTTCGTTCGACAGCGTCATGGCGCCGGTCAGTTCATCGCGGCCGATGCGGCGGTTGAACTTCATGCGGCCCACGGCCGACAGGTCGTAGCGGTCGGCGCTGTAGAACAGGCCGTTGAACAGCGCTTCCACCGAGTCTTCCGTCGGCGGTTCGCCAGGACGCATCATGCGGTAGATGGCGACGCGGGCGGCCATCTGGTCGGCCGTGTCGTCGATGCGCAGGGTCTGCGAGATGTAGGCGCCCTGGTCCAGGTCGTTCGTGTACAGGGTCTGGATGGCCGAGATGTTGGCTTCGCGCAGGCGGCCCAGCACGTCTTCGGTCAGCTCGTCGTTGGCGTTGGCCACCACTTCGCCCGTCTCCGGGTCGACGATGTTCTTGGCCAGCACGCGGCCCAGCAGGTAGTCCTCGGGCACGGAGATGTGCTTGATGCCGGCGGCCTCGATGTCGCGCACGTGGCGCGCGTTGATGCGCTTGTCCTTCAGCACCAGCGTCTTGCCGGACTTGTCGACGATGTCGAAACGGGCCACTTCGCCACGCAGGCGCTCGGCCACGAACTCCATCTCGGCGCCTTCCGAGCGCAGGTTGAAGTTGTCGAACACGAAGAAGTTGGCCAGGATCTGCTCGTGCGACATGCCGATCGCTTTCAGCAGGATCGTCACGGGCATCTTGCGGCGGCGGTCGACGCGGAAGAACAGGATGTCTTTCGGGTCGAACTCGAAGTCCAGCCACGAGCCGCGGTAAGGGATGATGCGGGCCGAGAACAGCAGCTTGCCCGACGAGTGGGTCTTGCCACGGTCGTGCTCGAAGAACACGCCAGGGGAGCGGTGCAGCTGAGAAACGATCACGCGCTCGGTACCGTTGATCACGAACGAGCCGGTGGTGGTCATCAGGGGCAGTTCGCCCATGTAGACTTCCTGTTCCTTCATTTCCTTGACCACAGGCTTGGTCGGCGATTCCTTGTCCAGGATCACCAGGCGCACCTTGGCGCGCAGCGGCGAGGCGAACGTCAGACCGCGCAGCTGGCATTCCTTGACGTCGAAGGCGGGGTCGCCCAGCACGTACGACAGGAACTCGAGGCGCGCGAAACCATTGTGCGACACGATCGGGAAGATGGAGGTGAAGGCCGACTGCAGGCCGTCGTTCTTGCGCGCGGATGGGGCGACATCCTCTTGCAGGAAGCTGTGGTAGGACTCGAGCTGGGTAGCCAGCAGGAACGGAACGTGGTGAACGTTGGCGCGCTTCGCGAATGATTTGCGAATGCGTTTCTTCTCAGTAAATGAGTAGTGCATGGACACTCCGTGAGTGACAGAAAGGATAGAAAGTTCAGGTTTTGCTTGTATATCAGCAGCGTCGGCTGCGTGTCACACAGACGAAACCTCAAGGCTCTACCATTTCCAGCTGATTCAATGAACTGCGTACTTCGGTAACGTAGTAAAAACGCTACAAATACGACAAAGACGACAAAGGAGCCAAAGCCGGATTACCCCCTTCGCAGGGGGTATCCGCAGCTTTGGCTCGTGGCGCTAACTAGCCGCCGTACAACTTGATTACTTCAGGTCGGCCTTGGCGCCAGCTTCTTCCAGCTTCTTCTTAGCGGCTTCAGCGTCAGCTTTCGACAGGGCTTCTTTCACGGTCTTCGGTGCGCCGTCGACCACGTCTTTGGCTTCTTTCAGGCCCAGACCGGTGATTTCGCGGACAGCTTTAATCACGCCAACTTTGTTCGCGCCGACTTCGGTCAGAACAACGTTGAACTCGGTCTGCTCTTCAACAGCAGCACCGGCAGCGGCGCCGCCAGCTGCAGGAGCAGCCATCGCAGCGGCCGAAACGCCGAACTTCTCTTCGAAAGCTTTGACCAGTTCGTTCAGGTCCATCACGGACATTTCGCTCACTGCGTTCAGGATGTCGTCTTTGCTAATTGCCATTTGAAACTCCAATAATTTTTTGATTCGTTAAAACATCGATTGGTACTTGAGAAAAAACCGGCCAGCTTACGCCGCGGCGGCTTCTGCTTCCGCAGGAGCGCCTTCCGATTTCTTCGCCGCCAGAGCGGCCAGACCACGTGCAAAGCCCGACACCGGAGCCAGCATAACGCCCAACAGCTGCGAGATGAGGACTTCACGGCTAGGAATGCTCGCCAGCGCGGCGACGGCAGCTTTATCGAGCTGCTTGCCGGCGTAGTTACCTGCCTTGATGACCAGCTTGTCGTTGGTTTTAGCGAAGTCGTTGATGACTTTAGCTGCGGCAACGGCGTCGTCCGAGATCGAGTAGATCAGCGGACCGGTCATTTCATCGGCCAGGTTGGCGAACTGCGTGCCTTCGACGGAGCGACGAGCGAGGGTGTTTTTCAACACTCGCAGGTACACGCCTTGAGCGCGCGCTTTAGCACGAAGTTGCGTCAAGTGAGCAACCTGGATGCCACGATATTCGGCCACGACGATGGTTTGCGCAGTTGCTACTTTTGCGGAAACTTCGGCGACGACGGCCTTTTTGTCATTCAGATTGAGACCCACGGTCAACCTCCTTAAATGATGTTCGGTGTACCTGACCCTATGGCCAGGGACCTCGCATCGGTTCGAACACGGCGTCCGACGTTAAGAAGTACAGAACTGAGCGGATACATTCACGCAGCATGGACTACAAAACTTGCTCGGGTACACCATCTGCGTTGGGCGCGCCCCGGTTGCCCGGCTTGCTGCTTATCCTCCCGCATGTGCGATCACGGTCGGCCCAACGGTCTTTGATTGTCTGGCTGCCCTGCGAAAAACCCAGGACAGCCAGCCCAAAGATGCGCCCCGTTTGCACGGGGACTTAATTCTTGAAACTTAAGCTGCCAGCGAAGCCTGGTCAACACGGACGCCAGCGCCCATGGTCGACGAGATCGCCACTTTGCGCAGGTACACGCCCTTGCTGGTGGCTGGCTTGGCCTTGTTCAGCGCGTCGATCAGGGCAACCAGGTTGCTCTTCAGATCGGCGTCGGCGAACGACTTGCGGCCGATGGTGGCGTGGATGATACCGGACTTGTCGGTACGGTACTGCACCTGGCCAGCCTTGGCGTTCTTGACGGCGGTGGCGACGTCAGGGGTCACGGTGCCGACTTTCGGGTTAGGCATCAGGCCGCGTGGGCCCAGGATCTGACCCAGGGTACCGACGATACGCATGGTGTCGGGCGAAGCGATGACGATGTCGAAAGGCATGTCGCCGGCTTTGACGCGCTCGGCCAGGTCTTCCATACCAACGACGTCGGCGCCGGCTGCCTTGGCAGCTTCAGCCTTTTCGCCCGAGGCGAACACGGCCACGCGCACGGTCTTGCCGGTGCCGGCTGGCAGCACGACGGAACCACGCACCACCTGGTCGGATTTCTTAGGATCCACGCCCAGTTGCACGGCCACGTCGATCGATTCATTGAACTTGGCGGTGGCCAGTTCCTTGATCAGGGCGACGGCGTTGTCGAACGGGTAGGCCTTGGTGCGGTCGACCTTGGCTTTGATTGCTTTAACGCGCTTAGACAGTTTTGCCATGATTACAGGCCCTCCACCGTGATGCCCATCGAACGAGCGGAACCGGCGATGGTGCGCACAGCGGCGTCCATGTCGGCAGCGGTCAGGTCCGGGGTCTTCAGTTTAGCGATCTCTTCCGCTTGAGCGCGGGTCAGTTTGCCCACTTTGTCGGTGTGCGGCTTCGGCGAACCCTTGGTGACGCCCGAGTGCTTCTTGATCAGGTAGGTCGCGGGTGGCGTCTTCATCACGAAGGTGAACGACTTGTCGGCGAAGGCGGTGATCACGACGGGGATCGGCATGCCTGGTTCCATACCTTGGGTCTGGGCGTTGAACGCCTTGCAGAATTCCATGATGTTCAGACCGCGCTGACCCAGCGCTGGGCCGATCGGTGGGGATGGGTTTGCTTTACCAGCTGGCACTTGCAGCTTGATAAAACCAATGATTTTCTTTGCCATGATGGCTCCTATCGTTGGATTGAGTAGTAGCGCCCCACCGGGCAATTGCTTGCCGTGGCGGGGCTCCTCTTAGCCGGATTCGCTGAACTGCCGCGCGCTCCGGTGGGCGCTTAGACTTTTTCGACCTGGCCGAACTCGAGTTCGACGGGGGTGGCGCGGCCGAAGATGGTGACCGAGACGCGCACCTTGGATTTCTCGTAGTTGACTTCCTCGACGTTGCCGTTGAAGTCGGTGAACGGACCATCCTTGATACGCACTTGCTCGCCCACTTCGTACAGCACTTTGGGACGGGGCTTCTCGACGCCTTCCTGCATCTGCTGCATGATCTTGTCGATTTCGCGGGCCGGGATCGGGGTCGGCTTGTTCGACTTGCCGCCGATGAAGCCGGTGACCTTGTTGGTGTTCTTCACCAGGTGCCACGTTTCGTCCGTCATTTCCATTTCCACCAGCACATAGCCGGGGAAGAAACGACGTTCGGTGACCGATTTCTGGCCGTTCTTGACTTCCACCACTTCTTCGGTGGGCACCAGGATCTGGCCGAACTGGTCTTGCATGCCGGCGCGCTCGACGCGCTCCATCAGCGCGCGCTGCACGCTCTTTTCCATGCCGGAATAGGCGTGCACCACGTACCAGCGCTTGTTCGAGACGGGGACGCTCACGGGCGTGCTAAGCTCAGCGCCAGCATCTTGTGCCGGGACATCACCCGGCACGTCATCTTGCACATTTTCGCTCATTATTTTCTAATACCCAGGATAACGTCGTACAACAGGAATTCCAGCGTCTTGTCCGTGCCCCACAGGAAGATCGCCATGACCAGCACGAAGGCGAACACGATACCCGTGATCTGACCAGCTTCGCGGCGGGTCGGCCATACCACCTTCTTCGTTTCGCGCACGGCTTCTTTGGCGAAATTGAGGAATTCACGGCCGGTGGTCGAAGTCCACAAGATCAAAACGGCAAAAGCCAAACCAGCTACTAGTGCGCCTGCGCGTACCAGAGCTGGTTTGTCCGCCAGGTAGTAAAACCCGACCACTCCTGCGATCATCACGACGATCGCCGCGATAACCTTGATCTTGTCATTCGACGTGCTAACAGTCTGCACGGATTGATTTGACATTTTCTACTTTCGGTGCCACTGCACCAGAATTGGTGGCAGGGACGGAGGGCATCGAACCCCCAACCTTCGGTTTTGGAGACCGACGCTCTGCCAATTGAGCTACGTCCCTACGTAAAACTTGAAGAGGAAGGATCTATCTTACCACCCGGGACACCCCAGGTGGTAGTCAGGATCAGTCCTTAGGCGATGATTTTTGCAACCACGCCGGCGCCGACGGTACGGCCGCCTTCGCGGATTGCGAAGCGCAGACCTTCTTCCATCGCGATCGGGTTGATCAGCTTGACGGTGATCGACACGTTGTCGCCTGGCATGACCATTTCTTTATCGGCTGGCAGCTCGATCGAACCGGTCACGTCCGTGGTACGGAAGTAGAACTGAGGACGGTAGTTGTTGAAGAACGGGGTGTGACGGCCACCTTCGTCTTTCGACAGCACATAGATCTCGCCGGTGAAGTGGTTGTGCGGCTTGATCGAACCTGGCTTGGCCAGAACCTGGCCACGCTCCACGTCTTCACGCTTGGTGCCGCGCAGCAGCAGACCGACGTTGTCGCCGGCTTGACCCTGGTCCAGCAGCTTGCGGAACATTTCCACGCCGGTGCAGGTGGTTTTCACGGTGTCTTTGATGCCGACGATTTCGATCTCTTCGCCGACCTTGATCACGCCACGCTCAACACGGCCGGTCACCACGGTGCCGCGACCCGAGATCGAGAACACGTCTTCCACAGGCATCAGGAAGGCGCCGTCCACAGCGCGCTCTGGCGTTGGGATGTAGGAATCCAGCGCGTCGGCCAGTTGCATGATGGCCTGTTCGCCCAGCGGGCCGGTGTCGCCGTCCAGCGCCATACGGGCCGAACCTTTGACGATAGGCAGGTCGTCGCCTGGGAACTCGTACTTCGACAGCAGTTCGCGCACTTCCATTTCCACCAGTTCCAGCAGTTCTGCGTCGTCGACCAGGTCGCACTTGTTCAGGAACACGATGATGTAAGGCACGCCAACCTGACGGGCCAGCAGGATGTGCTCGCGGGTCTGTGGCATTGGGCCGTCGGCGGCCGAGCACACCAGGATCGCGCCGTCCATCTGCGCTGCGCCGGTGATCATGTTTTTGATGTAGTCGGCGTGGCCTGGGCAGTCAACGTGAGCGTAGTGGCGGGTGGCCGTTTCGTACTCGACGTGCGCGGTGTTGATGGTGATGCCGCGTGCTTTTTCTTCAGGAGCAGCGTCGATCTGGTCGTAGGCTTTAGCTTCGCCGCCGAATTTCTTCGACAGTACGGTTGCGATCGCAGCGGTCAGGGTGGTCTTGCCGTGGTCAACGTGACCAATGGTGCCGACGTTGACGTGCGGCTTGGTCCGCTCGAATTTCTCTTTTGCCATTTTAGACTCCTAACGAATTGGTGTGATTGCCAGGGCTCGCGCCCGACTGTCAATGATAGTGCTACTTATACTGCCGTATTGCTACGAATACCGCGAATTCTGGTGCCCTTGACGTGGATTGAACACGTGGCCTCTCCCTTACCAAGGGAGTGCTCTACCACTGAGCTACAAGGGCTTATTGTTGCGACACACCATATATGCCGCGTCATGCTGGAGCGGGTGAAGGGAATCGAACCCTCGTCATAAGCTTGGAAGGCTTCAGCTCTACCATTGAGCTACACCCGCGAGGTTCCGTTCACTTCTTCATTGCCACTCAGTCGTCCTGCAACAACTTGGTGGAGGGGGCTGGATTCGAACCAGCGTACTCATAGAGAACAGATTTACAGTCTGTCGCCTTTAACCACTCGGCCACCCCTCCGCGAGGAACCGCAGAGTATGAAGCAACTTCTTCGACGTGTCAACCGTTTTGGGCAGTTATTTGCTGCTGCAACGATGTTTCGTCTGCTTCGGGGCGAAATTGTATAGGCCCGACTGCGAATGTGCAAGTGTTGTTTTTACGTTTCAATTTTTCTTATACAATCGACCGCTGTACCCCACCTCCTCAGGAGCACCCGCGTTGAATGATCATAGCGGCGGCCGGCAGCGCCGGCCCCCCTGGCGCCACCCGCTGCTGGCGAACCTGGCGCTGGCCGCCCTGTACTTCGCCGTGGGCCGCGCCGGCCTGCTGCTGGCCCAGCCGCCCAGCTACGCCTCGCCCCTGTTCCTGCCCGCCGGCATGGCGCTGGCCGCCTGCGTCAGCGGCGGCTTGCGCCTGCTGCCCGCCATCGGCGCCGGCGCGCTGGCCGTCGACCTGTTCTACCCGGCGCTCAGTCCCGCCGGCATCACCGGCACCGCGCTCACCGGCGCGCTGATGGGGGCGCTGGGCGCGATGCTGCAGGCGCTGCTGGGCAGCCGGCTGTTCCGCCGCCACATCGAGACCAGCCTCGGCTCCGGGCGCGACGTGGGCCGCTTCCTGCTGCTGGCCCCGGTGGTCACCCTGGTCAGCAGCACGGTGACGCTGACCGGCATGGCGCTGGCCGGCATGGAGCAATGGCAGCGCCTGCCGGCCGACTGGCTCACGTGGTGGATAGGCGACACCATCGGCATGCTGCTGGGCGCGCCGCTCGCGTGGATCGCGATCGGCCGTCCGCGCACGCTGTGGTGGCGCCGGCGCGCGCTGGTGGGCCTGCCGCTGCTGCTGGCCATGGGCGCCTTCGTCGCCATCTACCTGCAGGCGGCGCGCTGGGAATCGTCGCAGCAGCTGCAGACGTTCCGGCTCAAGGCGCAGCAGATGGGCGACCTGCTGCAAGCCCAGTTCAGCGAGCACGAACGCTTCATCTTCGCCATGGCCAAGGCCCTCAACGACCCCCAGCGCGTGCTCAGCGCGGAGGACTTCAGCAACCTGGCCAACGGCTACCTCGACCAGCGTCCCGAGCTGCAGTCGCTGGCCTGGCTGCAACCGCTAACGCAGGAACAGCGGCCCGCCTTTGAAGCGTGGGGCCGGCGCCACCTGGACCCCGGCTTCGCCGTGCGCGAAGCCGGGCCCGATGGCCGGCCGCGCCCGGCCGCCGCGCGCGCCCGCTACGTGGCCGCCACCTTCATCGAACCGCCCGCCAGCCGCCACTACCAGGGGCTGGACTTCCTGTCCGATCCGGTGCGGGCCCAGGCCGTGGAACAGGCGCTGCAATCGGGCCAGCCCACGGCCAGCCCGCCGCTGCCGCTGCACCTGGACAGCACGCAGCGCGGCATGTTCCTGCTGCAGACGACCTACGCGGCCAACGACCGCCACCGCGCGCTGGGCATGCTGTTGATCGCCGTCCAGTTGGATGGCTACCTCGACCACGCGCTGCGCCAGGTCGACTTCCCCGACTTCCTGGTGCGCTTCGAGGACACGGACGACAACGGCCCGCTGCGCGTGGTGCGCGACGGCCTGGGCCGCGCCGCCCAGCCCGGCGACTTCCAGCGCCAGCTGCACTTCGGCGGCCGCATCTTCCGCCTCACGCTGGCGCCCACGCCCGGCTACCTGCTGGCCCAGCGCGGCTGGCAGAGCTGGATCGTGCTGACCTGCGGCCTGGTGCTGACCGGCCTGCTGGGCGCGCTGATGCTGTTGATCAGCGGCGAGCGGGCCCGCATCCAGGCCCAGGTCAAGGACAGCACGGCGCGCCTGCGCGAGCGCGAGGCGCGCCTGCAGGCCATCCTCGACAAGGCGGCCGACGCCATCCTCACCATCGGCGACGACGGTTGCCTGATGTCGGCCAACGGCGCCGCCGGCCGCCTGTTCGGCTACCTGCCCGAGCAGATGCCGGGCCTGCCGCTGGCGCGCCTGCTGCCGCCGGACGACGGCGGCCCGGCCGACCAGACGGCGGCCACCGTGCTGCGCCGCATCGCCGCCAGCGACAACCACGCGCACGCGCTGACGGGCGCGCGCAGCGACGGCCAGCGCTTCCCGCTGGCCGTGTCGGTGAGCGAGGTGGAGCTGCCCGACGAGCACCTGTTCGTGGCCATCCTGCACGACCTGACCGAACAGCACCGGGCCCAGGAACGCATCCACCGCCTCGCCCACCACGACCCGCTGACGGGGCTGGCCAACCGGCTGTCGCTGAACCTGCGGCTGGAGCAGTTGCTGGCCCAGACCCGGCGCACGCACGGCACGGCGGCCGTGCTGTTCATCGACCTCGACCACTTCAAGAAGATCAACGACACCCACGGCCACCAGACCGGCGACCTGCTGCTGCAGGCGGTGGCCCAGCGGCTGCAGGAACTGCTGCGCGAGGTGGACACCATCGCCCGCCTCGGCGGCGACGAATTCATCGTCGTCACCTCGGGCAGCGTGACCCCGGACGAGGCCAGCGCCATCGCCGTGCGCATCGTCGCGGCGCTGGGCGCGCCCTACCGGCTGGGCGGCAAGACCGTGCACAGCGGCGCCAGCGTGGGGGTGGCCATGTTCCCCGCCGACGGCGCCGACGCCGGCACCCTGCTGCGCCACGCCGACACGGCCATGTACGCGGCCAAGAACGAGGGCCGCGGCAACTTCCAGTTCTTCTCGGCGGCCATGAACGTGGCCACCCACGAACGGCTGATGCTGGAGAACCGGCTGTGGCTGGCGCTCGAGCAGCACGAGTTCGAGCTCTACCTGCAACCGCAGGTGCGGCTGGCCGACCAGGCCATCATCGGCGCCGAGGCGCTGCTGCGCTGGCACCATCCGGAGCTGGGGCTGGTGGGGCCGGACCGCTTCATCCCCATCGCCGAGGAATCGGGCCTGATCCTGGCGCTGGGCGACTGGGTGCTGCAGCGGGCGGCCACGCTGCTGGCCGGCTGGCGCGGGCGCGGCCTCGGCCATTTGCGGCTGGCCGTCAACCTGTCGGCGCGCCAGTGCCACGGCCCCGGCCTGCTGCCCCAGCTGGACCGGCTGCTGGCCGAGCACGGGATCGAGCCGTCGCTGCTGGAACTGGAGATCACGGAATCGGCCGCCATGCAGGACCCCGAGCGCAGCCGCAAGCTGCTGCGCGAACTGCGCGCGCGCGGCTGCAAGGTGGCCATCGACGACTTCGGCACCGGCTATTCCTCGCTCAGCTACCTGAAGCTGTTCGAGATCGACCGCATCAAGATCGACCGCGGCTTCGTCAAGGACATCGAGACCGATCCGAACGACGCCGTGATCGTGGCGGCCACCATCGCGCTGGCCCATTCGCTGGGGCTGAGCGTGGTGGCCGAGGGGGTGGAGACGGCGGCCCAGCGCGACTTCCTGCGCGCCAAGCAGTGCGAGGAGGGGCAGGGCTATCTGTTCGCGCGCCCGATGCCGGCCGCGCAGTTCGAGGCGCTGCTGGCCGCGCCGGTGGCACAGGCGGGCTGAATCGGCGGCTCAGCGCGCCGGTGCCACGGGCGCGCTCAGCCCGGCGTGAGCGCCACCAGCACCTGGCCCTTGAGGGCGCGGATCAGGGAAGCCTCGTCCGGCGGCACGCCCTCGGGCGCGGGCTGGACCCGGTCCGCGTAGAACAGGCCCAGCGGCGTGCCCTGCACCACCAGCGGCAGCACGATGAAGCTGCGCGCGTCGGGCAGCAGGGCCCGGTGCCAGGCCGGCAGCAGGTCGCGGATCTTGGGCGCGCTGGCGTCGGCGATCATCAGGTCGGCGTCGTTCTCCATGGCCAGGTGGAACAGGCCGCCGTCGGACGGCAGCGGGAACACGAAGCCGGCCTGGCGCGCCGCGTGCTGCTCGCCCAGGGCGATGCGGGCCCGGTACTGGCCGCTGCGCACGTCCTTGAGCACCACGGTGGCGAAGCGGAAGCCCATGCTGCGGTACAGCGTCTCGAGCACGGCCTGGATCACCTCGTTGGCCTTGCTGTGCGCCGTGGCGCGGATCTGCGTCACCTCCTGCACCCCGGCCAGCAACAGCTCGCGCGCGTTGAACGGCTTGCCGCTCGGGTGCACGCCCTCCTGTTCGCGGCCGCCGCCGTTCATGGTGGCCAGCAGCAGCACGTCGGGCAGGCCGTCGGCCGTGGCCTCCTCCACCTCGGTCTGCGGCCCCAGCTGCATGCTGTCGAGCAGGGCCGCCATGTCGCGCCGCACGGTGGCGAACACTTGCTGCAGCTTGTCCTGGTCCAGGTTCAGGGCCGCGCCGTAGCGCTGCTCGAGGGCCACGCCATCCGGGTCCGCCGGGCCCTGCTTGCGCGCCAGCAGGCGCGCCGCGTCGATGCTGAACGAGACCACCTGGCGCACCCATTCCTGGCGGTTCAGGGCCGGCTTCTGCTTGCCCGGCGGCAGCGCGCTGAGGGCGCGCACGATCACGTCCGGGATCTTCCATTCATGCAGGATGGCGGCCGACAGGGTGTCGTAGGTGCTGCCCAGGATCATCTGCGAGGCCTGGGCCTGGGTGTGCTTGCCGCCGGCCATCAGGGCCGCGATCTCGCGGAAGCGCTCATGCTCCTGCGAGGCGATCACGAGCGGGCCGATGTTCTTGAACAGGGCCCCGATCGACGCCTCCTCGGCGCCCTGGTAGGCCGACAGCCGGGCCATCTCGCGTCCCACCAGGCTGGCGCACAGGGCCGCCTCCAGCTCGACCCGCACGGCCTGCGCGTGCTTGCTGTTGGCCAGCGTGTCGACCAGCAGCATGGCCAGCGCCGTGGTCTTGACGTTGTCGAAGCCGAGCAGGGAAATGGCGCGCGAAATGGTGGTGACGGGCGTGCCGCCGGCCGTGCGGTAGGCCGGCGTGTTGGCCAGGCGCAGGATCTTCTGGGTCAGCGCCACGTCCGACAGCACGTAGTAGGCCAGGCTGTGGGTGCCCTGGTCGTCCGAATCGACCAGCTGCACCACGCGCGCCACCGAGGCGCCCAGCGCGAACATGCCCTCGTCGCCGCATAACTTTTTCAGCAACAGGCCACGCACCGGACGGGGTTCGCCGGCGGCGCTGCGCAAGGGTGCCTGTTCCATAGGGGTTCCGAATGTGTCTCAGCAATAACAATCATTGTAGCGCCGCCCACGGTCAGAGCAGCGCCAGTTTCGTCGTGTCGTTCCAGCGCGCGGCCCGGATGTTGTATTTCCTCAAAATCTGCTGGTGCAGGGCGGCCAGCGCGTTGAGCTTGGCGTTGAGCGGGTCGAGCCGGCGCACGCCGGCGATCAGGTTGAGCGCGTGCTGGCCGAGGCGGTCGTCCCAGCCCGTGTGCTCGAGGCACTTGAGCACGGCCACGGCCGCGTTGAACACCACCTGCGGGTTGTCGGGCAGCTTGGCCACCGCCTCCAGCATCAGTTCCACCGCGCCCCGGTAATCGCCATGCTTGGCCAGCGCCGCGCCATGCGCCACCATGTCGCCCACCTCCTGCCGGCTCTCCCGCGCCAGCCGTTCGGCCAGCGCGCCGTGGCCGGCCTCGGTCAGCATGGCGCCGGCCTTGTCGACGCCGGCCGGGCCGGGCGCGTTGCGCATCACTTCGCGCACCAGCTCGGCGCCCTGGCGCGCGCGGCCGTGGGCCAGGCAGGCGCGCGCCAGTTCCAGCTTGAGGTCGGGCGACAGGTTCTGGGCGATGCGGCAGCCGGCCAGCGCCTGGTCCAGCGCACGCTGCAGCCGCATGTCGTTGCCGGTGTAGTCGTGCAGCATGACGGCCGCGATGGCGCCGCAGGCGACGCCGTTGCGCTGGCCCGTCATGGCCTTGTCCAGGTCGCGGATCACGGTGGCGGCCTGCACCGGGTCGCCCTGGCGCAGCAGCACCTGCACCAGCCGCGTGTGGTCCTGCGGGTCGCGGAATTCGGAATAGCGCGACTGGTCGACCACCTGGCGCCAGGCGCGCCCGGCGGTGTCGAGGTCGCCGGCCGCGAACGCCACCTCGCCCAGCCGGCGCCAGCGGCGCAGCGCGTGCGGCGACAAGGCCACCGCCTCGGCCAGCACGGCCTGCGAGCGCGGCAGGCCGTCCTGCGCCTCGTGCGCGCGGGCCAGCCAGTCGTAGGCGTCGAGGAAGCGCGGATAGCGGGCCAGCAATTGCTCCAGCATGGCTTGCGCCTCCGCGTAGCGCCCGCGCAGGAACAGGGTCTTGGCCTGGCCCAGCCTGGCCCAGCCCAGGCCACGGCTTTCATACAGGGCGCGGTAGAGGCCCTCGGCCACGGCCGCCTCGCCCAGCTCCAGGTGCAGCTCGGCCCGCAGGCGGTCGAAATCGACGGCGTAGCGCGGCTGGCTTTCGGCCCCGGCCACGCAGGCGGCGATGGCGCCCGCCTGGTCGCCCATGTCGATCAGGGCGTGGATGGGCAGGAACACGGCGCGCTTGTCGAGCGCGCGCGCGATGCGTTCGAGGATGGCGTCGGCCGCGAACGGCTTGAGGATGTAGTCGGCCGGCGCCAGCTCGGCCGCGCTGACCACCTTGCCCATCCGGCCCTCGCCCGTCACCATGAAGAACAGGGTGGCCGGATGCATGAGCCGGTGGTGGCGCAGGTCCTCCAGCATCTGCTGGCCGTCCTGGCCCGCGTCGAGGTCGTACTCGCACAGGATCAGATCGTAGGGTTTGAGCGCCATCTGGCGGATCGCCTGGCTGGCGTTGGCCGCGTCGGTGATGCGCGACAGGCCGCACTGGCCGAGCATGCCATGCAGGCTGGCGCGCATGCCCTGGTGCGGCTCGATGATCAGCGCACTCAGGCCTTGTAAATCTTTCATGGTTCAACGGTTCCGCGATCGGGCGGCGCCATGGTCGGGCCGGCCCTCGGCCCCAGTATATACGGCACGGCCAGGGCGGCCCCGATTTTGGTGGTTTTCTGTGAGATTTGAACCACAGCGCGGCCGCGCCGTGGTTAAGCCCGATGCCGCCGCCCGGGCGGCACCGGCGCGCTCAGTCCGGCGTGTGGCCGATGGTGGGGTCGCTGTGGATCAGGTCGACGAGGGCCGCCACCACTTCCGGGTCGAACTGCTTGCCGGCCCGCTCCGTGATGTAGCTCATCACTTCCGTGTGCGGCCACGGTTCCTTGTACGGGCGCTCGTGCAGCAGCGAGTCGAACACGTCGACCACGGCCACGATCCGGGCCGAGATGGGGATGGCGCGCCCGGCCAGACCGTTCGGATAACCCTGGCCGTCGTAATGCTCGTGGTGGGCGCCGGCGATCTCGGCGCCATAGGTCAGGTAGCTGACGCCGTCGACCATGTTGGCGGCCCGTTCCAGGATGGTGCGGCCCACCTCCGCGTGGCTGCGCATCTGGGCCCGCTCCTCGGGCGTGTGCAGGCCCGGCTTGAGCAGGATGTGGTCGGGCGTGGCCACCTTGCCCACGTCGTGCAGGATGCTGGCCAGGCCGATCATGTCGAGCAGTTGCTGGGTCAGCTCGTCGAGGTAGACGCCGCGCTCCTTGAGCCGCAGCGCGAGCGCGCTCGACAGTTGCTGCACGCGCCGCACATGGCCGCCGGTGCCGCTGTCGCGGAACTCGGCCAGGTCGGCCAGCGCCACCACGGTGGCCTCCTGGGCCTTGCGCAGCTGGCCGAACATGTACAGGTTGTCGAACGCGGCCGCGATGCGCTGGCAGAACACCTCCAGCAGGTCGCGCTGGATCTGGGCCAGCGGCCACGGCGGCGTGACGGAGATGGCCACCTCGCGGTTCTCCTGGGTGTGGATGAACAGCACGTTGGCCGGATGCTCGAACTGGCTTTTCTTTTCCGCGAAGGCCTTGGCGATGGTCGGCCACAGCGGATGGCTGGCCGGCATCAGCTCGGTGTCGTTCAAGGCCGCGTAGCCGCCCGTGGCGGCCACCACCGTCGTCACGCCGGTGTCGCCCTGCATCAGGCACAGCACGCCGTCCGAGCCGACGTCGAGGATGGCCGACACCTGGTTCAGCACGCCGGACGCGAATTCGCGCAGCGAGTGGATCTGGTACAGGTTGGTGGCGCCGGCCAGGATCTTGCCCAGCCCGATGCGGCTGCGCTCGAGCATGTTCAGGCTCTCGTAGGCGCGCAGCGCCGAGATCACGGTGGTGAACAGCTTCTGCGTGGTGAGCTCGGTCTTGGCCTTGTAGTCGTTGATGTCGTATTCGATGATCACGCGCTGCTCGGGCGCCTGGCCCGGCTGGCCGGTGCGCAGCACCACGCGCACGATGCTGTTGTGCAGTTCCTCGCGGATGCGGCGCGCCAGGATCAGGCCGGCGTCGTCGGTCTCCATCACCACGTCGAGCAGCACCAGCGCGATGTCGGGCGTGTCGCGCAGGATGTTGAACGCCTCGCGGCCGCTGTAGGCCGAATACAGTTCCAGTTCGCGGCCCTTGAAGCTGACGTTGCGCAGGGCCAGGCGCGTGACGGCGTGGACGTCGACGTCGTCATCGACGATCAGCACACGCCATAGCCGCTGGTCGGGCGCGCCCGGGCTGGCCGACGCGGCCTCGTCCTCGTCCTCGTCGATCAGCCAGTTCTCGTCCGCAGCGTTGGAATCGGTCATACAGTCTCCTCATGGGGCGCTTGCCGCCCGGCAGGCGGTCTCGGTGCCGCGTTGATCCTAGCATAATCAGATTCCCACAAGGTGACAACCCCTTGCGGACCGAACGCCGGCGGGGGCCGGCCAACCGCGAAAACAGGGCCCGCCGCGCTCGTATTCCGGCACCGACTCTGCTACTCTTGCACGGCGGCGTCACCAGTTGGACGGGCCGCGGCGACCAAGCAAGACCAACCCGGCGGCGCAAGCCGGCCGGCATCCGGTCCGCAGCGCGCGGACCGCCCCACGACGCAAAGGACCCTAGCATGCAAGAACCCGCATCGGCCACCCTGTCCGGCAACGACATCGCCGGGCGCGAATTCCTCGCCTTCACCCTCGGCTCGGAGGAATACGGCATCGACATCCTGAAGGTGCAGGAGATCCGCGGCTACGAAGCCGTGACCCGCATCGCCAACGCGCCCGAATTCATCAAGGGCGTGATCAACCTGCGCGGCATCATCATCCCGGTGGTCGACATGCGCATCAAGTTCCGGCTCGGCGAACCGGTGTACGACCAGTTCACGGTCGTCATCATCCTCAACATCGGCGGGCGGGTGGTGGGCATGGTGGTCGATTCGGTGTCGGACGTGACCACGCTCACGCCCGACCAGGTCAAGCCGGCGCCCGAGATGGGCACCGCCTTCAGCAGCGACTACATGATCGGCCTCGGCACGATCGACGAGCGCATGCTGATCCTGGTCGACATCGACAAACTGATGTCGAGCCCGGAGATGGGCCTGAGCGACGCGCCCAGCGCCTGAGGCCCGAGGCCCGGCGCCGGGCGCGGCGCTCAGTTGCTGGCCGTGGTGGTGGGAGTGGGCGGCGGGCAGCCGGCGCCGAGGTCGATGTTCTGGTAGCGGATCTCGTATTTGCCGCTCAACAGCTTATCGACCATCATCTTGTCGTGCGCCTGCACGAACACATAGCGCACGTTGGCGTGGCGGTCCATGTCGTACACCTTGATGAAGGCGGCCGACGCGCTGGCGCTGTTGTCGAGCAGCAGTTGCATGTCGTCGCCCTTGGCGGCCACGGGGAAGCCGTCCACGTAGCCCGACTGGGCCGGCCACGGTTCCCCGTTGGGCGCGCTGGTGGCGGGCGTGGCGCCTTGGCAGTCGGCCAGCGTGCCGGGCAGCACGATCTGGGACAGGGCCAGCACCTTGATGGCGGCCGGGCGCGCGCTGGCCGCCTCGGTCTGGTAGGGGTGGGCCACGGCCCAGCTGTCGGGGGCGCCCTCGTTGCGCGCGTCGGCCCGGCCTTCCTGCCGCGCGGACTGCTTGCCGGTCGCGCGCGCCGCGCCGCTGTCGTCGGCGCCGTCGGACTTGTCGCCCCACGCCGAGGCCAGCATGGTGGCCAGCAGCTGGGGCGTGCCCACCATGCTCACCCCGGCCGCCCAGCCCAGGCCCAGGCTCAGGGCCAGGCCGGTCCACAGGCGCCAGTTGCGGCGCCGGCGCGGCTGGCGCGGCTCCTCGTCCTCCGTGCCCCAGGCCTGCTGGGGCGCATCGTGGCGCGGCCGGCCGTGGCCGTCGCGGTTGTCCTCGTGGCGCGTGCTCTCGAGCCACTCGATCTCCCATTCCTCGGCCGCGATCCACTCGTCGTGCTCCTTGCGGCGCTGGGGGTCGGACAGGGTGCCGTAGGCGCTGTTGAGGATGGCCATGATGCGCGCGGCCTTCTCATCGCCGGGGTTCTTGTCCGGATGATATTTCTGGCTCAGGGCCTTGTAGGCGGCACGTATGACTTCCTGTGGCGCCATGCGCGACACTTTCAGGTTGTCATAGTGAGTGTGTATCTTTCCCATCGTTCCGTTCAGTTTTCAACCAGCGCGCCGCGACGGGTGTTCACGCTGAATCAGTCATCATAGCCGAGTTTTGACGTGAAATCGCATGGAATTCAAGGAGAAAGTGACGGCTGTTCTAGCGATGGCCACACCGGTCACAGGCGGTGGCAGCGGTCGTGGGCCAGGATGGCGGCCGGCAATTGCACGCCGTGCCCCACCACCAGCACCTTGAACAACTCGCCCATTTCGGCCGGCGACACCAGCTTTTGCAGCGCGTTGGCCTGCGGCAGGTAGCGGCGCGCGTCGGCCGGATCGGTGCGCAGCAGCAGTTCGCCGATGCCGGCCCCGATCAGGAAACCGGCCTGGTTCATATAGCACAGCACGTCGGCGCCGCCATCCTGGGCCGCCAGCGCCATGGCCGTGAAGTCCACGTGGGCCGTGATGTCCTGCAGGCCGGGATAGTAGAACGGGTCCGGGTGGGCGTGGTGGCGGTAATGGCACATCAGCGTGCCGGCCTCGCGCTGGCCCAGGTAGTATTCATGGGCCGGGAAGCCATAGTCGAGCAGGATGGCCGCGCCGCCCCGGCCGCGCGCCAGCATGGCCGCCAGCGAGGCCATGAAGCCGCAGGCCGCGCCATGCACCTCCGTCGTGTAGCCGTCGGGCAGCTCGTCCGGGTGCGCGATCTGGCGCGCCACCTGGGCCGCCAGCGCCGCGTCGGGCGCCGCCTCCACATAGGTGAAGCGGCCCTCCTCCACCGTCACCTGCAGTTCGCGCCAGCCGGCCGGCGTCTTGCGCACCAGCTGCACCGGCATGGCGTCGAGCACCTCGTTGGCCAGCACCACCCCGTCCCACGCCTCGGGCAAGGTGTCGAGCCACTCGACCTGGGGGAAGTCGCGCAGCGTCTCGCGCTGGCGCGCCCGCAGTTCGCCCGACAGGTCGACGATGGCGTAACGGTCCACCGTCACGCCGGCGGCGGCCAGTTCCGTCAGCACGTCATGGGCCAGCTTGCCCGTGCCGGCGCCGAATTCGAGGATCCGCGGCGCGCTTTGGGCGATAATAGCGGCTGCCACTTGCGCCAGCGCGGCCCCGAACAGGGGCGAGAGCTCGGGCGCCGTTGTAAAATCGCCATCCTTCCCCAGCTTGGCGGCGCCGCCGCTGTAGTAGCCCAGGTCGGGCGCGTACAGGGCCAGCTCCATGTAGCGGGCGAAGGAAATGGCGCCGGCGTGCCGTTCGATGTCGGCGGCGATCCGGTGCTGCAGGGCGTGCGACGCGGCCAGCGCGTCGGAGGTAGGTACGGGTAGGGACATTCCCGCATTGTAGCGAATCGGCGCGCGCGGGCGCCAGTCGGCCATGTTTGGGTTGGCCTTATTTTTCCAGCGATCCATTGACGAACACATGACAAGCTCACAGCATCCCTCCCCTTCCGCCACGGCGCCGGTGGCGCTCGTGACCGGCGCCGGCCGGCGCATCGGCCGCGTGATCGCGCTGGCGCTGGCGCGGGCCGGCTGGGACGTGGCCGTCCATTACCGCGCCTCCGATGGACCGGCGCGCGACGTGGTGGCCGCCATCGAGGCGCTGGGCCGGCGCGCCGTGGCGCTGGACGCCGACCTGGCCGACGAGGCGGCCGTGCGCCAGCTGGTGCCGCGCGCCGTGGCGGCGCTGGGCGCGCTCGGCTGCGTGGTCAACAACGCCTCGCTGTTCGACTACGACAGCGCGACCGACTTCACGGTGGCCCGCATGGAGGCCCACATGCGCGCCAACCTGGCCGCGCCCATCCTGCTGGCGCAGGCGCTGCACGCGGCCACGCCGGACGGGGGCCAGGGCGTCGTGATCAACCTGCTGGACCAGAAACTGTACAATCTCAACCCCGACTTCCTGTCCTACACCCTGTCCAAGGCCGCGTTGCAGACGGCCACCACCATGCTAGCCCAGCAACTGGCGCCCAGGCTGCGGGTGGTGGGCGTGGCGCCCGGCATCACCATGGTGTCGGGCGAGCAGACCGAGGCCGGTTTTGTCCAGGCCCACCGGCAAACGCCACTGGGCCGTTCCAGCACACCGGACGACGTCGCCGCCGCCGTCGTCTACGCGGCCGGAGCCCGGGCCGTGACCGGCACCACGCTGCTGGTTGACGGCGGCCAGCACCTGATGCCGCTGGCGCGCGACGTGATGTTCCTGGCCCAGTAGCGTCACCGTCCGCACCAGTCGCTACATATTATTTATATCGTTTATTCCGTATTTCCGAAAGAAGGTAAACCATGTTGTCCGCTCTATCCCACCCGCGCCTGACCGATTGCCGGCGCCTGTTCCTGCGCAATTACGAAGTGCTGATCAACATCGGCGTGCACGACTTCGAGAAGAAGGGCGAACAGCGCGTGCTGATCAACGTCGACCTGTACATTCCGCTGGCCCTGTCCACGCCCACCCACGACCAGCTCGAAGAAGTGGTCGATTACGACTTCATGCGCGAAACCATCGCGCGCCGCATGGCGCAAGGCCATGTGCACCTGCAGGAGAGCCTGTGCGACGACGTGGTGCGCGCCATGCTGGCCCACCCGCGCGTGCGCGCCGCGCGCGTGTCGACCATGAAGCCGGACGTCTATCCCGATTGCGAGGGCGTGGGCGTGGAAGTGTTCCAGATCAAGGACAACGTATGAGCGCCGTGCTGAACGAAGCCGTCCAGGGCGGCAAATCGGCCGAGAAGATCGCGCTGGAGAACAACAAGCTGCACAAGCGGCTGTGCCGGCTGGTGGGCCAGGCCATCGGCGACTTCAACATGATCGAGGATGGCGACAAGGTGATGGTGTGCCTGTCCGGCGGCAAGGACAGCTACGCCCTGCTCGACATCCTGATGACGCTGCGCGAGCGGGCCCCGATCCACTTCGACATCGTGGCCGTCAACCTGGACCAGAAGCAGCCGAACTTCCCGGCCGAGGTGCTGCCGGCCTACCTGACGGAACTGGGCGTCGCCTTCCACATCGAGAACCAGGACACCTACAGCATCGTCAAGCGCCTGATCCCGGAGGGCAAGACCACCTGCTCGCTGTGCTCGCGGCTGCGGCGCGGCATCCTGTACCGCGTGGCCGACGAGCTGGGCGCCACCAAGATCGCGCTCGGCCACCACCGCGACGACATCCTGGAGACCTTCTTCCTCAACATGTTCTTCGGCGGCAAGCTCAAGGGTATGCCGGCCAAGCTGGTGTCGGACGACGGCAAGCACGTGGTGATCCGCCCCATGGCCTACGTGAAGGAGGCCGACACCACGCGCTACGCCGAGGTCAAGGGCTTCCCCATCATCCCGTGCGACCTGTGCGGCTCGCAGGAGAACCTGCAGCGCAAGCAGATCAAGGCCATGCTGCGCGAGTGGGAGAAGAAGCATCCAGGCCGGGTCGAGAACATCTACTCGTCGCTGTCGACCGTGGTGCCGTCGCACCTGATGGACCACGCGCTGTACGACTTCGTCAACGTCAAGGCCGACGGCGTGCCCAACCCGCTGGGCGACATCGCGTTCGACGAGGAACCGTGCGCGACGCCGACCACGATGCCGGGCACGATACCGCTGCAGTCGACCTGAGCGCCATCAAGCCGTGACGCCTCACGCTGGGTACGGTGAGGCGTACAATGGATATCCAATTGGAGGCGGCTATGGGCTTACCGAACGACAAACAATTGCCTGATCAACTGGAACAAGACCTCGCGGAACTGGCTGCGCTGACCGGCCAATCCGAGAGCGAAATCCGGCGTACGGCACTGCGCGACTATCTCGCATGGCGACTGCCGGAAATCCGGGACCTTCGGATTGCGGTCGCCCAAGCGGATCGCGGGGAATTTGCGACGGAAGAGGAAGTTCGGGAAGTGTTTGCCCGATATGGCGCTTAAACTCGGGCTTCATTGGACGCCGCGCGCACTTTCCGACTTCATCAGGATAGTTGAGTACATCAGGTCGGCCAATCCGCTGGCGGCTATCCAATTTGCCGCCAGTGTCCAGCATCAAGTCGAATTACTCCGCCAATTTCCCCAATTGGGCAAAGAATCGCTCCCTGGCGTACGCCAACTCGTTGTGCACGCCAACTACCTGCTTCGCTATCGGGTCCAGCAATCGAACATTGTTGTGCTTCAGTTGCGCCACGTCGCCCGCAAGCCAGCGTGACGCGGCATGTGCGGGGCGGGCGACACCAAGCATGCCTGCTTACAGCTTGCGATCCGTGCGCAGCACGGGATACAGGTTGTAGCGCTCGTCCCATGAAGGATGGCGACGGGCGAAAAATTCCAGCCGCGCCTCCGGGCTGGCCGCGAAGGCTGGGTCGCTGGCCAGCTTGTCGCGGAACGCGGCCGCCAGCGCCGGATCGGCCGCCATCTGTTCGCGCGCCACGTCCTCCGCCACATACGCTTCCATGTATTCCTTGCGCTCGAAGGCGTTGTTGAACAAACCCCAGGCCAGCAGCGAATCGACGTTGCGCGGTTCGAGCAGCGCCATCAGCAGGCGCGCCCTGGGCTGGGCGATGGGCACGAACAGCGCGCCCTTGGCCAGGCTGCGCGTCTCGTCGCGCCATTCACCGTCCACCTTGAGCGACTGGCGTCCTTCGAACGATTGCGCGCCCAGCGTGGCGCGCTCGGCGCGGAACGCCTGCACCGGCGCGTTCTCCAGCGCCGCGCCCAGCACCTGGTAGGCGATGCCGTGCAGGCGCAGCTTGGCCGCCACCATCGCGGCCTGCGCCGCCGGCACCAGATAGCCGCCGCGCGGCGCGGCCACCAGCACGTCGGGCACGATCTCGTCGCGCAGCGGCACGCTCCACGTTTGCGGCCGGCCCTCATCGTAACGCGTCATCAGGGCGCCGGACACGTCGGACCGGGTGCGCGTGTAGGCATAGCCGGGGAAGTCGATGGTCTTGCTGTTGTAGGTGGTGCGGTAGCCCTGCGGCACCTCGGCGCCGGCCAGCAAGGCGCCGCGCGCGTCGGCTTCATGGGCCGTGCGCAGCCAGTCCTTGCCGTGCGCGGCCACCTGCTCCAGCAGCGACACCACGGTGTTGCGCGTCACCCGCACTCGGGTCGGGTAATCCTTCCACGAATGGGTTTCGACCAGCATGGCCATGCGGTTGCGCAGCATGAAGTAGCCGGTCGAATAGCGCGGCGTGGCCATTTCGTCGATGAAACCGGAGGCCGGATCGTCCGTCACGGCGAACGACATGTAGTACGGCTTGGGATCGGAACCCTGGCGCTTGAGGTCCGCGATCACGCCGTCGCGCAGCGCCGTGCCGGCCGCGCGCAGCGGGCCATCGCCGCCATGCACGGGTTCCACCTGGATCGACACGTCGGGCTGGAACTTGGCGCCATCGGTCACGTGCAGGTCGACGTAGGCCAGCGGATCCCACTGGTTGACCAGCGCCAGCATGGCCTGCATCTCGGGTGCCTCGGCCTTCATGTAATCGCGGTTCAGGTTGTAGTTCTGCGCCGTGGTGCGCCAGCCCATGGCCACCGGGCCGCGCTGGTTAGGGCGGTTCCACTGGCCGAAGCGCTCATGGCCGTCGACGTTGAACACGGGGACGAACAACAACACCTGCTTATCGAGCGCGCCGGACGCCGCCTTGTTCTCCAGCGCCTCGCGCAGCGCCAGGAAGCCGGCGTCCTTGCCGTCGATTTCACCGGCGTGGATGCCGCCCTGCACCAGCAGCACGGGCAGACCGCGCCGCTGCGCCTGCGCCGGCGTCAGCGCGCCCGTGCGCGAGGCGGCCAGCGCCAGCATAGGCCGTCCTTCCGGGGTGCGGCCGTATTCGAAGCAACGCACGGCCTTGGGGTAAGCGTGCTGGAAGCGCGTGCACAGCGCCACCACTTCATCGTAGCGGCCCGTGCTCTGGAAGGCGGAGCGTTCGGCGACAGTGATCAGGTCATCGGATGGGGCGGCGTGGGCCAGTGGGGCGGCAGCGGCGAGGGCGAACAGCAGGACGTTACGTAGCATGGACGGGCTTTCTGCAAGGTTGGGGAAGGCCGCGCGCGCGGCGGATAAGCCACGCGCGTTGGTGCCAAAATTATAATCGGCATGGCCGTCGCGCGCAGGAGCCAGCCATGGCCGCCGGCGGGGAGCCAGCGCGCAGCTCTGCCGACTCAGGCGGCACCACAGGCGCAGCGAAAAAAAACCGGCAAGTTCGCACTTGCCGGTCGTAAGGACTACTACTACTTCTGGAGACGACTACTTACCGCCGCCCGTCAGGCCGCGTGGTGCGCTGCGCCGGCCGGGGCGTGGAAGGCGGCCACCAGCGCCGCCTCCTTCTGCTTGGCGGCCTTGAAGTGGCGCTCCTTCACGTGGCCGTAGCCGCGGATGTCCTCGGGGATGCTGGCGATGGCCACGGCTTGCGCCAAGTTGTCCGCCGTCAGCTTGGGTAGCAGGGCCGACACGGTCCGGCGATATTCACCGATCAGCGCGCGCTCCATCTTGCGCTCTGCCGTGTAGCCGAAGATGTCGAGCGCCGTGCCGCGCAAGCCTTTGAGCTTGGCCAGCACACCAAACGCCTTCATCATCCACGGGCCGAACTCCTGCTTGATCAGCTGACCCTTGGCATCGTGCTTGGCGAACAGCGGCGGTGCGAGGTGGAACTTGAGCTTGATGTCGCCGTCGAACATGCCGGCGATCTTCTGCTGGAACGCGCCGTCCGTGTACAGGCGGGCCACTTCATACTCGTCCTTGTAGGCCATCACCTTGTACAGGTAGCGCGCCACTGCTTCGGTCAGGCGCGTGCCCTTGCCCAGCTTGGCCTCCTGCGCCCGCACTTCATCGACGAACGATTTGTACTCGAACGCATAGCGCGCGTCCTGGTAAGCCGTCAGCAGTTCGACGCGGCGGCTGACGATGTCGTCCAGCGACTGCGTGCGCTTGAACTCGATCACCTTGGCCGGCGTGGTCAAACGCAGCACGGACGGCAGATCGTGCGCGGCCGTACGGCCCCACGCGAACGCGGCCTTGTTGAAACTGACGGACACGCCATTGAGCTCGATCGCCTTCAGTATCGACGCTTCCGACAGCGGCACATGGCCCTTCTGGAACGCGTAGCCGAGCATGAACATATTGGTGGCGATGGAGTCGCCCATCAGCGCGGTGGCGATCTGGCCGGCGTCCACGAAGTCGGTGTGGTCGGCGCCGCAGGCCTTGACGATCTCGCCGCGCGAGGACGCGTCCGGGAACTGCCAGTCCGGATTCTTGACGAAGGCGGCCGTCGACGAGCCGGTCGAGTTGATGGCCGCGTAGGTGCGGCCCTCGCCCATGCGCGACAAGGCGTCGCGGCTGGCCGTGACGATCAGGTCGCAGCCGATCACGAGGTCGGCGCTGCCCGTGCCCACGCGGGTCGAGTGCAGGTCGGCCTGGTGGTCGGCCAGCCGTACGTGCGACATGACGGGGCCGCCCTTCTGGGCCAGGCCGCTCATGTCGAGCACGATGGCGCCCTTGCCTTCCACGTGGGCGGCCATGGCCAGGATCTGGCCCACCGTCACCACGCCGGTGCCGCCGATGCCGGTGATCAGGATGCCGTACGGCTCGGCCGTGCCGGGCAGTACGGGCGATGGCAGCGCCGGCATGGCGGCATCACCGGCGGCGGCCTTCTTCGGCTTTTTCAAGGCGCCGCCTTCCACCGTCACGAAGCTGGGGCAGAAGCCCGTCACGCACGAGAAGTCCTTGTTGCACGACGACTGGTTGATCTGGCGCTTGCGGCCCAGGTCCGTCTCCAGCGGTTCCACCGACAGGCAGTTCGACTGCACCGAGCAGTCGCCGCAGCCTTCGCACACGGCCTCGTTGATGACGGCGCGCTTGGCCGGGTCCGGGTACTCGTTGCGCTTCCGGCGACGGCGCTTCTCGGACGCGCAAGTCTGGTCGTAAATCATGGCCGACACGCCCGGCTTGTCGCGCAGTTCGCGCTGCACGTCCATCAGTTCGCTGCGGTGGCGCACGGTCACGCCTTCGGCCCACTTGTAGTCGGCCGGGTATTTCTCTGGTTCGTCGGTGACGACGATGATGGGGCCCACGCCTTCGGCCGCGATCTGGCGCGAGATCATGCCGGGGTCCAGCGGGCCGTCGAATTCCTGACCGCCCGTCATGGCCACGGCATCGTTGAACAGGATCTTGTAGGTGATGTTGACCTTGGCCGCCACGGCGGCGCGGATGGCCAGCAGGCCGGAGTGGAAGTAGGTGCCGTCGCCGAGGTTGGTGAACACGTGCTTCTCGTTGGTGAACGGCGCCTGGCCGACCCAGGTCACGCCTTCCGCGCCCATGTGGGTGAAGGTCGACGTTTCGCGGTCCATCCACAGCACCATGTAGTGGCAGCCGATGCCGGCCAGCGCGCGCGAGCCTTCGGGCACCTTGGTCGAGGTGTTGTGCGGGCAGCCGGAGCAGAAGTACGGCGTGCGGTCGGTCTCGGGATTGGGCTTGACGGACACCGACTTGAGCACCAGTTCCTTCGCTTCCAGGAAGGCGATGCGCTCCTTGACGCGCTGCTCGACCGGGTGGCCGGCGCAGTAGTGCGAAATGCGGCTGGCGATGGCGCGCGCGATCTGGGCCGGGTTCAGCTCATAGGTGGCCGGCAGCAGCCAGTCGCCGTGGCCGGTGTGGCCCTTGTTGCTCCATTCGCCGGTGTCGTCGAACTTGCCGACCACGCGCGGACGCTGGCCGTCGGGCAGGTTGTACAGCTCTTCCTTGAGCGCGTATTCGAGGATCTGGCGCTTTTCCTCCACCACCAGGATCTCGTCCAGGCCCTTGGCGAACGCGTGCACGCCGTCCGCCTCCAGCGGCCAGGTCATGCCGATCTTGTACAGGCGCAGGCCGATGTCGGCCGCCGCCTGCTCGTCGATGCCGAGGTCGGCCAGCGCCTGGCGCGTGTCCAGGTAGGACTTGCCGGCCGTGATGATGCCGATCTTGGGGTTGGGGCTGTCCCAGATGATCTTGTTGAGCTTGTTGGCGCGCGCATAGGCCAGGGCCGCGTACCACTTGTAGCTGTTCATCCGCACTTCCATGTCGAGCACGGTGTCGGGCCAGCGGATGTTGAGGCCACCTGCCGGCAGGTCGAAGTCGTCCGGGATCACGGTCTGGACGCGGTCCGGGTCGAAATCGACCACGGCGCCCGACTCGATGATGTCGGTCACGCACTTCATCGACACCCACAGGCCCGTGTAGCGGCTCATGGCCCAGGCGTGCAGGCCGTAGTCGATGTATTCCTGCACCGACGACGGGTACAGCACGGGGATGCCGCAGGCGTTGAGGATGTGGTCGGACTGGTGGGCGGTGGACGAGGACTTGGCCGCGTGGTCGTCGCCGGCCAGCACCAGCACGCCGCCGTGTTTGGCGCTACCGGCATTATTCGCGTGCTTGAACACGTCGCCGCAGCGGTCCACGCCGGGGCCCTTGCCGTACCACATGGCGAACACGCCGTCGTACTTGGCATCCTTGAACAGATTGGTCTGCTGCGTGCCCCAGACGGCCGTGGCGGCCAGGTCTTCGTTCATGCCGGGGTGGAACTTGACGTGGTGCTCGTCCAGGTATTTCTTGGCCTTCATGGCCGTCATGTCGACGCTGGTGACGGGCGAGCCGCGGTAGCCGGTGATGTAGCCGGCCGTGTTCAGACCGGCCTTGAGGTCGCGCTCGCGCTGCATCATGGGCAGGCGGATCAAGGCTTGCGTGCCCGTCATGAAGGCGCGGCCGCGTTCCAGGGTCCACTTGTCGTCGAGGGAAATAGGCGCGTCCGAGTGGACGGCCGGCTCCAGTTGCGAGCCCTTGTGAGGTGCATTCATTACTTTGTCTCCAATATTCTCATTGCGGTGCACCGCCGGGCGGGATCGGCCCGGAAGCGCGCGAGCCGGCCCGCCTTGTGGGCGGACCGGCACGGATATGGTTAGCTACAGAGTAGCACAGGCTGGCGCGCCGTTCTGCGCGGCGCTACCAGACTGTTCAGGGGACTGACCCCGTTTTTTGGGGTCTGTCCCCGGTTTTAACTCACGTTTTTTTTGGGGGTCTGTCCCCGGTTTCAACTCAGGCGGCCGTCTTGCCCGGATCCTGCAGCACGCCGCGCTTGATCTGGTCCAGCTCGATCGACTCGAACAGGGCGCGGAAGTTGCCTTCGCCAAAGCCCTGGTCGCCCTTGCGCTGGATGATCTCGAAGAAGATCGGCCCGATCACGTTCTGGGTGAAAATCTGCAGCAGCAGTTCACGTTCCGTTTCCGTGCTGCGGCCGTCGATCAGGATGCGCATGCGGCGCAGGTCCTCAAGGCGCTCGCCGTGGTTGGGCAGGCGGCGGTTGACCAGCTCGTAGTAGGTCTCGATGGTGTCCTGGAACACGATGCCGCTGTCGCGCAGCTGCTGCACCGAGGTGTAGATGTCGTCCGTGCCCAGCGCGATGTGCTGGATGCCTTCGCCGTGGTACTGGTCCAGGTATTCGGCGATCTGCGACTTGTCGTCCGACGATTCGTTGATCGGGATGCGGATCTTGCCGCACGGCGAGGTCATGGCTTTCGACTTCAGGCCCGTCAGCTTGCCTTCGATGTCGAAGTAGCGCACTTCGCGGAAGTTGAACAGGTTCTCGTAGAACTCGGCCCATTCCTTCATGCGGCCACGGTGCACGTTGTGGGTCAGGTGGTCGATGTAGGTCAGGCCGTTGCCGACCGGGTTGGCCACGGCGCCCGGGATGGCGACGAAGTCCACATCGTAGATGCTGATGTCGCCGATGGCGCCCGGCTGCGCGCCGTCCTTGCCGGCGCCCTTGCCGCGCCAGCGGTCGACGAAGTAGATCAGCGAGTCGCCCACGCCCTTGATGGCGGGGATGTTCAGTTCCATCGGGCCGGTCTTGTTGTCGAAGCCCCAGGCGCCCAGTTCCAGCGCGCGCTTGTAGGTGTAGGCGGCGTCATTGACGCGGATGGCGATCGCGCACACGGACGGGCCGTGGTGGCGCGCGAAGCGCTGCGCGAACGAATCGCGCTCGGCGTTGATGATGAAGTTGATGTCGCCCTGGCGGTACAGCGTCACGTCCTTGTGGCGGTGGCGGGCGATGGCCGTGAAACCCATGCTCTCGAACAGGGCGCCGAGCGCCTTGGGGTCCGGCGCCGCGTACTCGACAAATTCAAAACCATCGGTCCCCATCGGGTTGTCCCAAGGCTGGAATTGCATAGTGATCTCCTCGTTAGAATAGCGCACAGTATAGTCCCGGCCCGCCAGCATTAAATTGCAAACCATTCCCGCGATCCGGGAATCTGAGCAATAATATTGCCTGGAAATTTCATTATTGAGGGATTTATGACCAAGATAACGCTGGATAAGACGGACCGCAAGATTCTCGCCATCCTGCAGCGGGACGGCCGCCTGTCCAATCAGGACGTGGCCGAGCTGGTCAGCCTGTCGCCCTCGCCGTGCCTGCGCCGCATCAAGCGGCTCGAGGAAGCGGGCGTGATCCGCCAGTATGTGGCGCTGCTGGACCCGGACAAGATCGGCCTCGGCTTGCTGGCCTATGTGAACGTGCGGCTGGAGAAGCACAGCGAGGCGGCCGCCCACAGCAACGCGCGCGCGCTGGGCGCGGCGGCCGCGCCGGCCTCGCCTCGGGCCGACTTCGCCGTGTCCGTCGAGCAGTGGCCGGAGGTGGTGGCCTGCTATGCGATGACGGGGGAGATGGATTATCTGCTGCGGGTCCACGTGGAGGACATGGACCACTTCTCGCGCTTCATGATGGCCACCCTGCTGCGCCATCCGGCTGTGCTGGATGTGAAGTCGTCGTTCGCGCTGCAGCGCATTAAGGATACGACGGCGCTGCCGCTGGTGTAGTTTTACCGCCAAACCAGGGTCAGACCCGGAGGGTCAGACCCTAGAGTCAAACCCTCGATGCGGCTCAGTCCTGGCGCGCCTTGCGCCCCACCAGCTTGTGCAGCCATTTGCTGGCGAAGCGCTTGTTGGCCTTGAGCGTGTAGTCGAGCGTGGCGAACTGCTCGTCGAGCGCTTCCTGCAGCACGCTGGTCGGATTGGCGGGCGGCAGCTTCAGGTAGGCGTCCGCCTCGCCGTAGTCGCGGTGGATCTCCATGCCGGCCTTCTTGGCGATGTGCATCATGGTGGCGTTGGACGACAGGCAGTGCATGTACAAGGTGTCGACGTCGTTGTTGCGGCAGTGGATGGCGGCCCGTTCGAACAGCTTGGTGCCCACGCCCATGCCGCGCGCGGCCTTGCCGACGGACACGCCGAACTCGGCCACGTGCTCCTTTTCCGTCACCGCGTTCTTGTCCGGCTCCGCGGGCGCGAACGCCAGATGACCCACGGCCACCAGCGTGAACAGCCGGTTGTAGACGCCAAACACATTGTCGCGCGCGAAGTCGATGCGGTTGACGTAGGCCGCCACCTGCTCGTCGGGCAGCATGGTGCCGAAGCGCAGCAGGCGGTCGCGCGGCTCCAGCGCCAGGAAATGCTTGACCATGCGGCGCCGGTCGCGCTCACTCAGTTCCTTGACCAGCACGGTGGGCCGCTTGCGCTCGCCGTTGCTGTCGCGCCGCCGGAACGGGTTGGAAAACATATCGGTCGGGTTCACTGGTGGGCTCCTCGCCGCCGCAAAACAAGAAGGTGGAAAGCGCGCATGGTGCGGCGCAACATGCGCCTATTGTAGCGCAGCTCAGGCGCTCCGGGACGGCGCGCCGGCGTCACCGGCGCCGCTATCGGGTCCGGGCTTGATTTCATCATCATCGTCGTCCGGCGCGGCCGCGCCCAGCGCCGCCTTCACGGCCGCGACCCGAGCCTTGCGCACCATCTCGGGGATGCGTTGCGGCTGTTCGCTCCAGCGCTGCGCCACCTCGCCCGCGTTGACGCCACGCGCCGCCTCCAGCGCGCAGCGCAGGTGGGCCAGCTGGGGGAACGGCTGGTCGCGGAAGCTGCCCGTGGGGCCGCTGCGCCCGCGCGCGTCGCACTGGGCCGCCTCCAGCATCTGCAGGAAACGGGCCGGCTTGCGGAAGCCATCGCAGCGCTCGAGCAGGTTGACGATGGTGTTCGGACGCAGGACCAGCGCGCGGCACACGTTGCCATGTTCGCGCGCCGTCATCACGGCCAGGTCGCGGCATTCGGTCGGCACCCGCAGGCGCTGGCACAACTGCTCGATCAGCCTGACGCCCAGGCCCTCATGGCCATGGTGGGCCGGCCACTGGTCGGGCGGCGTGCCCCCCTTGCCCACGTCGTGCAGCAGGCAGGCGAAGCGCACGGGCAGCGCCAGCCCGGCGTCGGCCGCGCAATCGATGACCTGCTCGATGTGCAGGCCGGTGTCGACCTCGGGATGGTGCTGCACCGGCTGCGGCACGCCCCACAATTTATCCAGTTCCGGCAGCACGCGCGCCAGCGCGCCGCAGTCGCGCAGCACTTGCAGCATGCGCGACGGGCGCTGCTCCATCAGCCCGCGCGACAACTCCTGCCAGACCCGCTCGGCCACCAGCGCGTCCACCTCGCCCTGCTCCACCATGCGCCGCATCAGCACGTTGGTTTCCGGCGCCACCGTGAACTCGGGGAAGCGCGCCGCGAAGCGGGCCACGCGCAGGATGCGCACCGGGTCCTCCTCGAACGCGTCCGACACGTGGCGGAACACGCGCAGCTGCAGGTCGCGCTGGCCGCCGAACGGGTCGGTCAGCGTGCCGTCGTCGGCGCGCGCGATGGCGTTGATGGTCAGGTCGCGCCGCACCAGGTCCTGTTCCAGCGTGACGTCGGGCGCCGTGTGGAACACGAAGCCCCGGTAGCCGGGCGCCGTCTTGCGCTCGGTGCGGGCCAGCGCGTATTCCTCGTGGGTGTCCGGATGGAGGAACACGGGGAAGTCCTTGCCCACCGGACGGTAGCCCAGCTTGAGCATGGCCTCGGGCGTGGCGCCCACCACCACGTGGTCGTGATCCTTGACGGGCAGGCCCAGCAGGGCGTCGCGCACGGCGCCGCCCACCACATAGGTACGCATGCGTCAGTCCGGCATTTCGGCGTCGTGGCGCGGCGCCATTTCCGTCTCCGCCAGCGCCTCCGTGACCCAGCGCGCCACGGCCGGATGGGCGCGCACGCGGTCGCAATAGGCGTTCAGGGCCGGCGCCAGCGTCACGCCGTAGGTGCGGAAGCGCATCACGACGGGCGCGAAGAAGGCGTCGGCGATGGTGAATTCGCCGAACAGGAACTGGTGGTGGCCGAAGCGCGACAGGCACTCCTCCCAGATCTCGCTGATGCGGCCGATGTCGGCCTGGCTGCCGTTGGTGCGGCCCTTGCCCGGATAGCTGGCGCGGATGTTCATCGACATGGCCGTGCGCAGGTCGGCGAAGCCGGCGTGCATCTCCGCGCACACGGAACGGGCCATGGCGCGCGCGGCCACGTCCTGCGGCCACATGTGCAGCTCCTGGAATTGCTCGGCCAGGTATTCGCAGATGGCCAGACTGTCCCAGATCGTCATCTCGCCGGCCAGCAGCACCGGCACGCGGCCGGCGGCCGAGTAGGCGGCGATGCGGTTGGCCGTGTCGGGCTGGTCGAGCAGGACCTTCACTTCCTGGAACGGGATGCCGAACGCCGTCATGGCCACCCACGGCCGCATCGACCAGGACGAGTAGTTCTTGTTGCCGATGATGAGCGTGAGGCCGGGCGCGCGCGCGTTGGCCAGGGCTTGCGACAGGGTGGGATCGAGTTCAGTGGTTTGCATGGAATGGTCCGGATGGATGCGGTGGATGCTAACGGGAGCCGAAGCTGGTTTCTTGTTGTTCCTGCGCCGTGAAGCCCTTGGGCGCGACCGTGCCGAGGCGGGCCTTGAGCGACTGCGGCCGGCCTTCGAACAGGGCCGCGTAATAGGTCGCGTTCGACATCACGTTCTTCACGTAGGTGCGGGTTTCGGGGAACGGGATCGACTCGATGAAGACGGCGCTCTCCATCGGCTTGTCGAGCGCCGCGCGCCAGCTGCGCAGGCGCCCCGGGCCGGCGTTGTAGGCGGCCGTGGCCAGCGTCTGCGAGCCGTCCATGCTGCCCAGCACCATGTTCATATAATTGGTGCCCAGCAGGATGTTGGTGCGCACGTCGCTCAGCATGTTCTGCACGAAGTCCGTCAGGCCGATCTTCTTGGCCACCCAGCGGCCGGTGGACGGCATCACCTGCATCAGGCCCGCAGCGCCCACGGCCGACTGCGAATCCATGATGAAGCGCGATTCCTGGCGGATCAGGCCATACACCCAGGCCTTGTCCAGGCCCAGGGTCTGGGTGGCCGGGTGCATGATGTCGTCATGCGGCGCCGGGAAGCGCTGCGTGTAATCGACCTGGATGCGGGTCTTCTCGGACGTGCTCACCATGCGGTCGAGGATGTTGTTCTGGCGCGCGAATTCGGCCGCCGCCAGGTGCTGGCGTTCGCTCAGGCCGCGCAGCGCCCAGTTCCACTCGCGCGTGCCCTCGAAGCGCAGCCGCATCGAGAAGAACTTGAGCGCGCGCTGGAAATTGGGGTCGGACGCGAACGGCGTGATCTCGGCCTGGGTGATCGGCGGCCCGGCCGGCGGGATCGTGATCAGCTGGCCCAGTTCCTCCAGCGCCAGCTGGCCGTAGAAATTGGACTGGTCGGAAATGCTGCGGAACAGCTGCGCCGCCTCGCCCGTGGGCTGGCTGGCGCCCGCCTCGGCCATCAGCGCCCGGCCCTGCCAGTAGATCCAGGCCGGCTCGTTGCGCAGCGCCGGCGGCATGGCGCGGATGTCGGCGCGCACCTGCTTCCAGTCGCCGGCGCGCAGCGCGTAGCGGGTCTTCCACTGCAAGGCCTCCTGCGACAATGGCGCCCCGGACGACTTGCGCCAGTAGTCGGCCGTCTCCGGCGCCAGCGTGTAGGACGAGGCCAGCGCGATGTTGGCCCAGCCGATCGCCTGTTCCTGCGCCGTCAGTCTGGGGGTGGCCTTGCGCAGCGCCAGCGCGGCCAGCTTGACGCTGGTGCGCGCCATGCGGCCCACGGCCACCAGGTAGATCTCGTGGTCGATGCGGCCGCTGCCCGCGCCCTTGGCCAGCGCGATGGCCGGCAGGTCGATGGCCTGGCCGATGCGCTTCTCCGGCCCGCCCAGCAGCACCATGGCGCGCTTGGCCGGTCCGGTAGCGTCGAACTGGCCGGCCAGGCGCACCTGGGTCCACAAGTCGTCGCTGTCGAACTGGCCGTTCTGGGCCAGCGTGGCGATCAGGCCGGAGCACGCCTCGCCATACACGGTCGGGTTGACCAGCAGCACGCGCGCCTGCTCGGCCACGCGCTGGCCCTTGAGCGCGCGCGACATCAGGTTGTAGCACTTGACTTGGGTGTCGTCGTCCAGCACGAACAGCGGCAGCTGCTCGTCGAACGTGGCCCAGTCGCGCTTGCGGCCCAGTTCCAGCAGCCAGTCGTTGCGCAGGCGGTCGGCGATGGCGCTGCCCTCGTAGCGGTGCAGGAAGTCGCGCACCTCGCCATTGGCGGCGTCGCGCAGGTGCGACTTGAGGCGGTAGTAATCGACGTAGGAAGGGATCTGGTAGTTGGCCAGCCGGTCGGCATAGAATGCAACCTTGGCCGCATCGTCCTGGCGTACGGCGTCGCGCAGCAGCAGGAACGCGTCGTCGTCCCTGCGGCTGCTGTCGATTCCACTATCGTCGGCGCGGCTCCATGGTGAGGCCAGGCAGGCTACGGCCATCACGGCGCCGGCTATCCATTTTGAAGCGGAATTCAATGTGCAACTCTCAATCGAAGTCTTAAAACAGTCATATGACCAGCGATCCTAGAATACCACGCACCGCCACGGCGCCGCCAGCGGCAACACCCCTGTCCAAGGCCGATTTGCGCAAGCAATTGCTGGGCGCGCGGCGCGCGCTGGACCCGGCCACGCGCGCCGCGTGGGACGCGGCCATCGGACGGCACGTGCTGGCATGGGCGGAGACGGCGGCCGTCGGCGCGCTGGGCGTGTACTGGCCGCTGCGCGACGAGCCCGATCTGCAGGCCGCCTACGCCGAACTGGCGCGGCGCGGCGTGCGCCTGCTGCTGCCGGTGGTGGTGGAAAAACACGCGCCGCTGGCGTTCGCGCAATGGGACATCGGCGAGCCGATGGTGAAGGATGGGATGGGGGTGGCCGTGCCGGCCGACCTGCGGCTGGCGCCGCGGCCGCCGGCGCTGCTGGTGCCCTGCCTCGGCTACAACCGCCACGGCTACCGGCTCGGCTACGGCGGCGGCTTCTACGACCGCACGCTGGAGGCGCTGCCACGGCCGCGCACGGTGGGCGTGGCCTACGCCTGCCAGCAGGCGTCGTTCGGCGACGATCCGCACGACATCGCGCTCGACTGCATCGTCACGGAACTGGGCGCCTGAACGACGAACCGGGGTCAGGTCATGTAGTCACGCTACCGGACCTGACCCCGGTTTTTTAGACCAGCCGTTGCCACAGCGCCGTGGTGGGCGCGGCCTGGTTCATGCTGTAGAAGTGCAGACCGGGCGCGCCGCCGGCCAGCAGGCGCTGGCACAGGGCCGTCACCACGTCCAGGCCGAAGGCCTTGATGGACGCCGTGTCGTCGCCGAAGCTGGCCAGCTTGAGCCGCACCCAGCGCGGGATCTCGGCGCCGCACATGTCGGAAAAGCGCATCAGCTGCGTGTAGTTGGTGATCGGCATGATGCCGGGCACGACGGGGACGGTGATGCCCAGCTTGCCGCACTCGTCCATGAACTGGAAGTAGGCGTCGGCGTTGTAGAAGTACTGGGTGATGGCGGCGTTGGCGCCGGCCTTCACCTTGCGCTCGAACGCCAGCAGGTCGTCCTGCGGCGAGCGCGCTTGCGGATGCGTCTCCGGGTAGGCCGCCACTTCGATGTGGAACCAGTCGCCGGTCTCGGCGCGGATGAATTCCACCAGCTCGTTGGCGTAGCGGAATTCGCCGGCCGCGCCGTAGCCGCTGGGCAGGTCGCCGCGCAGGGCGACGATGCGGCGGATGTTGTGCGCCTTGAACTCGGCCAGGATGGCGCGGATCGAGTCGCGCGTGCCGCCCACGCACGACAGGTGGGGCGCGGCCTGTTCGCCGGCGGCCATGATCTCGAGCACGGTGTCGAGCGTGCCGCGCTGGGTGGTGCCACCCGCGCCGAAGGTCACGGAGAAATACTTGGGATGCAGCTCGGACAGCTTGGCGCGCGTGGCGCGCAGCTTCTCCGCCCCTTCCGCCGTCTTGGGCGGAAAGAATTCGATACTGAAATTAGGGTTGTCCATCGGCGTTCTTCAAAAGTAAGGTAGACAAAGCCCAGGAAATCACGCTGTACAGCAGGGCGCCGCCCATGGCCGACCAGAAGCTATCGACATGAAAGCCCGTCACCCACTGCGCCACCAGCCAGAACATGAAGCCGTTGATGACGAAGATGAACAGGCCCAGCGACACCACGGTCACGGGCAGGGTCAGCACCAGCAGCACCGGCCGGATCAGCGTATTTACCAGACCCAACAAGAGGGCTGCGACGAGGGCTGCGCCTATGCTTGTGACATCGACGGAATGCATCAGGTAGGGCACTGCCAGCAGGGCAGCGGCATTGATTAACCAGGTAAGGACCAAACGCATATGAGGAGCTCGCGGCAGAAAAGTCGGAAAGCGGCGGCCCGCCGGCGAACGCCGGCCGGCCACCGTGGCGCCGCTTAGTAGCGGTAGTGCTCAGGCTTGTACGGACCCTGCTTCTGCACGCCGATGTAGGCGGCCTGCTCGTCGGTCAGTTCCGTCAGCTGGGCGTTGAGCTTCTTCAGCTGCAGGCGCGCCACCTTCTCGTCCAGGTGCTTGGGCAGCACGTACACGCCGACCGGGTAGTTGGCCGTGTTGGCGAACAGCTCGATCTGGGCGATGGTCTGGTTGGCGAACGAGGAGCTCATCACGTACGACGGATGGCCCGTGCCGCAGCCGAGGTTGACGAGGCGGCCTTCGGCCAGCAGGATGATGCGCTTGCCGTCCGGGAAGATCACGTGGTCGACCTGGGGCTTGATGTTCTCCCACGTGTACTTCTTGAGCGAGGCGACGTCGATCTCGTTGTCGAAGTGGCCGATGTTGCAGACGATGGCCTGGTCCTTCATGGCCAGCATGTGCTGCTCGGTCAGGATGTGGTAGTTGCCGGTGCAGGTGACGAAGATGTCGCCGTGCGCGGCCGCGTAATCCATGGTCACCACGCGGTAGCCTTCCATGGCCGCCTGCAGCGCGCAGATCGGGTCGATCTCGGTGACCCACACCTGGGCCGACAGCGCGCGCATGGCCTGGGCCGAGCCCTTGCCCACGTCGCCATAGCCGGCGATGACGGCGACCTTGCCGGCCACCATCACGTCGGTGGCGCGCTTGATGCCGTCCACCAGCGATTCACGGCAGCCGTACAGGTTGTCGAACTTGGACTTGGTCACGGAATCGTTGACGTTGATGGCCGGGAAGGCCAGCTTGCCCTCCTTGTGCATCTGGTACAGGCGGTGCACGCCGGTGGTCGTTTCCTCGGTCACGCCCAGGATGTGCGGCAGGCGCTTGGAGTACCAGTTGGCGTCCTTGGCCAGGTGGGCCTTGATGGCGTTGAACAGGCAGATTTCCTCTTCCGAGCCGGGGTTGGCCAGCACCGAGATGTCCTTCTCGGCGCGCGCGCCCAGGTGCAGCAGCAGCGTGGCGTCGCCGCCATCGTCGAGGATCATGTTGGAGTAGACCGGGTTGCCGGCCGCGTCGGCGGGCCACTCGAAGATGCGGTGGGTGTAATCCCAGTACTCGTCCAGGGTTTCGCCCTTGATGGCGAACACGGGGGTGCCGTTGGCGGCGATGGCGGCGGCGGCGTGGTCCTGGGTCGAGTAGATGTTGCACGAGGCCCAGCGCACTTGCGCGCCCAGCGCTTCCAGCGTCTGGATCAGCACGGCCGTCTGGATCGTCATGTGCAGCGAGCCGGTGATGCGGGCGCCCTTCAGCGGCTGGCTGGCCGCGAATTCCTCGCGGATGGCCATCAGGCCCGGCATTTCCGTCTCGGCGATCTTGATTTCTTTGTTGCCCCAGGCGGCCAGGGAGATGTCGGCGACCAGGTAGTCTTGTGCGGATTTGAGTACGGCGTTCATCACGCCCTCCTTTCGATAGAAAAAAGTAACGTGAGCGCGGTTGCAGATTCCGAGCCTGGCGAATCGGGTTGATTCGTCGCAACGCTCCTCGGAAGGGGTATTTTACAAGAAAACCGCGCGGCGGCCACGTCTTTCGGCGAAATCGACGCCGGCAACGTGGCCGCCGCGCGGCCGGTGCTGCTTTACTTGAGGCCGGCGGCGTCGCGCAGGATGGCGGCCTTGTCGGTGCGCTCCCACGTGAATTCCGGCTCTTCGCGGCCGAAGTGGCCGTAGGCGGCCGTCTTCTGGTAGATCGGGCGCAGCAGGTCCAGCATCTGCACGATGCCCTTCGGACGCAGGTCGAAATGCTCCATCACCAGCTGGGCGATCTTCTCGTCCGGGATCACGCCCGTGCCTTCCGTGTAGACGGTGATGTTGATCGGCTTGGCCACGCCGATCGCGTAGCTGACCTGCACCTGGCACTGGCGCGCCAGGCCGGCCGCCACCACGTTCTTGGCCACGTAGCGGGCCGCGTAGGCGGCCGAGCGGTCGACCTTGGACGGATCCTTGCCCGAGAACGCGCCGCCGCCGTGCGGGCTGGCGCCGCCGTAGGTGTCGACGATGATCTTGCGGCCGGTCAGGCCGCAGTCGCCCTGCGGGCCGCCGATGACGAAGCGGCCGGTCGGGTTGACCAGGTAGCGCGTGTCGCCCAGCCATTCACGCGGCAGCACCTGCTTGATGATGTCCTCGATCACGGCTTCTTCGATGTGCTTATGGCTGATGTCGGGCGAATGCTGGGTCGACAGCACCACCGTGTCCACGGCCACCGGGCGGCCGTTGACGTAGCGCAGCGTGACCTGCGATTTGGCGTCCGGACGCAGCCATGGCAGGCGGCCATCCTTGCGCAGCTGCGACTGGCGCTCGACCAGGCGGTGCGCGTAGTGGATGGCGGCCGGCATCAGCTCGGCCGTCTCGTCGCAGGCGTAGCCGAACATCAGGCCCTGGTCGCCGGCGCCCTGGTCGAGGTCGATGCCGGCGCCCTCGTCCACGCCCTGGGCGATGTCGGGCGACTGCTTGTCATAGCCGACCAGCACGGCGCAGCCGCGGTAGTCGATGCCGAAGTCGGTGTTGTCGTAACCGATGCGTTTGATGGTTTCGCGCGCGACTTGAATATAATCCACGTTCGCGTGCGTCGTGATCTCGCCGGCCAGCACCACCAGGCCGGTGTTGCACAGCGTTTCGGCGGCCACGCGGGCCTTGGGGTCCTGGGCCAGGATGGCGTCCAGGATGGCGTCCGAAATCTGGTCGGCCACCTTGTCCGGGTGGCCTTCCGACACGGATTCAGAGGTGAAAAGGTAATCGTTGGACATCGCAAGCTCCTCATATTGGTGAAAAAAATGTTGTCGCTTACCAATACGGCTTGCGACGCTTTAGCGAGATTTATATTCCGCCTCGCAAGTTGTCTGTTAACTCAGCGGATACTGCATACGTGGTATTTTACGCTTCTTAAAAAAAATTTGGCTAGGCAACCTTCGGATTCTTGCCTCATATCAATATAACCAAACGCCATGCTCGTATTCCTGTTCCGCTTCCTGTCCATCTTCCCGTTGCCGGTTTTACATGCCCTCGGTGCCGCGCTCGGCTGGGTGGTCTACCTGTCCTCGCCGTCCTACCGCCGGCGCATGCGCGACAACCTGGCCCAGGCCGGCTACAGCGCCTATTTGCCGGCCGCCATCGCCGAAGCGGGCAAGAGCATCGTCGAACTGCCGTTCATCTGGTGCGCCGCCCCCGAACGCGTGTCGCGCCATGCCAGCGATGAGAACTGGCAACTGGTGCAGGACGCGCTCGATTCCGGGCGCGGCATCGTGTTCCTCACGCCCCACCTCGGCTGCTTCGAGATCGTGGCGCAGGAGATCGCGCTGCGCACGGAGCTGACCGTGATGTACCGGCCGCCGAAGAAGGCGGCCCTGAAACCGCTGGTGGAGGGCGCGCGCGCGCGCGACAACCTGCTGCTGGCCCCGGCCAACATGTCGGGTGTGCGCATCCTGGCCAAGACGCTCAAGAAAGGCCGCCCGATCGGCCTGCTGCCGGACCAGGTGCCGCAGGAGGGCGAGGGCGTGTGGGCCGAGTTCTTCGGCCGCCCCGCCTACACGATGACGCTGCCGGCCAAGCTGGCCCAGATGGGCGACGCCACCGTGATCGTCACCTACGCCGAGCGCCTGCCGCGCGGCAAGGGCTACCTGATCCGCTTCGTGCCGTTCACGGACAGCCTGGACGGCACGCCGGCCCGGCAGGCGCGCACCATCAACGCCGCCATGGAACAGCTGATCGCACGCGCCCCGGCCCAGTATTTCTGGAGCTACAACCGCTACAAGGTGCCGGCCGGCGCCGCCGCCCCCGACGCCGCGCAGGAGGGTGCGCAATGAAAGCCATGCTTGGTCTGATGTGGCTGCTGCACTGGCTGCCCCTGCCCCTGCTGGGCCGCTTCGGCGACCTGGTGGGCAGCATCCTGTTCGTGTTGCTGCGCTCGCGCCGCCACATCGCGCTCACCAACTTGCGCCTGTGCATGCCGGAACTGACGGAAGCGCAGCGCGTGGCGCTGGCGCGCCAGCATTTCCAGGCCTATTCGCGCAGCGTGTGGGAGCGCGGCATCCTGTGGTGGGCCTCGGAGGCGCGGCTGCGGCGCCTGATCAAGCTGGAACCGGGCCCGGTGCCCGTGGCCCAGATGACGGAACGCCCGACCATCCTGCTGTGCCCGCACTTCGTGTGCCTGGACGTGGCCGGCGTCGCCATCGCCATGGAAGCGAGCGCATCGTCCATGTACGTGCAGCAAAAGAATGCCGCGTTCGACAAGGTGCTGCGCCAGGGCCGCTCGCGCTTCAAGCCGGTGCGGCTGTTCACGCGCCAGGACGGCATCAAGCCGATCCTGCGCGCGCTGAAGGAGAAACTGCCGTACTTCATGCTGCCGGACATGGATTTCGGTGAGAAGGACGCCGAATTCGTGCCCTTCTTCGGCATCCAGGCCGCCACCCTGACGGCCACGGCCCGCATCGCCGCCACCACGGGCGCCCAGGTCATGCCCGTGATCGCCACCTTCCTGCCCAATTACCAGGGCTGGCGTGTCAAGTTCTACCCGGTGTGGGACAATTACCCGGGCACCGACATGGTTGCCGCCACCCGCAGGATGAACGCCTTTATCGAGGACGAGGTCCGCCTGGCCCCGGCCGAGTATTTCTGGACCCACAAGCGGTTCAAGACGCGGCCCCAGGGCGAGCCGTCGCTCTACCAGCGACCGGCGCCCTGATCCGACAGATAAGAGTAGATAAGCGAATATAAGCGACGATGAAACTGAAATTCACCAAAATGCATGGCGCCGGCAACGATTTCGTCGTGATCGACGCGATCCACCAGCAGATCGACTTCACGCCCGAGCAGTGGCGCAAGCTGGGCGACCGCCGCTTCGGCGTGGGCGCCGACCAGATCCTGCTGGTGGAACGGCCCACCGTGCCCGGCTGCGATTTCCGCTACCGCATCTTCAACGCCGACGGCGGCGAAGTGGAGCAATGCGGCAACGGCTCGCGCGCCTTCGTCAAGTTCGTGGCGGAAAAAGGCTTGAGCAGCGCGCGCCGGCTGACGGTGGAAACCAAGGCCGGCGTGATCGCGCCGCGGCTTGAGGACGACGGCAGCATCACGGTCGACATGGGCGCGCCCGTGCTGGAACCGGCCCGCGTGCCGTTCGACGCCGACGGCCTGCAGGGCCAGCCCGAGGGCCGCGACACGCTGTGGCCGCTGCTGCTGGAACTGGGCGGCGCGCGCGAGCAGGTGCTGGTGTCGGCCGTGTCGATGGGCAACCCGCACGCGGTGCAGGTGGTCGACGACGTGGAACTGGCGCCGGTGGAGCTGACCGGCCCGCTGATCGAGCACCATCCGCGCTTCCCGAACCGGGTCAACGCCGGCTTCATGCAGGTCGTCGACCGCCACCACGTCAAGTTGCGCGTCTACGAGCGCGGCGCGGGCGAAACGCTGGCCTGCGGCACCGGCTCGTGCGCGGCCGTGGTGGCCGGCATCCGGCGCGGCCTGCTCGACTCGCCCGTGCGGGTCGACGCGCGCGGCGGCCAGCTGTCGATCGCGTGGGACGGCGAGGGCCAGCCCGTGTTCCTGACGGGGCCGGCCGTGACCGTGTTCGAGGGCGAGATCGAGATCTGATCCCGGCCTCTTCCCCGATGTTCCCCCTCCCGGGCCGGCCACCGCCGGCCCGTGGCGTTTTCAGTGCTCAGGCCGCCAACAGCCTGGGCACGCCCGCCCCCAGCCACGTCTTGAGCCGGTATAGCCGCTGGCGGTAGTTGCCTTCCAGTCCATCCGGCCCGCTGTCCACATGTTCGAACTGGCGCACGATGCGGTCCAGCGCCTGGCGTTGCTGCGCCGTGCGCAACAGGATCAGGCGCCGCTTGCTGCGTCCGTAGCTGGCGCGGATGTCGACCACCAGGCAGTGCCCATGGTCGGCCGCCTTCACATCGAGCAGCAACGTCTCGGCCCGGGTCAGCCCGAACAGGCTGGCCAGTTCGATGCGGGCCGCCAGCAACGGCTGGCTGTCGGCCAGCGCCCGCGTCAGCAGCGGCAGCACGGCCTCGGTCCAGCCGGGGGCGGCGACCGGCGCGGCGATCTTGGCCAGCACCGCCTCGGCCTCGGCGCAACCCTGGGCCGCCGCCTTTTGCAGCCAGTACGCGGCCCGCACATCGCTCATCTCGCCGTTGCGGCGCGTGCGCCACGCGTACAGGCCGCATTCGAGCTGGGCCACGCGATGCCCCATCTCGGCCGCCCGCTCCAGGTAGCACTGGGCCTCGGCCACCGAGCGTTGCGAGAATTCCGGTTTCAGATAGATGCGCGACAACGCGAACCACGCCTCGGCCATGCCCTGCTCGCCGGCCAGCGTGAGCCAGCGGATGGCGCGCTTGAAGTTGACGGCGGCGATGCCGGCCGCCAGCCGCTCGCCGGCGCAGTTCATGCGCGCGAACCACAGGCCCAGCGCCAGCTGCGCCTGGCGGTCGCCGCCATGGGCGGCCAGTTCCCGGCATTGCTGCAGTTCCGGATCGCGCTCGGCCAGATGGTCGAGCGCCTCGGCGCAGCGCGCCAGCAATTGCACCTGCTGCGGTTCGACCGGCCAGGCGGCCACGCGCGCCGCCTCGGCGTCGGCCGGGGCGCCCTGCAACACCGCGCGCGCCAGCGGCAATGCCGTCGCCAGATAGGCGCGCAAGTCCTGCGCCTGCCAGGCCTGTTCAAGCAATCCGTACTGGTCGGCGCCCGGCGCGGGCCGCGATCGCCGTTCGCTGGCCGCGCTGGCCGGGGCGGCGGCCGGCGCCGCCGGTTCGCCGCGCTGGCTGGCCAGCAGGCGCCGCGCTTCGGCCGAACCGTCGCGCGCCGCATCCTCCAGCGCCAGCATGGCCTTGGCGCGCAAGCCGTCGTCGCCGCCCTGGTCCTGGCCATCCAGCACCAGCTGGGCCAGCACCAGGCCGGCCGGCGCCACGCCGGCGTCATAGGCGCGGTCGTACCAGTCCAGCACGGCAGGTCTGCAATGTTGTGCGTATTCAAATGGAATGTGGTTGCCGATCAGCATCCACGCCTCGTCCTGCTGTTGCTGGGCCGCCCGGCTCAGCCAGTGCAGGGCCGTGGGCATGCTGCGTGGCAAGCTCGCGCCGCCAAACAGGTAGAGCTTGCCCAGCGCCAGTTGGCTGACCGCGTCTCCCGCGCGTGCCCCCCGGATGATCCCTAATTCTTCTCGATTTGCCATCGTCTCACTATGCATGTGATTCATGGAAGCTTGCGCCGCGTCCTCGCCGTCTGCGCGAGCTTGGGACGTCTGGTGTTGTGTCAATATCTTGCCATGAAAGACGAAGATAAGGCCAGATAAACACAGAGGCCAGTGTAGCGCGGTCCACGGCCGGCGCCGTGGCGTGCACGCGACGGTGCGCCTATCTGCTTGATATGGCGCAAATCTCCGCGCTATGTGCCGTGTAGTGTGAAAGCAATCCCTGATCCACACGTGAAAGGAAATCATGCGGGCGGCACGGTTCTGGATAGCCGGTCAAGCGTTTCAAAAATACAACAGGGGAACGGGGTTTTGGCCTTTTCGGCCAAGACTCGCCCCCATAATCAACCAAACCGGCGCCATTGACGCGGACAGCTATTAAGGTTCAGCTCATCCCAGGTGGCGTTAGGCGCACTTGTCGGCTTTTAGATGTTTGGACGTTTCACTCTCAAAAGGAAGAACAAATGAAAAAATCTTTAGTGGCTCTGGCACTCATGGGCGCGTTTTCCGCTGCGTACGCGCAATCGTCCGTGACCATCTACGGTACGGTGGATGCGGGCGTCACCAAGAAAAGCGGCACCAGCACGGCGATCGGCAAGCGCGACAACAACAAACTGGGCTTCAAAGGCGTGGAAGACCTGGGCAGCGGCCTGAAGGCGCTGTTCCAACTGGAAATCCGCTATGAGCCCGACACCGGCACCATCGAAAGCACGTCCGGCGCCAGCAGCCGTCCGCTGTTCCAGGGCCAGAGCCGCGTCGGCCTGCAGGGTGACTTCGGTACCGTGCGTCTGGGCCGTGGCCTGACCCCGTTCCAGGAATCGATCACGGCGTTCGAACCATGGAGCGGCATCCCATCGGTGGCCGGCTACCAGACCGACCTGCAAGTGGCTGGCTACACCAGCTCGCCGCTGGACCAGACCGGCAACTCGGGCAACCGCTTCTCGAACGCCTTCTTCTATAACACCCCGGTCGTGGCCGGCGTGTTCCAGCTGAACGCGGCCATCCAGGCCAAGGAAGCGAACGGCAACGCCGCCGTCGCCGCCACCGCCAACTCGGTCGCCATCCCGGCCAACATGGTGCCCAACACCACGCCTTACTCGCTGAGCGCCACCGTGGACAACGGCCAGTTCGCCGCCATGGCCGCCTACGAGAAGAACGCGCTGGAGACCAAGCTGTGGTCGGTGGCCGCGTCCGTCAAGCCTATCCCCGCGCTGAAACTGATGGCTTCGTACCAGAAGCAGGACCAGGGCCAGACCGTGTTCACCAACGCCAAGACCAAGTCCTGGATCCTGGGCGCCAACTACACCGTCGGCGCAGGCAAGATCCTGGCCGGCTACGGCCAGAAGACCCCGGACGGCCTGGTCAAGACCAAGCAGGCATCGCTGGGCTACGAGTACAGCCTGTCGGCCCGCACCTACGTCTACCTGGACGCGTCCAACAAGCGCGCCGCCACCACCGTCAACTTCTACGGCGTGGGCATCCACCACAACTTCTGATCGCGGCGGCCCTTGGCCGCTTGCCTTCACGACAACGGACAAGGGCAACCTTGTCCGTTTTTTTTCGCCCCCGCCCCGCCGCCGCCGGCCGGATGGCGCGCACTTTTTTTGAATTCCCTCGACGATCGTGTGTTCCGCGCAACCTCGCGCGGCGCCACACGCAAACCTTGCTGTACAGCATAAGTCTTCGCTGTCATAGTTGATTAGCACGCACGTGCTATTTTAAGTCGTGACAATAAAACCCATAAAAACTGGAGACTCAATGAAAATCAAAGTACTGGCCGGCCTGATCGCCGCCGGCTGCGCGGCCCCCGTCCTGGCCCAGTCGTCCGTCACCGTGTATGGCATCGCCGACGCCGGCGTGATGTACGCGAACAACGGCGGCAACGACAGCCGCACCAAGATCGTGAGCGGCATCGCCGACGGCTCCCGGCTCGGCTTCAAGGGCACGGAGGACATCGGCAACGGCTACAAGGCCGTGTTCAACCTGGAGGCGCGCGTGCAGCTCGACACGGGCGGCCAGCAGGCCGGCAACCTGTCGAGCAACCAGGGTTACGCGCTGACCAAGGGGCTGGCCTTCACCGTGCCGGCCGCCGCCGGTGGCGCCGCCACGGCCGCCAAGCTGCTGGCCGGCGTGCAGTCGGCCCTGCAGCCGGCCATCAACGTCAACATCAACAACGCGCTGTTCGACCGCACCTCGATGGCCGGCCTGGTCACGCCGGTCGGCGCGGTCTTGCTGGGCCGCATGTACACGCCCGACTATGAGGTGTTCAACAACGCCGACGTGTTCGAATCGGGCACGGCGGCCGGCTGGGGCGGCATCGTGGGCGGCACCGGCGGCCTGCTGACGGCCGGCGTGGCGATCCGTTCCGACAAGTCGGTGCAATACCGGATCGAACTGCCGAACGGCGTGGCCGCCGCCCTGATGTACGGCACCGAGCATTCGGGCTACATCGGCATGGACAAGCGCTCGTGGGGCGCCAACCTGCGCTACAGGGCCAACGGCTGGGACGTCGGCGTGGGCCACAACTACGGCACCGACCAGGTCGGCGCGCGCGGCCTGGTGACCACCACGGTGGGCGGCTCGTACAGCCTGAACCAGTGGAAACTGTTCGCCGGCTACCACAAGCAGAACAACGACAACTCCGTCATCATCCGCTACGCCCACGACGCGCTGGCGCCCACCTTCGCCGCGTTCGGCCCGGCGCTCGGCCCGGTGCTGGCCGGCCAGCTCGACAGCACGCTGCAGCGCACCTTCCTGCTCGACGCCGTCAGCTACCAGCTCGGCTTCCACTACCGCGTGGGCCAGGGCCGCATCATGGCGTCCGTGGTGCGCCAGAACGACCGCAGCGCGTCCAACAGCGACGCCACCCAGTACGGCCTCGGCTACGACCACAACCTGTCCAAGCGCACCGACCTGTACGCGGTGGTGGCCTACATCAAGAACCAGAACGATGGCCAGTACGCGATCGGCGCGGCCAGCGCCTCGGGCGGCTTCACGGCCCACCCGGGCGAGGCCAGCAAAGGTATCCAGCTGGGCATGCGCCACCGCTTCTGATCCGTTGCAACGCCGCCAAACCGGGGTCAGGTCATGCCACGCGTAAAATATGCGCGTATGCATGACCTGACCCCGGTTTTCGCGTCGGCTCGGTTAAAATGGCGCCTGCCCCCTCTCTTAATTTGAACGACACCATCAATGACCGCCCTCCTGGACTCCGCCGCCGTCGCGCAATACCTGACCGACCATCCGCACTTCTTCGAAGAACACGTCCACCTGCTGGGCGAGATCAGGCTGGCCAGCCCGCTGACCGGGCGCGCCGTCTCGCTGCAGGAACGCCAGATGGAAGTGATGCGCGACAAATACAAGGCGCTGGAACTGCGCATGGCCGAGCTGATGCGCCTGGCGGCCGAGAACGAGGCCATCGCCAACAAATTCCACCGCTGGACCCAGGCCCTGGTGACGGCGCGCGGCGCCGAGGCGCTGGCCGGCGCCGTGTCGGACGGCTTGCGCACGGCCTTCGACGTGCCGCAGGTGACGCTGCGCCTGTGGAACACGGCGCCCGAGCATGAGGCGGCCTGGTTCACGCGCGGCGTGTCCGAGGATGCGCGCCTGTTCGCCAACAGCCTGCTGGCGCCGTATTGCGGCAGCAACAAGGATTTCGAAGCCGTGCGCTGGCTCGACGACGCGGCCAGCGTGCGGTCGACCGTGATGATCCCGCTGCGCCAGCCCGGCAGCAAGGGCGGCGCCTTCGGCCTGCTGATCCTCGGCTCGGCCGACCCGGCCCGCTTCACGGCCATGATGGCGACCGACTTCCTGGTCCACATCGGCGAAACCAGCAGCACCGCGCTGCTGCCGCTGCTGGCCTGAGCGGCCGCTTCCACATGGACCACGCCGGGGACGCCACGCAGGACTGGCCGGACGCCTGGCTGGCGCAGTTGCGCACGCTGCGCAAGCTGTCGCCCCACACGCTGGCCGCCTATGGCCGCGACCTGCGCCAGCTGGCCACCCTGACGGCCGGACGCGAATGGCGGCAACTGGGCCAGGCCGACCTGCGCCGGCTGGCCGCCACCCTGCACGGCCAGGGCCTGGAACCGCGCTCGATCGCCCGCAAGCTGTCATGCTGGCGCGGCTTTTTCGACTGGCTGATCGAGCAGGGCCAGCTGTCGGCCAACCCGGCCGCCGGCGTGCGCGCGCCCAAGCGGGCGCGCGGCCTGCCGCGCGCGCTGTCGGTGGACGACGCCGTGCATCTGGTCAGCGGCGCCGGCCGGCCGCAGCCGGGCGCGGCGCCGGAACCGGCCGCGCTGTGCGACCGCGCCATGTTCGAACTCTTATATTCGAGCGGCTTGCGCGTGTCGGAACTGGCCGCCATGGACCTCCATTACCGCAAGGCCGACGGCGCCCTGCCCGCCTCGCTGGGCTGGCTCGACCTCGACCAGGGCGAGGCCGTCGTCACCGGCAAGGGCAACAAGATGCGCACCGTGCCGGTGGGCGGCGCGGCGCGCACGGCGCTGGCGGCCTGGATCGCCGTGCGCCCGGCCCCGGCCGACGGCAGCGCGGCCCTGTTCGTCAACACGCGCGGCGCCCGCGTCAGCCCGCGCGTGGTGCAGCAGCGGCTGCGCGCCCACGCGCTGGCCTGCGGCATGCCGGTCCACGTCCACCCGCACATGCTGCGCCACTCGTTCGCCTCGCACGTGCTGCAATCGTCGGGCGACCTGCGGGCGGTGCAGGACATGCTGGGCCACGCCAGCATCAGTTCCACCCAGGTCTACACGGCGCTCGACTTCCAGCACCTGGCCGACGTCTACGACCGGGCCCATCCGCGCGCGAAAATCAAATAGCGCGCACAATGGTTTGACGGGCCGCAAACGGACGCATTGCAACCGTTTGCGAAATTCCGGCATAATCGGCGGCTGGCCGGGATCGCCCCGGGCCGGTTCCTGAGCCTTCCTCCACCCTATCCGACAAGCAACCATGGCACTCATCCCCACCACCATCCTGACGGGCTTTCTCGGCGCCGGCAAAACCACGCTGCTCAACCGCATCCTGCAGGAACAGCACGGCATGCGCATCGCCGTGATCGAGAACGAATTCGGCCAGGAGAACATCGACAACGAGATCCTGGTGCAGGACAGCCGGGAACAGATCGTGGAGATGAACAATGGCTGCATCTGCTGCACGGTGCGCGGCGACCTGATCGTGGCGCTGACGGCGCTGGCGCAAAAGCGCGACGCCGGCCAGCTGCAGTTCGACCGCGTCGTGATCGAGACCACCGGCCTGGCCAACCCCGGCCCCGTGGCCCAGACCTTCTTCATCGACGAGGAAGTGGGCGCCCACTACATGCTCGACGCCGTGATCACCGTGGTCGACGCGCGCCATGCCATGCAGCAATTGGACGAGCACGAGGAAGCCCAGCGCCAGATCGGTTTCGCCGACAAGCTGCTGCTGTCCAAGACCGACCTGGTGACGGCGGCCGAGCTGGACGCGCTCACGACCCGCATCAAGCACATCAACCCGCGCGCCCCCATCGTGCGCTCCGACTTCGGCCGCCTGCCGCTGGCCGAGGTGCTGGACCTGAAGGGCTTCAACCTGAACGACAAGCTGGAGCTGGACCCCGATTTCCTGGCCGCCGAGGACGCGCACGACCACGGGCACGTGCACGGCGAGCACTGCGGCCACGACCACGATTGCGGCCACGGCCACGACCACCACCACAGCCACCACACGGACGACATCGCCGCCTTCGTCTACAAGAGCGAGCGGCCGTTCGACAGCGCCAAGCTCGACGAATTCCTGAACGGACTGGTCCAGGTGTACGGCCCTCGCATGCTGCGCTATAAAGGCGTATTGTGGATGCAAGGGGCGCAACGCAAGGTGGTGTTCCAGGGCGTGCACCAGTTGATGGGCAGCGACCTGGGCGCGCCGTGGGGGGAAACGGAGAACCGTGGTAGCAAAATGGTGTTTATTGGCAAAAATCTACCGAAAGACATCTTTATTCGCGGTTTGGAACAATGTTTGGTATAAACTATCTGCGTTTTAAGCGACAGGCTCTCCGGAACCGGGCATGGATCGCTCGAACGCGTATGATGCGGAAGATCATTACTAAAATTTAAGTGTTACAACATCCGGCAAGCAGTGCCGCTGCGGATACCGTGTGCGGCTGTGTGGCCTGGCACCCAACAGCCCCTCCATTTGAAAACTCTGTCGTATCGAAGGTAAGCGAAGTGATGACCAAAACTAATAAATCGACCCCCGCCGCGAGCACTGAACGCATCCTGACCGAAGAAGAAATTCTGAAGATGGATGACAAGGATTACATGAACCCGGCGCAAATGGCATTTTTCAAGGCCAAGCTGCAGGCACTTGAGAAAGAATTGTTGAAGAACGCCGACGAGACCACCGAGCACTTGCGCGAAACCGTGCTGGTGCCCGATCCCGCCGACCGCGCCACCATCGAGGAAGAGCACGCACTGGAACTGCGTACCCGCGACCGCGAGCGCAAACTGCTGAAAAAAGTGCAGCAATCGATCGTCGCCATCGACGCCGGCGACTATGGCTGGTGCGAGGAAACGGGCGAGCCGATCGGCATCCCGCGCCTGATCGCCCGTCCCACGGCCACGCTGTCGCTGGAAGCCCAGCAGCGCCGCGAACTGAAGCAGAAGCTGTACGGCGACTGAGCCGTCCGGCCCCCGACGAAAGCACGCGATGCCCTCGCGTGCTTTTTTTTCGCCCGCGCGCGCGTCGCCATGCGCGCCCGCCGCCCGAATTGTGGAAATTGGTGAAAATTGTCGTATCCAATTGCGCGCGCCCATGGCAAGACCTTTCCTATGAGCTACACTTACAGTCCTGCGGCATGCGCTGTGCGCGTGCCGGCCAGCGTGAAACACAACGGGACACGACGTGGGCATTTTTTCGCTTTTCAGGAAACAGGATGCGCAGCGCGCGCCGGCCGCCACGGCCGGCGCCGACGATGGCGCGCGCCTGGGCCCGAACAGCGAGCTCGAACGCCAGCAGGCCCAGGCCTTGCAGCGCGACCTGGCCCGCGCCACGGCCATGAAGATCGACGCCATCGAGGCCGCCATGGCGCTCGACATCTTCCAGGACACGGAACCGGCCTGGGGCAGCCGCCCCGCGCGCCCGCCGCGCCCCGCCGTGGCCGGCGACAACCCCACCCTGCCGCTGCTGGACGAGGACACCACGGAACTGCTGGGCGAGGATGACCTGCCGGCCCAGGCCGTGGCGGCCCAGACCGCGCCGGTGGTCGAGGAGATCGCCATCGTGTACGCCAACGGCCAGGCCGACATGGCCGAGCAGATGCTGGTCGACAACCTGCCGCCGGCCGGCGCCCAGGACCGCACACTGTGGTGGATGCTGTTCGACCTGTACCAGGTCACCGGCCAGCAGGACAAGTTCGACAGCCTGTCGATCGACTACGCCAGCACGTTCGAGACCTCGCCGCCGCCATGGAAGGCGCCGCCGCCCCCGGCCGCCGCCGCCGCCGGCCGGGCCTGGTCGGGCGTCACGCCCACGGAACTGTTCTCGGGCCAGCTCGACGCCGCCATCGTTCCCCAGCTGCAGCGCCTGCAGCAGCAGATGGCCAGCCATCCCGTGCTGCGGCTCGACTTCAGCCGGGTGCAGGGCGTCACGCCCGACGGCTGCGCGCTGCTGCTGCCCGTGCTGCAGCAACTGCACGGCGGCGAGCGCGAACTGATCGTGGTGGCGGCCGACCACCTGGCGGCCCTGATCCAGGCCACCGTGGCCGTGGGCAACCGCGAGGGCGGCCCCGCGCCGTGGCTGCTGCTGCTCGAACTGTTGCAACTGCTCAACCGCGAAAAGGAATTCGAGGAAACGGGCATGGATTACTGCGTCACGTTCGAAGTGTCGCCGCCCTCGTTCGTGGCGCCGCGCGCCGTGGCCACGGCGGCCCGCCAGCCACTGTCCGGCGCGCCCGACCGCTACCTGCTGCCGGCCGTGGTCGAAGGGCCGCTCGACGCTTTACTTGCCGCGCTGGCCGGCTATGCTGAACAGTACCAGACCCTCGTGTTTGACTGTTCGCGGCTGGCGCGCGTGGAATTCGGCGCCGCCAACGCCCTGCAAGCGAGGCTGCAAGCGCTGGTGCAGGACGGCAAGAAGGTGGAGTTCCGCGACGTCAACCACCTGGTGGCGGCCCTGCTGCGGCTGCTCGGCTACGGCGAGCTGGCCAAGATCTATCCGCACAAATACTGACCCGCCTTGCAAATTTGGTGGCCAGCCCCATGTGCTGGACTTGAACCGCATCCACCCACCGAGGTCACTATGGAACAATTTCACGGCACCACCATCCTGTGCGTGCGCCGCGGCAAGCAAGTCGCACTGGGCGGCGACGGCCAGGTCACACTCGGCAATATCGTCATGAAAGGCACGGCCCGCAAGGTGCGCAAGCTGTACCAGGGCAAAGTGCTGTGCGGCTTCGCCGGCGGCACGGCCGACGCCTTCACCCTGCTCGACCGCTTCGAAGGCAAGCTGGAGAAACACCAGGGCAATCTGCTGCGCGCCTCGGTCGAACTGGCCAAGGACTGGCGCACCGACCGCGTGCTGCGCCGGCTGGAAGCCATGCTGCTGGTGGCCGACAGCGAATCGACGCTGGTCATCACCGGCAACGGCGACGTGCTGGAGCCGGAGAACGGCATCGGCGCCATCGGCTCGGGCGGCACCTACGCCCAGTCGGCCGCGCTGGCGCTGCAGGAAAACACGGAACTGTCACCGGCCGACATTGTCAAAAAGTCGCTGACCATCGCCGGCCAGCTGTGCATCTACACCAATCTGTCCCACATCATCGAAACCCTGGACTGAACCCATGAACATGACACCACAGGAAATCGTCGGCGAACTCGATAAACACGTGGTCGGCCAGGCCAAGGCCAAGCGCGCGGTCGCCATCGCGCTGCGCAACCGCTGGCGCCGCCAGCAGGTGGCCGAACCGCTGCGCCACGAGATCACGCCCAAGAACATCCTGATGATCGGTCCGACCGGCGTCGGCAAGACCGAGATCGCGCGCCGCCTGGCCAAGCTGGCCGACGCGCCGTTCATCAAGATCGAAGCGACCAAGTTCACCGAGGTCGGTTACGTGGGGCGCGACGTGGACACCATCATCCGCGACCTGATCGACATCGGCGTCAAGCAGACCCGCTCGGCCGAGATGGCCAAGGTGCGCGCGCGCGCCGAGGACGCGGCCGAGGACCGGGTGATCGACATCCTGGTGCCGCCGGCGCGCGACTTCGGCTTCAACACGGCCAGCAGCGAACCGCAGGCCGGCGACGCCACCCGCCAGACCTTCCGCAAACGGCTGCGCCAGGGCGAACTGGACGACAAGGAAATCGAGCTGGAACTGGCCGAGGGCAGCCCGCAGATGGAAATCATGGCCCCGCCCGGCATGGAGGAGATGACGGAGCAGATCAAGACCATGTTCTCGGGCATCGGCGGCGGGCGCAAGAAATCGCGCAAGCTCAAGATCAAGGACGCCATGAAGTTCCTCGTGGACGAGGAGGCGGCCAAGCTCATCAACGAGGACGAGATGAAGCAGAAGGCGATCCAGAACGTCGAGCAGAACGGCATCGTGTTCCTCGACGAGATCGACAAGATCGCCTCGCGCTCGGAGGTGGGCGGGGCCGACGTGTCGCGCGCCGGCGTGCAGCGCGACCTGCTGCCGCTGGTGGAGGGCACCACCGTCAACACCAAGTACGGCATGATCCGCACCGACCACATCCTGTTCATCGCGTCCGGCGCCTTCCACCTGGCCAAGCCGTCCGACCTGATCCCGGAACTGCAGGGCCGCTTCCCGATCCGGGTGGAGCTGGAATCGCTGTCCATCGCCGATTTCGAGCGCATCCTGACCAGCACCGACGCCTGCCTGACCAAGCAGTACGAGGCGCTGCTGGCCACCGAGGACGTGAAACTGGAATTCGCGCCGGACGGCATCAACCGCCTGGCCGAGATCGCGTTCTCCGTCAACGAACGCACCGAGAACATCGGCGCGCGCCGGCTGTACACGGTGATGGAAAAGCTGCTGGAGGAAATCTCGTTCACGGCCACGGAAACGTCGGAGAAGCAGATCACCATCGACGCGGCCTACGTCAACGCGCGGCTCGACGCACTGGCCGTCAACGAAGACCTGTCGCGCTACGTGCTGTAACGGAGGAGGCGATGGCCAACAAGGCGCTGGCGACCCGGCAAAAGATGCTGTTCCGCGTGGGACCGTCGCCCAAGCCACGCAATCCGGTGGCGGTGGCGGCCAAGTTGCGCGCGGCCGGGCCGCACGTGAAAACGCCGTCCGGCCAGCGCCAGGCCGCCAAGCGGGCGCTGGCCAAGGCCCTGCTCAAGGGCAAGGACGAAACGTGAACCGTCAGCGGGCGCCGGGGTTGGCGCCCGCGCTCGGGTGATCAGAAGTGGTAGGCGGCGCCCACCGAGAACACATTCAGGTTGGACTTGGCGGCCTTGCCCATGCGGGCCGGCAGATAGTTCCAGTCCGCATTCAGGGCCCAATGCTTGTCGATCGCGTAGGACAGGCCCGTGCCCACCGTCACGGCCAGCGTGTTGGTGCTGTCGCTGCCGCCGGACGTGTAGTCGACTTTGCCGTGTTCGGCGACCAGGCCCAGGCGCGTGGTCCAGGCCCAGTTCTCGCTCAACTTCGACGACGACTGGGACGTCACGCTCACGCCCGACAACTTTCCTTCGCCCGGGCTCAGCACGCCCGCGCCGTTATTGAACGCCCCCTTGACGGCGCCCCCCGTGAACGCGGCCACTTCAATGGCGCGCGTGGTCGGGAGGCCGAACGCGGTCGTTTCGCTCATGGCATAGCCGCCGTAGACGCGGGTGCTGGCGCCGGCGTTGCGCTCGCACGGGCTGCCGCTCAGGCAGTCGAAGTTGTAGTGGTTGCGGTAGCCCACGTCCACCCCCAGGTAGCCGGGCGACAGGTCGGCGGCGGCGGCGGCGCCGCTGGCGCCCAGGAAGGCGCTGGCCAGCAGCGCGGCGCGTACGGTTTGTTTCATCATCATTCCCCTCATCGTCTCTTGTGGCTGGATGACGTCGCTGCTACGAGTGACATCGCCGCGCAGTGTGATCCTGTTCACCCGAAAGTCCTAGCGGAAAGTACCAGGGCGCAAAATCCTGTACAGATGGTAGCGAACCGTGCTACCTTTTTGCCTTTATGACAAGCACAGGGGCAGGCATGAGTTCACCCGAATTGCTGTTGCACGTGCTGCGCGCCCAGTTGCGCGCGGCCGGCGTCACGTACAAGGAGTTGGCCAGCCGCATCGGCATGAGCGAATCGAGCGTCAAGCGCATGTTCGGCCAGCAGGACATGACGCTGACGCGGCTGGCGCAGATCTGCAAGGCGGCCGGCATCGCGCTGGAGGACGTGCTGCGCGGCGCGGCCGACGCCACGCCCCATGCGGACACGCTGACCCTGCTGCAGGAAAAAGCGCTGGTGGCCCACCCGCGATTGTTGCTGATGGCGATCTGCTGCCTGGGCCACTGGAGCCTGGAGCAGGTGCTGGAAACCTACCAGTTGAGCGAACCCGAATCCATCGTGCTGCTGGCCGAACTGGACCGGCTGGGCCTGATCGAACTGAAGCCGCTGAACCGCTACCGGCTGCGCGTGTCGAACGCCTTCCACTGGCTGGCCGACGGCCCGGTGCAGCAATTTTTCCGCAGCCACGTGGTGAACGACTATTTCAGCGGCCAGTTCGACGGCCCCGGCGAAGCGCTGCTGTGCCTGCCCGCGCGGCTGTCGCGTGCCAGCGCGCTGGAGCTGGCGGCCAAGATCCAGTCGCTGGCCGGCGAACTGGCGCGGCTGCACCAGGGCGACCGCCGCCTGCCCGCGCCCGAGCGCGACGGCTACACGCTGCTGGTGGGATTCCGTTCATGGGAATTCGCCGCGTTCACGGCGCTGCGGCGCCAGCCGGCGCAGACCGCATAAGCCGCATAAGCCGCATAAGCCGCATAAGCCGCATAAGCCGCAACGCCGGCAACGGCAGCGGCATCAGCCGCCGGCGCGCACCGGCCGCCGGCCTTACCAGACCGGGCCGAGGAACAGGTACAGCGTGCCGCTGTTGCCCTTGGTGCTGCCGGCGCCGAAGTACAGCGGGCCGAAGCGCGTGTCGACGGCCGTGAAGATGCTGGCGGCCTGCTTCACGCTGGCCCAGTGCAGCGGATTGTCGGCGCCATACCCGGCGCCGGCCTCCAGCGAGAAGCCGAGCCGCACATCGCCGCCCAGCGCGGCCGGCATGGCGCCCACCGTGCGCGCCATCACGATGCGACCCAGCACCACCCGGTTGCCGGCCACCGATTCGGGCGCCGTGCCCGACAGCCGCAGGAAGCCGCCCAGGTTGAGCGGCGCCAGGCCCTGCTGGCTGCGCGCCCATTCCGCATACAAGTGACCGGCCCAGTTACCGCCATGGAAGGCGCGCAAGCCTTCCACACTCTGCTGCATCAGCGACACGCGGTTGGCCGCGCTGACAACGGAACGTTCGAGGTTGAGGTTGAACAGACCGCCGCGCGTGGGGAAGGCCACGGAGTCGAGCGTGTCCACGCTGTAGGCCAGCGTCTGCACGGTCTGGTGCACGCGGGCCGCCGGCACCGACGCATCCTCGGGTATCGTCACGCGCACGTTGGCGCTCTGGCGCGCCACGCCCAGGTGCACATCGCCCCAATTGCCGAGCTGGCGCCCCAGCACCACGCTGGTGCCGGCGTAGTTGTAGCCGATGCGGTTCTGGCGCTGGCCCGTCAGGCTGAAGGTGTCGGAGGCGGCCGCGCCATAGCGGGCGGACGGCGCCACGTACCACTGCGAGCCGGGGCCCAGCGGCTGCCAGAACTCCACCTCGAACGCGCGCTCGGTGCCGATGCGGGCCGAGCTGCGCAGCTCCGCGCCCCAGTCGTTGAGCGAGGAACGCACATGCATCATCTTGAGCGCGAAGGTGTTGTTGTCGCTGAAGTCGCTGGCCAGCTCCAGACCCACGCGCAGGCGGCTGCGGGCCCACTCGGCCTCGGTCGGCTTGATCAGCACTTGGCGCCCGCCGTTCACGTCCTGCACTTCCGTTTCCACGCGCGCCAGGTCGCCGCGGCCGAACAACTGGGCGCCGGCCTGCTGCGCCTGCTCCACCGTGACTTGCTGGCCCAGCGCCAGACCGGACTGCACCTCCAGCGCCTTGGGGTTGATGTGGCCACTCGGCTCCACCGCCAGTTTGGTGATGGGCAGCGGCTGGTCGGCCACCACCGGGCCGGCCAGGCGGTGCTGCTCGAACGCCGTGTATTCGGCCTCCGGCACGGCCAGCTGCACCAGTTGCGCCGACAGCGCGCGCGCCGCCTTCTCGCCGGCCAGGATGGCGCGGTCGTGGCGCGCGAAGTCGAGGAAGCTGATGCCGTTCAGGTTGGGCGCCAGCAGGATGTCGCGCGGCCCCAGCTCCTTCAGCGAACGCTGCACGTTCTGCTCGGTCAGGATCTGCAGCATCTGCTGGGCCACCCGGATCGCGCTGCTCAACTCCTTCTCCGGCGCCAGCGGCGTGCCCACGTTGACGGCGATGACCACGTCGGCCCCCATGGCGCGCGCCACGTCCACCGGCAGGTTGCGCACCAGGCCACCGTCGACCACCAGCCGCTCCTTGACCCGCACCGGCGCGAACACGCCGGGCACGGCCAGCGAGGCGCGCATGGCCAGGAACAGCGGCGTGTCGTCCAGCTCCACCAGTTCGCCCGTGACGAGGTCGGAGGCGACGGAGCGGAACGGCAGCGGCAACTGGTTGACGGGCCGGTCGCGCGTCCCTTGCGGCAGCACGCGGGTCAAGGCCAGTTCCAGCGCCTCGTTGCCGGCGGCGGCCGGCGGCAGCGAGATGCCGTCCAGCGTGGCGCCGAATTCAATGCGCGAGGGCAGCAGCAAGTCCTCCTCGCGGCGGCGGAAATTGAGTTCGTCGCGCGGCGGACGGTCGGCCACCACGCTGTTCCAGTCGGTGCGGCGCACCAGCTGTTCAAGCTGGGACACGGAACTGCCGGCCGCGTAGGCGCCACCGACCACGCTGCCCATGCTGGTGCCGACCACGATGTCGACCGGCACCCGCAGTTCCTGCAGCACGCGCAGCACGCCAATGTGGGCGAAGCCGCGCGCGCCACCGCCCGACAGCACCAGCGCGATGCGGGGGCGGTGGTGGACGGGATCGGCGTTCGTCGCGGGTGCGGGGGCAGTTGCGGGCGCGGGGGCCGGTGCGGGCGCCAGTGCAGGCGCGTGCGCGAGTGCCGGTGCGGGCACGGGCGCCGGTGATTGCGCGCGCGCGGCCACCAGCCAGCAGCACAGCGCGACGCTCAGGACGCGGGGGAACCACATGCTACAGCCGCCGTATCATCGCTGGCGGTCGGCGCCGGGCCCGGGCGCCGTCGGCGCCACGCCCGTGTGCACCGCCGTCGCCGATGGCGGCGGCGACTGCTGGATCTGCGGTTGCGGCATCACCACCGGCTGCGAGGCCGGTTGCGGCATGGGCGGCTGCGTGATGGACGGCGGCGCCAGGTTGGGATTGTTCTGCGGCCCGGCGTCGCTGGCCAGGTCGATGCGCTTGACCACGCCGCCCTCGGACAACAGCACGTACTTGGGATGGACTTCCTTGATCGTCACGCCGGGCGCCACTTCGCGCCCCACGCCCAGCGCCATGGCCGGCTTGTTGTCGACGGACACGATGGCGGCGCTGTCGCGGCCATCGCCGGCCGCCACCACGCCCTTGAGCTGGTAGTTGCTGGCCACGGCCACGGCGATCTGGCCGCCGAACAGGCCCTTGGCCGCGTCCAGGCTCGGCTCCGGCGCGGGCACCAAAGGCGCGGCCGCGATCGGGCGTTGCTGCGGCTTGAACAACTGCAGTCCCCAGTAGGCCAGCGAGGCGGACAAGGCCGCCACGGCGGCCACGGTGAGTATGAAAGGCAGACGCTTCATGGGTTCCTTGCTCAGCGCACCAGCTGATTGATTTCGATAATGGGCATCAGCACCGCCAGCACGATCAGCAGCACCACCACGCCCATGGCCAGGATCAGGGCCGGCTCCAGCAGGCCGGCGATGGTCAGCGTGCGGCGCTCCAGGTCCTGTTCCTGCGCGCTGGCGGCGCGGTCCAGCATGGCCGGCAGCTCGCCCGTCAGTTCGCCGGCGCGGATCATGTGGATCAGCATGGGCGGGAAATGCTGCTGGGCCGACAGCGCGCGCGCCAGGCTCACGCCCTCGCGCACGTTGTCGCTGGCCTCGTCCACCAGCTCGCGCATGGCCACGTTGGACAGCGTGTCGCGGCTCGTTTGCAGCGCCCGCAGGATGGGCACGCCGGAGCCGGTGGTGATGGCCAGCGTGCTGGCGAAACGGGCCGTGTTCAGGCTGCGCTCGAATTTGCCGTACAGGGGCGCCGTCAGCAGCCAGCTGTGCCAGCGCCGCTTGAGCGCCGGGTTCTCCAGCGCGCGGCGCCACATGAACCACGCGCCCACCAGCAGCACGGCCACCAGCACGCCGTAATGGCGCACGAAGTCCGACACGGCCAGCATCACGATGGTCAGGAACGGCAGCTTCTGCTTGGTGTTGGCGAACACGGACACGATCTGCGGCACCACGTAGGTGAGCAGGAAGATCACGATGGAGAACGCCACCACCGTCACGATGGCCGGATAGGTGAACGCCAGCTTGACCTTCTGCACCAGCGCGTTGCGCCGTTCGATGTAGTCGGCCAGGCGCGACAGCACGCGCGCCAGGTGGCCGATCTGCTCACCCGACGCCACCAGCGCGCGGTAGATCTCGGCGAAGTCGCGCGGGTGGCGCGACAGCACGTCCGACAGCGACGCGCCGCCCATCACCTCGGAACGGATCGAGGCGATCAGGTCGCGCACATAGGGCCGCTCGGCCTGTTCCAGCAGGGCCGTGAAGGCCTGCTCCAGCGGCAGCCCCGCCTCCAGCAGGCTGGCCAGCTGGCGCGTGAACAGGGCCAGTTCGGTGGTCGACAGCCGTTCGCCGAAGCCACGGCCCTTGGCCACGCCGGCCGAATCGACCTGGGCGCCGATGGCGTCCACCTTGATCGGCAGCAGGCCCTGGGTGCGCAGATCGGCGCGCGCGGACCGGGCGCTGTCGGCGTTGAGCACGCCCTTCTTGGTGGCGCCGCCGGCGTCGACGGCCTCATATCGGAATGCTGGCATCCTAGTCCTTGGTCACGCGCAGCAGTTCGGCCTGGGTGGTCACGCCTTCGCGCAGCCAGCGTTCGCCATCCTCGCGCATGGTGTGCATGCCACCGGCCATGGCGGCCGCCTTCACTTCCGCCTCGGCCGCGCGGTTGTGGATCTGGGCGCGGATCTGCTCCGTGGTCTGCAGCAGCTCGTACACGCCGACCCGGCCCTGGTAGCCGGTCTGGCCGCAATGGGTGCAGCCGACGGCGTGCCACTGGCCGCCTTCGTATGTTTTGCAGCTCGGGCACAGCTTGCGCACCAGCCGCTGCGCCAGCACGCCCAGCAAGGACGACGACAGCAGGAACGGTTCGATCCCCATGTCGAGCAAACGGGTGACGGCGGCGGCGGCGTCGTTGGTGTGCAGCGTGGCCAGCACCAGGTGGCCCGTCAGCGACGCCTGCACGGCGATCTGCGCCGTCTCCAGGTCGCGGATCTCGCCGATCATGATCACGTCCGGGTCCTGGCGCAGGATGGCGCGCAGGGCCTTGGCGAAGGTCATGTCGATGCGGGCGTTGACCTGGGTCTGGCCCACGCCGGCCAGGTCGTACTCGATCGGGTCTTCCACCGTCATGATGTTGGTGCTCGACGCGTTCAGCAGCGACAGCGCGGCGTACAGCGTGGTGGTCTTGCCGGAGCCGGTGGGGCCGGTCACCAGCACGATGCCGTGCGGCTGGTTGATCAAGGCATTGAACTGGGCCAGCATGGGATCGCTCATGCCCAGGTGCTGCAGGTCGAGCCGGCCCGCCTCCTTGTCCAGCAAACGCAGCACGGCCCGTTCGCCGTGGCCGGTGGGCAGGGTCGATACGCGCACGTCGACCGGCTTGCCGCCGATGCGCAGCGTGATGCGGCCGTCCTGCGGCAGACGCTTCTCGGCGATGTCGAGCTGCGCCATGATCTTGATGCGCGAGATCAGCGAGCCGTGGATGGCCTTGCGGGGACGGACGATGTCGCGCAGGCTGCCGTCCACGCGGAAGCGCACCACGGAGGTCTGCTCGAACGGTTCGATGTGGATGTCGGAGGCGCCGTCGCGCAGGGCCTGGGTCAGCAGCGCGTTGATCATGCGGATCACGGGCGCGTCGTCGGACGATTCGAGCAGATCCTCGATGGCCGGCACGTCCTGCAGCAGCTTGGTCAGGTCCAGCTCCGCGTCGAATTCGTCGGCCACCAGCGAGGCGTTGCCGCCGGCGCTGGCGTAGGCGGCGGCGATGGCCGTCTCCAGGTCGGCGCGCGTCATGCTCTTGAGGGTGACGCGGCCGAAGCGGCGCGACACCTCGGCGATGGCGGCCGGCGCCGTGGCGCCGCAGGTCAGCACTTCGACCGTGTTCTCCGCCTCGTCGCTGGGATGGGCCAGCAGCACGAAGTCGCGCGCGAAGGCGTAGGGCAGCAGATTGCTCATGGCGCCGCCCTAGTTCTTCACCGGCGTGGCCGCGCCGGGCGCCTGGTCCGGCTTGGGCTGGGGCGCCGGCGGCACGGGCTGCGCCACGGTGGCGCTGCCGGCGGGACGGCCGTTGACCAGCGGCGGCACCACGGGCTGGCCAAAGTCGTTGACCAGGATGCTGTCGGCCGGCTTGATGCCCAGTTGTTCGTTGCGCATGTAGTCGTAACGATCCGTGGCCAGGCTGGTGCTCTGCTCCTTGTTGCGGATGACCACCGGGCGCAGGAAGATCATCAGGTTGGTCTTCTTGCGGCTGCGGGTCTGGTACTTGAACAAGTTGCCCAGGATGGGGATGTCGCCCAGGCCGCGCACCTTGTCGGTGCCGTCGCCCGTGGTGTCCTCGATCAGGCCGCCCAGCACGATGATCTGGCCGTCGTCGGCGATCACGTTGTTCTCGATCACGCGCTTGTTGATGGTGATGCCGGCCTGCGCCGTCAGGGTCGATTTATCGACGCTGGAGGTCTCGTGGTAGATCGCCATCTTGATCGTGCCGCCTTCGGAAATCTGCGGCCGCACCTTCAACGTCAGGCCCACTTCCTTGCGGTCGATGGTCTGGAACGGGTTGGAGTTGGTGCCCGAGGTGGTGGTGAACTGGCCCGTCAGGATAGGCACGTTCTGGCCCACCTGGATGGTGGCCAGCTCGTTGTCGAGCGTGATCATGTTGGGCGTGGACAGGATGTTGGCGTTGCCGTCCGATTCCAGCGAATGCGCCAGCGCGCCCAGGCCCAGCTGGCCGGCCACCTGCTTGAACACACCGATCGACAGGCCGCCGCCGGGCAGCGTGGGCGCGGTGGTGGTGGTGCTGGTGCCGGCGCGCTGCGACAGGGCCAGCGCCGCGATGTTGTTGTTGGCGCCGCCCGTGTTGTAGGACTGCAGCCCGCCGATGCGGTAGGTGCTGTTCTCGTTGCCGGTGGCGCCCATCCACTGCACACCGAATTCGGACGCCTTGTCGGACGTGACCTCCACGATCAGCGACTCGATGTAGACCTGGGCCCGGCGCACGTCGAGCTGGTCGATCACGGCGCGCAGGTTGCGGTACACGGATTCGGGCGCAGTGATGATCAGGGTGTTGGTGGAGGCGTCGGCCTGGATGAAGCCGGCCGAGCTGGAGCCGGCCTGCTGCGGCGCGGCGCTGTTGCTCAGCAGCGGATTGCTGGGGCCACTGCTGGCGCCCGTGCCCTGGTTGGCGCCGGCCATGCCGCCCTGCCCCGCCTGGCCGGACTGGCCGCCGGTGCCGCCCTGGGCCGCGCCGCCCGTGGCGCTGGTGGCGCCGGCCGAGGCGTCGTTCGAGACCACGGCGCGCAGCGTCTGCGCCAGCTTGGTCGCCTCCGCGTTCTTCAGGTAGACCACGTGCACGTTGCCCAGTTCCGCCGTCGGCTGATCGAGCTTGGCGATCAGCGACTTGGCCAGGTTGGCGCGCGCGGCCGACGGCGCGCGCAGGATCAGGGAGTTGGTGCGCGGATCGGCCAGCACGCTGACGCGGCCCGCGTCCGTGGCGCCGCTGCCGGCGCCCGTCTCCATCAGCTTGTTGACCATGGTGGCCAGGTCGCTGGCGATGGCGTAGCGCACCGGGATCACATCCAGGTCGGTGGCGGCCGGCGCGTCGAGCGCGGCGATGATCTTGGTCAGGCGCTTGAGGTTGTCCGCGTAGTCCGTGATGACGACCGAGTTGTTGCCGGGATTGGCGTTGATGGTGTTGTTGGGCGAGATCAGCGGCCGCAGCACCGTCACCACGTTGGCGGCCGACTCGTAATTGAGGTGGAACACCTGGCTGACGATCTGGTCGCCCTTGATGGCGCTGGGCGCCGTGCCGATCAGGGTCGGCCCCGATTGCAGTTTGCCCTCCGCTTCCGGCACCACCTTGGCGTAGCCGTCGCCGCTGACGACGGCGTAGCCTTGCAGCCGCAGGGCCGACGTGAGCAGCGAGAACGCCTGCGATTTGCTGATCGACTTCTCCGACACCAGCGTCAACGTGCCCTTCACGCGCGGATCGATCACGAACGTGATGTTGGTGTAGTGGCCCACGGCCTTGATCACCGATTCGATGTCGGCGCCGACGAAATTGAGCGCGGCATCATCGTTGGCGGCCCATGCGGCAGGCGGCACGGCGGCGGCGGCCACGGCGCAGCACAACAGCGCACCCGCGCTCAGGCGGCGCAGCGCGGGAAGGGTCGGTTTGCTCACGGTCTGTTTTTTCATTGTCTGAACTCTAAGGCGATGATGTTCTTGTCGCTGTTTGCACGGCGCTGGCCCAACAAATTCAACAGGTTGGCCAGCGTATCTTCATATCCATCGGCCGCCTGCGCCTGCCCGGAAAACTGCAGACGGCCCTGATCGAGGCTGCCGCTGCCACTGAGCAGCAACGGCCCCTTGACCGAACTTAAGGTCAGCTGCGCCTGCTGGCCATGCCAGTCCAGCGCCAGCGCATAACTGCCCAGCGGCCGGATCGCCGACAGCTTGGACGCCATGTCCGTCATTTCCAGCGTGGTGCGGCCGTTCACGCTGACTGCGCCGCCGGCCACGGCCAGCTCCAGCGCCGTCCACGACAGCCGCATGGTGCCGGCCGGCGCGATCGTGTTGAGCGGCGCGCCCAGGCCGGACAAGCCTTCGGCCGGCAGCAGCAGGGCCGATGGACTGAGCTGCCACTGGCGCCAGCCGCCACGGAACGTCACGGGCTGGGCCAGCGCCTCGCTGTTCTCCAGCCGCAGTTCCACGGCGCCCAGCAGCGCCAGCGGCGACACCTGCCACGTGAAGCGCCCCGGCAGCAGCGGGGTGACGGGGCCGTTGCCGCCGGCCGCGCCGCCGATAAAGGCCGAACCGCGCCACAGCGTACCTTGCGCGTCCCCCAGCGTCAAACGTCCGCCCGTCTGGCGCTCGACCAGCGCGCCCAGCCAGCTGGCCGGGAAGCAGACCAGCAGCGTGACGATGGCGCTGAGCGCGATCGTCAGCAGCCACAACGCGGCCCGCTTCATGGAGCAGGCACCACGGAGCGCATGGACCGGCGCCCCGTCATTGCGGGCCCGCCTGGTGCAGCGTCAGCGAGGCGTCCACCTGGCCGGCCGTGGGCAGGCCGTTGATCACGGCCTCCTCCACCGTGATGCGGCCGTCGCGGCGCTGGGTGGCCAGCCAGTCGATCAGGCCGGGGTAGGACACGTTATTCAATTGCAGCCGCGCGTATTCGCCCGTGATGGCGACCGACTGCGCCGTCAGGCTGCGCGCGGCCAGGCTGGCCGTGAGGCTGTCGCGCGTCATGGCCGGCGGCGCCACCCGGGCCTGGCCCTTGAGCGCGGAGGCCTGCAACGCCAGCGCCTGCAATTCCGCCTCCTGCTGGTGCAACTGCGGCAGTTCCTTGCGCAGTTTCACTCGCCCTTCCATGGCCGGCGCCAGCAACACCGCGTAGGCCAGCGCCACGCCCACCACGGCCCCGCCCACGGTGAGGAACTTGCGCTCCTGTTCCGTGCGCGCCTGCCAGAATTGCTCCGCGCCGGCGCGGTACTGGGCCAGCGACGCTTTCAATGTGCTCATGCTTTGCTCCCGGTGCCGACGCGGATCTTCCATACGCCGGGCGCCGCTTCCGACAGATCGAGCTTGCGCGCGGCCAGCGCCGCGCGGATCTGGCCCATGGCGGCGGCATCGACCATGTTGGGTTTGACTTTCACCTGCAGCGCGCGCTCGCGGTATTCGAGCGTGGCCACGATGTTCTTGTCCGGCAGGCTGGCCAGCGCTTCGCCGAAGGCGGCGGCCAGGGCGCCGAATTCATCGCCGGCCAGCGCGCCATTGTCGGCGCTGGCGGCCGCGATGTGCTGGCGCATCTGGGCGACCGGGTCGAGCATCGACTCGTTCGGATAGGCCGACTTGAAGATCTGCTGGATCGACAGGTGCAACTGGCCGGCCTCGCGCTTCAGGCGCAGCCATTCGATGTTCATGCCCGCCACGTTGACGGCCAGCGCCAGCACGGCCAGCCGCAGCGGCCAGCGCCAGCGCTGCCACTGGCGCGCCGACAGGCCGCTGGCGCCCACGGCGGCGGCCAGGTCGGGCGCGGCCGTGCGCGCGGCGGCGATCCAGTGCGGCCACTGGTCCTCCTGCAGCGTGATGGCGGGCTGCCCGGCCGGCTGCGCGGCGGCCAGCGTCTCGTAGCGGCGCAGCTCCACGGGCGGCAGGTACAGCGTGACGGGCGAATCGCCGGCCAGCGCGCGCAGCGTTTGCAGCACAGCTTCCGGCTGGGCCGGCAGGGCCAGGCCCAGGCCATCCGTCTGCGACTGGCGCAGCGTCAGTTCACAACCACCATCATTGGTGCTGAGCGCGGCCGACACGGCGCCCGGCTGCAGCGGCAGGCACAGTTGGGCCGGCAGCAGCGCAATGCTGTGCGCGCCCTGCGCCTGCAAGGCTTTGACCAGCACTTCCAGCCAGGCGCGCTGCGCCACGGCCACCGTGCGTTCGGCGCCGCCGTCCGGCGCCGGGCCCACGGCCAGCACGCAGTCGGCCGGATCGCCGAGGATGTGTTCTTCCACCAGCGCCGGCAGGGCCGCCTTCAGGCGCGCCGGCGACAGCGGCGGCACGCTCACGCGCAGCAGCGTCACGTCGGGCGCGGCCAGCAGCAGCGTCACGCGCCGCGCGGACGCCACCATGTCGGCCAGGCTGCCCAGCGGCGATGCGCCCTGCTGCAGCACATTGCCGCCGTCGCCCACCAGCGCGAACGGGCAGGCCTGCGCCGCGCCGCTGTCGATGCTGGCCTTGGCCGGATAGCGGATAAATAGGGTAGTCAAAGGAGCTCGCTTTCGTGTTTCGCCATCTCAGTTTTGCCGTATCCAGACCAGGTCTGTCTTGAAATTCACACCGTTCTCGCGCTGTATCAGCGCCTGCGCGTCCAGGTTGGCGCGATCCAGCCGCACCTGGCTCAACACCAGGAAGTAATCGCTCCTGACGTCGATGGCCACTTTGCCACTCACCTGCTTGCCGTACAACTGATCCTTGTAATCTTTCACGTAGTTGAAGGATGCCTGCTTGCGGTGGTAGGCCAGGGCCGCCGCCTCGGCCATCGAAAAATTCTCGGGCAGCGCCGCCAGCAGTTCCACCGGCGCCGTGTTGACGTTGATGGCCGTCCGCGTGGGCAGCACGATCACGAAATCGCGCAGCCGTTCGATCGCCTGCGGCGTGAAACCGGCCACCGCCAGCAAGTCCTCGACCCGCATCATCTCCATCGGCTCGACGCCAGCCTGCACCGGCAGCGCGTTCGACGCGGCCTGCCCCTGGGGCGCGGGCTGCTGCGCGCGCGCCACCGCGTCGGCCACGGCCTGCGCCAGCGAGCCATCGAGCTGCAACACCGTCAACAAGCGCTGGAACACGGCCACCTGCTCCGCCAACGGCACCCGGGCCTCCGCAAGATTGGCGAGATTGTAACGCGACTGGGCATCCGTCATCCGGCCTGACAAAGTAGCGTTGAAGTTCTCACCCTCCACCCGCTCCCGTTCCACGTACTGGTCCAGCCGGGTTTCTGCCAGCGGCGTGGCCCACACGCCGTCCAACGTCGTGACCTTGCCGCCGCCGGTCCGGCCATCCTCGCGCAGGATCAGACGCGCCCAGTCCAGCGCGCCGCGCAGGATCCAGCGCGTTTGCAGTTGCAGCCGCTGGTTCTCCATCGAGCGCACCTGCACCTGCTGCTGCCAGAACAGGCTGGCCACGATGGTCACGGCCAACGTGGTCAGCAGCAGCGCCGTGACGACGGCCACGCCGCCCTGGCGCAGCAAGGGACGCGGGCGGCGCGCCATCATACGGCCCCCAGCAGGAAGATCTTGACCAGCGCCGTCGGCAGCCCCGGCATCTGCAACGACACTTCCAACCCCGTCGGCGCGTTGTTGGACAGCGGCGCCGTCACCTGCGTGGCGGTGGGCGGATTCGCCCCTCCCCCACCGCCCGGCGCGCCGCCTTGACCGCCTTGACCGCCTTGTCCACCTTGGCCGGAGGTGACCGTGACCTGCTGCGGGCCCGCAGCCGGCAGCGAGACGCTGGCCGCCGCGCGCCAGCTACCGTTCTGCCACAACCGCATGGTCATCCCGGTCAGGCCCGATTGCAGGGTGACGGCCGGCGCCGGATCGGTGTCGCTGCGCGCGCCCTGCCACAGCATGTCGAGCTGCGCCAAGTCGCGGGTGGCCGCCGATTCGCGCCGCAGCAGCACCCCGTCGCGCACGCGGTAGGACACCACCAGCAGGCGCGATGGCTCATTCTCCGTCAGCACCGTGCGCACCAGCGTCAAACGGTCCGTCTCGGCCAGCAGGTTGGCGCGGCCATGCAGCAGCGCGGTGGGCGCCAGGTTTTCGCAATCGCTCTGCATCTGCGCGAACGCCAGCTGCATGCCGCGGGTCTGCTCCATCTGCGCCGTCAACGCCTGGCGCGAACGGATGATGCCATCTAGCCCGCGCCAGCCCAGCACGGCCACGATGGCCAGGATGGAAATGGCCACCAGCAGTTCGATCAGGGTGAAGCCGCGCATGCGCGGACGATGACGCCGCGTCGTCATTGGTTCAGCACCAGTTGCACCAGCTTGATGATGCGGCGCTCGGGATTGTTCTGGTCCACCACGCTCACCTCGACCCGGCGCAGGCGCGGATTGGGGCTGGCGATCACCTCCTCCTGGCACACCAGCTGCAGGTCGCCCTGCGGACAGTCGAAGCTCTGCTTGCCCACGGGCGGGAAGGTGCGGGCCAGGCGGATCTGCACCAGCCGGTTCTCGGCCGACCAGGTGGCCATCATGGCGCTGCGCAGGCCGTTGCTGTTCTGGGTCAGGCTGCCCACGGCGCGCAGCGAGGCACCGAGCGCCGTGCCGACGATGACCAGCGCCACCAGCACTTCCAGCAGCGTGAAGCCGCGCTGGCGGCGGACGGAGGATGACGGGATGCGGCCCATGGTTCAGTCGACCGTGAAATGGCCGATGCCGTCGGCGCGGATGGCGACCGTGCCGCTGTCGCTGGCCAGGGTCAGCACGAACGGCTTGTCGACCGGCTCGCGGCCGAACGTGATGCGCAGGCTGGGCCCGGGCGTGGTGGACGGCGGATCCAGCAACAACGTGATGGGGGCATGCTTGAATTCGCGCTCGCGCAGCAGATCGTCGCCGGTGACGGTCTGCCAGCGCTGCTCGTTGCGGACCAGGAAGCGGTAGCGGTCCGACTCCGCCTCGAACGCGATCAGGCGGTTACGCACGATGGCCTCGTCCCGCGCCAGCTGCAGCAGCAGAGCGATGCGCTGGGCTTCCTGCTGCATGCCCTGCTGGCGACTCGGCATGGCGTTGAGCGACACCAGCCCCAGCGTGATGCCCAGGATGACCATCACCACCAGTAGTTCGATCAGGGTGAACCCGCGCGACACGGCGCGCATGACAGCTGGCTCCCGCCTTAATTGTCCCAGGAGCCGATGTCGGCATCATCGCCGGTGCCGCCCGGCTGGCCGTCGGCGCCCAGCGAGAACACGTCGATCTCGCCCTTGATGCCGGGCGACAGGTACTGGTAGGGATTGCCCCACGGGTCTTTCGGCATCTTCTCCAGGTAGCCGCCGGACTTCCAGCCATTGGCGGCCGGGCCCGTGGTGGGCTTGCTCAGCAGCGCCTGCAAGCCCTGCTCGGTGGTCGGATAGCGCTGGTTATCGAGCTTGTACAGCTTGAGCGCCTGCATCACGGTGGCGATATCGACCTTGGCCGCCGCGATCTTCGACTCGCCCGTGCGGCTGAGCAGCTTGGGCACGACCAGCGCGGCCAGCACACCCATGATGACCACCACCACCATGATTTCGATCAGCGTAAAACCGCGCGCGGCGCGGCGGGGGATGGACTGTTTTTTCATTGGACCGGCAAAAGTAGGTTAAATATTTGAAAAGAGTGCTGAGTATAAGGCCGAACCGGCGCGGCCAGCAAAACCGCGCCGACGATTATGCCCGGGCCACGCTTAAAGCGGGGTTAATCGCATGCCACGCTCCCGGCGTTAGTCGCGCTGGCGGGCCAGCGCTTCGATGCGGGCGCGGGCGCCGTCGTTGCCGCCGGCCGAGGCGTGGTTGGTCGACACCGGCGCCAGCGCCTGCACCGCCGGCTGCTGCTCGACGAACGGCGTAATGCCCAGCGCCGCGTCGATCTCGCGCGGGTAGATCAGGTAGCCGCGCGTGATGACGGCGGCCACCTTGCGCACGTCGGCGATGTCCTTGGTGGGGTCGCCGTCCACCAGCACCAGGTCGGCCAGCTTGCCCGGCGTGACGCTGCCGCGCTCATTGCTGGTGCGCGTGTAGCGCGCGCCGTTGCGGGTGGCCACCTGCAGCGCCTGGGCCGGCGTGAGGCCGGCCTTGACCAGCAATTGCAGTTCCGATTGCAGCGTGAAGCCGGCCAGATCGTCGGTGCCGGCCACGATGGGCACGCCGGCGCGGTACAGGATGCCGACGAACTGCACCATCTTGTCGTACGATTTCCGATAACGCCGGTAGGTGGCGTCGTCCGCGATCTTCATGGTGCCGACCGAGAAGCCGCGCTTGACGTCGGGCGGCATGTGGTCGGCGATGGGGCCGAACGGCTCGCTCATGTCGCCGTCGCGCTGCTTGAAGAAGGCGAAGGCCGACATGGTGGGGTCGATCGAGATCTGCTTTTTCGCCAGCTCGGCCACGTAATCCCTGACCGGCTTGGAATTGAAGTCCAGGCCCGCCACTTTTTCCGCCGGCAGCGTGAAGCGCTCCAGCGTGCGCGTTTCCGTGGTCGGCGTGACGAGGAAGTTCAGCAGCACCTGGTTGATGTGCTGGATTTCGTCGTAGCCGGCGTCCAGCGCCTGCTGCGCGCGCAGCCCGGCCGGGATGTGGCCGGACACGCGCATGCCACGGCTGTGGGCATAGGCCACCGTCTCCTTGAGGATCTCTTTCGGGAACGAGTTGTAGATTTTCAGCTGCGGGTAGCCATGTTCGGCGTACCAGTCGATCGCGTTCTTGGCCTGCGCCAGATCCTTGATGACGAAGCCGCCGTTGGCCGAATACGGGCTCTCGCCTTCCAGGAAACCGGCCGGCACCACCTGCGGCGCCAGCAGCTTGCCGGCGATGGTCTCATCGAGCATCTGCTGCAACTGGGCGTTGTCGTTGCCCATGTCGCGCACGCTGGTCACGCCGGCCGCCAGGTTCAGGGCGCCGGACCAGCGGTCCACGTGACCGTGCATGTCGAACAGGCCGGGCAGCATGATGCGGCCGGCCGCGTCGATCTGGTTGACGGCGCCGCGCACGGGCGCGCCCGCCGGCAGCACGGCCGTGACGCGGCCGCGCAGCACGTACACGTCGGACGGCGCGCCCACGGTGGCCTTCTCGCTGTCGAACACGCGCGCGTTGCGCACCACGGTCAGGCCGGTGAGCGGGTGTTGCAGCTGGGCCGCCACGTCGGCCAGCATCTTGCTCTCGGCCGCCTTCTGGCGCACGGCCAGCGCCGCGCCATTGTGCTGCCAGCCCTGCTCCAGCATGGTGGCGAAACCGGGAATGACGACCCCGAACAGGCGCGGCTTGGCGCCGGTGGTGGCCCAGTAGAACGACGGCGACAGGCCGACGCCGGTTTGCGCCAGCAGCTGCACGGTCTGGGTTTGCGGGTGGGCCGCGTCGTCGCCCGTCACTTCCACCGTGTCGATCACGCGCTGGCTCAGGGTGCCCGACGGCAGCAGCGGCAGCTTGCCGTCGGCCGTGGCGGCCAGCGCGCCGATGCCGGCCGAGACCACCTCGAAGGAACTGTTCAACGGCAGGTAGGCGGCCGGGCCGCTGACGGTCTTGCTGCCCTGCTCGGAGCTGGACTTCCATTCGGCGCGGTCGCCGTGGCGCACGAAATGTTCATTGACGGCGTTGCCGAAGGTGGAACTGCCCTTGACCGTGTATTCGGTCATGGTGCCGTCCGCGCCGAGGCGGAACTGCTCCTCCAGTTCCGGGCCGCGGCCATTGTCCTTGTAGCTGAAACTCACCTTGGTCAGGCCATCGTCTTCGTGCCGCACCACCTGCTGGCCGATCTGCTTGCCGTTCTCGGCGATGATCAGGTATTGCGTGGTGCTGGCGGCATGGGCGGACGCGCCGAACGCGGCGGCCAGGGCCAGGGACAACAGGGAAAGGCGGTTCAGCATCGTGGGGATCTCCGTTTTTTAGGGAAAGGATGGAACGTCGTCTTGCATTGAATTTTTTGAGACTATGCGGCCGGCGGGTGGTGTCCGGCGCACACGGGACAGTCGCCGTTGCGGGCAACGGCGATGCTGGTCCACTCCATGTGCAGGCCGTCGAGCAGCAGCAGCCGGCCGGCCAGCGACTGGCCGATGCCCATAATCAGTTTGAGCGCCTCGGCCGCCTGCATGGCGCCCACCACGCCCACCAGCGGCGCGAACACGCCCATGGTGGAGCAGGCCACGTCCTCGAACTGCTGGTCCTGCGGGAACAGGCAGGAGTAGCACGGCTGGTCGCCGCCGCGCGGGTCGAACACGCTGACCTGGCCGTCGAAGCGGATCACGGCGCCCGACACCAGCGGCTTGTCGTGGGCCACGCAGGCGCGGTTGATGGCGTGGCGGGTGGCGAAGTTGTCGGTACAGTCGAGCACCACGTCGGCCGCCGCCACCAGTTCGGCCAGGCGGGCGTCGTCCACCCGTTCGACCAGCGCCTCGATAACGATCTCTGGATTGATCTGCTCCAGCGTCAGGCGCGCGGAGGCGGCCTTGGGCTGGCCCACGCGCGCCGTCGTGTGGGCGATCTGGCGCTGCAGGTTGGTCAGGTCCACCGTGTCGTTGTCGACCAGGGTCAGCTTGCCCACGCCGGCCGAGGCCAGGTACATCGCGGCCGGCGAACCGAGGCCGCCGGCGCCGATCACCAGCGCGTGCGACTGCAACAGCGCGGTCTGGCCTTCAATGCCGATTTCGTCGAGGAGGATGTGGCGCGAGTAGCGCAGCAGTTGCGAGTCGTTCATCGGTAGTGGGACTGGACCGGCACTCGCGCGCCGGCCGCTTATTTTTTGGTCGGAGTCGGCTTGGTGTCGGGTTTGGCGTCCGCCTTGGCGTCGGCCTTGGCGTCGGCCTTGGCGTCGGCCTTTGCGTCGGCTTTGGCATCCGCCTTGGCGTCGGTCTTGACGGCCGGGATCGCGTCCACGTCGGACTTGGTGGCCGGCTTGGCATCCGCCTTCACGTCGGCCACGGCCGCGCCTTCGGCCTTGGCCAGCTTGACGGGCAAGCCCTTGAAGTGGTTGAGCGCCTGCGCCAGCTGGAAGTCGTCCTTGGAGCCGTATTCGAACGGCTTTTGCTTACGGGCCGCGGCCAGCAGACGCTGTTCCTCCTCCAGCTCGTCGCGCTTGTCGGCGCGGGCCACGGCGCCTTGCGCGCCATCCTGGCCATCGTCGCTGCCCAGGTGCTTCTGCAGGTCGGCCTCGCGCACGCGCAAGCCGTTCAAGCCGTCGCCGTCGGCCGTCTCGTCCACCAGCAGGTCGGGCACGATGCCCTTGGCCTGGATCGAACGGTTATGCGGCGTGTAGTAGCGCGCCGTGGTCAGTTTGACGGCCGTGTCGGCCGTCAGCTGGCGCAGCGTCTGCACCGAGCCCTTGCCGAAGGTCTGCGAGCCCATGATGATGGCGCGCTTGTAGTCCTGCAGCGCGCCGGCCACGATCTCGGAGGCCGAGGCCGAGCCGCCGTTGACCAGCACCACCAGCGGCACATCCTTGAGCGCGGCCGGCAGCTTGGCCAGCGGATCGCCGCCGTTGCGGCCGGCGTAGAACTCGCGGCGGCCGTAGAAGGTCTGTTTCGATTCGAGCAGCTGGCCGTTGGTGGACACGATCACCGCGTCCTTGGGCAGGAAGGCGGCCGACACGCCGATCGCGCCCGGCACCACGCCGCCCGGATCGTTGCGCAGGTCGAGCACCATGCCCTTGATGTGCGGCTCCTGGGCGTACAGGGCGCTGATCTTCTTCGCCATGTCCTCCACGGTCGGTTCCTGGAACTGCGAGATGCGCACCCACGCGTAACCGGGTTCGATCAGCTTGGCCTTGACGCTCTGGACGCGGATCTCCTCGCGCACGATGGTCAGCGTGAGCGGCTTGTCGAGGTCCTTGCGGGTGATGTTGAGCACCACCTTGGAATGGGGCTCGCCGCGCATCTTCTTGACGGCCTCCTCCAGCGTGAGGCCCTTGATCGGGTTGCCGTCGATGCGGGTGATCAGGTCGCCGGCCTTGATGCCGGCCTTGAACGCGGGCGTGTCCTCGATCGGCGACACCACCTTGATGTAGCCATCCTCCATGCCCACTTCGATGCCGATGCCGACGAACTTGCCGGCCACCGTCTCGCGCATCTCCTTGAACGCCTTCTTGTCCAGGTAGACGGAATGGGGGTCGAGCGACGACACCATGCCGGAGATGGCTTCCGTCAGCAGCTTCTTGTCGTCCACGCTTTCCACGTAGTCGGACTTGATCAGGCTGAACACATCCGACAACTGGCGCAGCTCTTCCAGCGGCAGGGGCGACACGCCGGCCTTTTGGGCGATGGCGGAAAACTGCAGGGAGGCCGCGATGCCGGCCACCATGCCCAGGCCGATCAGGCCGAAACTCTTGACTTTGTTGCCCATGAAACCTCTGCGGCCTAAAACGGCGGACTAAAACGGCGGAAAACGCTAGAACCTGACCCAACCGGCCGGATCGAACGGACGGCCCTGGTGGCGAAGCTCGAAGTATAAACCTGATTCTTCGTTACCGCCGCTGTTTCCGGCGCTGGCGATGGCGTCGCCGGCCTTGACGATGTCGCCGGCCCGTTTGAGCAGCGACTGGTTATTGCCATAGATGCTCATGTACTGGCCGCCGTGGTCGACGATGATGAGGTTGCCGAAGCCGCGCAGCCATTCCGCGAACACCACGCGGCCGGCGGCGATGGCGTGGATGTCGGCCCCTTCGGTGGCGCGGATGAACACGCCCTTCCAGCTCGGGCCGTCGCCGCGCTTGGCGCCGAACCGGGCGGCCAGCTTGCCGGCCACGGGCGCGCGCAGCCGGCCCTTCAGGGCCTCGAACGCGCCGGCCGGCGCGGCCGGGGCCAGGGCGATGTCGGCCGGCTTGGCGGCTGGCTCGTCCTTCGGTTCCGGCTTCGCCTGCTGGGCGACCTTGGGTTCGTCCGCGTCGATCGGTTCCAGCTTCACGGGCGGCTTGGCGGGCGCCGGCGCTGGCTTGACGGCCGCGCCGGTCTTGCCGGCCCTGGCCAGACGCTCGCGTTCGGCGCGCGCCGCGGCCTCGGCCGCGCGGGCCTGGGCCAGCGCCTGGGCCTTCGCCTGCGCGTCGGCCTTGGCCTTGGCGGCGCGGGCGGCGGCCAGTTCCTGCTGGCGGCGCTGCTCGGCGGCGGCGGCCTCGGCCTGTTCCTTGATCAGGCGCGACAGCTTGTCGACCAGGCCGGCCATGCGCTGCTCGTCGCGCTCGACGTTGCCCGCTTCCTTGCGCTGGGCCACCAGCCGCTTGGACAGCGTGGCCAGCAAGGCCGCGCGGCGGCCCTTCTCCTGCTCGAGCAAGGCTTTTTGCTGCAATTCTTCTTCCGCGATCTCGGCCAGCTCGTCCTTGGCGTTCTGCGCCTCGGCCTGGTTGGCTTCCACGGCCTTCAGATTGGCCCGCAAGGCCTCGAGCAGACGGGCCTGCGCCTGCGACACATAGGCCAGCATCTGCAGGTCGCGGTTGATGCGGTTGGGGTTGTCACCTGACAACAATAACTTGATGCGGTCCTCGTTGCCCGCCACGTACTGCTGGCGCAGCAGGCGCGCCAGTTGCTGCTTTTGCTGCTCGACCGTCACCACCAGCCGGTCGTGCTCGACCGACAGGCGGGCCAGCTTGTCGTTGGTGGCGGCCTGCTCGGCCGTCAGGTCGCGCAGCGTGCGGTTGGCGTCGGAGATCGCCTGCTCGGACTCGGCCAGCGTGTCGGCCGCGTCGTCCTTGGCCGACTCGGTCTTGCTGATGTCGCGCTTGAGGGCGCTGAGCTTTTGCTGCAAGCCGGCGCGCTCGGCCTCGGCCGCCGCTTTCTGCTTGGCGCGTTCCGTGGTGCGCGCGTGCGCCGCGCCGCCGGCCAGGGCCAGGGACAGCAAGGCGCACAACAGCACGGCTACGCCGCGGCCACGGCCGCGGGGGACTTGAGGCAGCGGCAAATTACTTGGCCTTCCCTTGGTTGGCCACGGCCGCCTGCGCCGCCGCGATGGCGGCCGCGTCGCCCAGGTAGTAGTGGCGGATCGGCTTGAGGTCGGCGTCCAGCTCGTACACCAGCGGCTGGCCGTTGGGGATGTTCAGGCCGACGATGTCCTCGTCGCTGATGCCGTCGAGCATCTTGATCAGGGCGCGCAGGCTGTTGCCGTGGGCCGAGATCAGGATCTGCTTGCCGGCGCGGATGGCGGGCGCGATCTCCTCGTCCCAGGCCGGCATCACGCGCGCCACGGTGTCCTTCAGGCATTCTGTCAGCGGGATCGACGACTTGGGCAGGCCGGCGTAGCGCGGGTCGTTGAACGAGGTGCGGTCGTCGTTCTCGGCCAGCGGCGGCGGCGGGGTGTCGTAGCTGCGGCGCCACACCAGCACCTGGTCGTCGCCGTACTTGGCGGCCGTTTCCGCCTTGTCCAGGCCCTGCAGCGCGCCGTAGTGGCGCTCGTTGAGGCGCCAGTCATGCTTGATCGGCAAGTACATCATATCCATCGCGTCCAGCGTCAGCCACAGGGTGCGGATGGCGCGCTTGAGCACCGAGGTGTAGGCCAGGTCGAAGGTGAAACCGGCTTCCTTCAGGACGGCGCCGGCCGCCGTCGCTTCGGCGATGCCCTTTTCCGTCAGGTCGACGTCGGTCCAGCCGGTGAAGCGGTTCGACAGGTTCCAGGTGGATTCGCCATGGCGCATGAATACGATTTTGTACATAGGACTATCTTCAAAAAGGAGTGAACGGACAGAAAGACGCGGCTAACAGAACTCTTCCAGCCTTCTATTTTATAATGCGCGCATCAACTTCAACCATTGGACCACCGTGAAATTCTTCATTGATAATATTTTCATCATCGCCATCGTGCTCGTTTCGGGCGGCGCCCTGCTGTGGCCGGCCCTGACCCAACGCGGCAAGCGCGCCTCCGCGCTGGAAGTGACCCAGTTGATAAACCGCGGCAAAGCCACCATTGTGGATGTACGCGACGCCACCGAGTTCGCCACCGGACACTTGCCTAACGCCAAGAACATCCCGCTGGCCGACCTGGCCAAGCGCGTGGGCGAACTCGATGGCGCGAAAAGCAAGAGCGTGATCGTGGTGTGCCAGAGCGGCGCGCGCGCCGCCTCGGCCGCCGGCCTGTTGCAGAAGGCCGGCTTCGCCGATGTCGTCAATCTGGATGGTGGTGTTGCCGCGTGGAAAACCGCCGGCCTGCCGCTGTCGAAATAATGGAAGGAAGCCGCATGAGCGCACCCGTAACCCTGTATAGCACCGCCGTCTGCCCCTACTGCGTGCGCGCCGAGCGCCTGCTGGAAGCGAAGGGCGTGACCGACATCAACAAGATCCGCGTCGACCTCGATCCGGCCCAGCGCGTGCTAATGATGGAACGCACGGGCCGCCGCACGGTGCCCCAGATTTACATCGGCGACACCCACGTGGGCGGCTTCGACGACCTGTACGCGCTCGACCAGGCGGGCGGCCTGGACCCCTTGTTAAAAGGTTAAAACACCCCAAATACAACGTGAGGGTGGAAATCGTCGGATTTTGAATTGGTTTTGATACAATTGCCCTCGCGTTTGATTTGAGCCTTCCAGAAGACCTCGCAAACAAACCTATATGGGGCGGCGACCGCCGCTCGTGTCCACTATAACGAAAGCGTTCCATGTCTGAAGAAAACCTGCAACCAGTATTCCAAATCCAACGCGTCTACCTGAAGGACATGTCGCTGGAGCAACCGAATTCCCCAGCCATCTTCCTGGAACAGGAAGCGCCGACCATCGAAGTGGCACTGGACGTGGGCGCCGAGCCCCTGGCCGACGGCATCTTCGAGTCGACCGTGACCATCACCGTGACCGCCAAGATCAAGGACAAAGTGGCGTTCCTGGTCGAAGGCAAGCAAGGCGGCATCTTCGAGGCACGCAACATCCCCGCCGAGCAGCTCGATCCGCTGCTGGGCATCGGTTGCCCGAACATCGTCTACCCTTACCTGCGCGCCAACATCGCCGACGTGATCACCCGTGCCGGCTTCCCGCCCGTGCACCTGGCGGAGATCAACTTCGAAGTGTTCTACCAGCAGCGCATGGCGGCGATGGCCGAAGCGGCCGCCAAGGCCAACGGCGACGCCACCCCAGCAAACTAAGAAGGCGTTTCAAAACGACCGTGGCGAGGCGTGGCGACGAAGACCGTGCGCCCGCACGGCAAGGAGCCACAACGACGCCATGGGCTTTTTGAGATGACTTCTAAGCAGCACAGCAAGCCAGACCGGCGCGCCGCGTCACACGCGCCCGCCGGTCTGTTACCATTAAGGCAAGCAATGACATTACCCCGTTGGATCGCAGGCGCCCTGCTGATGCTGGCCGCGGCCACCAGCCAGGCGTTCGACTTCAAGACGGTGGGCGCGGCCCCGGCCATTTTGTACGATGCCCCCTCCACCAAGGGCGGCAAGCTGTTCATCGTTCCACGCGGCACGCCGCTGGAAGTGGTGCTGACCTATGGCGAATGGGTCAAGGTGCGCGACCTGAGCGGCGAACTGGCGTGGACGGAGGCCAAGGGCCTGAGCGCCAAGCGCAACGTGATCGTGCGCAGCGCCAACGTCAAGATCCGCGCCACGGCCGACGACAATGGCGCCCCCGTGTTCACCGCCGACAAGGGCGTGTTGCTGGAACTGCTGGAACCGGCCGCCGGCGGCTGGGTCAAGGTGCGGCACCGCGACGGCCTGACCGGCTACATCAAGAATACCGACATCTGGGGCCTGTGAGGCCCGGGCGGCCCGGTGCCGCCCATACAACGCTGCCCGAGGCGCCATGCAAGACCAATCAAGCAATAAGACCGCCGTCGCGCGCAACATCACCGTGCTGGGCGCTGGCGCCTGGGGCACGGCCGTGGCCATCGCCCTCGCGCAGCGCCACGCCGTGCGCCTGTGGGGCCGCGACACGGCCGCCATGCAGGCCATGGCGGCGGCCGGCGAGAACCAGCACTACCTGCCCGGCTTCCCGTTCCCGGCCGGCCTGACCGTCGAGCCCGATTTCGACGCGGCCGTGGCCCACGCGGCCGGCCCGGACGGCTTGCTGATCGCGGCCTGCCCGGTGGCCGGCCTGCGCCCGCTGCTGGAGCAACTGAAAAGCCGCGCCATCGGCAAGCTCGTGTGGCTGTGCAAGGGCTTCGAATACGGCACCGGCTTGCTGCCGCACCAGATCGTGCGCCAGGTGCTCGGCGACAGCGTGCCGGCCGGCGCCCTGTCCGGCCCCTCGTTCGCGCAGGAAGTGGCGCGCGGCCTGCCCTGCGCGCTGACCATCGCCTCCGACTCGGCGCCGTTGCGCGAGGCCGTCGTCTCGGCCGTCCACGGCGGCAATATCCGCGTGTACGCCAGCACCGACCTGGTGGGGGTGGAAGTGGGCGGCGCCGTCAAGAACATCCTGGCCATCGCCACCGGCGTGGCCGACGGCCTGGGCCTGGGCCTGAACGCGCGCGCCGCGCTGATCACGCGCGGCCTGGCCGAAATCACGCGGCTCGGCACCCGCCTCGGCGGCCAGGTGGAAACGTTCATGGGGCTGACCGGCATGGGCGACCTGATCCTGACCTGCACCGGCGACCTGTCGCGCAACCGGCGCGTGGGGCTGGGCCTGGCCCAGGACAAGCCGCTGGACGTGATCGTGCAGGAACTGGGCCACGTGGCCGAGGGCGTGCCGTGCGCCAAGGCCGTGCGCGACCTGGCCGCCAAGCTGGGCGTGGACATGCCCATCACCAACGCCGTGGCCGGCGTGCTGTTCGACGGTGTGCCGCCCAAGGCCATGGTGGCGCGCCTGCTGGCGCGCGACCCGCGCGACGAGAAGATCGCGCCGGACAGCGGCAACTAAGTCGCCCTGGCGGCCTTATTCGGCCGCTTCTTCCTCTTTCGCCTGCCGCATCCAGGTCACCAGCGCGAACGCATCGTGCATGCCGCCGGCGATGGTGGGCACCAGTTGCTCTGGCCGGTTGATCGGCAAGTCGATCTCCGTCCACACGAAGAAACTTTTCAGCTTGATGTATTCGATGTGCTCGGCCTCGGGATCGAAACCCTTGGGCGGACGCATCAGCTTGCCCTCGTTCTGGATGTCGCCGAAGGTGGCGCGCAGGCGCTTGTTCTTGAGCACCTTGGTGAAGCCGGCCGCGTCGTCGACCATCAGCTGGCGCAGGGCGCGCAGCCGGCCCGGCGGCGGCATGTACTCGCCGGCGCCGAACAACAGTTTGCCGTTGCCATCCATCTGGAAATAATAGGTCGGGCCGCCCGCCTTGCTGGGCCGGCGCATGTCGTTGGGCGCGATGGCGGCCGAGAACCGGGTCTTGTACGGGCTCTTGTCGTGGGCGAAGCGCACGTCGCGGTTGATGCGGAACATGGCCTTCTTGGGATTGCAGAACTTGACGGCCGGATCGAACTTGCCCAGCGCGGCGATCAGCTCCGTCACCACCTGCAGGAACTCCTCGCGCAGGATGTCGTAGCGCGGCTTGTTCATGATGAACCAGGGACGGTTGTTGTTCTGTTCCAGCTCGTTGAGGTAATGGGTCAGGTCGCGCAGGTGCATGCAGGTTCCGGTGAGGTTATTTGACGCCGGCCGGCCGCTTGCCCACGACGATGTCGAGCGTGGTTTCGCGGCTCTTGCGCAGCACCGTCATTTTGGCGTTGCCGCCCGGCGTGAGCTGGGCGATCAGGTTCAGCACTTCATTGGTGTCGGCCACCGGCCGGCCTTCCACCGACAGCAGGATGTCGCCCGGCTTCATGCCGCCCTTGTCGGCCGGGCCGTTGCGCACCACGCCGGCGATGATGGCGCCGCTCTGCCGGCTCAGGCCGAAGCTTTCCGCCAGCTCGGGCGTGATCTCCTGGGTCTCCACCCCGATCCAGCCGCGCACCACGTGGCCGGACTTGATGATCGCCTCCATCACGGAGCGGGCGGTGGAGACGGGGATGGCGAAGCCGATGCCGACCGAGCCGCCGGTCTGCGAGTAGATCGCCGAGTTGATGCCGAGCAGGTTGCCGTTGGTGTCGATCAGCGCGCCGCCCGAGTTGCCGAAGTTGATGGCGGCGTCGGTCTGGATGAAGTTCTCGAAGTGGTTGATGTGCAGGTTGTTGCGGCCCAGCGCGGAAATGATGCCCATGGTGACGGTCTGGCCCACGCCGAACGGGTTGCCGATGGCCAGCACCACGTCGCCGACCTGGGCTTGCTCGGGCTGGCCCAGCACGATCACGGGCAGCTTGTCGAGGCCGATCTTGATGACGGCCAGGTCCGTTTCCGGATCCGTGCCCACCACCTTGGCGGCCGACTTGCGGCCATCGGCCAGCACCACTTCGATCTCGTCGGCCGCCTCCACCACGTGGTTGTTGGTCAGGATGTAGCCTTCCGGGCTGACGATGACGCCCGAGCCGAGGCTCGATTCCTCATCGTCGGGCTCGCCGTCGCGGTCGCCGAAGAATTTCTTGAAGAACGGGTCGCGCAGCAAATGCTTGCCGCGCCGCGGCGCCTTGCTGGTGAGGATGTTGACGACGGCCGGCATGGCGCGCGCGGCCGCCAGGCGGTAGCTGCCCGAGCTGTGCGCCGACGACGCCGGCAACGCCAATGCCGGCGCCGGACCGGCGGACGCGGGCGCCCGCCCGCCCACGGCCCCGTTGCCCAGGGCCGTATAGACAAAATACAGTGCCAGTACGATGGTCACCGTTTGCGCAAACAATAACCACAGTCGTCGCATAGCGTTTCTATCAGGTGGGCACGCCGCGCTGGTGCGCGCGGGCATGGCCGGGGTCTAGCGGTTCTTCAGGGCGTCGCGGATCTCGCGCAGCAGCACCACGTCTTCCGGCGTGGGCGGCGCCGCTTCCGGCTCGGCCGGCTTGACCGGTTCGGCCAGGTGGCGCGCCTTGTTCATCAGGCGTACCATCTGGAAGATCACGAACGCCAGTATGACGAAGTTTAACAGGATGGTGGCGAAGTTACCGTACGCGAAGACAGCCCCGAGCTTTTTCGCCTCCACCAGGCTCAGCGCCGGGTCCTGCCCATTGAGCGGCAGGTAATAGTTGGCGAAGTCGAGGCCGCCGAACAGCTTGCTGATGGGCGGCATGATGATATCTTGCACCAGGGAGTCGACGATCTTGCCGAACGCGCCGCCGATGATCACGCCGACGGCCAGATCGACCACGTTGCCCTTCATGGCGAATTCTTTAAATTCCTGCATCATTGCCATCTTCTTATCCTCGCTATGTGGTCAATTTTGAACAAAGTTGCCACTCGATCATACTATTGATTCATTTAGAAGCCAAACAACGCATAGAGTTGCACGCAACGCATGCTTTTTGCGCTATAAGCTTGATTTGCATCAGTTTGGCGAGGCGGGTGCGCCCACTTCGGGACGGGGTTGCGGAAATTCAAGTCCTGAGTGGCTCCGGCTTGATCTCACTTACGGTCTGGGCAACGTTTTTGCTTTAACTCGCAACACGGTTCACATATAATTTAAGGTTATTAGCGGCTATCTTAGCGCATCGTAAGCTTTCGAGTTTTGTTCGCATTTTGACTGATTGGGGTTTGTATGAGTAACGAAAAGCAGGTCGATTCCGGCCGACGTGGCTTGCTCGTCGCCACGTGTGCGGCGGGCAGTGTGGTCGGTGTAGGCACCGCAGGAGCCTTGGTGAGTACATTCCAGCCGTCGGAGCGGGCAAAAGCCGCCGGCGCGCCGGTGGAAGTGGACATCTCCACCCTCAACCCGGGCGAGATGAAGACGGTCGAATGGCGCGGCAAGCCGGTGTGGATCCTGCGCCGCACGCCGGAGATGATCGCCTCGCTCAAGCAAACGGACGGCAAGGTGGCCGACGCGGACTCGAAGCGCAATCCGGCCGAATTCACGCCCGAGTACGCGCGCAACGAATGGCGCTCGATCAAGCCGGAATTCCTGGTGGCGGTCGGCATCTGCACCCACCTCGGCTGCTCGCCCTCGTCCAAATTCGCGCCCGGTCCGCAGCCCTCGCTGCCCGACGACTGGGCCGGCGGCTTCCTGTGCCCTTGCCACGGTTCGACCTTCGACCTGGCCGGCCGCGTGTTCAAGAACAAACCGGCGCCGGACAACCTGCAAGTGCCGCGCCACATGTATCTGAGCGACACCAAACTGGTCATCGGTAAAGACGAAAAGGGCGAGGCATAATATGGCGGCTTTCAAAGAAACCAAATTCCCCGCCGACGCACCGGTGGCGCAAAAGGCGCTGGGCTGGGTCGACGACCGCTTCCCGCTGACCAAGCTGTGGAACGACCAATGGGGCAAGTACTACGCCCCGAAAAACTTCAACTTCTGGTACATCTTCGGTTCGCTGGCCATGCTGGTGCTGGTGCTGCAGATCGTCACCGGCATCTTCCTGACCATGCACTACAAGCCGGACGCCAACCTGGCCTTCGGTTCGGTCGAATACATCATGCGTGAAGTGCCGTGGGGCTGGCTGGTGCGCTATATGCACTCGACCGGCGCCTCGTCGTTCTTCATCATCGTCTACCTGCACATGACGCGCGGCCTGATGTACGGTTCCTACCGCAAGCCACGCGAACTGATCTGGCTGTTCGGTTTCGCCATCTTCCTGTGCCTGATGGCCGAGGCGTTCTTCGGCTACCTGCTGCCATGGGGCCAGATGTCGTACTGGGGCGCACAGGTGATCGTCAACCTGTTCGGCGCCATTCCGTTCATCGGCCCCGACCTGTCGCTGTGGATCCGCGGCGACTACGTGGTGTCCGACGCCACCCTGAACCGCTTCTTCGCGTTCCACGTGATCGCGATCCCGCTGGTGCTGCTGGGCCTGGTTGCCGCCCACCTGATCGCGCTGCACGAGATCGGTTCGAGCAATCCGGACGGCATCGAGGTGAAGGAAAACCTGGGTCCGGACGGCCATCCGGTCGATTCCATCCCGTCGCACCCGTACTACACCGTGCACGACCTGTTCGGCGTGTCCGTGTTCCTGACCATCTTCAGCGCCGTGGTGTTCTTCGCGCCGGAAATGGGCGGCTACTTCCTGGAGTACAACAACTTCCTGCCGGGCGATTCGCTCAAGACCCCGCTGCACATCGCCCCGACCTGGTACTTCACGCCGTTCTACTCGGTGCTGCGCGCCACCACGGCCGACTTCATGTACGTGCTGATGTTCGCCACGGCCGCCTATGTGTCGTTCGTGTGGCTCAAGTCGCGCCTGCCAAGCAAGGTCAAGGCCGCCATCGCCGGCATCGCCCTGCTGGCCATCATCGGCATGCTGCCGCAGGTGCTGGACGCGAAGTTCTGGGGCGTGGTGTTCTTCGGCGGCTCGGTCGTGATCCTGGCGTTCCTGCCATGGCTGGACCACTCGCCGGTGAAGTCGATCCGCTACCGTCCGAACTGGCACAAATACGTGTACCTGCTGTTCGGCCTGGCGTTCATCACGCTGGGCTACCTGGGTACCCAGCCGCCAACGGAAACCAAGACCATGATTTCGCAAGTGTGCACGCTGTTCTACTTCAGCTTCTTCCTGCTGATGCCGTGGTGGAGCACCATGGGTAGCTTCAAGAAAGTGCCGGACCGTGTGACGTTCCACGCGCACTAAGCCGACCCACGCTCAGCACACAAAGGACATTACATGAATTTCACGAAGAAATTGCTCGCCATGCTGGCCCTGCTGCCAGGCCTGGCACTGGCCAACGAGGGTGGCTATCCGCTGGACAAGGCACCCGACCGTTCCAACAACATGGCCGCGCTGCAGCACGGCGCCAAGCTGTTCGTCAACTATTGCCTGAACTGCCACAACGCCTCCTCCATGCGCTACAACCGCCTGAAGGACCTGGGCCTGACGGAAGACCAGATCAAGGCCAACCTGCTGTTCACCGGCGAGAAGGTGGGCGACATGATGACCACCACCATGAATCCGAAGGATGCGAAAGCATGGTTCGGCGTGGTGCCGCCCGACCTGTCCGTGATCGCCCGCGCCAAGGCGTCGGGCGCCGGCACCGGCGGCGACTATCTGTACACCTACCTGCGCACGTTCTACAAGGACGACACCCGCCCGACCGGCTGGAACAACCTGGTGCTGGCCAACGTGGCCATGCCGCACGTGTTGTGGGAACTGCAAGGCGTGCAGACGGCCAAGATGGAAGAGATCGACGATCCGCATGAACCGGGCAAGAAAATCCACCATTTCGCCGGCTTCGAGCAGGTCACGCCGGGTAAGATGTCCAAGATCGAGTATGATACGGCCGTCGCCGATCTGGTAGGCTACATGGAATGGATGGCTGAACCTGCCCAGGGAACCCGCAAGCGCCTCGGCGTGGCGGTGGTGATGTTCATGTCGCTGTTCGCCTTGCTGGCATGGCGTTTGAACGCCTCCTACTGGAAAGAAGTCAAATAAGATTGTGCGCCGCCGCGGCGACGTGGCGGCGCATGTGTTTGCGTGGCCCGCGTTGGCGGGCGATCCAGGGTGATCCGTTTTTTCGGATTCACCCTCTTTGTTTCTAAGGAACTATAAAAATGATGGTTCTCTATTCGGGTACGACCTGCCCATTTTCCCAGCGCTGCCGTCTGGTCCTGTTTGAAAAAGGCATGGACTTCGAGGTGCGCGACGTCGACCTGTTCAACAAGCCGGAAGACATCTCGACCATGAACCCGTATGGCCAGGTGCCGATCCTGGTCGAGCGCGAACTGATCCTGTACGAATCGAACATCATCAACGAGTACATCGACGAGCGCTTCCCGCACCCGCAACTGATGCCGGCCGACCCGCTGATGCGCGCGCGCGCGCGCCTGATGCTGTTCAACTTCGAGAAGGAGTTGTTCGTCCACGTGCACGTGCTGGAAAGCGAACGCGCCAAGGGCAACGACAAGAGCCACGACAAGGCGCGCGCGGAGATCCGCGACCGCCTGACGACGCTGGCGCCGCTGTTCCTGAAGAACAAGTACATGCTGGGCGACGAGTTCTCGATGCTGGACGTGGCCGTGGCCCCGCTGCTGTGGCGCCTCGACCACTACGGCATCGAACTGTCGAAGACGGCCGCGCCGCTGATGAAGTACGCCGAGCGCATCTTCTCGCGCCCCGCCTACATCGAAGCGCTGACCCCGTCGGAAAAGGTCATGCGCCGCTAAGAAGTCGTTTCAAAATGACCATGGCTAGGCGTGGTGCCGAAGACAGTGCGCTAGCACGGCAAGGCACCGCAACGACGCCAGGGGCTTTTTGAAATGACTTCGAAGCGGACGCCGACCGCCTCACTCGAAGTATCGGCACGCCTTCGCCCACAGCGGCGGCGCGCCGCGTTTTACTGCTGACTCATCATGTCCGAAATCTCAACCAAGCCCTACATGCTGCGCGCCATCTACGAATGGTGCACCGATAGCGGCTACACCCCCTACCTGGCCGTCAAGGTCGATGGCGCGACCACGGTCCCGATGGAATATGTGAAGAAGGGCGAGATCGTCCTCAACATCAGTTTCGGCGCCACCTCCGGCCTCAAGATGGACAACGACAGCATCCGCTTCCACGCCCGTTTCGGCGGCGTCTCGCGTGAAATCTTCGTCCCGGTCAACAACGTGATGGCGATCTACGCCAACGAGAACGGCCAGGGCATGGCGTTCGAAACCCAGCCCGGCTACGCCGAACCGGCCCCGGAACCGGCCCCGTCCGCACCATCGCTGGCCGCCGTGCCGCCGGCCCAGGGCGAGCCCGACAGCGCCTCCGCCGGCGCCCCGGACGACGACACCGACCCGCCCAAAAAGGGTGGCCGCCCCACCCTCACGCGAATTAAATAAGCTATAATCCGCACCGTACAAGTTTCGCCGACTTAGCTCATTTGGTAGAGCAGTTGATTTGTAATCATCAGGTGGCCAGTTCGAAACCGGCAGTCGGCACCAAAAATTAGCTTTGAATTCAACGCCTTACGTGTCTTTCACGTAAGGCGTTTGTCTTTGTGAATCGAGAATGGGTACACTTTAGGTACAGTCACAGATCACGGAGGCTTCATGGCTACATTTGTTAAGACCGATTCCGGCACGTGGAAAGCGATCATCCGCAAGCAGGGTTGGCCCATCACGTCCAAGACTTTTCGCACCAAACGCGCCGCCACTGATTGGGCGCGTGGCACTGAGGATGAGATGGTGCGGGGCGTCTACATATCACGCGCCGGCGCGGAGCGTCTCGCCGTCAGTGAAGCTCTTCAACGCTACCTCTCTGAGGTGACTCCAACGAAGAAGCCGACCACCCAGCGCAGCGAGAAGACTTCCGCCCAGCATATCATCAGCTTCCTCGGTAAGTACTCCATGGCTGCGCTATCAAGCGAGCTGGTCGCGTCATACCGCGATCACCGCATTGCAGGCGGCAAGTCCAACAATACCGTGCGAATCGAGCTGGCATTGCTCAGCAATCTCTTCACCATAGCGATTCAAGAATGGGGGCTGGGCCTCACACACAATCCGGTGGCTTCAATCCGCAAGCCAAGCCCAGGTCAAGGTCGTGATCGCAGGTTAGGCCAGGACGAGGAGCAGCGCCTGCTAGATGCAGTAGACCGTCACAGTAATCCGATGTTGGGCTGGATTGTCCGAATCGCAATTGAAACCAGTATGCGGCAGTCCGAAATACTAAACCTGCGATTACCCAACGTGGATATGCAAAATCGGGTTATTCGTCTGAAGGACACCAAGAACAACAGCGCACGTACCGTCCCTCTCAGTCCAGCCGCCACGGAGGCATTCAAGCAGGCATTGGCAAATCCAATTCGCCCTAAAGAAACTGACCTAGTGTTCTTCGGCGAGCCAGGCAAAGACGGCGAACGACGCCCCTATCAGTTTGTGAAGATTTGGGATGGCATAAAGCGCGAAGTTGGCATTGCTAACCTTCACTTCCACGATCTGCGTCATGAGGCCGTCAGCCGCCTGGTAGAGGCCGGCTTCACCGATCAGGAAGCGGCAGCAATCAGCGGACATAAATCGATGCAAATGTTGCGCCGCTATACCCACCTTCGTGCCGAGGACCTTGTGGCAAAGCTCGACAAGCTAAAACAAGAGCAACCGCCTCAGAAATCAACTGAGTAAGCTTTTCAGCCTTAAAGGCACAGGGAGAGTTGAAACAATTTGTAACAGGAACATCTCACATCATCGCCCGAATTAACAATCATTTGCGCAATAATTATCTCAAATACAACATTGAGTATAAGTGGTTGATTCCATAAAAATGCTTATTCCCGAAATTGCATTCTTGAGCGCCCGGAAACAAAAACCCGGGTAGCTTGCCCCTCATAAATTTCAGAGAATTTTCCGAAAATCTGCGAAACATTCGCGATTTATGCGTAATTGACGACCAAGTTCCGTCAAATTACATTGGCTTCCATCAATAAATTGGAGCCGGAAATGACCACTGAAGAAATCCTGATTCACCGCTACGGCGTGCTGCTTTCCCTCCGTGACTGTGCCGAACTATTCTGCCGAAGCGCAGAGGGGCTGCGGGTCACTCTCTCCGGCGATAACGAATTCGCCAATCGTCTTCGCCCCGCGAAAGTGAAGATCGGCCGGCGCATCTTGTTCAAAGCCAGCGTCATCAGCCAAATCTTGGATGACGCACAAGGCAAATGAGTATTCGCGCCATGAACTGGGCCTGGGAACAAGAATTATCACCGACGCCGAAGCTGATCTTGATGGCATTGGCGGACGCTGCCAACGACAAGGACGAGTGCTGGCCCGGAATTCGGTTCATTGCCCGCAAGTGCTGCGTCTCTGAGCGCACGGTTCAGCGAGTGCTTCAGGATTTCGACGCTGCGAAACTGGTATCTATCAAGGCCCAGCACGATCCCCGAAATGGCCGATGCACATCGAACAAATACCGGCTCAATATCGCCCCGCAGACCTACCCCGACAATTTGTCACCCCCACGCCAATCAAAAGAAGCAGCAGGTGACAATTTGTCAGGGTCGATGGTGTCAGGTCCTGTCACCTACGTCGGTGACATAGCTGCGTCACCACTAGAACCACAACATGAATCTGAACAACAACCACTACACATTCCGAGCACGTTATCCAAGCTAGAGCGGCAAGGGATTTCATCGCTCGCACGTGCAATACCTCGGGAAGATGCGCAAGCCTTGCTTGATGAGTTAGCTGACGCTTTGGAGACAGCCACCATCAAAACCAACGCCATGCGTTGGTTCCGCGGCTTGGTCACGAGATATAGCAAGGGCGAATTCGTAGCCGTAGGAGGCCTTCGAGTCGCTTCGCGACGGGCACGCCAAGAAGAATCATCGTCCGCTATCCGCGATGCCACGTCACGACCTACAGACAAGGCTGCAGCGAAGCAAGCGCTGGCTCATATCAAAGGGATGGTTACTAGCCCTCGCCCACCTACGCACCAGTCTTCAGTCAACCAAAGTAAGGAGTGAATCCATGAATAAGAAAGCACTGCCTCCATGTCTCGCGCTCGCCATTTCATCCATTGCCAGCGCTGGTACACGCGCCGCCTTTGCTGTTCTTGATGTGGCGCGATGTAAGTTTTCTGTTGAGTATTTGTGGGGTTTCTGTTGTGGCGTGTAAGTTTTTTGTTGAGTTTTTGTTGAGTCACCTCAGCCGCATGTAAGTTTTTCGTTGCGTTGTTGCATCCGAAGTGCATCCCTCAACGCGACTTCTCGTTCAGCTGGCTACCCGCCGCTGCTGCGGTGGCCCCGGAAGGCTATACACAGCGAGATCGGCAACGAAATGCATTTCACCACAACCCCATGAATAAGGTAGTGGAACATAAAGGGGGTATTGCGCTGGGTGGCTTTTATTGGTGGTTTCATTCGGCATTATGCGAATTCTCACGTACTGCGATTCTCCGAAATGTATGGCGATTGCAGTACGGATTAGCAATACGAATTTTAGGATTGAACATGGTGGCAAAACAGACATATTCCGTGCGGTTGGATGAACAACAGCGCAGGCAACTTGAAGAACGGTCAGACTCGATTGGACTGCCGGTCGGACACCTTATCCGTACGGCTATTAATGATTTCTTACGACAGCAAGAAGAGAAGGATTACTTGTCAGAAGTAGAGGCAAGGATCGCTACGGCTATTAACCGGCTAGGCCGCCAAGTAGAAAAGGACCGAGCGGAACAGCAACTCATTGCAGGCATGTTGGATTATCTGAGGGAATGGCTGGCGTTCGCGCTTCCGGCGGTTGCAGATAAGGCTGCGGCCAAAGAAATTCAGCGTGAGCGTACTGAAGCCTTCTTTCGGGATTTGCCTTTAATGATGGTTTCTCAAGGGAGAGCGAAGATCACCACATATATGACCTCGAAAAACTCTGCAGCACTCGAGTGCCCAGCTTGTGGAACTGGCATATTGAAATGCAAAGAGGGGAAACGCGGATTGTTCTGGTATTGCTCAAATTGGGATGCAACGCCAACATGCGACGCCAGATATGAGGATGCCGACGGACGCCCTCGACTGGGTACAGGCGCGGAGCCTATTGATTCTTGATTCTTTTGAAAGATATTCCAACGACGGAGAAGACAAGTTATGAATGAAATTGGCGCAATCCATGATGCGTTATGGCGGCTGTCCTGTATTGAGCGTACTGAGTTCTTTTACGATCCGGCCGGAGAGGTTTTCGGTTACGGGGAGATTCACTACCTGATCGAGTTGAGCGGTCTGTACTTCGTGGTCTGGGAGGACAACAGTACGAAGACGATGATAGTGAATCCAATCACGCGCTTCGACTTAGATGAGTTGGGCGAACTGGGGGCAGATGAAGCATGGATGGTTTTACATATCCCCCCCACGCTGGTGGAGGTCATCCAGTTCAGGGAGATCGATGACGCAGAGTTGGTTGGAGGCTATCGTCGGATGGAAGCGCGGGCTTTGAAAAAGACAAGCTTCCCTGTCGCTCAGGAGCACTGAGGCTGAGTGACCTTGGCGGCAAGTCAGGGGAAAAGCTATCCGGTTCAGCGATTCGCATCTGGATAGACAAGCTGAGAATTTCTGGGCAAAAACTATGCGAAAATGGTTGTTAATTTCGCATGGAGGGGTATCTGATGCCTAGTTCTGAAAAATTGCCATCCTCATCACTTTCACTTGGTTCAGACACCCCCAAAACCTCTCCCTCTGATGATGCCTATGGATACGCAGCGTTCGCTGAGCAGATAGCGGAAGCAATACTCAAAACACCTAGCCCGAATGGCCTTGTTATGGCGATTAATGGGAAGTGGGGTATTGGCAAATCCACATTACTCAATTTTATTAAGTACCAACTTAATTCGAAAAAGACTGCTCAAGAACATAACGTCTTTCAGAAAATCTGGTTTCGATTCTTCCCTAGTCAACCGATTGAGGAACAAGTTCTAGTAATCGATTTCAATCCTTGGTGGTTCAGCGACAAGGACCATTTGGCTGCACAATTTACAGCAAGCTTCATGTCGGCTCTGAAACTTGAGCCAACAGCAATTCGAAAAATTGGTGACCTTATGGCCAAGTATTCGACAGGATTGGCAACCACAGCAACAACTAGCATGGGTGTTCCTTGGGCATTAAAGCCAGTTGCAGCATTTCTGAGCTGGTTCAAAATTAAGAAGGAAGAACTACCTCAGCTTAAGAAGAACATTGCGAAGGTCCTTAATGAATCTAAACTCCGAGTGCTGTTTGTCATTGACGATATAGATCGTCTGACTCCTGACGAAATCCGCGAAGTGTTTAAGGTTATTAAAGCACTGGCCGACTTTCCAAATGTAATATATTTACTGTCGTTTGATCGCGATGTGGTGGCTAGTGCGCTTGGCACTTCGCTTAAGATCAATGGTGCGTCCTATCTAGAAAAGATCGTACAAGTCCCCTTTACGTTGCCTCTTATCGACAAGCCACGCTTGAGAAAACATCTATTTGATAACCTGAATGACTTATTGGGTGCCTTCAGTAATACACGATTTGAAAAGGTCCATTGGGAGAATGTCTATTTTGATGGAATTGATCGTTTGATTGAAAAGCCGAGAGACGTGGTTCGCCTCACAAATGCCCTTTTCGTTTCCTATCCTGCCGTGGCCGGTGAGGTGAACGCGGTGGACTTTATTGCAATAGAAGCGATACGCGTTTTCGAACCCACCCTGTATGAGGAGATACGGAACAATCGAGAACATTACGCGGGTCACGCGAATCAGAATCGTGACCCTACGGAACCGGTACGAAAATTCCATGACGCTGTTCTTGAGAAATTGCCTGGCGATCGACGTCACATCGCAAAATCGATAATCACTCGCCTGTTTCCAAAAGCCGCAAGTGCTTGGGGAGAGGCTGGAACCGATTCCGACTGGCTAGCGTCTTGGCGCGGCGATCTTCGTGTTTGCTCGCCCGACCTTTTCGACATCTATTTCCAATTTGGCGTCCCGCACGAAGTCATTCGCCGTGCAGAATTAAACCGCCTTGTGGAGTTAGCTACCACTGATCACGTGGGGCTTGTAGGCTTATTGCAGCAATCCGCAACAATATTTCGCTTAGACGGAAGTAGTAAAGCAGGTGGATATCTTGAGCGTCTGCGCGACCTTGATCGCGAGATTTCGCCGGCTGTTGCTACAGGACTTTTACGTGCTCTATTTGAAGTTGGCGACACAATCCTGAGTTTAGGAGACGCCGGCCGGGGATTTTTTCAAGTACCCATCCACTGGCGGCTCATGGGAACTGTCAATCATCTTTTGATCCATGTGGATGAGCAGGAGCGGCACCGCACGTTGCGAGAGCTTGTGTCTAATGGGACAGCAATTGGCCTCTGCGTATTTACAGTGGACAGATTTAGGCAGTATCTCGACAAACCCAGTGAGTCACCTGGCGCAGCTTTCGCGCCAATGGGAGAACCTGAGTATGCAGATTTGCAGGCAATCGTGAATGACCGGCTTGCTAGAATGACGACTGATGAGTTCTTGGCACTCAATAATCTAGCGATGGTCTCGTTCGCTTGGCACCGATGGGGTGGACCCGATCTAGTAAAAGGGAAGTTGCAGCCAGCGTTTGACCGTGAGGATGCGTGTGCAATTCTTCTCGATAAGTTTAAGCAAGTCGGTTCTTCGCAAGTTATGGGTGATCCTGGAACAAAGCGCATTGTGAGCATGAGTGCGGAAAACATAGCTGAACTCGTGGACATTAGCCTTTTTCAAGATCATGTCTCTAAAGCGATAGCAAACGGAAGCCTGACGCAAGACCAGCAGTTGGCAGCGGAGAGTTTTCTGAAGTCGATTGAGCGAATTACTAACGGCAAGTCCAACGATCCGTCCTTCGAAAGTGAGTGAAATCGACACCGCAAATGAGGGGAATGGACGCGAGTTTCCTTGAATCTAATAATCGATACATCGGTATGGCTCGACCTGACCAAAGACCACCACCACATTCCCCTCTTGGATGCGGTTGTGACGATGACTCAAGAAGGCCGAGTGGCTCTTGTTGTGGCTCAGACCGTCATAGACGAATTCGCGCGCAATCGCGACCCATCGTCCGAACTAGGCGGCTTCCTTACCGTCTGGTGGGACCGCCTGTCCCTTCATTTCCCCCTGTTCCAACGAGACGGTGGGACGTACCGGCTCTGGCCGGGCCGCTTTTTTTGTTTGAGCAGCTTTTAATGCTGCGCCGAGGGAACTCGTTGGAACTTGTGCTACCGGCGCAGTCTCAACAGTTTGCGGCGCAGCAGTCGTTGCATCCGGTATGAGTAAGCTGCCAGCGCTAATCGCTTTAACCACAGCTCTCTGAATCTGAGTTACCAGTGCGTGAGATAAGGACAAGGTCATGCTTGGGTCCGGGTGAAAGGGATTCAACCGGTCCTTACTAACCAACTGTACCTGTTGTGCGAGGGCCCAGCGGTCAACATCGCTAGTAAAGTAATCGTGCCCCCGAACTACACCGGGAGGGATATGAACATGGAATTTAGAGGTTGTCGTGCTTTGACCTCTCTTTTTTGACGAGGAAATTGGCACCACCACACACCCACCGGCCATCTTACCGTTGAGTACAACGACGAGGCGTTTTTTAACCATTTCAGGTGGCAAACGTGTGTTTACGCTCAGCTCTGTTTTAATTACCTCATCTTGGGCGTCGCGAGGATAATCGTCGCCGAAATCACACTGAATTACCTCACCCACATTAGGACTACGACTAATTGCCATCTTCTTATCTCTTTTGATTATTTTAATGCAACATTATTGGAGTTCAATTTTTTATGATGCCAGCTTGAAGATTTGCCAGTCCGCCACGCTTGGCAACTGCTTTACGCAATTCTTCAACGGAGGAAAATTCCGGTTCAAGCTTCTTGAGCTGGGCCACCAGGCCGCTCAAATCGTAGTAGTTGCTTTGCTGACCTTTGTGATCCACGAAGCGATCAACGCGCCGAATGTATCCACGGTCCTCTAGCTCAGTCAGATATCTCTGTACTTGTCGAGGACTGAGGTTGCATCTACTGGCGATACTGGCCTTGCTGGGGAAGGGTAGTTGTTCCGCGTACCACCAGTGATCGATAATGTGCAAAAGAATAACTAGTTGAACTGGGCTGATTCCCAATCTGGCCTGCCCCCGCAGTAGCAGCGAGGGGATGACGCAAAATCCCAAGCCTAAGACGGCCTTACCCCATTTTTTGGAAGACGCCTGCTGCCCCTCCTTCTTCGGACGATCCGCACGCTCCACTTCGCTATCAATAATTTCAGCCATCACAACCTCTTGCAACTAAGACAGAATGAAGATACGCTCTCTGCAATGACAAATCAAGCCAAAAACGGCGAATTTATGTCCTGGGGAGGAGAGTCATGTATGTCTCTGGCACGGGAGTCATTCAAGTCTCCCTAATAATGATAAATTTATAGGCAAGAACAAAAGTAACTATACGTATAGGCTAAAACTACCCCTAGACCTTCATGTCTCCCGGATTGCAGTGTCGGTCGACGTTGGGCATAATCTGTTCATCGCCCATCGAGGCCAGTAGTAAAATTTTTCCCCTAGAGGGATACGCAATCGCCCAGATCGAAAGATCTGGGCGTTTTGTTATGCGAGACGTGTTTGTCTTCTGACGGCAATGCCAGCCAAGACGCAGCCAACCTCTCTAGCTCTAACGCTGTCGCGTCACCAGCCGCCGAAGTGGCTTTCTCCCTTAGCTCAAGCTTTCAGTCATTCACCTCAAGCGCGGCATAGCCAGCAAAGCTATCGTATGAGGTACAAATTCGGCACAACCGTCAGTTCGTATCGACTTCGCGAAATTACGGTAAGTTACTGATTCTAAAGTACTCTTGCTTTCTACAGTTTACGGTATAATTAGCTTAATAATCAAAGACATACGGTCTTCTCAGCTAATTTGTAATCATCAGGTGGCCAGTTCGAAACCGGCAGTCGGCACCAGCAACACGCATCACCCTGTATTACGCAGTATCGAAACCCGCTCGCCTCATAGGTGACGCGGGTTTTTTGTTGTCTCACCCCAAGTTATGCAATAGCATGCGATACCAACAAAATGATGGGATTTTTGTTGGTATCGACGAAGTGGAAAAAACTGCAAACCAACAAAGGGCGAGGCAATGGCATTAACGGACACGGGTAAAGACGCTGCTAGCTCGCAGGAGTCAATGGAGTAGCTACACAGTCGCGTAGCAACTCGACGCAGCTAAAAGATGAACTTATACCTCCAGGGAGTTGGGGATAAAGCCCTCGTCTGTTAGTGCCTTCACTACTCCCCGGAGCAGGTAGTTGTTGGTGAAGCAGATCGAATACTGTCTCGCGCCTTCGTGGATTGGTTGTAGCATTTTCCGCTCGACAAGCTTTTTGACTTGATAGTTTCGTTGGTTGTCAGTGAGCTTGGGCATCACCTTCCTGAGATCACCAGATTTTGCGCTCTTGAGTCTAACAACCTCAAGCAGGATGTGGTATTCATCAATGGTAATCAGTTGCCGCTGGCGTGAAACTGACAGTGCTGGGACTAGGATTTGTCGTTCCAAGTAGTCATATTGGGTAAGTCGGTCTACTTTTCTCAGTTCAGTCAGGATGCCTTCGAGTACGTAGGTGCACCATGCGTCGATGCCTTCCGTTTGTCCAGTATCGGCGGCGCTGAGCATCTGATAGTAGCGTTCCCTGTCGTTGCAGAAAACTGCCGTTGGATTTAGTACGCGACCGTCCTTCACATTGAAGCCATACTTGATGAGCAGCGCGTACGTGAGCAGTCGAACGACACGGCCATTACCATTGGAGAACGGATGTATCCAGCCAAAGCGGTGATGGGTAAGGGCAACTTTGATCAGGTCGTACTTGGGGGCTACGTGTTGATTTACGAAGTCGGTGAGCTCCCTCATGTACTGAGAAACGGCCATTGCTTCAGGTGGCAGATGGGCAGACATCGCAATTTTGACCGGGCGTTCTCGGTACGCACCTGGCGTCTTGTCTCCTTCTCGTTGTAAGCCATTTACGGCGATGCTGTGCAGCTCACGAATGAAGGTTTCGGTGAGCGGCGCTCCGGGCGTCATCGCGTCATCGACATACTTCATAGCTTCTTCGATGTTGGTGATTTCCTTCATCTGGTCGCCATCGCCGGGATTGCCTTGCACGGTGTTTTCCACAAGGTCTGCGAGCGTAGTGTGATTGCCTTCGATACGAGCAGAGCCTAGACTCTCAAGCAGATGAAATATTTGCTTCAACTGAAAGAAGACCTCAGGTGGGGTAGTCCCACCGAGTTGTAAGCGCCGAAGATGCTCCAGTTCAGTGACGACATCAACCAGCGGCGAGTCAAACGTCGGGTTGTGCAGTTGGAGAGCGAAGTGCGTGAGTTTGGGGCTATCCATAATCATGTCAAAAGTTATTAACAATGGCGTCAACAATTATCTCAAATTTTTAAGAAAAATTCTTGTACAATCAAATACTTGTGAAAGTTGACAATTCTTCTTATCTTAAATTGATCAAAAAATGATCTGAAAACCCACCACTAGACATGCGCAAAATATGTCCATTCATGCAATTTTTTGCGACAAAAAATAGTGCTTGAAGTCAGTATGATTTTTTTTGAGTCAACCGTGACGTCGTTCTTGGGAGCCATCGTCGCTGCGTCCTTGGCGTTCCTTGCCGGACTGCAAGTCCAAATGCAGTTGCAGGAAGCGACCTGACGGGCGCCAGGCAGCCCAAAAATGAAAAGGCCGATCAGTTGCCCGATCAGCCTTCGCTCCAACGTTCAAACTACCATCAGAACTTGCTCGACAAGCTCATCCCAATGCTGCGCGGATTGACGCGGTAACCCTGCACGATCGACGCCACCTGCGGGTGCTGGATCAACGTATCCTCATCCAGCGCGTTCTTCACGAACACGGTCAGGCTGACGCGGTCGAAACTCGTGCCGGCGCTGAGATCGACCGTGTGATAGGCCGGCCGCAGGTAATCGGTCTGATCCGGATCGAGCGATCCATGGCTGGCGCCCACCCACTGCACGCCCCCCATCACGAACGCGCCGCGCTCGCCGACGGCGAAGTTGTATTGCGCATTGATGGCCGCGTTGTACTTGGGCACGCCCTGGATAGGCGCGCCCTCGTGCGCGCCCACGATGCCCGACTGCAGCCCGATATCGTTCGACAGTTCCGCCTTCACGTACCCGCCCGACGCGCTCAAGGTCAGGCCGGACACCGGCTTGCCCTTGATCTCGAATTCGAAGCCCTTGCTGGTGGCGTCGCCCGCGTTGGCGTTGTAGGTGTAGGCGCAGGTCGGCAGATACACGCCCTGCTGGATGTTCTTCCACTTCACGTAGAACAGGTCGGCGTTGACGGTCAGCCGGCCGCCCATGAAGCGCGACTTGTTGCCGACCTCGTAGCTCCACAGGCTGTCCGGCGCATAGGTGCCCGGTGCGGCCGTGATGCCGTTGGCCGCCAGATCCTGGCCGCAGGTGGTGGGCGGCACGTAGACGTTGGAGCCGCCCAGCCGGAAGCCCTTGGCCACGCTGGTGTAGACGGTGTTGCTGGGGTCGACCTCCCACGTCAGCGCGTATTTCGGCGTGAACGCCTTGGACGACTGCTCGCCGCCGCCGTTGCTGCCGGCGCCGGCCAGGTAGTTGCCATTGAGCTGGGACAGCGTCGAGGTGGCCTTCAGGTAGCGCGCGCCCACCGTGGCGTGCACCGTGGGCGTGAAGTAGTAATTGGCCTCGCCAAACACCGAGCCCTGCCGTTCGCGGTAGTGGAAGTTGCCGGAGAACGAGTTGTCGTTGGGGAAGTCGTTCGGGAACGCGCCCGGCAACACATCGGGGTCCGAGGTACTGAGGCCGAATTGCTGGAACAGCGCGTCGACGCCGAAGATGGGGTCGTTCTCCGTCACATTGGTGTGCTGGTTGGCATAGTAGGCGCCGGCCAGCCAGGTCCACGGCGACACGGCCGCGTCATACGGCTTGGATGCAACCCGCACTTCCTGCGCGATCTGGCGCACCTGGTTGTTCAGGTAGACGGCCGACGGCAGCGCGGCCACGCCGTCGATCAATTCCTGCGGCGCCGTGCCGCCATCGGCCACGGAGGTCAGGAAGGTCGATAGCGAATAGCTGTTGTAGGCCGAGCCGTTCTGCGTGCGGTCGAACTTGCGCTGGAAATAGCTGGTGCTGGCCGTGAGGTCGGCCGCGCCCATGTCCCAGTTGACCGTCACGCTGGGCGCGAACAGCACGTCGTTGGACGGTTCGCGCACCTGCTTTTGCGCCTGGTAGCGCGGCAACTCCAGGTTGAACGCGGCGATGTCCTTGGCGTTCACCTTCTGGTAGTAGATCGACGGCGACACCGTCAGCGTGCGCGTCGGCAACCACTTGAGCGCCACGCGCAGTTCCTGGTCGTCGATCTTGTTGATGTTGTTGGCCAGCGTGTCGCCGGCGCCATCGACCTGGTTGATGAAGCCGCCCGTGTGCTGCACTTGCGCGCCGATGCGCAGCGCCAGTTCATCTTTCGCCAGCGGGAAGTTGCCGACCACGTTGGCGGCGTAATTCATGCTGCCGCCCTTGGTGCTGGACGCTTCCGTGTAGGTGGTGAATTCGCGCTCCTTCAGGTCCGGCTCGTTGGGCACGAACTTGATGGTGCCGCCCATGGAGCCGGCGCCATACAGCGTGGCCTGCGGCCCGCGCAGCACTTCCACGCGGTCGAGGTCGAAGAACTTGGGTTCGATATTGCCCATCGTGTAGACATTGCCCACCGTGACCGGCACTTCGCCCAGGTAGATGCCCACCGTGGCCGCGCCGGCGGCCGAGCTGATGCCGCGGATCTCGATGTTCGAGGTACCCGGCCCGGCGCCGCCGTTGCCGGTGGCGGCCGTGAAGGAGACGTTCGGCACCGCGCGCGTGAGGTCGGTGATGTCGTTGACGTGTTCGTTTTGCAGTTGCGCGCCCGTGACTGCGCTGATGCTCATCGCCACCTTGCTCGGGTCTTCCTTGCGCTTTTGCGCGGTGACCTTGACCACCTCGATCTGGTCGGACTGCACCTGTTGCGACCATGCCGGCGCGCCCAGCGCGGCGGCCACGGCGGCGACGAGAACTTTTCTGCGTATTTTCATGCGGATCTTTCCAAGAGTGGCGAGGTTGCTCCATGTAATGACATCTGCGCTCTCGCATGGTGCACGAATCAGTGCAAGAATGGCAAAAAAACGCCACCAACTGTGGCATTTTTCCATCTTTACCATCGGGATCAGCTTGCTTGCATTATAAGCAAGAAATCTGCCACCACGGCCGTCCTGTCTTATTTGAGGATGCTGAAAATACTGCTGTAGTCATCCGTCCACGGGCGGATCGCGCTGCGGCGCGGCACTTGCGCAGCCACGTGCCGTATCCGCTCCGGATGGGCGATGCTGGCCGGCCGCCCCACCAGCACCCACTGGGCGCGCGTCAGGCCCGCTTGCGGGTCCGAGTACGAATCGACGAGGAAGCTATCACGCTGGTAGTAGGCGGCCGCGCTTTGCACCACGGGCACCAGGTCCAGGTGCAGGTTGGACACGTGCACCGCCAGCACGCCGCCGCCATTGAGGTGGCGGAAGTATTCGCCGAACGCTTCGCGCGTGAGCAGGTGGACGGGGATGGCGTCACCGGAGAAGGCGTCCAGCACGATCAGGTCGAAATGCTGGGGTGGCTCGGCCTCCAGCGACAGCCGGGCGTCGCCATGGGCGATCTCGAGCGTGGCCTTGCAATCGGACAGGAAACTGAACGCTGACGCGGCCAGCTTGCTGACCAGCGGATTGATTTCGTAAAAGCGGTAGTAGTCGCCCGGCCGGCAATAGGCGGCCATGGTGCCCGCGCCCAGGCCGACCACGCCCACCCGTTGCGCTGCGTCCGTGCGGCTGGCGGCGATGCCCACCCCGGCGCCGCCGGCGCTCCCGTAATAGGACGTGGGCCAGCGCCGCCGGTCGGCCCGCAGGTACTGGAAACCGTGCAGGATGGTTCCATGCGACAACTGGCGCGCGGCGTCCCTGCCCTCGCCCACGTCGCGCACCTTGACGATGCCGTAGAAATTCCTGACCTTGGTGATGCCCCGTTCGATCAGAAATTCCTTGGCCACGAACAGGCAGGTGCTGAGCGTGGCCGTGAACACGATGGCCTTCTTCCATGATGCGCCGGACAGATTGAATGGCATGGCCACTTCCGGCTCCCGGCACACGGTGAGAAACACCAGCAACAGCGCGCCGATGGCGGCCATGGCCAGTTCGTAATTGTCGTTGAACAGCCGTGGCGCCAGCAGCGCGACGAACACGCCGCCGAGGGCGCCACCGGCGGCGATCATCAGGTAATAGGCCGTCAAGCGGGCGGGCGCCGGTTTTAGCCTGGCCAGCTCGCCATGGCACACCATGCAGCAGACGAACAGGCCGGCGTTGAAGAACAGCACTTGCCATATCACATTCCCGCTGAGCAGCAGAGGGAACATGCACAGCACGATCATGACCGGCACGGTGACGGCGAACAGGGGCAGGTAGCGCTCTCGCCGATACCAGCCGCCCCCCTCGAAGCACAGGATGAAACTGAGCAGGTACAGCACCAGCGGCAGCACCCACAGCAGCGGGATGGGCGCGATATTTTCCGTCAGGTGGCTGGTGATGGACATCAGCAGCACCGTCGGCAACGCCGCCAGCCCCGCCCAGCGCGCGTACGCATGGGGCGGCAGCGCATCCGGCGCGGCGGCGGGCGCTGGCATGGACGCGCCGGTCGCCATCCACGCCCCACGCGTGGATAGCACGACGCAACACAGCACGAACACGCCATAGCCGGCCGACCATCCGAGCGACATGGCGCCCGTCGCCAGGCGGGGCTCGAAGAACAGCGGATAGCTGAGCAGCCCAAGCAGGGAGCCGAAATTGGACAACGCGAACAATCGATAGGGGATGCGCCCCGCCTCCTCGCGCGCATACCAGGCCTGCACCAGCGGTCCGGTGGACGACAGCAGGAAATACGGCAGGCCGATCATCGCCGCCATCAGTCCGAGGATGCGCCACGAGGGGTCGGCGTCGCCGGCGGGCTTCCAGCTGGCGTCCGGCACGACGGGCAGCAGGGCCAGGCTGGCGGCCAGCAGAGCGATGTGCAGCACGGCCTGGCGACGAGGACGCAGGAACCGCACGGTCAGGTGCGCGTACAGATAGCCCAGCAACAGCAGCAACTGGAAGAACAGCATGCAGGTGCTCCACACGGCGGCCGAACCGCCGAACCACGGCAGGATCATTTTGCCGACCATGGGCTGGATCTGGAACAGCAGGAAGGCGCTCAGAAAAATCGTGCTGGCATAGAGTAGCGTCATCGTTGCCGTCCTGTCCCGAGACTATCGAAGTGCCAGCTTAGAGTGTCGCCCGATGGGGCGCAATAGCTGTTTTGTCCTGTCCCCGCGCCCTTCCCGCCGCCGCGCCGCGCGGCGCTTCCCGCTGGCTATCCGCATTCTGGCCCGCAAAAAACGCAGTTCGTCGCATCCCGATGGTGGGGTGGATGGGGCGCGTCTATAGTTCACTCATCGCAGCACACATTCAAACGCAGCACCAACGACAAGGAGCATCATCATGAACATCGCCAAAAACATGGAAGCCATCTTCATCATCGCCACCGTGCTGATCGCCGGCACCAGCCTGGCCACCGCCGCCGTTCCCGCGCACCACGCCGCCCCGCACGCCGTGGCCAAGGTCGACAACGCCCCCATGCAAGTGGTGACCATCAGCGCCAAGCGCCTGACGCCGGAACAGAAAGCCGCGCTGGGCAACTAAGCGCACACCAACGCCACATCACGACGACGGGAGCATCGACATGAAGCGAATCTTAGGCGCCGCATTCCTGGCCACGGCACTGTGCAGCGGAGCACACACCGCGCTGGCCGATGATACAGTCAGCGAACAGCGGGCCGTCGACGCGCGCACCGTCAACATCAACCTCGATGGCGTGATCAGCTTGAACATCAAGCAGGGACCGGCCGCGCTGACCATCTACGGCGAACCGCGCTACCTGCCCAAGGTGGTGGTGGAACAGCATGGCGACAGCCTGCACATCGGCACCGAACTGCGCGGTTTCCACATCGGGAAAACGGACCTGCGCGCCGAGCTGACGCTGCCCAATCTGCATGAACTGTTGTCGGGCGGCGTGGGCTCCACCGAGATCAACGGCTTCAACGGCGACACGCTGCGCCTGGTGCTCGATGGCGCCGGCGCCATCAACGCCAAGTCGCACTACCGGAACGTGAACGTGAAGCTGGCCGGCGTGGGCAGCATCAACCTCGACGCGGGCAGCAGCGACAGCATGGATCTGAACCTGCGCGGCGCGGGCAGCATGCATGTCCACGGCCAGGCCAAAAAGCTGCACGCCATCCTGAGCGGCGTGGGCAGCCTCGATGCGCGCCAACTACAGGCCGACAGCATCGACGTGAGCCTGACGGGCATGGGCAGCGCGCGCCTGTTCGCAAAGGACAGCGCCAACATGAATCTGACGGGCCTTGGTTCGGCGACCGTCTACGGCAATCCGGCCAATCGCCAGGCCAACGCGCGCGGCATGGGAAGTGTGCACTGGGAATAACATTGCGGCCCGGCGCGACGAACGATTTCTTGGGTGTGTTTTTCTTCAGTCCGGGCCCCTCCCCCGGACTTTTTTTTCGTCCGCACGCTTACTTCAAATAACGCTGCCGCAGCACAGCGGGGCTGAGCAGATCGCGTCCCAGCACGATGCGCACGTCGCCACGCTGCTGACCCTCGCTGGATGCGGTCACCGTCATGCCCAGCCTGGTGGCCAGCACCTTGGCCGCCGCCCGCTGGTCGGCGCGGTATTCGACCCGGCTCACGGGCACCACGAACGGCCGCACATTCGTCAGCCGCACCACCTTCACGTCATCGCCGCGCAGGGTGCGCGCCAGCGCGGCGGCCATGCCGGTCACGCCGTTGCCGTTGCTGATCTCCAGCCGGACGGGGAGCGCGCCGTCCGCCGCCAGTGCCGGCGGCACAAGCGCGAAGGAAGGCCGCGATGACCCAGCCGCCGGCTGCACTGGCAAAGTTGACGCCACGCCCGGCGCCGCCACCCGCCGCACCAGCACCATCGCGCCGCCCACCGCGACCACCTCGGTGCGCGCCAGCGGCAGGCGAGGTTCCGCCGCTGCCGATTGCTCAGCCAGCAGTGCATAGTCGCGCTGCACGTCATGGTCCCGCAACGATTGCGCCTGCCTGCGCATCAGCGCCGCCCGGGCGTCTTGTCCCTGCCGCTCCAGCGCCTGCGCCAGCTGTTCCCAATGCATGGGGTCCAAGGGGTCATGCACGCAAGCCTTCTCCAGTGCGGCGACCTCCTGCGCGAGTGCGGGCGCGGGTGCGGGTGCGGGTGCGGGTGCGGGTGCGGGTGCGGGTGCGGGCAAGGCCGCCGATGGCACAACCGGCGGTGCCACGCCGGCGCTGCCGCACGCCAGCAGCGCCGTGCCGGCACAGGCGGCACTCAACAAATGGATCGCAGTTCGCATGATCGGCTCCCTCGGTTACGTTGTGTTGGCCAGCGTCGGCAACAGGACGCGCACGATCTGCATGGCCGCAGGCCCCAGCAATACCAGCATCAGCGTGGGGAAGATGCAGAAGATCAGGGGGAACAGCAGTTTCAGCGCAATCTTGGCGGCCGACTCCTCGGCCGCCAGGCTGCGCTTGTGGCGCAGGTTGTCCGAATGCACGCGCAGCGAGTCGCCCATGCTGGTGCCGAAGCGTTCGGACTGGATCAGCATGGCCACCAGCGTGTCCACGTCCTCCACGCCGCTGCGCAGGGCCAGATTGCGCAGCGCTTTCTCCTTGCTGAAGCCGGCCCGCATCTCCATCAACACCAGTTGCAGCTCCTGGGCCAGCGCCACGCTCTTGATATGGATCTCGCCGGCCACCTTGGCCAGCGCGCGCTCCAGGCTCAGGCCCGCCTCCACGCACACGGTGAGCAGATCCAGCCCGTCCGGGAAGTTCTCGAAGATCTCGCGCTGGCGGCGGGCGGCGGCCCGCGCCAGGATCACGTTCGGGCTGTAATAGCCGAGGCTCGCGCCCAGCAGCAGCAACAGCAGGAAGCCGTTGTGCAGCACGCTGTCGAGGGCGGCCGCGCCCAGCACGGCCAGCATGGCCGGCACGCCCAGCGCCAGCAGCGTCTTGGCGCCGAAGTACACGGTGGGCGCGTTGGCGTTGCGCCAGCCGGCGTTCATGAAGCGCGTGCGCAGCGGATGCTTCTCCCAGCCCTCCTCCGGCAACGACAACTTCATGAACGGCTGCGCCACCTTGGCCACCCGCTCGACCCAGCCGTTTTCGTCGTTATCGCCCTGCGCCTCGGACGCCGGCGCGGCGATGAATGCGCCCAGCCGTTCACGCAGCGGCACCGGGGAGAACATCAACATCGCCAGCAGCACCAGCGCCACCACCACCGCGAATACGATCACCAGAAACAGGATCTGCCGTCCGTCCATGTCGCGCCCCCGTTCACACGCGGATGCGGATCAGGCTGCGCATCCAGAACACACCGAGCGCGCTGATGCCGGCCGCGTACCACATCAGCCGCACGCCCGTCGGATCGTGCCACAAGGGCCGCACGTATTCCGGGTTCACCACCGTCATCACCAGCAGCACGCCGATCGGCAGCAGTCCCAGGATCCAGGCCGACATCCTTCCTTCGGCCGACATCACGCGCACCTGGCCCAGCAACTTGAGGCGGGCCCGTATCAGGCGGCTGATGCTGCCCAGGATCTCGGCCAGATTGCCGCCCGATTCGCGCTGGATCAGCACCGCGATCACCAGGTAGCGCAGATCCGTCAACGGCACCCGCGTGGCCAGGTTGTGCAGCGCTTCATTCATCGGCGCGCCGTAGTTGATTTCCCGGTGGGTGTAGCGGAATTCGGCGGCGATCGGGTCGGGCATCTCCTCGCCCGCCATGTGCAGCACGTTGGCGAACGAGTGGCCGGCGCGCAGGGCGCGGCCAAGGAAATCGGCCGCCTCCGGCAGTTGCTGCTCGATTTTCTTCAACCGCGCCGCGCGCGCACGCAACAGCAAGCCGCCCGGCAGCAGCAAGCCCGCCGCCATCGCCGCGAGCGCTGCCGGCACCGGCAGATCCCACAGCGCCGGCAGCAGCACCCCGGCCAGCAGCGTCGCCAAGGACACGCCCAGGAACTGCGCCACGGTCCACGCGACGCCCGCCTGCAACAACAAGCGGTCCAGCGCCGCCAGTTGCGGCACGCGGCGCAGCATCCGCTCCAGCGCCGGCGCCGTCGCGTAGCGGCGCTGCTTGAGGATGCTGAGCTGTTCGACGCCGCCGTCGGCGCCGCCCGCCATCAGGCGCAGCCGCCGGGCGATGCGGCGCGCGCCGCCGCCATGGCTGCCGGACCACCACAGCCAGCTGCCTTCAATCGCCAGGATCACGGCGGCGAACAGCAGCACCGCGAAGCCGGTCATGAACATGTCCATCGCGTCCTCCTATTCGAACACCCGGTCCGGATCGAACACGGCATCCGGCACGGGCACGCCGAACATGCGCAACCGGTCCGCGAAACGCGGCCGCACGCCGGTCGCGTAGAACTGGCCCAGCACCTTGCCCGCCGCGTCGACCCCGGTCTGCTCGAAACGGAAGATCTCGTGCATGGCCACCACCTCGCCCTCCATGCCCGTGATCTCCTGCAGGCTGACCAGCTTGCGCGTGCCGTCCGTCAGGCGCGACACCTGCATCACCACCGTCACGGCCGAACAGATCTGCTGGCGCATGGCGCGCGGCGTCAGGTGCACGCCGGCCATGCCCACCATGTTCTCCAGTCGCGACAGGGCGTCGCGCGGGGTGTTGGAGTGGATCGTGGCGAGCGAGCCCTCGTGGCCCGTGTTCATGGCCTGCAGCATGTCGAGCGCCTCGGCGCCGCGCACCTCGCCCAGGATGATGCGGTCGGGCCGCATGCGCAGCGCGTTGCGCACCAGCGAGCGCTGGTTGACCTCGCCCTTGCCCTCGATGTTGGGCGGCCGCGTCTCCAGCCGCACCACGTGGGGCTGGCGCAATTGCAGCTCGGCCGCGTCCTCGATGGTGACCACGCGCTCATTGGCCGGAATGAAGCCCGACAGCACGTTGAGCAGGGTGGTCTTGCCACTGCCGGTGCCGCCCGAGATCAGGATGTTGATCTTGGCCTGGCCCAGCGCCTGCAGCACCTGCACCATGGGCGGCGTGAGGCTTTTGTAGTCGAGCAGGCGCTGGATGGTGAGCGGGTTGGCGGCGAAGCGGCGGATCGACAGGATGGGGCCATCGACGGCCAGCGGCGGGATGATGGCGTTCACGCGCGAGCCGTCCGGCAGCCGCGCGTCCACCATCGGGCTCGACTCGTCCACCCGCCGCCCCACGCGCGAGACGATCTTCTCGATGATCTTCATCAGGTGCGTGTTGTCGTGGAAGCTCACGTCGGTCAGCTCCAGCCGGCCGGCGCGCTCCACATACACCTTGTCGCAGGTGTTGACGAGGATGTCGGACACGCCGGGATCGGCCAGCAGCGGCTCCAGCGGGCCGAAGCCGAGCATCTCGTGCTGGATGTCGAGCACCAGGCTGTGGCGCTCGTTCTGGTTGAGCGCGATCCGCTCGTCCTCGATGATGCGCTGGACCAGCAGCGCCAGCTCGTGCTTGAACTGCTCCGGCGTGAGCCGCTTGAGGCGCTCCAGGTCGATGCGGTCCAGGATGGTCTGGTGCATGCGCTTCTTCAGCTCCAGGTAGGCGCTGGCGGCCAGCGCCGGCGGGCCGCCGTGGTTCGCCCTGGGCTCGTCGGCCACGGCCAGCCGTTCGCGTAGACTCATGTCGCTCTCCTTCCGGTGATGGGCCCTACTCCGCCACGCTGCGACCGAACAGCCGGTCGAACAGTCCCTTGCTCTCGGAGACGCGGCGCGCCGTCACCAGTTCCACCAGGTCGGCCAGGCTGCGCGCCACGGCGCTGCTGCGCGAGAGCTGCAGCACGGGGATGCCCTGGTTGACGGAATCGGTGGCCGAGATGTAATCGTTGGGCACCGTGTGCACCACTTCCGCGCCCAGCGCGTGTTCCAGGTCGGCGAGGCGCAGCTTGCCGCCCTTCTCGTAGCGGTTGACGATCAGGCGCGTGCGGTCGGTGGGGTAGCCGAGCGAACGGAAGATGTCGAGCAGGCGGCGGCCGTCGCGGATATCGGGCAGCGCCAGCTGCAGCACCGGATGGATGGCGTCGGCCTGGTCCAGCGCGCGCAGCGAGATGGCGTCGATCTGGCGCCCCACGTCGAGCACGATGTAGTCGTAGTGCTGGCGCGCCACGCGCAGGATGGTGTCCATGTGCTCGGGCTTCATGTCCACCGCGTGGTTGGGATCATCGGCCGCCGCCAGCACGCCGAAGTTGGAGGCCACGTGCACCAGGCAGGAATCGAGGAAGGCGCCGTCCATGCGCGCGATCTGGGCGCAGATGTCCGACAGCGTCATGGCCGGCTTCTGGTCCGACACGTACAGGGTGGCGTCGCCGAACTGGCCGTGCAGGTCGATCAGCAGCACCTTGCGTTCGGCCAGCGCCGCCAGCGCGTAGCCGAAATTGGTGGACAGGAAGGTGGCGCCGCTGCCGCCCTTGCAGGAGATGAAGGCCAGCACCTTGCCGTCGCGCATATGGCTGACGCCGGCCGCCACCTCGATCCGGTCCATCGCCTCGTGGAAGGCGCGGTGCACCAGCGGCAGCTGCAGCACTTCGCGCATGCCGGCCCGCATGGCGCGGATCAGCAAGTCCTGCTGGGCCTCGCGCGTGAGCAGGATGAACGAGGCGGACGGATAGTGCTTGCTCAGCCGTTCGACCAGCTCCGCCTCGGCGGCCGCCACCTCGCTGGCGTCGAAGATCACCAGCGCGGGCGGCTCCGGCATCAACCGTTCCACCGCGTCGCGCAGGCCGTTGCGGGACGCCACCAGCTGCACGGGCGGCATGCGGGCCGACCCCTGGGCGGCGATTTCCGCATGCAGCAGGCTGTCGCGGCTAATCATCAGCGCTTTCATTCCGGTTCCTTCACATCGTTGTTGAGGGCGGCCGCGCGCGCGGGCCGGTACGTCATCGGGCGCCGCTCACGCCGATGGTGAAACTGGCCGGCTGCGGCTTGGGTTCGGCGAACGATTTCTGGTAACGGGCCTGGGCCGCGCCGGCCGCCCGCCCGTCCATGCCGGCCACCGGATCGGCGTTGCGCGCCGCCTCCGGATGCAGCACCTGCTGCGCCAGCGTGGCGCGCGTGGCCTGGCCGAACCGGCGGTCCCAATCGGGGGTGGTGGCGGCGCAGGCCGGCAACAGCGCCACGCCCAGGCACATGACCAGCCGCGCGCGGGCGCGGGACGAGACAGCGAACATCATGGTCGGGCCTCCGTTCATCTCAGTTCGAATTGGCGCGCGTGCCGTCGCGGGGGACGGCCGGCGCGGGCGGCTTGCCTTCCATGCGCCCGCCGAGGAACAACGCGGCCCGGCCCGGCGTGCCGATGGCGTCCGTCGGCAGCGCGTAGTCGGGCGGCAGCGGCTTGACCAGATGGGCAGTGACCACGAACAGCAGCTCCGTGCGGTCGTGCTGGAAGTCCGTGCTGCGGAACAGCGCGCCCAGCACCGGCAGCTCGCCCAGCACGGGCAGGCCGTGGATGTTGCTGACCTGGTTGTTCTTGATCAGGCCACCGATGGCGAAGCTCTGGCCATCCATCAGTTCCACTGTGGTGGCCGCGCGCCGCGTGGTGATCAGCGGCAGGATCGCGCCACTGGAAAAGCCGGCCGCCGAAATGCCCACGCCATCGCGCGACAGCTCCGACACTTCCGGCGCCACCCGCAGGTTGATGCGGCCGCCGGCCAGCACGGTGGGCGTGAAGCGCAGGCCGACGCCGAACTCCTTCTCCTCCAGCGTGACCTTGTTGTTGTCCTGCGCCACCGGGATGAAGATCTTGCCGCCAGCCAGAAAGCTGCCCTCCTGGCCACTGATGGCCATCACCGTCGGTTCGGCCAGGATGCGCACCAGGCCATCCTGCTTCTCCGCCTCCACGGTGAGCTGGCTGCCGTTCGACTTGCTCGCATCAAGCATGCCCCGGAGCGTGCCGCTCAGGAAGTTCGACAGCAGCTTGCCGCTCCAGCTGCCCGAAGCGAAGCGCAAGGTGGCGCCCGCTTCCAGCTTGTCGAGCAGGGTCTTGGACACTTCCGCGATCTTCACTTCCAGCATCACCTGCTGCGGCGCGCTCACGCCCAGCAGGTTGACGATGCGCGGCGTGCCGGCGCCGCCGGCCGCTGCGCCGGCGCTGGACGCGGATGCGGACGCGGACCCGCCGCCAGCCTCGCCCTTGGGTGCGGACAGCGGCTGCGCCGGCCGGCGCACATAGGCCGCCGCCAGCTCCAGCACGTGGGCCAGGGTGGCGCCATCGTCCACCGTCCCGCTCAGCACCAGCGCATCGGCCGCCGCGCTGACGCGGATATTGCGCTCCTGCGGCAGCAGCGCGGCCAGCGTGGCCTGCAGCGCGGCCGGGTCTACCCCCACCGTCACGTCGACCACGCTGCAGGTGCCGCTGCGGCCCTGCACGATCAGGTTGGTGCTGCCAACGTCGACCCCCGCCACATACAGCGTGTCGGGCGACACCAGCATCGCCTGCACCACGGCCGGATTGCCGACCGCGCGCGCCGCCACCGTCTCGGGCAGACGCATCAAGGTGGACTTGCCCAGCCCCAGTGTGAGCTGGCCCGGCGTGGCCGCCTCGCCCGTGCAACGCAGCTGCGCGTCCTGGCGCGCGGCCGGGGCGGCAGCCGGGGCGGCCGGGGCGGCGCCGCCGGCACGCGCCGACGCCAGCGCGGCGACGGCCGGCCCCATGTCTGCGCGCGGCAAGCTGCCCGCCGCCGGCGCGGCCACCGCGCCGCCGGCCATGAGGATGACGACCGCGCACGCCAGCGCGCCGCGCATCGGGATTGGCATCGGCATCGGCATCGGCACCGGCACCGGCATCGACGCCACCATCGTGGCCGGCGCGTTCACAGGCACTCCTGCGTGCTGCGCAAGCCGTCGATGGCGGCGATGCAATGGCGTTGCGGCTGGCGCGGCGCCAGTTCCGCGCGCATGGCGGGCAAGGCTTGCGGCGCCGGCACAGGAGGCGCCATCTCGGCCGCCACCGGCGCCGCTGCCGGCAACGCGCGCTGACCCAGCAAGGAAGCCTTGGTCGCCCCTTCCGTCACCCCTGGTTGCGGGTCGACCTGGTTGCGCAGCGCCAGCGACAGCGTGCCCACGCTGCGCGCCAGATCCAGCTTCTCGGCCTGTTCCGGCGTCACCTCCAGCGTGACGGCGTTGACCACGCGCGGCTTGGTCTCGTCACGCCCCACCTCCTGCGCCACGGCCAGCACCAGGATCCGCTCCAGCACGATCTTGGAAATGCCCTGGTCGCGGCCGGCCGCGCCTTCGCTCTGGGTGTAGACGATGATGTCGACGAAATTACCCGGCAGCGCGAACCCGGCCACGCCCACCACATCGTTCACGCGCACGGTGATGGCGCGCTTGCCCTCGGCGATCAGGGCCGACAGGCCGCCCAGGGTGCCGGCCGGCGCCAGCTTGGCTTCCGTCAGCGGTTCGCCGCGCAGCACGCTGCTCTTGAGCACCCGGCCGCCAAGCTTGGCCGGATCGCGCAGGGCGCCGCGCGGCAGGCTGTCGGCCGGCCAGTCCACCAGCTTGACCAGCTCCGGCGCCAGGCGCTGCCCGAGGTTGACGTCGGCGGCGGCCACCACGATCTTGTTGCCCGCCCCTGCGGCCTGGTGCAGCAGCCAGCGCGAGGCCATGACCACGGCGCCCAGCCCCAGCAGCACGGCCAGCCCCAGCATCAAAATGGCGCGCCGGTGCTTCATGCTATTTTCTCGCACAGGATGGTGTTCTCGCTGTCGGCCGCGCCGCCGCAGGCGGCGAACATGCTGATCCAGGCCTGGTCCAGCGCGGCCACCGTCAGCCGTGGCGGCTCGCCGGCGAAACCGGCGAAATCGGCGATGCGGGCCAGAATGTCGCGCGGGTAGCTTGCCAGCAGCGGTTCGCCGCTGCCCGCGTGCAGTTGTTCGATCAGGTAATCGAGGGCCGCCTCGTCCGGCGCCACGGCCGCGCCGTCGCACAGTTCGCGGAACAGGCTGCGGTAGCGGGCCTCGCTCAGGGCCCCCACTTCGATCTTGTAGGCCAGCCGGCGCAGCGCGGCCGGATCCAGCAGATGCTCGGGCGGCCGGTTGGTGGCGAACATCAGCAGCAGCCGGAACGGCGCGGCGAACTTGACGCCGCCCTGCAGCGTGACCTGGTCGCAGCCGGCGTCGAGCGGCCCCAGGTAGCGGTTGAGCACATCGGCCGCCGGCATGCGCTGGCGCCCCAGGTCGTCCACCACCAGCAAGCCATTGTTGGCCTTGAAGTGGGGCGGCGCGCGGTAGCCGCCGCTGCTGGCGTCCCACTGCGGCTCGAGCAGGTCCGCGCTCAGCTCGGCGCCCAGCGACACCAGCGGCCGCTGGCACAGCATCCAGCGCGAATCGCAGCTGCGCCGCTCCAGCGCCTGGCGCACCCGCGCCGCCAGCCGTGGCGGCGGGGCCTGATGCACGGCCGCGTCGTACAGCTGGATGATGTCCTGGCCCACGGCCACCGCGTGCGGCACGGCCACCACGCCTTGCAGCAGCCGCCCCAGCTTGCGCGCCAGCCAGGTCTTGCCGCTGCCGGGCAATCCGTACAACAGGATGGAGCGGCCCGAATACATGGCCGCCCCCAGCAAGCCGTGCATGGCCGGCGCCAGATGGTCGTCCGCCACCTCCACGGCCAGGTCGTCGGCCGTGACGGGCGGCAGCAGCGCGGCCTGCTGCTCGACCATGGCGCGATAGGCGTCCAGCGTGACGGGCGCCGGCCCCGCGTACGCGCAGCGCTCCAGCCAGGTGGCCGCGCGCTGCTTGCCCACCGTGGTCAGCTGGTACTGCACATCGATGTCGGACTCGCCGCGCCACGCCACCTCGGCCAGCTGCTCGGCCACCATGAAGTCCAGCGTTTCGCGCAGCACGTTGATGGACAGGCGCAGCTTGCCGGTCAGGATGGGCAGATGGGTGCGGCCACCGATGTACAGGCACTTGGCGATCAGCTCGACCAGCAGCGCCTGCTCCAGTCCCGTCTCCCGCACCGATTTGGGCTGGGGCGGCAGCGGTGGCAAACCGTCGGCGGCACACACTTGCAGTTCAAGCTCGGACATGGTGGTCCTCCTCAATCTGTCTGGCTCGCAAGATTGTTCCCACGAGCAATCGATTCTAGCGATGGGGGCGGGTTCGGCTTTGATCCGCCACAAGGCAACGGACTAGGACTGTCCCCACAGCACATAAGCCAGGGTGCCCAGCGCGATGGCCAGGCCGTAGGGCATGCCGCCCGCGCTGGCGCCGGCCGGCAACGGCACGGCCCGCAGCGGCACGCCCAGCAAGCGCAGCAACAGCGGCTGGCTCAGGGCGACCAGATTGCGCCAGCCCGCGCGCCAGCGGCCGCTGTAGACCAGCATCGCCAGGCCCATCAAGCCGCCGATCAGGCAGGCCAGCACGGCGATCTTCAGCGCCGCCAGCGGGCCCGTGAACGCACCCACCATGGCCATCAGCTTGACGTCGCCGGCCGCCATGCCGCGCGCCAGGTACAGCGGCAGGAAAAGAAAGAAGCCGGCCAGCGCGCCGGCCAGCCAGTCGCTCACGGGCGCCCAGTGGTGGTTGCCCAAGAGGTGCAGCACCAGCGCCAGCAGCAGGCCGCTGAGCACCAGCACGTTGGGGATGCGGCGCACGGACAAGTCCGTGTACGCAGCCTGCGCGACCATGCAGATCAGGATCAGTTCGATGGCGTCATTCATGATGTCGGCTGTGCGCGGTAGTCCTCCCGGCATGGCCAGCCCGAGAGGACGGGCCCGTTCAAGGCGAGGTCAGCTTGGTGCCGATGCCGGTGAAGGTATCGATCAGCGGCTGTTTCAGCAGCGCGACCGAGGCCAGCACGGCCGCCGCCATCACCGCCGCGATCAAGCCGTATTCAATGGCCGTGATCCCCGCCTCATCGTTGGCAAATTGCTTCACCGCCGTTATGTATGCATTCATGACAAACTCCCAAAAGTGATTGAAATACCCTGCCCCTGGCGCGTGTCGAACATACAAGAGAGAAACTTCAGTTTCCCTCTGTCATTACCGCGCCATTGGGTTCACTATAGGGTCTGCCGCGAAGTGGAAGTTGACGTTACGCAAGCTTTCCATGCGGCACCATTTCTGCGGAAAATTTCAGCAGCATGCACACGCTGGGGCTGGCTTATGTCAAACTGCATGGGTTTTCCCGCGAGTACGCTGGCACAGGCTAAGGCCGGCCGCCGGTGTCGGGAAAAAGATGCATGGAATCGTGAGGAATGTTTTTTTTCGCACACATGAATTGCCTAGAATGCAAAAAGCTATTATCCTGCTTAGCTGTTCTTTGGAAAGGCCCCGTGCAATCGTTTCACTGTGCGCCTTACTATCAAAAAAACCTTGCGCTGATACTTGATAGACGTGAACGAAATGTGGCTAGTCACAATGGTTGTGTGAAAATTTTCCAGAGACGCGAATGGATTCCCTACTGAAACACATGGTGGACATGACCGGCCACCGCGATCACACGATGCTCGACATCTCCGTGATCTCGGCGGTGCAGGAGCTCGCCCATGCCACTCAGACCCGGGTCTTGTCACTGGCGCAGGTGCGCGGCCAGCTGTTCGTGCGTCCGCGCGCCATCATCACCGATGGCCTGCCCGCCAGGATGGTGGACAATCCCGATCCCGGCAGCCCCGGCGAACCGATCAGCAATTTCCCCGCGCTGGCGGCCTGCATCGCGGGCCACGAGGCGAGCGCCGACGTGGCCAACGCGCAAGGCGAGCACACCTTGTGGCTGCCGATCTGGCTGGGCGACAAGGCCGACACCTGCCTGGAAATCGTCAATCCCACGCCCTACACGAGCGACACCATCCACGTGATCGGCGGCATCGTCAGCGTGTACCGCAATTTCCAGAACCTGCTCGACTACAGCGAGCGCGATTCGCTGACGGGTTTGCTCAACCGCAAGACCTTCGACGACCAGCTCAGCAAGATGCTGGCCGCCAGCCCCGAGCCGGAACCGGTGACCCTGCCCGGCGAGCCCGAGCGGCGCCACCACCGGGACCAGGAAAAGCAGTGGCTGGCCGTGGTGGACGTCGACCATTTCAAACATGTCAACGACCGCTTCGGCCACCTGTACGGCGACGAGGTGCTGATCCTGATCGCCAACCTGATGACGTCCTCGTTCCGGGCCCAGGACCGCGTGTTCCGCTTCGGCGGCGAGGAATTCGTCGTCTTGCTGCGCTCGACCACGCTCGACAACGTCAAAAAGATCATCGACCGCTTCCGCATGAACGTGGAGGCGCACGATTTCCCGCAAGTGGGCCGGGTCACCGTCAGTGTCGGCTTCGTCAGCATCAGCGCGGTGGAGGCGCCCGTGATCATCCTGGGCAAGGCCGACCAGGCGCTGTACTACGCCAAGAGCCACGGCCGCAACCTGGCCTGCCACTACGACGAGCTGGTCGAAGGCGGCTTGCTGCAAACCATAGAATCGAACGATACGGCCGAATTCTTCTGACGCCGGCGCGCGTCGGCGTCAGGCCAGCGTGAGGAAGCGCATGGGATCGACCTTCCACTTGGACGGCGACTCGTGGCCGACGATCTTGTCGCCGCCGCCGAAGCCCAGCCCGCGCGACAAGTCGATGGTTTCCGGCTTGATGTAGAGGTTTTGCTTGGTGTTGAAGAACACATTGACCTTGGGCGCCAGCAGATTGGTCTCGTGCGGTTCGATCACCACCGCCAGCCGCCCCGATTCCAGCAGCACCATGGTGCCGACCGGATAAATCCCCACGCAACGCATGAAGTCCTGCGCATAGGCGGGATTGAAGTGGAACTTGCTCCACTCGTAGATCTTGCGCAGGGCGGCCGCCGCCGACATGCCCTTGTGATAGCAGCGATCGGCCGTGATCGCATCATAAACGTCGACAATGGCCGCCATCTGCGCCAATTCGCTGATCTCGTCGCCGGCCTGCTTGTTCGGATAGCCGCTGCCGTCGCGCCGCTCGTGGTGGTGCAGCGTGATGTCGAGCGGAATCGGGCCCACCTCGGGCGACTGCAACAGGATGTCGTAGCCATCCTTGGGATGGCGTTTGATGATGGCGAACTCCTCGTCCGTCAGCGGGCCCGGCTTGTTCAGGATGGCGTCCGGCACCAGCGCCTTGCCGGTGTCGTGCAGCAGGCCGCCGAGGCCGGCCTGGTGGGTCAGTGCGGCGTCCATGCCGCGCGAACGGCAGAACGCCACCAGCAGCGCGCACACGCTGACGGAATGGAGGAAGGTGTAATCGTCCTTGGTCTTGATGCGCAGCAAACCGACCAGCGCGCCCGGATTGCGCAGGATCGACTCCGTGATGTTCTGCACCACGGGCTGCACCTGGTCCAGTTCGATCGCCTTGCCGAGCCGGGCGTCGCGCATGACGGTGCGCACCAGGTTCGAGGCCTGGTGCCGGATCTGGGTCGCGCGCGCCATTTCCTCGCCCAGCGACACGCGCGTCACCACCACCGGCTTGGCCGCCAGCTCCACCAGTTCGCGTTCCGTTTCCGCCTGCGCCTCGTCCAGCGTGGGCGCGTCCTCCACGTCCAGCCCCTTGTCGCTGTCGATCACGACGTCGTGGATGCCGGCCTGGATGATCTTGCGGATCTCGTCTTCGCTGCCGATGAGGAAACGGTTGCGGATAAACGGATGGGTCATCCAGTCGCAACTGAGATCATGGATGTACATGCCCACTTTCAGCTGTGAGGAATCGACTTTCTTAAACATACAAAACACTCACAAAGGTAGCTGGAGGGACAGGAAGCGTTAGAATGAGTATAACAAATAGTTTCTGTCCAGGACTATGTTTTGCTATTCCGGCAGCATTTGTATCCGGTTTTTTACATACTGCGCAACACAAGTCCCATGGAATTACGTCAACTCCGCTATTTTGTCGCTATCGTCGATCATGGCTCGCTATCGCGCGCGGCGCTGGTGCTGCACGTGGCCCAACCCGCACTGACCCAGCAGCTACGCCAGCTGGAACAGGAACTGGACGCGCAACTACTGCACCGCACGGCCCAGGGCGTGCTCAGCACCGAGGCCGGCAAGGTGTTCTACCAGCATGCGCAAGCCATCCTCAAGCAGGTGGCCGACGCCCGCTCGGCCGTGACCCAGTCGGCCACACGCCCGTCGGGCAGCGTGACCCTGGGGCTGCCGCACAGCATCTCGGGCGCGCTGGCGCTGCCGCTGCTGATGGCCGCCCGCCAGCACTATCCTGAAATTACGCTGCAATTGACGGAGGAATTGACGGGCAACCTGAGCGAACAGCTGCAATCGGGCCGGGTCAACCTGGCCGTGCTGTTCGACGACGGCCAGCTCACGCCGTTCGCCTGCACCGTGCTGGCGGAGGAGGAATTACGCTTCATTTGCCGCGCCGACGCCGCTTGCGCGCCGGAAGGCGCATCCATCACGCTGGCGCAGGCGCTGGCCGCGCCACTGATCCTGCCGGGCCTGCAGCATGGCGTGCGCCCGCGCATCGAAAGCGTGGCGCGCACGGCGGGACTCACGCCCGGCGACGTCATCGAGATCAATTCGATCGCCATCCTCAAGTCGGCCATCCTGGCCGGCATGGGCGCCACCATCCTGCCCGTGGCGCCGCTGCAGGACGAAGTGGAACGGGGCGCCATGCGCAGCTACCGCATCCACAACCCCGCCATCTCGCGCACGGTGGTGTTGTGCGCGTCGAAAAACATCCCGCTGACCGCTGCGGCGAACGCCATCAGCCGGCTGGCGGTGCAGGTGGCGGCCGAACTGTGCGCCGGCGGCACCTGGCTGGGCGCCCGGCCACTGCCCTAGTCGGCGGCCGTCGCCACTCAGACCAGCAGCGCCTGCAATTGCCGCTGCATGCCCGGCGCCAGCGCGGGCGCGGCCTTGGCCAGATTGACCTGCTTGGCCGTCTCCGCCACCTCGGCCACGCCGGCGGCGACCGGGTAGGCCCCCCTGGCCAGCAGCCATTTCAACACGTCCACCAGATGCCACACGGCGATGCTGCCGTCATGCACAGGCGGTGGAAAACTGGTGGCGTGGTTAACCATCATCTTGCGCATGTTCTGGCGCGTGGTGCCGACCAGCTCGGCCACATCGGTCAGGCCAACATAATCGGGGCCGGCCTCGATCAGCCGGGCGCTGGGCACGGCCTGTTTGACGTCGGCCAGCGCGCTGAGCAGCGCCGCTTGCGCGCTGTCAGCCTCGCGGGTGAATTCCAGCGCGATGCGGCCCGGTTGGCCGATACCGATCAGCGCATCGTCGCAGCCGGCGGCGCCCAAGCGTTCCACAATATCTTCCTGATTGCAGTCTTGCGCCGACAGTTGATACTTGAGGATAAACAGATATTCCATGATGTCACTCCGGTTTTTTTGCCGCTACAACAGCCTTATGCTCGGTGCAATTATCAACGGCGCGCCGTATGGATTTGGCGTGGTTGCCCGGGTTCTTGGGCGTGCTCCAGATACTGGTGATGCAAAATTCGCCGCAGCGGCAGTCATTGTTGTTGTAGGGGCAGTAAATCCGCCCCCACGCATGGCTACCACCCACTTTGACTGACCACCCATGTTCCTCTGCGTACCGTAATGCGGCATCAACATCTTTGTGCGGATGCGATGTTCGTTTCATTGCTGCCTCCAGATTAGTCACCACCTCCACGGTTGTCAAGTGAAACCTAGACCGGATTGATAACTGCAGCCGACCGTGGCCAACCGCCCCAGTCTGCGCTCGCCCAATCAGCCGGATTTGTGCCAACGCAGCAGTGCGCCCGATCGCCCCATCCCATCAATTTTTCTTATACCCCCATCCGCAAACGCTATTTCCGTTCACGTCAACTAATCTCTACACTGGGCGCGACGCGGATTGTTGAGCCCCAACGATCCGCTTCGCCGCCATAACCGGCGGCCAATGGCCCGACCCTGGTGCGCCTACCCGGCGCTTCCACAGACCGGGCGCGATCTGATACCACGGAGACAACACCATGCCTGATACCACGGCCAACGGCCCTGCCACGTCCACCGGCGTCGCGGCGACCGCCACCGACCGCCTCACCACCGTCACCCTCGACGACAAATACACCGCCACCGACGGCGCCATCTTCCTGTCCGGCATCCAAGCCCTGGTGCGCCTGCCCATGATGCAGCGCCAGCGCGACCTGGCCGCCGGCCTGAACACGGCCGGCTTCATTTCCGGCTACCGCGGCTCGCCGCTGGGCGGCCTCGATGAAAACCTGTGGAAGGCGCAGAAACACCTGGCCGAGCACCACGTCCAGTTCGTGCCCGGCGTCAACGAGGACCTGGCCGCCACCGCCGTGTGGGGCTCGCAGCAGGTGGACCTGATCGGCGAAGCCAAGTACGACGGCGTGTTCGCCATGTGGTACGGCAAGGGTCCCGGTGTGGACCGCTGCGGCGACGTCTTCAAGCACATGAACCATGCGGGCACGTCCAGGCACGGCGGCGTGCTGCTGGTGGCCGGCGACGACCATGGCGCCTACTCGTCCACGCTGCCGCACCAGTCCGACCACCTGTTCTCGGCCTCCATGATCCCCGTGCTGTACCCATGCAATGTGCAGGAGTACCTGGACCTGGGCCTGCACGGCTGGGCCATGTCGCGCTTCTCCGGCTGCACGGTGGCGTTCAAGGCGCTGGCCGACACGGTCGAATCGTCGGCCTCGGTCGATGCCAACCCGTTCCGCGTCGAATGCAAGATCCCGCAGGATTTCCAGATGCCCGAAGGCGGCCTGAACGCGCGCCTGTCCAGCATCCCGCTGGGCCAGCAGGCGCGCAACCAGGAAGCGCTGATGCAGGACTACAAGATCTACGCGGCCCTGGCCTACGCCCGCGAGAACAAGCTCAACCACACCACCATCACCAGCCCCGACGCCAAGCTCGGCATCATCGCCTCCGGCAAGTCCTACCTCGACGTGCTCGAAGCGCTGGAGGAACTGGGCATCGATGAGCAGATGGCGGCCAAGGTCGGCCTGCGCCTGTTCAAGGTCGCCATGCCGTGGCCGCTGGAACCGGACAGCGTGCGCGAATTCGCGCAGGGTCTGGACGAGATCCTGGTGGTCGAGGAAAAACGCCAGATCGTCGAATACCAGCTCAAGGAACAGCTGTACAACTGGCGCGACGACGTGCGCCCGCGCGTGATCGGCAAGTTCGACGAAAAAGGCGAATGGGTGGCCCCGCGCGGCGAATGGCTGCTGACCTCCAAGGCCGACTTTTCCGTGTCGCAGGTGGCGCGCGTGATCGCCAGCCGGGTGTCGCGCCTGATCTCGGACCCGGTGACCTGCGACCACATCAAGGCCCGCCTGAGCTTCCTGGACGCCAAGGACGCCGTGCTCAAGAAAGCCATCGACACGCCCTTCCGCCCCGCCTTCTACTGCTCCGGCTGCCCGCACAACACCTCGACCAAGGTGCCCGACGGCAGCCTGGCGCTGGCCGGCATCGGCTGCCACGTGATGGCCACCTCGATCTACCCAGAACACAACAAGCTGACCACCCACATGGGCGGCGAAGGCGCGCCGTGGATCGGCCAGGCCGCGTTCTCCAAGCTGCCGCACGTGTTCCAGAACCTTGGCGACGGCACCTATTTCCACTCCGGCTACCTGGCGATCCGCGCGGCCGTGGCGGCCAAGGTCAACATGACCTACAAGATCCTGTACAACGACGCCGTCGCCATGACGGGCGGCCAGCCGGTCGACGGCACCACCTCCGTGCCCATGATCGCCCAGCAGATGGCGGCCGAAGGCGTGAAGCGCATCGCGCTGGTGACGGAAGACCTGAACCGCTACACCGACCGCTCGGCCCTGCCCACCATCGTCAGCCTGCACGACCGCAAGGAGATGGACGCCGTGCAGCGCGAACTGCGCGAAGTGCAAGGCGTGTCGGTGCTGATCTACGACCAGACCTGCGCGGCCGAGAAGCGCCGCCGCCGCAAGAAGGGCGAGTTCCCCGACCCGGCCAAGCGCATGGTGATCAACGAAGCCGTGTGCGAAGGCTGCGGCGACTGCGGCATCCAGTCCAACTGCACCTCCATCCTGCCCAAGGAGACGGAGTTCGGCCGCAAGCGCACCATCGACCAGTCGTCGTGCAACAAGGACTACTCGTGCGTGAAAGGCTTCTGCCCCAGCTTCGTGACAGTGGAAGGCGGCACCCTGAAGAAATCGAAGACGGGCGTGCGCAAGGATAACGAGGACGACGGCTTCGGCGCGCTGCCCGTGCCCGCCCTGCCCGACTGCGAACAGCCGTACAACATCCTCATCAACGGCATCGGCGGCACCGGCGTGATCACGGTCGGCGCGCTGATGGGCATGGCCGCCCACCTGGAGGGCAAGGGCGCGTCCGTGCTCGACATGACGGGCATGTCGCAGAAGAACGGCTCCGTCACCTCGCACGTGAAGATCGCCCGCACCCCGGCCCACCTGCGCGCCCAGCGCATCGCCACCGGTGAGGCCGACCTGGTGCTCGGCTGCGACATGCTGACGGCCGGCGCCGCCGACGCCGTGTCCAAGATGCGTCCGGGCCGCACCATGGCCGTGGTCAACCTGCACGAGCAGCCGCCCGGCACCTTCGCCCAGCAACCGGACTGGCAGTACCCGGTGGACGAGGTGCGCGCCCTGATCAGCGAATCGGTGGGCGCCGCGCAGTACCACAGCGCCGACTTCATCAACGCCACCAAGCTGGCCACGGCGCTGATGGGCGACTCGATCGCGGCCAACCTGTTCATGCTCGGTTACGCGTGGCAGAAGGGCCGCATCCCGCTCAACGAGGCGTCGCTGCTGCGCGCCATCGAATTGAACGGCGTGGGCATCGCCGCCAACAAGCAGAGCTTCCTGTGGGGCCGCCGCGCCGCCGTCGATTTCAAGCGCGTGGAAAAGATCGCCACGCCGACCCAGGCCATCGTGGTGCAGATGCCGCAAAGCCTGGACACGATCATCAAACGCCGCGTGCAGTTCCTCACCGACTACCAGAACGAAGCCTACGCGGCCGGCTACGAGGAACTGGTGGCGCAGGTGCGCGCCAAGGAGACGACGCTCGGCCTCGGCAACAAGCTGACCACGGCCGTGGCCAAGTCCTACTTCAAGCTGATGTCGTACAAGGACGAGTACGAAGTGGCGCGCCTGTACACGGATGGCCGCTTCGTCGAACAGCTCCAGCAGCAGTTCGACGGCGACTTCACGCTCAAGTTCAACCTGGCCCCGCCGCTGCTGGCGCGCAAGGATGCCAAAGGCCACCTGGTGAAGGCGGAATTCGGCTCGTGGATGTGGCGCGCGTTCCAGCTGCTGGCCAAGGCCAAGGGCCTGCGCGGCGGCGTGTTCGACATCTTCGGCTACACGGAAGAGCGTAAGATGGAGCGTGCCCTGATCGCGGAATACCGCGAGATGACGGCCGCCATCCTCGGCAAGCTGACGGCCGAAAACCACGAAACGGCGGTGGCGCTGGCCGCGCTGCCGGAGAAAGTGCGCGGCTTCGGCCACGTGAAGGAAAAGGCCGTGGCCCTGTTCCACGCCGAGAAGGCGCGCCTGATGGGCGTGCTCGACGGCGGCCGCCAGCACGCGGCCTGATTCCAAAGGCGCGGCCGGCCCGCATTCCCGTGCAATCTTGCCCGGAAATCAAGGCCGGCCCGCCGCCAGCAGACACCACCCGGGCCGGGGCGTGGCTGGCGTCATACAAGCGAATCGCCAGCCAGCGATTTCGCTTGACTTGACGTTAACGTAAACGTCATATAATTTGACGACAGCCTGACCACGCCTCGCGCCCAGAATGACAAGGACACCCATGAACGACCTCTCCGCTCCGAAAATCGCCGCCGTGCCGGAACAGCCCAAGCTGGCCAACAAGGTGCGCTTCGTCACCGCCGCCTCCCTGTTCGACGGCCACGACGCCTCGATCAACATCATGCGCCGCATCCTGCAGTCCAACGGCGTGGAAGTGGTCCACCTGGGCCACAACCGCTCGGTCGACGAGGTGGTGACGGCGGCCCTGGCCGAAGACGTGCAAGGCATCGCCATCTCCAGCTACCAGGGCGGCCACGTCGAATACTTCAAGTACATGATCGACCTGCTGCGCCAGCGCGGCGGCGCCCACATCAAGGTGTTCGGCGGCGGCGGCGGCGTGATTGTGCCCGACGAGATCGCGGAACTGCATGCCTACGGCGTGACCCGCATCTTCAGCCCCGAGGATGGCCAGCGCATGGGCCTGGTGGGCATGATCCAGTGGATGGTGCAGCAGTGCGACATCGACCTGTCGCAGTACTCGCCCACCTCGCTGGCCCCGCTCAAGGAAGGTGACATCGCCCAGCGCCACCGGCCGCTGGCCCAGCTGATCACGGCGCTGGAAAATGAAAAGGCATCGCCCGCGCTGCGCGCCGAACTGCTGGACGCGGCCATCGGCCTGGGCGTGCCCACGCTGGGCATCACCGGCACCGGCGGCGCCGGCAAATCGTCGCTGACCGATGAACTGATCCGCCGCATCCGCCTCGACCAGGGCGACGCGCTCAACATCGCCGTGATCTCGATCGACCCGTCGCGCCGCAAATCGGGCGGCGCGCTGCTGGGCGACCGCATCCGCATGAACGCCATCAACCCGTGGGCCGGCCAGACGCGCGTGTTCATGCGCTCGCTCGCCACGCGCGAGGCTGGCTCCGAGATTTCGCAGGCGCTGCCGGACGTGATCGCCGCCTGCAAGGTGGCCGGCTTCGACCTGGTGATCGTGGAAACCTCGGGCATCGGCCAGGGCGACGCCGCCATCGTGCCGCACGTGGATGTGTCGATGTACGTGATGACGCCCGAATTCGGCGCCGCCTCGCAGCTGGAAAAAATCGACATGCTCGATTTCGCCGACTTCATCGCCATCAACAAGTTCGACCGCAAGGGCGCGCAGGACGCGCTGCGCGACGTGGCCAAGCAGTACCAGCGCAACCGCGAACTGTGGTCCAAGCGCCCCGACGAGATGCCCGTGTACGGCACCCAGGCGTCGCGCTTCAACGACGACGGTGTCACGGCGCTGTATCAAGGCCTGTTGCCCAAGCTGGCCCAGTTCGGCCTGCAGGCCAAGCCGGGCAAGCTGGCCGCCGTCGATGTCAAATATTCGAGCGGCAAGCACGTGATCGTGCCGCCGGCGCGCGCCCGCTACCTGGCCGAAATCGCCGACACCGTGCGCGGCTACCACAAATTCACCGGCAAGCAGGTCACGCTGGCGCGCGAACGCCAGCAGCTGACCGAATCGAAGCGCATGCTGGCCGCCGCCAAGAAAAACTTGAACCTGGGCGCCGATTTCGACGAACTGATCTCCGAGCGCGACGGCGCCATGGACGCCGGCGCCAAGAAGCTGCTGGCCCAATGGCCGGACCTGCAGGCAGCGTATGCGGGCGATGATTACGTGGTCAAAATCCGCGACAAGGAAATCCGCACCCGGTTGATCCAGCACACGCTGTCGGGCACCAAGATCCGCAAGGTGGCCCTGCCCCGCTACGAGGACCACGGCGAAGTGCTGCGCTTCCTGATGCTGGAAAACGTGCCCGGCTCGTTCCCGTTCACGGCCGGCGTGTTCGCCTTCAAGCGCGAAGGCGAAGACCCGACCCGCATGTTCGCCGGCGAAGGCGACGCCTTCCGCACCAACCGCCGCTTCAAGCTGGTCTCCACCGGCATGGACGCCAAGCGCCTGTCGACCGCGTTCGACTCGGTCACCCTGTACGGCGCCGACCCGGCCGTGCGCCCCGACATCTACGGCAAGGTGGGCAACTCGGGCGTGTCGATCGCCACGCTGGACGACATGAAGGTGCTGTACGACGGCTTCAACCTGTGCAGCCCGAGCACCTCGGTGTCGATGACCATCAACGGCCCGGCGCCCACCATCCTGGCCATGTTCATGAACACCGCCATCGACCAGCAGGTCGACAAGTTCAAGGCCGAGAACCAGCGCGAGCCGAGCGCCGACGAAGCGGCCAAGATCCGCGCCTGGGTGCTGCAGAACGTGCGCGGCACGGTGCAGGCCGACATCCTCAAGGAAGACCAGGGCCAGAACACCTGCATCTTCTCGACCGAGTTCTCGCTCAAGGTGATGGGCGACATCCAAGAATACTTCGTCCACCACCAGGTGCGCAACTTCTACTCGGTGTCGATCTCCGGCTACCACATCGCCGAGGCGGGCGCGAACCCGATCTCGCAGCTGGCGTTCACGCTGTCGAACGGCTTCACGTTCGTGGAAGCCTACCTGGCGCGCGGCATGCACATCGACGATTTCGCGCCCAACCTGTCGTTCTTCTTCTCCAACGGCATGGACCCGGAATACACGGTGCTGGGCCGCGTGGCGCGCCGCATCTGGGCCGTGGCCATGCGCGACAAGTACGGCGCCAACGACCGCAGCCAGAAGCTCAAGTACCACGTGCAGACGTCGGGCCGCTCGCTGCACGCGCAGGAGATCGACTTCAACGACATCCGCACCACGCTGCAGGCGCTGATCGCCATCTACGACAACTGCAACTCGCTGCACACCAACGCCTACGACGAGGCCATCACCACACCGACCGACGAATCGGTGCGCAGGGCACTGGCGATCCAGCTGATCATCAACCGCGAATGGGGCCTGGCCAAGAACGAGAACCCGAACCAGGGCTCGTTCATCATCGACGAGCTGACCGACCTGGTGGAGGAAGCCGTGCTGCAGGAATTCGAGCGCATCGCCGAGCGTGGCGGCGTGCTCGGCGCGATGGAGACCGGCTACCAGCGCGGCAAGATCCAGGAGGAGTCGCTGCTGTACGAGCACCAGAAGCACGACGGCACGCTGCCCATCATCGGCGTCAACACCTTCCGCAATCCAAAGGCCAGCGACGCGCCGCAGAAGATCGAACTGGCGCGTTCCACGGACGATGAAAAGCAATCGCAGCTCACGCGCCTGGCGGACTTCCACGCCCGCAACGCGGCCGCCGCCCCGGCCGCGCTGGCCGCGCTGCAGCAGGCCGCCATCGACAACGCCAACGTGTTCGACAAGCTGATGGACGCCGTGCGCGTCTGCTCGCTGGGCCAGATCACGACGGCGCTGTTCGAAGTGGGCGGCCAGTACCGCCGCAACATGTAAGCCGCAGGCGCCAACCAAAACCGGGGTCAGGTCATACCGTCACGCAAGATGCGCGCATCTTGCGTGACGGTATGACCTGACCCCGGTTTGTTTTTAAGAGGCGGGGCGCGGGCCGACTGTGGAACCGGGCACCAGCACCGGCTGCCACAGCTCCTGCAACTCACCGGCCGGCGTGCCGTCGGCCAGCGCCAGCAGCATTTCGATCATGCGCTCGCCGGCGCGGCGCGGCTCGGGCTGGTCGATGATGGTCACGTCGGAACAGGCCAGCGTGTCGGGCATGTTGCCCCACACGATGATGGAGATCTCCTTGCCGATGGCGATGCCGGCGTCCACCAGCGCCCGCACGGCGCCCACGCCGGACAGGTGGTTGTCCACGATCACGGCCGTCGGCCGCGGCGAGCAGGCCAGCAACTGCTGCATCGCGTGGTGGCCGCTGCGGCGGTCCAGGATGTTGGCGATCAGGTGGCGCGGGTCGGGCGCCAGCCCCGCCTCGGCCAGGATGGCGAGCAGGCTGGCCTGGCGCGCGCGCGCGAAATTGAGTTCCAGCGGCGCGCTCAACATGGCGATGCGCTGGTGGCCGTGCGCCAGCAAATGCTGCGCGGCCAGCCGCATGCCGGCCTCGTGGTCGTAATCGAACCACGCGTAGGGCGCATCGAGTTCGGTGCGGCCATGGGCCACGAACGGGAAGCCGATCTTGTTCAGGAAGGCGATGCGCTCGTCGTGCACCAGCGTGCGCGCCACCACCAGCCCGTCCACGCGCCGCCCGCGCACCACTTGCTGGTACGAGCGCAGCTCGTTCTGGGGCGACACGGGGGCGATGATCAGGTTGCGGCCGGCTTGCTCCAGCGCCTCCGACATGCCGCCCACCACGTCCAGGAACATGGGGTCGCCCAGGTCGCTGGGCGCGAGCGGATAAATGATGCCGAACACGTTGGAACGCCCCAGCGCCAGGCTGCGGGCCATGGGGTTGGCCTGGTAACCGGCCTCCTTGGCCGCCTTCAGCACGCGCTCGCGCGTGCGGCGGTTCACTTCCGGGTAGCCATTCAATGCGCGGCTCACCGTTGTCTTGGATATACCCAGCAGATTGGCCAGACTCTTGAGATTCATACCTGCAATTCCGTGTTGACCGTCGATTATAGCTTAATCAGCAATCTTTTTCCGCCCCCGGCGCCGGCATGCTCTTGGAAAAATGCAACATAATCAACATGATAGCGCCGCCGGCGCCCGCCGCCATTTTGCGTGCCCGCATGACGCCATGCATGGTGACATCGTGACAACGCGCCCGTTTTGGCAGATACTGCTGGCATCCGTGCGTATTTTGACCTACGCTTGAAATGTACAGGATTGGTGGCGATGGCGCCGGCGCGTGCCTGCGATTGCGCTGCCGGTTTCCGTTTTGAGGTGATCGAGGTGGCTGCCCTTACATCCGTCAACGCGTTGCAAGCATCGGTCGCACAGGCCCAACAGCTGGTGCAGCAGGACCAGACGCGCGTGAACCAGGATGCCAGCCGGCTGGAACAAAGCCAGACCCAGCTGACCAAGGACAAGCAGCAGCTCAGCGATGCCCAGCAGCAAAGCCGCCAGGCGTCCCAGCCGGCGCTGAAAGCGGCCACGCCGGTCCGCATCGACAACGCCATCGAGAAACCGCTCCCCTCCCAGCAAGCGCTGCCGTCCGCGCTGACCACGGCCAGGCCGCAAGTGAACACGCTGGGCCAGACCATCGGCAAATTCATCAACACCGTCGCCTGAACCGGCGCGCCGGCCGCCGCCCTATTTCGCGTGCAGCCACCAGTGTTCGCGCGCGTCCGGTTCGGTCAGGCTGAGCGCCTTGCCGATGGCCGGCGTGGCGATCGGCAGTTCGCGCTCGCGGGCCAGCGCCACGATGCGCTCGAACGGCTCATGCCACGCGTGCATGGCCAAGTCGAAGGTGCCATTGTGGATCGGCAACAGCACCTTGCCGCGCAGGTCCACGTGGGCCTGCAGGCTCTCCTCCGGCTGCATGTGGACGTCCGGCCACTGCGGGTCGTAGGCGCCGGTCTCGATCATGGTCAGGTCGAACGGACCGTACAGGTCGCCGATCTCCTTGAATCCCTTGAAATAGCCGCTGTCGCCGCTGAAAAAGATGCGGGTGTGGGCCGTCTCGATGACCCACGACGACCACAGCGTGCGGTTGCCGTCGAACATGCCGCGTCCGGAGAAGTGCTGGGCCGGCGTGGCCACCAGCTTCACGCCGTCCAGATGCTTGCTTTGCCACCAGTCCAGCTGATGCACCTTGTCGGCCGCGATGCCCCAGCTCACCAGCGTGTCGCCCACGCCCAGCGGCGCGACGAAGTGGGTGGTGCGCTCGGCCAGGGCCAGCACGGCGGCCTTGTCCAGGTGGTCGTAATGGTCGTGCGACAGGATCACGCCGTGGATGGGCGGCAAGTCGGCGATGGCGATCGGCGGCGCGTGGAAGCGTTGCGGCCCGGCCCACTGCACGGGCGAGGCGCGCTCCGAGAACACGGGGTCGGTCAGCCAGAACTGGCCGCCCAGCTTGAGCAGCAGCGTGGAATGGCCCAAACGGAACAAACTATTGTCATCAGCATCAAACAATTGTTCTGCGCTGAGGCCGTGGACGGGCAGCGGCTTGCTCGGCGCCGTGTTGGCCGGCTTGGCGAACAGGAAGCGCAGCGCGATGCCGAGACCTTTCAGCAGGCCGCCCCGGCGCATGCGGGCCGGATTGCGGTATTTGCCATCCTTCTGATGGTATTTGCTCAATGTGGCGCTGAGGCGGGCGGTGGCAGTCGTCATGTCGGTAGTCGCCGGGGCGGCCGATGGTGGGGGTCGTCGTTATGTGGGGCCATGCGTGGAAACCGCAAGCGTCGGGCCGGCCATCAGCCGAACGCCACCGCGTACACGGGTGGCAAGTGCACGCCGATGGTTTGCCAGTGCTCGCCGCCATTGGCCGACAGCCAGACCGCGCCCGTCGTCGAGCCCATCAGCAAGGTCTTGCCGTCGTCGTCGACAGCCAGGCCGTGGCGGTAGATCAGATCGTAGCAATCTTCCTGCGGCAGACCGCTGCGCATGGACGCCAGCGTCGCGCCGCCATCGGTGGTGCGCGTGACGGACAGGGCCGCGTCGGGCGGGATGCGGCGCTGGTCGGCCTCGGCCGGCACGAACCAGGCCGTCCCGCCGTCCTGCGGATGGACGGCGACGGCGAAACCGAAACCGGACAGCGGCGCCGTCTGCACGGCATCCCACAGCGCGCCATTGTCGGTGCTGCGCCAGATGCCGCAGTGATGCTGGCACCACAAGGTGTCGGGCGCGCCGGCGCAGCGCACGATGCGGTGCGGATCCTGCGCCAGCTGGTCCTCGGCCAGTTCCGGCGGCATGTAGCTCGCGCGCAAGCCCTTGCCGCGCAGCGTCCAGCTGGCGCCGCCGTCGGTGGTCAGCCACACGCCGCCGGTGGACACGCCCACCAGCACCGAACGGCTGTCGCGCGGGTCGACGCAGATGCTGTGGATGCCCGGCACGTCGTAGCCGCCGCCTGCCCATTGGGTGCGCCCGGGCGCGTGCCACAGCGCCTCCACCAGCTGCCAGGTCGCGCCGCGGTCGGCCGAGCGGAACAGGCCGCCGGGCAGGGTGCCGGCCCACAGCACGCCGGGCTCGTCGGCGCCGCCGGCCGCCAGCGACCAGATCTGCTTGAGCTTCCATTCGAGCGGGTCGTCGCTGCCCTCGGGCTTGGGCGGATAGGCGGGCACGCCCACCTCCGTCCACGTGTCGGCGCCGGCGTCGCGCCGGTGCAGCTTGGCGCCGAAATGGCCGAGGTTGAGGGCCGCGTACAGCGCGCCGTCGCGCGGATCGGCCAGCACCATGGACACGGGATCGCCGAGGAAGTGGCTGGCGCCCAGCTGCCACACGCCGTTCACCGGCGCCAGTTCGAACAAGCCCTTGCGGGTACCGAGAAACGCGCGTGCTGCCATGTCAACCTCCGGATAAGGCTTGCAGGATGTACACCCGGGAATCGGGACGCAGGGCATCGTCGAGCCGCTGGCGCTCGCGCGTGCGCTGGCCGTCGATGAAGATGACGACGTTCTCGCGCAGGTGGCCTTGCTCGTCGAGCACATAGCCGCGCAGGCGGGGCTGGCCGGCGAAGGCGTCGTCGAGCGCGCCGCGCAGGTCGGCCGCGCGCGTGTCCACCTCGGGCACGGGCAGGAAGCGGGCCAGCTGCTGGGTAAAGATCAGGTGCGCCATCGCCGTTAATTTTTCGTCATCGGAACAGCGATTCTAACGCGGTTCGCGCCGTGCCCGGTCTACAATTGAATCGTGCCAACCACCGGAGCGCGCCATGACGATCACCCCGCAACAACTGGAAGTGCTGATGGAGGAAGTGGAACGGGAAGACCCGATCGATTTCGCCGACCTGCCGTTCGACGAGCACGACCTGCGCGCCCTGATCGCCAACCACCTGTGCGAGATGGCCGACGCGATGGCGAACTTCAGCGAGGAGGACCGGCAACTGACCCTGCTGGCCGTGGCCGCCAAGCTGGTGCTGGAAAACATGGTCCTCAACGTCCAGCTGCTGCGGCGCCACGGCCTGCCGCTGAGCGAGAGCACGGCCGCCCTGCTGAGCCGGCTGAGCAAGGGCGACTGAGCGACGGGCGCGCGCCCATGCCCGCCCCCCCACGCGGGGTGGCCGGCGCGGTGCTACACTGGCGCCACCTCAACCCACACCGTGGCGCCATGCTTGACCAGCTCGACAACATTTTCTGGCACGCGCTGAGCGGGCCGCAAGCGCACCTGGCCACGGGCGTCGGCGCCGCGCGCCGCTTCGCGCCGGGCTTTTCCCCCATCATCGGCTTCGCCGACCCGGAGCAGCCCGACTTCGCGGCGCTGGCGCCGTTCTGCACGCCGGGCGAGCGCTTCTACTGCGCCGGCTGGTCCGGGCCGGCGCCGGAAGGCTGGGCGGTGGAAGTGGAGGCGATGATGATCTGCATGGTCTGGCGCGGCAGCCTGCCCGCCGCCGACGCGGCGCCGGACGCCATCGCGCTGGGGCCGCAACACGTGGCGCAGGCGGTGGCGCTGGCCGATCTGACCAAACCCGGCCCGTTCGGCCCGCGCACGCTGGAATTGGGCGACTACTACGGTTATGTCGATGGCGGGCGGCTGGTCGCCATGGCCGGCGAGCGCACCTGCGCCAGCGGCCTGCGCGAAATCAGCGGCGTGTGCACCGCTCCCGATCACCAGGGCCGGGGGCTGGCGCGGCGCCTGATGCTCAAGCTGATCCGCAACCACATGCTGCGCGATGAACAGTCCTACCTGCACGTGATGGCGGCCAACGACGCGGCCCGCCAGCTTTATCAGCGCATGGGCTTCGCCGAGCACCGGCACACCGTGGTGCGGGTGGTGGCCCGGACCGGCTAACCGGCGGCGCTGGCCACGCCAACTCAGGCGATCTTAGTTGCCGCCGGCGCGACGATGATCAGGTCCGTCTCGGCCAGCGCCACGCATGGCAGAAAATAGCCTTCGCGCTTTTCATCAAGGCTGACACCCGGCCATTCGATCTTGTAACGCACGCTGCCGCTGCGCAGCTGACACAGGCAGGTGCGGCACGTGCCGTTGCGGCAGGAACTGGGCAGGCGGATGCCGGCCTGCTCGGCCGCCGCCAGCACGGTCGTCTCCGCGCCCGCGTCGAATTGCCATTGCTTGCCTTCCAGCGTGATCCGCCGTGCCACCGTGTCCATCCTGCGCCGCCCCGTTGTCGTTGAAGCGACATGATAGATGGAAACGGCAAGCGGTGTCCGAATGCGGGCGCGGCGATCTCAAGCCAGCTGGCGCACCGGCTGCGATGCCGGCACCGGCGGCCGTGACGGCGCGCCGCGCCGCGGTGACGGCGGCTGGCCGTGCGCGGCGCCGGCCGCCGCGCGCATCGCTTGCAGCTTGAACACGGCCATCGCCTGCGCCACGTGCTGCGCCTGCTGCGCCAGGTTGCCGGCGGCGGCGGCGGCCTGCTCCACCAGCGCCGCGTTCTGCTGCGTCAGGTCGTCGATCTGGCCCACGGCGATGTTGACCTGGCCGATGCCGTGGCTCTGCTCGCGGGTGGCGGTGGAAATCTCGTCCATCACCTGCGTCACCTGGCACACCGACGCGATCACCTCGTGCATGGTGGCGCCGGCGCTGCTGGTCAGCTCCGCGCCCGCGTTGACCTTGGCGATCGACAGGTCGATCAGCTGCTTGATCTCGTGGGCCGCCGTGGCCGCCCGCTGCGCCAGGTTGCGCACTTCGCCGGCCACCACGGCGAAGCCACGGCCCTCCTCGCCGGCGCGGGCCGCCTCCACCGCCGCGTTCAAGGCCAGGATGTTGGTCTGGAACGCGATGCCATCGATCAGGCCGATGATGTCCTGGATCTTGCGCGACGAGGCGCTGATCTCGTCCATCGTGTGCACCACGCGCTCGACGATCTCGCCGCCATGCTCGGCCACCCTGGACGCGCGCCCCGCCAGTTCATTGGCGCTGGCCACGCTGCTGGCGCTTTGCTGGAGGTTGGTGGTCAGTTGCTCCATGCTGGCCGCCGTCTGCTGCAGGCTCGACGCCTGCGACTCGGTGCGCCCCGACAAATCCAAATTGCCGGTGGCGATCTCGCCGGTGGCCACCGTGATCTCGTCGAAATTGCGCCGCACGTCGCCGATGATGCTGTGCAGGTTGACATTGGTCTGGCGCAGCGCGGCCAGCAGCTGGCCCATCTCGTCGTCGCGCGGCACCTCGATCACGCCGGTCAGGTCGCCGCCGGCCATCTTGCGGGCCGCGCTGGTGGCGCGCCGCAGCGGTTCGGCCACGCTGCGCTGCAGGCTGACCCAGAACGCCAGCATGACGGCCGCCGCGACGCCGGCCGCCGCCGTCAGGCCCATGCGCGCGCCATCGGTGGTGCTGCCGTCGATGCGCCAGAACGCGACCGCGAACACGGCCATCATCAGCGTGATGAAGCCGGCGTTGAGCGCCACATGGCGGCTGAACGACAAGCGGGTCAGCGCGCGCAGCCGCGCCAGCACCCCGGTCGACACGGCGCGGCCGTTGACGATGCGCAGGCGCTGCGGGTTGCCGGCCTTGAACTGGCGGTACAGGGCGTCGGCCTCGGCCACCTGCTGGCGGCTGGGCTTGCTGCGCACGGACATGTAGCCGACCGGCTTGCCCTGTTCGATCACCGGCGTCACATTGGCCAGCACCCAGTAGTAGTCGCCATTCTTGCAGCGGTTCTTGACCATGCCGGTCCACGGCATGCCGTTCTTGATGGTCGTCCACAGGTCGGCGAACGCTTCGGCCGGCATGTCCGGATGGCGCACGATGTTCTGCGGCGCGCCGATCAGTTCCGCTTCCGTGAAGCCGCTCACCTCGATGAAATAGGGATTGGCGTAATTGATCTTGCCCTTCAGATCGGTGGTGGAAACGATGGTCTTGTCGTCGTCCAGCAAGTATTCGTGTTGGGTGACCGGCGTGTTGTTGCGCATTGTCGCTATCCTCGTAGAAGAAGCACCGTCAGACAAAAATGATGCACATCGGAACCGCGAACCGGGGATGGGGGTGTCGCCATGGGGTTTGCGCGGGCAATCGGGCCCGCCCGGCCGTGATACCAGCCGTACCTATGGTTTTAGTATAGTCAGTACATTGCGCAACATACTCACAGATTGTTGCGATGGGGAAAAACCAACGCCCGCCACGGGGGGCGGGCGTTGCGCGGCGTCATGGCGGGCGTGGCGCGCCCGCCACGCGCGGGTCAGTCGGCGCGGAAGTTCTGGCCCAGCGAGATCGGCTTGTTGAGCAGGATGGTCTGCGGATTGCGGCAGATGATCACCAGCACCACGATGGTGGCCAGGTAGGGCAGCATGGACAGGAATTCGGACGGCACCGAGATGCCCATGCCCTGGGCGTGGAACTGCAGCACCGTCACGCCGCCGAACAGGTAGGCGCCCACCAGCACGCCGCGCGGCTTCCAGGTGGCGAACACCACTTGGGCCAGCGCGATCCAGCCGCGGCCGGCCGTCATGCCCTCGACCCACATGGGCGTGAGCGCCATCGACAGGTAGGCGCCGCCCAGGCCGGCCATGGCGCCGCCGAACAGCACGGTGCCGTAGCGCAGGCCGATCACGGGGAAGCCGATGGCGTGCGCGCTGTCGGGCGATTCGCCGACGGCGCGGATCAGCAGGCCCAGCCGGGTGCGGGCCAGCATCCAGCCCACCACGGCCACCAGCGCCACCGAGCCGTACACCATGATGTCGAAGCGGAACAGCAGCGGCCCCACGAACGGCAGTTCGGACAGCACGGGGAAATGCAGGTGCGGCAGCGGGGCGATGGTCTGCCCCACCAGGCTGCGCCCCATGAACGCCGACAGGCCGACCCCGAACAGGGTCAGGGCCAGGCCGGTGGCCACCTGGTTGGTTTGCAGCGTCAGCACGAGGAAGCCGAAGATCAGGGCCAGCGCCATGCCCACCACCATCGCGGCCAGCAAGCCGAGCGTCATGCTGCCGGTGCCCAGCGTGACGGCGAAGCCGCTCACGGCGCCCACCAGCATCATGCCTTCCAGGCCGAGGTTGAGCACGCCGGAACGTTCCGTCACCAGTTCGCCCAGGGACGCCAGGATCAGCGGCGTGGCCGCGCCGGCCGTGCTGGCCAGGAAGGCGATCAACAACTCGGTATTCATGATGCGGTTCCTTCGGTTGGGGTGGGCGCGGCGGCGGCCACGTGGGGCACGGCGCGGTGGCGCGGCTTGAAGCGGTAATGGATGAACAGGTCGGCCGCCAGCAGGTAGAACAGCAGCAAGCCCTGGAACAGGCCGGTGATGGCCGACGGCAGCTGCAGCTCGATCTGGGCCGTCTCGCCGCCGATGTAGAGCAGCGACATCAGCAGCGCCGACAGCAGCACGCCCAGCGGATGCAGGCGGCCCACGTAGGCCACGATGATGGCGGCGAAGCCGTAGCCGGGCGACACCGACGGCTGCAGCTGGCCCAGCGGACCGGCCACCTCGCCCACGCCGGCGATGCCCGACAGCGCGCCGCTGATCATGAACGCCACCCACACGTTGCGCGGCTCGCTGAAGCCGGCGTAGGCGGCGGCGGCCGGCGCCATGCCGCTCACCTGCATGCGGTAGCCGGCGAAGGTGCGGGCGCAGAAGAACCAGGCGCCGCCGGCCACCAGCAGCGACAGCGGGAACGCCGCGTTCACGCGCAAGCCCTCCATCAGCAGCGGCAGCATGGCCGCGTCCTGGAACATCTTCGACTGCGGGAAGTTGAAGCCGGCCGGGTCGCGCAGCGGGCCGTGCACCAGGTAGCTGAGCAGCAGGTAGGCCACGTAGACCAGCATCAGGCTGACCAGGATTTCGCTGGTGTTGAAGCGGGTGCGCAGCAGCGCCGGGATGGCGGCCCACGCCATGCCGCCCAGCGCGCCGGCCACCAGCATCAGCGGCAGCAGCCAGCCGGCCTGCACGTCGTCGAAATACAGGGCCACGCAGCCGGCCGCGATGGCGCCCACCGTCAACTGGCCGTCGGCGCCGATGTTGGCCACGTTGGCCCGGAAGCCCAGCGCCAGGCCCACGCCGCACAGGATCAGCGGGGTGGCCTTGAGCAGCAGCTCGCCCACGCCATACAGGGTGGTGGCGGGCTTGATGAAGTAGACGAAGAACGCGTGCAGCGGATCCTGGCCCAGGAACGAGAACAGCACGGAGCCCGTGACGAGCATGGCCAGCGCCGCGATCAGCGGCGAGGCCAGCATCATGGCGCGCGAGGGTTCGGGACGTAATTCAAGCCGTGACATGGTGGGCAGCTCCTGGTGCGGGTTGGTCGGTGGGCGGGTCGACGTGGTCGAAGTCGCCGCTCATCCACACGCCGATCTGGTGGATGGTGGTCGATGCGGCCGGCACGGTGCGCGACAGCCGCCCCTGCGCCAGCACGGCCAGCCGGTCGCTCATCTGGAACAACTCGTCGAGCTCCTCCGACAGCACCAGCACGGCCGCGCCCTGGTCGCGCAGGTCGATGATGGCCTGGCGGATCAGCATGGCCGCGCCGATGTCCACGCCCCAGGTGGGCTGGGCGAACACCACCACCTTGGGCGCCAGCATGATCTCGCGTCCGACGATGAATTTCTGCAGGTTGCCGCCCGACAGGCTGGCGGCGGCCGCATCCTCGCCGCCGCACTTGACCTTGAAGCGGCTGATCACCTCGCGCGCGAACGCGCGCACGGCGCCGAACTGGATCAGGCCATGCTTGACCATGCCGGCCCCGCCGGCCGGGATGTAGCCGGTCAGCAGCGCGTTGTCGGCCAGCGACAGGGCCGGCGCGGCGCCGCGTCCCAGCCGTTCCTCGGGCACGAAGCCCAGACCCAGCTGGCGGCGCCGGGCCGCGTTGAGCCGGCCCACGGGCTGGCCGTTCATGCGGATCGCGTCGCCTTGCGCCAGCAGGCGCTCGCCGGAGATGGCCTTCAGCAGTTCCTGCTGGCCGTTGCCGGAGATGCCGGCGATGCCGACGATCTCGCCGCTGCGCAGTTCCAGGTTGATGTCCTTCAAATGGACGCCGAACGGATCGTCGCTGGCCAGGTTCAGTTGTTCAATGGCCAGCCGCACCTCGCCGGGCGCGCGCGGCAGGTGGCGGCAGGTCGGCAGCTCGCGGCCTATCATCAGCTCGGCCAGCGAGCGGGCGCTTTCCTCCTTCGGATTGGCGGTGCCCGACACGCGCCCCAGGCGCAGCACGGTGGCCTTGTCGCACAGCGACTGGATCTCGTCGAGCTTGTGGCTGATGTAGAGGATGCTCATACCCTCGGCCGCCAGCCGGCGCAGCGATTCGAACAGTTTGAGCACGGCGTCCGGCGTGAGCACGGAGGTCGGTTCGTCCATGATCAGCAGGCGCGGCGACTGCAGCAGGCAGCGCACGATCTCGACCCGCTGGCGCTCGCCCACCGACATGCTGTGCACCAGGCGCTGCGGGTCCAGCGGCAAGCCATATTGTTCGGACACGCTGCGGATGCGCGGCGCCAGCTGTTCCGGCGACACCTTCTCGTCGAGCGCCAGCGAAATGTTCTGCGCCACCGTCAGCGTCTCGAACAGCGCGAAATGCTGGAACACCATGCCGATGCCGAGCTTGCGCGCGTCGTGCGGCGAGTGGATCGCCACTTCCCGGCCCTCCCACTGGATCTGGCCTTCATCGGGTTTGGTCACGCCGTAGATGATCTTCATCAGCGTGCTCTTGCCGGCGCCGTTCTCGCCCAGCACGGCGTGTATCTCGCCCGGCATCACCGTCAAGTCCACTTCGGCGTTGGCGACGACGGACGGATAAATCTTGGAAATGCCCCGCAGCTGCAGGCGCGGCTCGTGGCGCGGCGGCGTGGCCGGGGCGGCGGTGTCATTCATCGGGCGGAACCTCCATCTTGTATACAAATGCTCTAAGGCATCGTCATCGAACTACGCAAGCTCCGTGCCACCGCCCGGCGGCCCGCATGATGCGTGCGATTGTGTGTGCGCTGGTGCGTGCGATGGATGAAAGCATACGCCCTCGCGCATGATTTCACGCACTTTTTTTGCGCAGGCTGTGGGCAAAAACGCACTAAATAAAGCGTGCGGATTCACCACAAACGCGCGAAATTGTATCCACCAGCCACCAAATCCGGCCCGCTTTCGTACACAATATGAGCACGAATCCTGCTTTACATGGCGCAGACCCGCCGCGCCAGACCCGCGCACGCTACAGGAGAATCAAGATGAGCAGCCTCACCACCGCGCCCCGTGCCACAGGCAAGCGCAAAGCCGGCGCGCCGGCCGAACCGGCCGGGAACGCCGCCGCGGGCGCGACCGCGAAGGCGGCGGCGGCGAACGCCGCGGCCACGGCGCCGGCCGCCCGCCTCAAACGCGGCACCACCGCCATCGACCTGCGCATCTACCGCGCCGTCGTCAACGCCGTCATGAGCCACCGGCTGCCGCCCGGCACCCATCTGGGCGAGGCCGACTTCTGCGAGCTGTACCAGGTCAGCCGCACCACCGTGCGCAAGGCGCTGCAACGGCTGGCGCACGACCACATCATCGAACTGCGCCCCAACCGCGGCGCCGTGATCGCCTCGCCCACGCCGGAGGAGGCGCGCGACATCTTCGCCGCGCGCCGCGCCGTGGAGCGCGAAATCGTGCCGCTGGTGATCCGCAACGCCACCCCGGCCTCGCTGCAACAGATCCGCGCCGCGCTGGAGGCGGAGGACCAGGCCCGCCGCACGGGCGACCGCGCCGGCTGGATACGGCTGGGCGGCGAATTCCACATCCTGCTGGCCGAACTGGCCGGCAACCAGGTGCTGCAGCGCTTCATGGCGGAGCTGGTGTCGCGCTGCTCGCTGATCATCGCCCTGTACGAGAGCCCGGGCGCGGCCATGTGCGAGAACGACGAGCACCAGGACCTGATGACCCTGATCGAACAGCGCAAGGTGGCCGAGGCCACGGCCCTGATCGAACACCACCTGCTGGAGATCGAAGGCCGGCTGCGGCTGGGCGAACCGGAACGCAAGATCAACCTGGCCGAGGCGCTGTCGGGTTTCTGAGGCCGATTGCATACACCTGGCCGGCCCGCGCACCACGAGGTGGCGAATTGCCAGGCGCCGCCCGTCCGTGGTGCGCGCCGTGCCCGTCCACGGGGCGGCAAGGCAGTGGTGGCGCGCCCCGGCGGTCCGCGCCGCATGGCGTAAAAACCACAATCGGCTTACTCAAATGCAGCATTTATTTCATTTCGGTGACACTCTGGCCTACTATTTGCTAGTTCACTCAAGCATGAATTGAATCCAATTATTGCCGACGATTGGATTCAACCCGCAACACCACAGGTCTCACCCCTGCCGTCCGATTTAATTTAACCTCTGTTCCAGGAGTCCGCATGAAGCCACAGCCATTCAAACACACCGCCATCGTCGCCCTGCTCGCCGCCAGCGCCTGCACCGCCGCCCAAGCCGCCGACTGGAGCGACACCTCCATCAGCTACCGCTACGGCACCAAATTCGCCGAGCCGTTCAACAACCAGGACATCAGCAAGAGCATCGTCAACCTGAGCGGCGTGAGCGGCTACAAGTACGGCACCAACTTCTTCAGCGTGGACTTCCTGATGTCGGACGACAAGGATCCGTCGTCGGTGGGCGCCAAGACCGGCGCGCATGAAGCCTACGCCGTCTACCGCCACACGCTGGACCTGGGCAAGGTGACGGGCGCCAGCTACGCCTTCGGCCCCGTGCGCGGCGTGGGCCTGACGGCAGGCTTCGACTTCAACAGCAAGACCGACGCCGGCTACAACTCCAAGAAGCACATGCTGGTGGCCGGCCCCACCCTGATGATGGACGTGCCCGGCTTCCTCAACATCAGCCTGCTGGCCCTGTGGGAAAGCAACGCGCCCTACAACGGCTACACCAACACCGCCGTCGACCGCTACCGCTACAAGACCCACCCGATGCTGACGGCCGCCTGGGGCATCCCGATCGCCACCGCGATCCCGCTGTCGTTCGAAGGCTACGCCAACTTCATCGGCACCAAGGGCAAGGATGAATTCGGCGGCGACACGGCCACGGAAACCAACATCGACATGCAGCTGATGTACGATGTGGGCGCGGCCATGGGCTCGGGCAAGAACGTGTTCAAGGTCGGCCTCGAGTACCAGTACTGGAAGAACAAGTTCGGCAACTCGGACCACAACAACCCGGGCGCCACGGCCAAGACCCCGATGATCCGCGTCGAGTACCATTTCTGATCCCCGCCCCCACTCAAGAACAGGAAACGTCATGATGAAACGTCGTACTCTGCTGGCCTATGCCTCGCTGGCGGCCACCCTGGGCCTGGCCGCCGCCGCGCCCGCGCAAGCGGCCGAGCCGCTCAAGGTCGGCTTCGTTTATGTGGGCCCGGTCGGCGACGCCGGCTGGACCTATGCCCACGAACAAGGCCGCCTGGCGCTGGAGAAGGAACTGGGCGCCAAGGTCAAGACCACCTACGTGGAAAACGTGCCCGAGGGCGCGGACGCCGAGCGCGTGATCCGCAAGCTGGCCGCCGACGGCAACAAGCTGATCTTCACCACCTCGTTCGGCTTCATGAATCCGACGGAGAAGGTGGCCAAGGCCTTCCCCAACGTCGTGTTCGAGCACGCCACCGGCTTCAAGACGGGCAAGAACATGGGCACCTATGAGACCAAGACCTACGAGGGCGCCTACCTGCTCGGCGTGGTCGCCGGCAAGATGACCAAGTCCAACGTGCTGGGCATGGTCGCCTCGTTCCCGATCCCCGAGGTGATCCGCAACGTCAACGCCTTCACGCTGGGCGCGCAGAGCGTCAACCCGGCCATCAAGACCAAGGTCATCTGGGTCAGCTCGTGGTACGACCCGGCCAAGGAACGCCAGGCCGCCGAGACCATGATCGCCCAGGGCGCCGACGTGCTGACCCAGAACACCGACTCGCCGGCCACGCTGCAAGTGGCGCAGGAAAAAGGCATCTACGCCTTCGGCTGGGATTCGGACATGGTCAAGTTCGCACCCAAGGCGCACCTGACGGCGTCCGTCAACAGCTGGGGCGGCTACTACATCGACACCGCCAAGGCCGTGATGGCCGGCACCTGGAAGCCGACCGACGTGCACGGCGGCATCAAGGAAGGCATGATCAAGATGTCGCCGCTGAACCCGGCCGTCAAGCCCGACGCGGCCAAGGCCTTCGAGGAGAAGAAGGCGCTGATCGCCAGCGGCAAGTTCACGCCGTTCCAGGGCCCGATCAAGGACCAGTCGGGCGCCATCAAGGTGGCGGCCGGCGCCGTGATGCCGTTCAAGGACCTGATGTCGATGAACTTCTACGTGCAAGGCGTGGAAGGCAGCATTCCGAAGTGATGGCTTGACGAAGTAATGGCGTGAATATACGGTATATATCGTTTATACCGTATATTCCGCCGCATGGCCGGCATACCATGCATGCACCACCCATCCAGGAGAGCGCATGAGCACCGCCACCCCGCAAGACCAGCAATTCCTGACCCATGTATTGGCCCTGGCCCAGCGTTCGCGCGACGAGGGCCACCATCCGTTCGCCGCCATGGTGGTGGGCGCCGACGGCGCCATCATCGCCGAAGCCATGAACGCCTCCAGCAGCGACCGCACGGCGCACGCGGAAATGAACGCGCTGCGACTGGCGTCGTCGCGCCACAGCCCGGCCGAACTGGCCGGCGCCACCCTCTACTCGTCCGCCGAGCCGTGCGCCATGTGCGCCGGCGGCACCTACTGGAGCGGTGTGGGGCGGGTGGTGTACGCGCTGTCCGAAGCGAGCCTGCTGCAACTGACGGGCAGCGATCCGGAAAACCCCACCCTGTCCCTGCCGTGCCGCGACGTGTTCGCGCGCGGCCAGCGCCCCACCGAAGTGATCGGTCCCCTGCGCGAGGACGAGGCGCGCCACGCGCACGCGGGGTTCTGGCACAAATAGCGGCGCCGGCCCGGCCGATGTCCGCTCAGTCGGCGTGCTTGCGCAGGAAGGCCGGTATCGAGAAATCGTCTTGCTTGCGCGGCATGAGCCTATGCCACCAGCGCGCCCGGCGTCGCTGGGCGCCTTCCATCGCAAGAAAGCGCGCCAGCGTCCGTTCGACCGTGCCTTGCAACGCTGGCGCCACCACCGTCTGGCCGGCCAGCCGCGCCAGCGCGGCGCGCTGCGTACTGTCCAGACCCAATTGCTCCGCCATCGGCAACAGTGCTGCCAGCAAGGCGGCGATCAGGTCCGCCTCCCCATAGCCAGCCTCCACCAGCAATTGCAGTTGTTCCTTCAGCGCCCACGGCAGCGTGACCTGCAAGCCGCCGAACGACGATGGCAGGTGCGCGCCATCGCACGCCCAGTCTTTCAGCAGCGAAGACAAGGCGTCCTTGCGCACCAGCGGCTCGCTCTTGCGCAGGAAAACCGGGACATCGTATGCCTCCATGCCACTGTCCATGAGGGCCTGAACCTGTTCGCTCGCCGACTCGCGCCGCCAGACCGGCACGCTGTATGGCGCGGCACGCTGCGCGACTTGCCCCACACCGCCCCAGCCGGCGGCCAGCATGTTGGGATTGTGTTGCAGCACCGGCAGCCGCACCGCCTTGTCATGCGCCAGCCGCTCGTGCACGATCAGGAAGCTGGTCGACTCCGTCACCAGTTGGTATTGGACGGCCAGCGCCAGCCGTTCGCCCGCCTCCGCCTGCAACAATCGCAGCGAGGCGGCCATGCGCGCCAGCGTGTCGCCATCATCGCAGCCACCGTCGAAGCGCAGTTCCGTGCGCTGTGGCTCCTCCACACCCGCTTCGCGCCACGTCAGCGCCGCCACCGCCGGCGGCGCGCCCTCGAATCCTGCGAAGGCGTGCAGCGTCTCGTTGGCGAACAGGGCGCCGGACGGCGCCACCTGCCATCGCGCGGCCACCGGCCACTGCACGCGTACTTGATCCACGCCGCTCTGGCGCATGCGCCTGAACATGCGGACGATGGCGCCCTGCGCTTCCTCGGCCGACGCGACCAGCTCGCACGCGCCACGGCTCTGCTCCGCCAACTGGCGCAACAGGCTGGACGCCGGCGCGCTGCCGACGCCGATGGCGAAGATGCGCTGGCCTTTGTCGCGCGCGGTCCGGATCAACTCCTCCGTCTGCCACACTTCGCCATCGGTGACCAGCAACAGATCCGCCTGCGCTCCCCCATCGAGCTGGTAGACCGCGTTCAATGCCTGGCCGATCTCCGTGCCACCCATGTCGGCCCGCAGCTTTTCGACCCACCCGGCCGCATGGCGCACCGCCCTTCCCGTGGCGCACGTCATGCCCTCGCCGTGGTGCGCGACGCTGTCGCCGAACCTGGTGCAACTGAACCTGTCATCCGGATGCAAGTGGGACAGCACCTCGTGCAGGGCCCGCTGGGCGCCGGCGATGCTGCCGCCCGCCATGGAACCGGAACAATCGACCACGATCTTCAACCGCAGCGGCGCGGCCACCGTCTGCTTGAGTTCGGGGCAGAAACTGGCCAGCGCCACGTAGCCATCGCCATCGCGGCCAACCGCCGTCACCCCCTGTCCTTGCAGCCCGTCGATGGACAGGACGAAGTCGCGGTCCAGATAGCCGGTGCGCGCCAGCGCCACATCGGCCCTGCCATCGCCCGCTTGCAGCGTGACGGGATGGGTGGGCGAACCTATCCTGGCGCGCGCCAGCTGGCCATCCAGCGCGACGGCGATCTCGAACGGATAGGACACCAGCGGCGCGGCGCCCGGCATCTGGTGCGGCGCCAGCATGGCGGCCGCGTCGCCGTAACGCGGCGCCACCACCGTCGGCACCGTGATGCGCACGGCGCCCTGTTCGAAGCGCAGCAACTCGGCGTAGCGGTAGCGGATCGACGCCGCCTCGCCCGCCATCAGGTTGCCCAGGCTAACCGTGTAGAGGCCATCGGCGGCCCGTTCGAGCAGGATGGCGGTGTCGCCTTGCTCAAGCGCGTCCTCGTAGGCCGCTTCAGCCTTGGCGCGGGGCCGGACCACGCCGCGCAGCACCTTCTCGCCCAGCGACACTTCCAGGTCCAGCAGGACCGCGCCCCACGGCAGCGGGAACGTGTACACCGCCTCCACGTTGTCGGCGCTGTCGTTGCGATAGTGCTGCTCCACGGTCAGCTCGAACAACAGACCGCGCGCGGCGCCGGTGGCGCGCACCGAACGCAAGGTCAACGGCGCGCCGTAGCGCCCGCGCAGCACCGCACTGCCCTGACTGACCAGTATCTTCCCGCTCATCACTGTTCCTCCCCTTTGGCAATCCGCTCATACACCGCCAGCACACCCGCGTACAAGGCGCGCGCCTGTTCCGGGTTCAACCCGGCCCGGCCCGGCTCCACGGTCAGTTCCACACCATCGGCGACCACCAGGTGGCTCCACACTTCCACCGTGCCGGCGGGCCGCGATGGCAACGCCGGCGCGTGCTCCGGCGCCTGCAGCAGCGCGCGGATGCGTTCGAGCGCTAGTCCGGCCTTGCTCCATTTCCGGATCTGCAGCAGTTGCTCCATGTGCCTGGCCGTGTAGCGGGCGGCCCGCGTCTCGCCTTCGGGACGGTCCACCAGCCCCAGTTGCATGTAATAGCGCACGGTGCGCTTGGGCAGATCCACGAGGCCGCATAGCTCGTCGAGGCTGAAATCGGCGGGAATTTCGGAAGACACGGTGAAGCTCCGTTGTTGCGTAATATTGATACAGTAATTACTGACACCAATGCTGTCAATAAATTTGTCAATATTTGTTGCAAGCCGTCCGGCGCAGCGCCGCGAGGACGCGGCGGGAAGCGGCGCGGCTATGGCCGGCGGCGCCGGATCAGGCGTGGTGCGGCAAGTTGGCGATATCCCATTCCAGCCCGGACGGCGCCAGCTCGTGGCGCTTGAGGGCATCGTAGGACTGGGCGCCCTGGCCGCCAGGAAGTTGAAATAAATAGATGCCTTATTGATAATTTTAAAGCTATAATCGACCGCTCCGACACTTCGTTTTGGGGCATGACATGACTATCAACAAGCCAGCGGTTTCAGCATTCGCCATCGTCGCGCTGGCGTCGCTGGGCGGATGTGGCGGCGGCAGCGGCGCCACCGTAGCGGCCAGCACCACCGTGGCCAGTCCGCAGGGCATTTATCAGGGCACGTTTTCAACCGGCGGCACGCACAACACGCTGATCCTGGAAAACAACCAGTTCTACACCCTCTACGGCAGCACCGTGGCCGGCATGTTCACCGCTGAGGGTTTTCTGCAAGGGAGCGGACAAGCCAGCGGCGGCAATTTCACGGCATCGGACGTCAAGGATGCCACCACCGCCGGCCAGCTGCTGAGCGGTTCGCTCAACGCCACCTACACGGCCAGCAACAACCTGAACGGCACCTTGACGGAAGGGGCGCAAACGGTCAATTTCGCCGGCACCGCCGTCGTCGCCTCCGTCTACGATTACAACACCCCCGCCAGCCTGAGCGACATCGCCGGCGCCTGGAGCATGACCTCGTTGCGGGGCTACAGCAACAGCTTCAACATCGCCGCCTCGGGCGCCTTCACCGCCACCTCGGGCGCGTGCGTCTTCAGCGGCAGCTTCAAACCGCGCGCCTCCGGCAAAAACGTGTTCGACGTCGCCATGACGTTCGGCCCCGCCCCTTGCGTGCTACCGGGGCAGACGCTGACCGGCATCGGCATCGACTTCATGCTCAACAACGGCAAACGCCAGTTGCTGGTCGCCGGCCTGGATGCGACCCGCAGCAGTTCAGCCGCCTTCTTTGGCGCCCGCTGATCCAAGCGCTGGCGCTACCGCTTCAAAGGCAAGGCGCTGGGCGGGGAAAAGATCAAGGTGCCGGCCGGCGGATTGCGCGGGATCGCGTCTAGCAATCATTGACTAAGACATAATTGCCAGGCAGGACTTTTACCGGATGGCGCAGTCCGCGGTCCGCATTGTTTTGCAGTTGGGCGCGCAAGACCGCATTCGCTTGCTCGCTCAACCAGCTGCGGTTATGTCCCCAGATGCTTGGGCCATCGGTCAACTCCACCGGCTGCCAGGTGGCAGGGTCGATGACCAGACCGCCCCAACCATATTCGATCATGAATCCCGATGGCGTCCTGACATAGAAGGACGTCATATGGTCGTTGGCATGCCGTCCCAGCGTGACCGCGATATCCGCCTTGCGCAGTTGCGCCAGATCGTGGGCATGCCCCACATCGTCGAACTGCTGCAACTCCATCATCAGGTGATGGAAGCCGCGCTGTCCGTTTTCGATCAGGGCCAGGCTATGGTGGCGCGAATTGACGTGCAGGAAATAGGCCTTGAACGGGGCCAGCACATAATCGGACACACCGAAGCCGAGCAGCTCGGTATAGAAGGGCAGGACGGAATCGATTCTTTCGCAGGTCAACACCACATGCCCGATGCCAAGCGAACCGGTGCGGAATCCGGCGATATTACGCCCCGGCGCGAACGGACTATCGGCTTTTTCCGGCCCCCAGTAGAGCTCGACCCGGTTTCCTGCCGGGTCATGCATCCAGATGAGTTCGCGTACCCGACGCTGCTCTGCCAGCGCGGTGCTGCCCCGCTGGATCCGGACGCCGGCCGCTTCCAGCCGTGCCGCCATCGCTTGCAGGGCCGTGGCGCTTTCGACTTCCCATCCTATATGCTGGATGATGCCGTCCGGCCCTTCTTCGAACTGGAAGCGCTGGCTCAAGTCGTCCATGCGGAAGGACAGGGTCCGCGCCGACTGGTCGGAAATTTGCAGGCCGAGCAATTTCGTGCCGAAGTCGCCCCAGTCGGCAAGGCGGCTGGTGCTCACGCCCAGATAACCCAAGGATATGACGCTCATGCGTGTTCCTCCAGGAAGCGGCTGACGATGCCGAGGAATTCCTGTTTCTTTTCGATCTGCACCCAATGGCCGCAATGGTCGATCGGGTGCAAGGTGGCATTGGGGAGTTTTGCCGCGAGCATTTCCGATACCCGGAACGGAATGACGCGGTCGTCGCGGCCATGCACGAGGGCGACCGGCATGCGGATGGCGTTCAATTGCGCATCGCCCAGTGCAAGCATGTCGATGCCGTTCTGGCGCGGCACGGGAAACAGTCGGGCAAAACGCTCTTGCGCGTCGGCGCGGATACTGGCGCGGTAGCGCAGCTCGACCAGGTCATCCGTGACAATCGCCTGGTCATAGGCGAAGATGCCGATCAGTTCGCGCATGGCTGCGTGCGAAGGCTGATATCCCCACACCTTGTCCAGCCCTTCGCTGAGGGGAAAACTGGTGCCGACGGAGCCCATCAGCACCACCTTCTTGACGCGGTCCGGATACATGCTCGCCGTCCTGAGCGCGATGGCGCCACCAAAGGAATTGCCGATGATGGAAAATTGCGCGATCCCCAGCGCATCCATCAGGCCGATGACTTGCGCCACCCAGTTTTCCGGCGATGTCTGATACCCGGGCGGCGCTTGCGTATAGCCGAAGCCGACCATGTCCGGCGCGACCACGCGGTGCGTCGTGGCCAGCTCCGGCAGGACCAGGCGCCAATTCGCCCACGCCGTCACGCCCGGGCCGGAGCCGTGAATGAGCAGGATGGCATCGCCCTGTCCGCGATCGTGATAGTTGATGGTCACCCCATCGAGGATGATACTGTTGCCAATCTCGGGAACGTTCTCACTCATAGTTGCCTTCCAAATTTTATGCCATGATGAAGTGTTGCTGCCTTGGGGGAGGAAGCAAGAACCTCAGCCGCGCTTCCAGATCAGCCGCGCCGTGCGCGCTTCCGAGGTCCCCTCTTCCAGACGCGCCACCAGCGCCAGCCGGCCGGCATCCATCGTTTCGATGCGACGCTTCTGGATCCCCCCCTTCCAATTGGGGAAGGCGCTCAATTCGACGTGATGGCTAACGGTATCGCCGCCAAAGGTATAGGTGCCGGCATAGGCCAGCATGGCGCTGTAGGCCGCGGCCTTTTCTTCCATCGAGGCATTCCATTGTCCGCCGGTGGTGAAGTTCGGGCGGTCGCCGCTGCACAGCATGCACATCATGCGCCCGTCCGGATCGTATTGAATGAAACCTTCCACCTGCTGCCCCAGCGGGTAAGTGCGGCGGCCATCGTCGTAGACCTGTTCCCAGGCGACGATTTGCCAACGTCCGATGATTGCTTGTTCGCTCATTTACTACTCCTGTCAATTCTTGAAAATCTCGTCATGTGGCAAGGAACGGTCCGCGGCTCCCTTCCTGCCACGTCATTCCGCCAGAAACGCCAGCACCATGCGGTTGAATTTGTCCGCATGCTCCCACTGCGCCCAGTGGCCGCAACGGTTGAAGACGTGCATCTCGGCATTCGGCATGCCCCACAGCAGGCGCAAGCCGATATCGAAAGGTACAAACCGGTCATCGCGGCCCCAGATGATGAGGGCCGGGGCTTTGACCTCGCCGAGGCGCGGTCCGTAGTCGCTGAACTGCTTCGGATTGGCGGCCAGGCTCTTCACCCAGTTGTCGAGGTGATCGCGGCGCGCGAGCATGTTGTCCACCCGCAGTTGCAGCAAATCATCTGTCAGTGCGCTGGCGTCGAACACGAAAACGTTCATCATGCGTTTGACGTTCTCGAGCGTCGGTTCCCGGTACACGTGGTTGAGCAGCTTGATGCCCTCCGTCGGCATCGGCACGAACTGGCTCGGGCCGCCCGTGCCGCCGCCCATCAGAACCAGCTTGCCGACGCGCTCGGGATAGGCGAGTGCGAAGGCCATGCTGCCATGCCCGCCCATCGAATTGCCGATCAGGTGGGCACGTTCCACGTGGACCTGATCGAGCACGAGCTTCACGATGCGGCCGTTGAAGTCCGATCGCGATCCAGCGGTATTGAGGAACGCGTCACTCCTGCCAAATCCGGGCATGTCGATCAGGAGCACGCGATAGCCGGCGGCGGCGAAAGGCGCGACGTTACGGTGGAAATTGGCCCAGCCGGTCGCACCCGGCCCCGAACCGTGCAGCATCACGATGACTTGGCCCGAAGCCGGGCCGACGTCGTTGTAGTGAACCTTGTACTCCACCTCGCCATCGTGGACGTGGACGAACCGACTGGACGCGGCTTCGGTATAGGGGATGCTCATGTGCGATTCCTTCGCGTAGCTGTGTTTCGATGAAATGCGCCTGAATCAGGCTGCCCGCTGCTTGCGCATATCGAGCGCCACGTCGACTATCATGTCTTCCTGGCCGCCGACCATGCGGCGCTTGCCCAGTTCGACCAGGATATCGAAGGCCGGCAGGCCGTACTTCTGCGCCGCCGATTCCGAGTGACGCAGGAAGCTGCTGTAGACACCGGCATAGCCGAGCGCCAGTGTTTCGCGGTCCACGCGCACCGGGCGTTCCTGCAGCGGCCGCACGATATCTTCGGCCGCGTCGATCAGTTTCTTCACGTCGCAGCCATGGTTCAGCCCCATCCGGTCGACGGCGGCGATGAAGACTTCCAGTGGCGCATTGCCGGCGCCCGCCCCCATGCCGGCCAGGCTGGCATCGATGCGGTCGCAACCGTGTTCCAGCGCGACGATGGAGTTGGCCACGCCGAGCGACAGGTTGTGGTGCGCGTGCATGCCGGTGTGCGTCTCCGGCTTCAACACGTCCTTGAACGCCTTGAAGCGCTCGGCGATGTCGTACATGTTCATCGCGCCCCCCGAGTCCACCACGTAGATCGTGGTCGCGCCGTAGCTTTCCATCTTCTTCGCTTCTTGCGCCAGGTTCTGCGGCGTGGTCATGTGGCTCATCATCAGGAAGCCGACCGTGTCCATGCCGAGCTGTCGCGCGTACTCGATGTGCTGGCGCGAGACATCCGCTTCCGTGCAGTGGGTGGCGACGCGCACGATGCGCGCGCCGGCATCGTAGGCGTTCCGCAGATCATGGACGGTGCCGATGCCGGGTAGCAGCAGGGTCGCCACTTTCGCATGCTTCAGCACGCCGGCGACCGCCGCTATCCATTCCAGGTCGGTGTGCGCGCCGAAACCGTAGTTGAAGCTGGAACCTTGCAAGCCGTCGCCGTGCGCGACCTCGATGGAATCGACTTTGGCCTCGTCCAGCGCCTTGGCGATCCGCACCGCTTGTTCCAGGCTGTATTGGTGGCGGATGGCATGCATACCGTCGCGCAGGGTGACGTCGGAGACGTAAATCTTTTTGGTCTTGTCAAACATGGGTAATCCTCCGCTTAAGCCGCTGCCGCGGAAAGTTGACGCTCAGCCAGACGTTCCGCCGTCTTCAAGGCCGCGCTGGTCATGATGTCGAGGTTGCCGGCGTACGCCGGCAGGTAGTGGGCCGCGCCTTCGACTTCGAGGAAGACGGAGACTTTCAGGCCGGCCTGCTTACCGATACCGGGCAAGTTGAGGCCGTCCTCGTAGCGGTCGAACTGCACTTCCTGCTTTAAGCGATAGCCGGGCACGTATTGCCGCACGGCGTCGGCCATGTCCTTGACCGATTGCCGGATGGCATCCTGGTCGGCGTTCAGTTCGGTCATGCAATACACGGTGTCGCGCATGATCAGGGGCGGCTCGGCCGGGTTCAGGATGATGATGGCCTTGCCCTTTTGCGCGCCGCCGACCTGCTCGATGGCCCTGGAGGTCGTTTCCGTGAATTCGTCGATGTTGGCGCGCGTGCCGGGGCCGGCGGACTTGCTGGAGATCGAGGCGATGATCTCGCCGTAGTAGACCTTGGCCACGCGCGAGACGGCCGCGACCATCGGGATCGTCGCCTGGCCGCCGCAGGTGACCATGTTCACGTTCGACGCATTCAGGTGCGCGTCGCCGTTCACGACGGGGATGCAATACGGGCCGATGGCGGCCGGCGTCAAATCCACCATGCGGATACCGGGCTTCAGCCCGCGCAGGAAGGCGTCATTCTTGACGTGCGCCGAAGCGGAGGTCGCGTCGAAGACGATGTCGATGTCGGCGAAGTCCGGCATACGGGTCAACCCTTCCACGCCTTCATGCGTGACGGCGACGCCCATGCGCGATGCCCGTGCCAGGCCATCCGAATTCGGGTCGATGCCGACCATCGCGCCCATTTCAATATGCTTCCCATGGCGCAGGATCTTGATCATCAAGTCCGTGCCGATGTTGCCACTACCAATGATCGCGGCTTTGAGTTTCTTGTTCATTTTGGTTCCTTATTCCGTAAATACCGCACGCACGCTGCCCAGCCCGTCGATCTGCGTCGTGTATGTTCCCGCCCGCGTGACCGCCACCATCGGGCCGAGCGCGCCCGTCAGCACCACATCGCCCGCGCGCAAAGGCGTGCCCATCTTCACCATCACGTCGGCCAGCCACACGGCGGCGTTGAGCGGATTGCCCAGGCAGGCCGCGCCGCTACCACGTGACAGCACTTCGCCGTCGCGGGACAGCGTCATCGCCGCGGCGGCGAGGTCGAGATCGGCGAGCCGCACCGGGCGGCTGCCCAACACGAACAGCGCACTCGACGCGTTGTCGGCGACGGTATCGACATAACGGATGTCCCAGTTCTCGATGCGGCTATCGACGACTTCGATCGCCGCCAACGCGTACGCGCTGGCGCTGATGATGTCAGCGAAGGTGTGCTGCTCGTGCGTGAGGTCGCGCTCGAGCACCAGGGCGATTTCGGCCTCGACTTTGGGCTGGATCAGGCGCGACAGCGACATCGGCTCGCCGTCGCCATAGGCCATGTCCGCAAAGAGCGCGCCGAAATCGGGTTGATCCACGCCCAGTTGCTTCTGTACCGCGAGCGAGGTCAGTCCGATCTTGCGGCCGACGATGCGCTCGCCCTGTGCACGGCGGGCGTTGACGTTCACTTGCTGGACCGCATAGGCCAGCGCCATGTCACCGGGCGCGATTTCCCCGCGCACCGGCGGCACCGGCTGGCGCGTGGCTTCCGCGTTGCGCAGCCTGCCAGCAAGGCTTTGTGCGAGTTGTGTAGACATCAGTGTTCCTTCCAGGTTGGTTCACGCCGCCGCGACGGGCGCGGCATGCATAGCCCCGAAACCCGCGATCCATTCGGGTATCGGTCGATAAAAATCCTGCGACGCATGGTATGGCCCATAGGCGGACAGCGCGCCGAACGCCGCCACCCAGGTGCGGATCTCATGTGCCGACCTGCCGCCGTCGCGGCTGATCGCGTCGTTGGTCATGCCGTCGACCGCCGGCAGCTCGCATGCCAGCCGTTCCATGAACGCGCGATCCCATGCGGGGTTCAGCGGATGCATGTCGCCGGCGCCCGCCGTGAACGCTTTGGCGGCGGCGATGGTGCGTTCCTGGCGCGCGTTGCGCGCCTCGGGCGTCAGATTGCGTCCGGCGATCAGCCGCTCCGCCACTTCCGCACTCGCGCTGGCCAGTTCCGGCACCGGCGGCTCGTGCGAAATGCCGCCGGAGCCGATCACCAGTACCCGTTTTCCCGTGCGCGACAGGAAACGCCCGATGGCTTCGCCGAGCAGGCGGGCGCGGCGCAGCGTCGCCATCGGCGGCGCCACCGAATTGATGAACACGGGAATCACCGGAAACCGGTCCAGTCCGCCGGTCAGCACTTCCAGCGCCTGCGCGCAGCCATGGTCGACCAGCATCCGGTAGGACAAGGCCACATCGATGTCGGCCGCCAGCACACTGGCCGCCAGTTCCCTGGACAACTCGCCCGGCACCGGAAGCGGTCCGGCGAGACTCTTGTAATCACCGATCGCGTGCGCCGCCGCGCCGATGCAGAACGGCGGCATCATGTCGTAGAAGAAGCCGTTGTAGTGATCCGGCGCAAACACGACCACCAGTTCCGGGTCGTAGGCCAGCACGCGCGCGCGTGCGGCGGCTGCCACGCGCTCCACCTCGATCAGCACTTCCGGCGCTGGGTCGAAATAGCCGTGCAGCGGCGAGTGGGACAGACATTCAAGACGAATTGGCATAGCGATGCTCATATAAAGACAGGAAGATCGGGGCCGCCCGTCCCTCGGGCGCGGCCGGCCCCATGGCCGTCGTCAGCGTCCGGCCGTTTCCAGCTTGGTCAAGGACACGTCGCTCGGCTTGGCATCGAAGTTGGTGCGCCAGGTCGACACATCGATCAGCGAGACCGTCGCGTGGTTACGCTGGAAATCGATCACGTTGGCGGAAACGGTACGGATATCGCCGGCCTTGGTGTTGACGTAGGAATGCAACTCGATGAACTTCCAGAACTCACCCTTGCGGTTGTAGGCCTCCACGTAGTGCACCCGCGGATACGCGGTCTCGACATAGAGCACCTTCTTGCTGTACGGGTGCTGCGACGGCGTGGCCACCTCGACCATGTAGACCTCGCGCGGCTCGAACGTATCGTTCAGGTTCCAGTACGGCGCGGAACGGTCCAGCGTCGGATACTTCTCGGCCTGGCCGGACGCCTTCGTATTCCAGTTGTCCAGGCGGCTGTTGGCGGCGGCCAGCACCCAGCGCTTGCCCAGCAGCTTGTATCCCGGGTACCAGCACGGGCGCGCGTTGAAACCATCGATCTCGTCCTGCAGCTGGTCGGAGGAGCCAATCGGATCCATCCATGCGCCACCGGACAGGCGGCGGGTACGGCGCACCGCGGGCACATAGGCCCAGACATCGGGCACCTTGTTCGAGTCGTACATCATGGTGTAGGTGCCGATGCCCTTGACCTCGGAGGGCGCCTTGAAGAACAGCAGCTGACGGGCGCTTTCATCGTCGTCGCCGAGCGCCGACGCGTTGCCGGTCAGGCGGCCTTTCATGGTGAACCGGGTGAATTCGGCCACCAGTTCGGCGTGGATGCCGCTCTTGCCGTCGACCAGCACCTGCGTGAAGTTCGGCACCGAGGACACGTCGCCGAGCAAGGAGCCCAAGTGCAGGTTCCAGACGATCTTCTTCGCCGCTTCCGGATCCTTCATGTCGATCTCGGGGAACGGTTCACCGGCTTTCCAGCCATCGACCTTGCACGTGGCGTCGTTGATCCTGGTCTTGCCTTCATTGGCCTTGCTGGCCGCGACCCAGCGCGGGTCGAGCGCCACTTTCTTCGAATGGGCCAGCGTGAGCTTCCAGCCGTTGTTACGGATGCGCCATTCCATTTTCTCGGTCAGCATGCTGCCGATGGTGTGGCCTTCGAAGGTGCCGTTCTTGACCTGGTCGATGTTGGCGGCGGAAATCACGGTGCCTTCGGCCAGATCGGCGGCCAACGCCGGCAGGCAGGCCGCGCCGATCAGCGCGGCGGCAAGGGGACGGTACAGAATTGTTGCTTTCATGATTGCTCTCCGGGTGCAGTGCGTTAGAACTGATAAGTCAGGCTGGTGTAGATCTGGTCGCGGTGATGCAGGTAGCCGAACAGCGTGGTCCGGTCGCTGGCGGGGACGCCACCATGGACCATGCTGGCGTAGCCGTTATCCCAGAAACCGTCGTACTCGACCTTCCAGCGCAGGTTCTTGCTCAACTGGGCCGTGACGGAGGGAATGTAGAAGCCGCCGCCATTGGTCACGTCCGAACCCAGCACGAGCTGCGGATGGATACGGCCGTTGTCATAGCTCAGATCGAAGATCGTGGTCACCAGCGTGTTGTGGCGCTTGGCGCGGCCGCCCCAGCCCACGCTGTACAGCAGGTTGTCGTTGGCGTCGAAATTGCGGATCCACTTGTCGAACAGCTGCACCGAGAAGAACATCGGCTTTTCCGACCCCAGCAGGCCCTGCGTGAACGCGAAGTTCTTGTCCATGCGGGCCATGGCGGCGACCACATCCCTGGTCTTCCAGCCATCGAAGCCCGGCGCGATGAACTGGGTCATCGGCGACGGCGTCGCGGCGGCGAAGTTGAAAGGCGCGTCCTTGATGAAGGCGACTTCGGCACTGAACACGGCATCGGCCATCTCGGCGTAGCGGCTGGCCGTCGCACCGAACACGTTCACGATCGGGTAGATGATTTCGCCGGCGATGCCCGCCGTGGTCGTGCTGCCGGTCGGCGTCACGCCCGACGATGCGCCCACGCCCGGGATACCCAGCAGGAAAACGGGGGTGGTCGGCGAGGGATTCATGATCGGCGAGTTGTAGAAGGTGCGCATCCACGAGACCGAGTAGTTGGTGTCGCCGGCCATGCCGCTCCAGCGGACGCCGCCGGTCTTGCGGTCGATGTCGGCTTTCGCGTTGTGCCAGGCATACGGGTCGATGTTGCGGAAATCCACGCCGGCATACGGCTGACTGGACCAACGGCCGCCATAGACATCGATCTCGGTGCCGATATCGCGCTTGCGGTCCCAGCCTGGACGAAGGAAGGCCTCGATGCCGCCGTTCGCTTCCGGCACATCGATATTGGTCTTGAGAATGATGTTGCCCTTGCGCAGTTCTTCGTTGGCCGGCTCCAGGAAGCTGCGCCAGACATTGTCATAGCCTTGCGCGAGATCGTTGGCGACGAAGAAATCGGTCTCGCCCCAGACGATCTGCTGCTTACCGATACGGAACTTGACCCGGTCGCTGGCCTTGATATCGGCATACCACTCGCGCAGATCGACATCGTTATACAGATCCGTCAGCTGCTTGCCCCGGTAGCTGTTGGCCCCCAGACTTTCCAGTTGCCGCAGGAACGGCGTGTTGAATTCTTTGGCGGCACGGCCCTTGGCGACCAGGGTGACGGCGTCGCTCGCCTTGAAGTCCAGGTTCAGGCGCAAGGTCGTGCGCGCCATGGACACCTTGCCCTTGTCGTTGTAGTCGGGCGTGTCCTGCCAGTTCTTGGCATTGACAGACACTTCCTCGCGCAGGTAGCCATCGACGTGGAAGCGGTCTTCACCGCGGTTGTCGTCGGCCAGCACCAGCGGGCTGGCGGCCACCATCACCGCGGTGGGGATCAGCGCGCGGCACAGGCGGGCGCGTCGCGTCGACTTCGTGTTGTGTTGCTTCATCGTGTTGCGTTGCTTCATTATGTCTCCCTCAAAAGAAGCATGGAAAAGAATTGGCATGACGTTTTTTCTTGTTCTGCAATCAGGCAACTTGTGGCAGCGGCACCTTGGCCTCACCTCCTTGCGCACCAAAGATGAATTTGGGACGGAACACATAGATCAGTGAAGGCATCACGAACAGCGCCGACATGGCCGACACGGAGAGCCAGATGGCCATCAAGAGGCCCATCTCCGCCTGGAAGCGCAGCGCCGAGACGTACCACAGCAGCGTGCTCAGGATCAGCACGCTGGCCGTGACGATGACGCCCATGCCGGCCGAATGCAGCGCCTGGCTAACGGCGCGCTCGGGCGAGCTACCGATGGCGATCTCCTCCTTGACGCGGTCGGCGATGTAGAACGCGTAATCGACGCCCAGGCCAATACCGAGCGCAGCCACCGGCACGGTATTGATGTTCATGCCTATCCCTTTCCAGACCATGAAGGCGAAGGTCAGCATGTTGGAGATGATGACCGGCACCATGAACAGCATCCCGGCGATCGTCGAGCGATAGACGATCGTGCACAGCACCGCCAGCACCAGCAGCGCCAGCGCGATCGCTTCGATCTGGCTGGAGAGGATGATTTCGTTAATCGCCGCCATCACCCCGACCACGCCGCCCGCCAGTTGCCAATGGCCTTCCTTGAGCGGGTTGGCCGCGATGAACTCCTTGATCCGCGCCACTGCGGTGCGGATGGTCTCGCCCTGGCGGTCGCGGAACATCAGCGTGACCGAGCCATTGGCGGACTGCTTGTCGACGAAGCGGTCCATGTCGCCAGGCTCGGAGACCGATTCCAGCATCGCCATCAGGCTGCCGTTGATGGCCGCGTTGTTCGACATTTCCTGGTAATGCGGATTGCCTTCGTGCAAAGTGGCGTTGAGCTGCGGGATCACGTCCGCCACCGACAGCGAACCGCCGATCTCGGGCTGCACTTCCATGAAACGCTGGAAGCGGTCCATCGATTGCAGCACTTCGTTGCTCTTGACCACGCCCGGCTTGTCATCGTCACCAATCACCACGAACAGCCGGTCGACGCCTTCAAAGCGGGCATTGATGGCCTTGGAATCGAGGTTGTATTTGGCGTCCGGCCACAGGATCGGCGATCCGGGGTTGGCGTCGCCGATCCTGAGATTGAGCGCATAGATGCCGGCGCCGACGATCACCAGCAGGCTCACGCCCAGCACCGCATAGCGGGCGCGGGACAAGGCGATGGCAACGGCGAAGTCCAGCACCTTGCGCAACACCGGCTGCAGATTGAGCGGATGCGCAAACCCGCGCGGCTTGCGGATGTAGGACAACAGCACGGGCGTGAGGATCACGGCGCTGACGGTGAGCGTGGAGACCCAGACCACGGACAGCACGGTGAGCTTTTGCAACATCGGGATCGGGCTCATGGCGACCACGGCCATGCAGGCGGCGTCGGCGATGACGCCCAGCATGCCGGGACGGAACAGGTCCGCCAGCGCGACACGGGCCGCGGTACCGGCCAGTTCCGCGTCGCCCAGCTGCGGCCGCGCCTCCAGTTCGTCATCGAAACGATTGACGATCTGGACCGAGTGCGACACGGCGCGCGAGGTGATGAGCATCGCCACCACGATCACCAGCGGCTCGAAATGAATGCCGAGGATCTGGCAAATACCCAGCGCCCAGATGGCCGAGACGAGGCCGGCCAGCAAGGGCAGCACGACGCCGCGCCAGGTGCGCAACAACACGAACAGCATGGCCAGCGTGACGCCGAGCGCGTAGAACACCAGGTGCAAGGTCTCGGGCAGGTAGTGGTTCACCCAACCGAACAGGATCGGGTCGCCGACCACGCGGATCTTCACCGAACCGTCATCGACCTTCTTGATCTGCGCGTCGATCTCCTTGAAGACCGTGGCGTAATCGACTTTCTGGTCGATGAAGTCCACCGTGATCAGCGTGGCCTGCAGGTCCTTCGAGACGTACGGGCCGTACACCAGCGGATTGCGCAGCACAGCCGATTTCAGTTGCGCCATCTTTTCAGGCGTCGCCGGTACATCCGGCCACATCAAGGGCGAACTTTCGATGCCGCTGGTCGAGGCATGCACTTCCTTGAGCTTCTTGGAGGCCAGCGAAGTGATCTGGAACTGGTTGACCGCGGACACTTCGCGCATGCCCTGGGTCAGGTCGCGCACTTTCTCAAGCACGGATTGCCGGAAAATGTCGCCCTGATCGACTTCGAGCATGATGGTGACCATGTTCGAGCCGCCGAACGTGTCTTTGAATTTCTCGTGGGTCTTCACATACTCGTGCTTCGAGGGCAGCATGTCCTCGAACACCGTCCGCACCTGGATATGCAGGGCGAACCAACTCAGGATAAGGGTACAGAGCAGCAGCAGGCCGACCACCGGTTTGCGCCGGCTGATGCAAAAATGCGCGATGCGTTCAATCATGGGGATTCTCGAAAAAATGGGGCGGGAGGTTCAATGCGAGTCCAGCGGCGTCCATTGCCGGCCATCCCAGGCGCCGACATCGGCGCCCGCCAGCCAGTAAGCGGACCCTGCCGCCAGGACGCGGGTATGCCAGGACAGCGTGTGCTCGCCGAGCACGCCGGTCCGCCATTGCGGGCCGTCGGCGCCTTGCGTGCCGCTGATCCAGCGGCCCAGCGCGCCGACCGCGAACCATTCTTGCTTGTCGCCGTTCCACAGCACATCGAGCAGGTGGTCATGCGCGGGCAGCTCGACATGGGTCCAGCGGCGGCCGCCGTCACTGGTGGTCAACACGATGCCATCGAGCCCGACGGCAACGCCATTGGATGCGTCGCGGAACGCGGTCGCCATCAGCGAGCTGTCAACCGGCGCGGCTTGCTTTTCCCAGCGCTTGCCGCCGTCGTCGCTGCGCAGGATCTTGCCGAACTCGCCCACCACCACCAACGCACCGCCGTCAAGGATGGCGACGTCGTTCCAGGCCAGGTCTTCCTCCTCGCGCAAACGCTGCCAGGTCTTGCCGTAGTCCTGCGAGCGCAGCAGCGCACCCATCTCGCCCACGGCGACCGCCACACCGTTGGCACCGGTGCGCACGCGATTGAGCTTGTTGGCCACTTGCGAGCGCGGCACGTTGTCGGCCTTGGCCCAGTGCCTGCCGCCGTCCCCGGTGAACAGGATCACGTTGTCATTGCCGACCGCCACGGCATGCAGCGCGTCGAACGCGGCGATGTCCTGCAACGACAGATCGACCGGCGTCGCCTGGCGCGTGATCTTGCGGTCCTTGTCGATGGCCAGAATCTTGCCATTGGATGCGGCGGCCAACAGCGCGCCGCCGTCCCCGTGCGTGATGCCATAGACACGGTCACGGCGCTCCAGCACCGGGGGGGTGACACTGCCGCCGACGGCCTTGGGTTTGACGAACAAGCCGGCATACAACAGGCCGGCGATGATCGTCCACGGCAGCGCCGACACGATAAGACTGCTCAGGCGCCGTTTCTCGTTCGATCGGCTCGGGCGCTCTATGTGAAGACTGGCGGGATGGTTCATAAAGTGATCCACAAAGTTGACATGCAAAAAATGGCTGCTACAAAACGATTCTCTCGATCCAGGTCATGCCCGACTATCCCGACACTGCCGGCTTATCCCCGGCCTGCAACATTCATGACGACGCCGTCGCAAATGGGATAGGCGTGCGCACAGCGACGCGCCGATGTGTTGTGGCGCGTCCACGCGCGGTGCATGACGGCGCGGGTTCAGGCCGCGGGTATGCGGCCGAGCACGGATTCGATGGCGATGCCGATCGCCAGCAGACGGCGATCGCTGCCCGCCGGCGCATCCAGCTCCAACCCGACCGGCAAGCCGCTGCGCCGTCCCACGCCGACCGGTAGCTGAATGCAGGCCAGGCCCGCGCTGGCGCCGGGTTCGGTGTTGCGGATCAGGCCTTCGAAATTTTCCGGCTGGTTGACTTCCGGCCGTGCCGGAGGCGCCACGACGGTGGTCGTGGGAAAAGCCAACGCGTCGATCGCGTAGCTGTCGTACAGGGTCTGATAGCGCTGTTTCAGCGCATTCCTGCCGCGTTCTTCGGCCGCTGCGTATAGGGGCGCGACATCGACCATGCCTTGCGGCGTGGGCATTTTTCCGGGAAGAACCCACTGCTCGTAAATGGCTTTCACATCCGGGCTATTGATCTTCTCGACCATGGCTTCGATGGCGATCCCCGGCCCCTGCTCGCGCAGATAGGCCTGCATGCCGACGCGCGCCTCATGGATGACGACCGGGAAACCAATCGGTTGATTCAGATCGAACAGTCCCGCATCCGGGATGTCGATCAGTGTCACGCCGTGTTCGCGCAACCTGGTCAGCGCGGCCTCGGCGCATTCCCGGGTTTCCTCGTCCAGCCTGGTCCAGAACTCCGCCGGGATGCCAAGCCGCAAACCGGCCAGCGTGACTGGCGGCAAGGCATAGTCATCGGTGATCAGCGCATCGAGCAGGGCCACATCCGACATGCATTGCGCCATCGGCCCGACGGTATCGCGGCTGGTCGAAATGGGAACCGTGCCCAGTCGCTGGTAGCGGCCGCTGCTGGGCCGCAGCGATGCGCACCCGTTCAGGGCACAGGGAATGCGCATCGATCCGCCGGTGTCCGTGCCGAGCGCCGCCAGCGCCATGCGCGCGCCCATCGCCACCGCGCTCCCCGAGGAGGAGCCACCGGCGATGCGTTCGCTGTCATAGGCGTTGCGGACACCCGTCATGGCGCCGGTGTTGAACGAGGGGTTATAGCCGGTCGCACCGAAGGCCAACTCGTTCATGTTGGTCTTGCCCAGCACGATGGCGCCGGCATCGCGCAGCTTCTGCAATGTCGGGGCATCCTGTGCCGGCGCAAAATCGGCCAGGGCCGGGGAACCCGCCGTGCACGGCAGGCCGGCGGCGTGGATGTTGTCCTTGACGACGATGGGAATGCCGGCCAGCGGCTTGCCCGGCCGGCCGGCCGCGCGCTCCCTGTCGGCTTGCGCGGCCGCCTTGCGCGCGCCGGCCGCGTCGACTGTCACGAAGGCATTGAGATGCTGGCCTTCCTCGATGCGCCGCAAACACGCGTCAACCAAGGCCGTGCTGGTCAGCGTGCCGTCGCGGAAGGCTGCCATCGCTTCATAAATGGTGAGATCGGTCGACAGCGTAGCAGCTGCCGCTTGAGACGTTTTCATGGGCTTACCTTGTCAAATGCCGAATCAAATACGGAAGGCCTGGTCCTTGATCACTTCCGGACTGGGGAAGGCGGTCTTGCTGTGGGCGATGCCGAGGTCCAGCAGCATTTCGCACATCTTGTAGGCGATCACCCCGGGGTTGAGGACCGGCACCGGCAAGTTGGCCGCCAGATAGGCATGCGACTGGTGCATGGTGGTGGAACCGAGCACCAGCACATCGGCGCCGTCCTCCTCGATGGCCAGCTTGGCCTGCTCCAGCAGCTTGCCGAACACGATCTCCTCCTTGCCTTGCAACAAGGACTCGGTGTCCGGACGCACATTGATGGCGCGTATCGATGCCAGGCGGGATTCGAGGTTGTATTCCTTCAGCGTCTTGCGGTAGAGCGGGAACCACTGCGGCCACATGGTCAGGACGCTGAACTTGTGACCGAGCGTGCAGGCCAGGTGGAAGGCGCTCTGGCCCGGCGCCACCACGGGAATCGACAGGCGCGAGCGCAAACCGTAGAGGCCGGAATCGCTGACGGTATTGATGCATACCGCATCGAAACCCTCTTCCTCGGCCTTCATGCCGGCGGCCAGCACCGCGGCATCCATCAGGGTGGTGTCGTAGTAACTGTCGGCCAAGCTGAGCACGCTACCGGCGCCCACGAACTCCACTTCGATGTCGTCGCGCACCATGCCTGGCGGCAGTTGGGACGCGAACATGGATTTGGTTTGTTCGCTCATCGGCACGGGAACGATGAGCTTGATGCGTTTCTTTGTCATGACGGGTCTCCTCTTGTTTTTTATCAGGCGCTTACAAACCCATTTCAGCGCGCTCGCGCGTCAAGGTATCGATGAGCGCATACATGATTTTTCGCGCGCAGGGGATGAGCTCGGGAACGTAGGTCGCCCCCATGCCGCCCAAGCCTTCGGCCACCGGCAGCGGCGCGCCTTGCGCCGGCCACGGCCAGCCGATGCGCGCGGTCGGCACCCCCCAGCGGCGGAGGGCGGCGCCATCGGTCTGGCCGGCCAGCCAGTCAGGCGTGCCGTGTGGCCGGCCTTCGATGTGTTCCCAGCCGCGCTTGCAGGACTGGATGATCCAGTTCTGCGGATCGGTGGTGCCGCCCGGCGTGGAGCCGTACATCTCCCAGTCCATGTCCAGTTCGGGGCGGCGCGCCTTGAGGTCGGCGACGAAGGCCGCGAACTGCGCTTTCACGTCGGCCGGCGAGGTGCGCGGATTGACGCGCACATCGAAGAACAATTCGGTCAGGAAGGACGGGAAGGCCGGACGCTCGGGGTCGCCGCCGCGCACGCCGGCAATCCAGCCGTGCGGCTTGATCACGCCGGAGGTGTTGTTCTCGGCATAGTCGAGGATCCACTTTTCCAGCTCGGGAATGACGGTGGCGGTGGCGCCGACCGAACTGCGGAAGCCGGGAATGTCATGCGGCACACCCGCATAACCGAGCGTGCCGTACACGCGCAGCTTGAACCAGGCCATGCCGGGCTCCTCGTGATAGACCCAGTTCCACGGCTTCATGATGATGGCGAAGTCGGGATACATGCCGCGATTCAGCAGATGCAGCACGCCGCCGGACATGCCGGCGTGCTGGCGCGCCGCGATATCGACCGGCATGCCGCCATCGGCCATGCCCATCAGCAGGTCGCCGCGCAGCGGCACCTTCGCTTCGATCAGCGCGGTGGCGACTTCGGTCAGCGTGGCGATCATGGCCTTGGGATTGGACGCGCCCAGGCCGAACACCCAGTTGTCGACCTGTTGCGCACGCGGCTGCATATCGGCCTCGGTGGCCGGGCCAGTCAGCAATGCGCGTTCTTCCGGCGTGCAGTCAAGGTGCGTGTCGATCGGCGCATACAGCATCACCGCCGCCCCGCCGCCGGCGCCCCGGTACTGCGCTTTGACGTTGCCGCTGATCTCGGTCAGCGGCTGGTAGTCGGCCTGGAAGCCGACCTTGCCCAGGTGGGCAACCATGAATTCGCTGGCCGCGCGCGTCGCGCCGGTCGGGCTGTGGATGTCGGTCAGATCGAACAGCAGTTGTTGCAGGCGCTTGGGGTCGATCTTCGCGCAGGCCTGCTCATACCATTTTTGCTGTTCCGCGGAGAACGGGACGGGGGTGGTAGCGTGCAGCATGGTGGGTTCCTTGGGCTCTTAATTGCTCGGTGTGAATTGTTCGCTGTGGATGTTGGCCGGATCCGCGCCCAGCTCGATCAGCCGCCTGGTCGCGGCGTCGATCATGACCTGCGGGCCACACAGATACGCCACGGTGTCGGGCGTCACATCGCCCTCGCGCAGCGCGCTGACCGGATTACCGTGATGCATGCCTTCGAGCGGATCGCGGTCCACGCAGATGCGCGTTTCGAGCGTCGGCAGCCATTGCTTGCGCAGCGCGAGGTCTTCCAGGCAGAACAGCGCGTCCGGTGTCGCGCAGCCGAAGCTGAGCAGCATCGGCGGCTTGCGCCCGCCGGTCTGACGCAGGGTGTCGATCATCGACAGGATGGGAGCGAGCCCGGTGCCGCCGGCCACGAAGATATGCGGCGCCCGCTTCTTCTCTTCGCGCAGGAAGAACGAGCCGTACGGGCCTGTCAGCTTGAGCACCTGGTCCGGCCCGGCCTGCTTCGACAGGAAGTTGGACATCGCGCCGTCGGGCAGGATACGGATCAGAAACGTCATCTTCGGCACGTCCGTGCCCACGCTCGATGGCGAATAGCTGCGCAGCACGCCCAGGCCGGGCACTTCGATCTGCATGAACTGGCCGGGACGGAATTCCATCCACTCGCCTTCCGCCAGTTCCACGGTCAGACGCACGGCATTGCTGGCGATGGTCTCGACCGAGTCGATGAAGGCATGGACTTCGTGCGCCACGTTGGCGCCGGCTTCGCTGGTGTAGGCGACATCGAAGCTGCAGTCCGAATTGGCTTCGCACACGCACAACAGGCGCGTGCCGGCGGCCACTTCGCTGGCCAGGAGGGTTGAGCTGGCGCCGGCGCGGGTTTGCGCGTCGCCGGACGACAGTGTGGCCGTGCAGGTGGAGCAGCTTCCCGACTGGCACTGGTACAGCACCGGCATCTCGGCGGCGATGGCGGCGTCCAGGATGAGCTCGCCGGGGGCGACTTCAAAACTGCGGCTGACGCCGTCGGCATAGTTAAGTGTGACGTTACGCATGGTTTTTCTCATTACGATGAAGGTCAGATTCCGGGCGGATGCTGCTTGTGCCAGTCGCTCGCGCGCTGCACGGCCATGCCGGCGCGGCACAAGACGGCTTCCGCGCCTTTTCTTCCGATGAATTGCACGCCCAACGGCAAGCCTTGCTGCGTGCAGCCGTAAGGCAGGCTCAGGCACGGATGGCCGCTTACGTTGAACGGCGAGGTGAACTGAATCAGGCGGCGATTCGCCTCGGGATCGAGCGCGAGGTCGGCCAACTGCTCGTAGGTCGGCGCGGCATAGGGCTGCACCGGCGCCAGCACCAGGTCGACCTGATGCAGCAGTGCATCGACTTCGCCGGTGTAGCGCTGCGCGGCCAACAAGATGCGCTGGTATGCCAGGCCGCTCAGTGCGCGCCCGCCATCGATCAGGCGGCTCAAGGCCGGGCCGTATTCGGCGGCGCGGCTCGGGTAGGTGGATTGGTGCGCGATCGCGGTCTGCACCCCGCAGTGCTGTTCCCAGTTCGCGCTGACGGCGCGGGCGTCGGGCATACGCACGCTGTGCAGGACGCCACCGTCTTCACGTATGAGCGCCATGACCTGTTGCAGGCCGTGCTGGATGGCCGGATCGACGCCATCGCTCAGCCAGGATTCGTCGACGCCGACGCGCAGGCCCTTGAACGTTTCAGCGATCTCGGGAATTTCCAGGCAGGCGCCGGGAAGCGAGGTGGGGTCCTTGGGATCATGTCCGGCGATGGCGCACAGCAGGTAGAGCACATCCTTGGCGCTGCGCGCCATGGGACCGACGTGGTCAAGGCTGGCCGCCAGCTCGAACACGCCATGCCGGCTCACGCGGCCCCAGGTCGGCTTGAGGCCGGTCAGGCCATTGGCCGCACAAGGGAAACGGATCGAGCCGCCGGTGTCGGTGCCCAGCGCCCCATAGCAGAGCCCGGCAGCCGTGGCCACGCCGTTGCCGCTGGACGAGGCGCCAGCCCAATGCGCCGCGCCCCAGGGATTGCTCGGCGCCGGCAGGTCGGGATGATGGATGGCGAACGCGCCCTCGGTCATGCGCAACTTGCCGAGTATCACGGCGCCCGCGTCTTTCAGGCGCGCCACCACGGTCGCGTCTTCCGGTGGCAGGAAGTCGCGGTAGATCGTGGTGCCCGCCGTGGTCGGCATGTCGCGCGTCCAGAACAGGTCTTTGACGGCAATCGGCACGCCGTGCAAGGGGCTACGATACTCGCCGCGCGCCAGTTCAGCCTCGGCCTGGCGCGCCTGCGCCAACGCCTGCTCCGCCGCGACGTAGGCGTAGCTGTTGAGTTGGCCATCGAGCCGCTCGATGCGCGCCAGTTGCGCCTGCGCGACCTCGACGGGCGAGAGCTTGCCGCGGCGGATCAGCTGCGACAGCTCGGACATTTCCAGATAGTGCAATTGGTTTTCCATGCTCACTCCAAACCACGGAAGAAGACAGGCGGAGACCGGGCAATCAGGGCCGCGCGCGATGACGCGACCCTGTGCGCGGCTTACGCTTCGTCCGGGACCTTCGGAACCTTGTAGCCGGGGCGCATGCCGTCGGCGGTGTCCTTGAAGCGCAGGCTGGTCGTCTTCAGTGCGCCGGCCACGCCACGTCCAGGCTTGGCGATGCCGCGGTTCCAGCGCGACGCCAACTTGCGCCAGGTGATGGGGGACACGTCGGTCGACACCAACTGCTCGTCATCCCAGCCGGTGCCGTCGGCATAGAAGTTCTGCATCGCTTCGCGGGCATACAGGTCGCAGTCGTTGAAGCCATGCAGGCAGAGCGACTTGTAGACGCGGTCAAAGCGATACTGGTATTTCTTGCGCTCTTCCTCGGTCGGGCAGACGCGCACCAGCACTTCCCAGTATTCGTGCGTGTCGTCGGTGATCGGCACGTACCATTCGTACTGCACCACGTGCTCTTCCGGCCAGTTCTCGACCATCAGCACGCCCGGCAACACCACCGAGGTGCGGTAGTAGCGGCCCTTGAGGCCTTCCACCTTGAGCCCCAGCTTGTCGTTCTCGAGCACAGGCGCCCACTTTTCGGTGAACAGCCACTGCATCAGGCCCTTCGGCCCCTTGTCGTCCTCGACCGTGGTGATGCAGTCGTCGCTGGTCGGCAAGATACCCAGGGGCAGCACCCAATCGAGGGCGTGGACGATCGTGTTGTCCTTGTGGACCAGGATGTGGGCGTTGTCGAAGCCGTTCTCGCAAGCGATACGCCAGTTGCCGAAGCCGGTGCGGTGCATGCCCAGCGCCACGGCGTTGTCGTCCAGGATGCTCGGCGCGGCCGGCCACAGCGGGTGCGGGAAGCGTTCGCTGTTGTCCGGGAAGCGGAACGGCAGGTCGTCCGACAGCGGCGGCACATCGGCGTCGGGGAAATCGTCTTCACGCACGAACACGAAGATCATGCCGGCCACTTCCCGCACCGGATAGGTGGTGATGCCGGTCGTGCCGATCAGCTTGTCTTCGGGATTGGCCACGATGGTGGACAACACGCCGGAATCGAGATCGAAGGTGAAGCCGTGGTACCAGCAGGAGATCGTGTCCTTGGTGAAGCACATCGGCTTTTCCGACAGGCGAACGCCGCGGTGCACGCATTGGTCCTTCAGTGCGTAGATCTTGCCATCCACACGGCGCAACACGATGGGAATGCCGCAAATCTGGATGCCTTCGACATGGTCTTCCGGCAGCTCATTGCTGAACAAGGCCGGGTACCAATGATTGATGAAGCCCCATGCCGCGTCCTTGTACGGCTGATACTGGCTCTGGACTTTGCTGCTGTTGGTGCGCTCTTCGCTGATGCCGGTCTTGACGACGCGGCGACGGACAACTGGTTTATCTGCCATGGAAGTCTCCTGGTGCTGTATCGGAAAAATGCTTCGTCCTGTGCGAAGCGTGAATCCATCTTACGTAGCGCCTGCCAGGCTTGCGCTCCCGTAGGTGAACCCACTATCCCGTCAATGCAGAAAAACACGGGCGCCAAATGAATCAGGGCCGGGTCCTGTATTGCACAGGACCCGGCCCTAGAGTTTCATGCGTCGCGCACTGCGCGCTGCCACGCGCACAGGCGGTGCGGTTCGGCGCTGTCAGGCCGTCATGCCGCCATCGACCGACAGCGTGGTCCCCGTCACGTAGGCCGATCGGTCCGACAGCAGGTACAGCACGGCCTGCGCCACGTCCCGCGGCTGGCCGATGCGGCGCATGGGAATCATGTCGTCGAGCAGATGGACGTCGCCGCCCGTCGAGCGCATGTAATTCGGCGTTTCAGTGGCCCCCGGGCACACCGCGTTGATGCGGATGTGCTGGGCCGCATACTCTTGCGCGACCGCCTTCGTGAGACCGACCACCGCATGCTTGGCCGCCACATAGTGGGCAATGCCATGCATGCCGCGCAGGCCAAAGATCGACGCGTTGTTCACGATCGCACCGCCCCCCGCGCGCAACATCGCCTCGACCTGATACTTCACGCCGTAATAGACACCCTTGAAGTTGAGGTCAATGATCCATTCCGACTCCTCGACGGAAGTCTGATGGATCGGTTTGAAATCGGCGTGCCCCCCCGCGTTGTTGAACGCGAAATCGAGACGGCCGAATCGCGACTCGATGTACTGGACCAGCGCTTGGTTGTCTTCACGGCGCGCGGCATCCATCACCATGATCTCGGCCTTGCCGCCCGACGCGACGATTTCGCCGCGCACAACGGCAAGCTTGTCTTCGGTGCGGCCGGCAAGTACCACCGTCGCGCCTTCGGCCGCGAGGGCCAACGCAGCCGCACGCCCCATGCCGGAGCCGCCGCCCGTCACCAGTCCTACCTTACCCTTCATCAGCATACGCCCCTCCTTGAGGACATGACTCTCATCATCCCGCTGTGCCACAGCCAGCCATTGATCAGGCGAAGATCGACGCTTGCTGTGGACCGCCACTGATGTCGCGCCGCAGAATCACCGGTGCGCCACCATGCTTGCGTTTGGTGATCCATGTGGACAGGGCGGAATCGAGGTAAGTGACGTGCTTTGGGAACCAGTCCGCGAGCGCGGCGGCAAGGCGCCGCACGTCGCGCAGACCAACCTGCCCGGCCTTCGCAAGCTGGTTCACCTCCGACACGCTATCGAGTACCTTCTGATGTTCGTCGAGATGGCAATCCATATTGGGATACGCGGTCCGCACCATCCACTCCCGCTCGGATTCGAAATGCGACAGCAGGTGGTCCTCGACCGCCTGCAGGCAGCCAAGGGCGCTGACGACGTTACATGCGTCAAGGGCTTTGACGACATGCACAAATTCTTCATGCGCGTCGTCGGTCGGCCCATGGCCGAGCAACATCGCGTCGTTCCACTCGAGCTGCCCGGCGGCGTACTCATCGAATCCACCCTGACGTGCATGTGCGTGATGATGTGACATGTTAAGACTCCTGCGGCTAACGGTTAGGGTTTGGCGCCGATCAGCACCGACAGCATCACACTCGGCGTTTCGGTCCGGTTGCGCCATGCATGGCGGGTGCCGTTCTGGATCACGACGTCCCCGGCCTTCAGATGGCGGACTTCGCCATCATCGAGCTCCAGCCAGAGTTCTCCGGACAGGATCACGTCGTAATCGACCGTCGCGGTGCGGTGAAAACCGGAACCGTCGGTATCGAAGGTCTCGGCCAGACCCGGCAGGTACTTGGCGTATTCCGCGCCGGCCGCGGCGCCATCGAAGCCTGGCGCAGCCATCACGCTGTCGGGTGGAAACTGCACGACGATCACGCGCGTGCCATGGGGTGCGGGCAACGATGATGCGATGCCGGCGACCGGGTCCACCCCGTCGAAGGGCAACGTGGGCTCGGCCTCGGTGGTGGCCCATGCCAGCGTGGTGCGGAAGCCGGGCACCGACGCGTAGTCGTGCGTGTTCTCCACTTGCCCATCGGAGACCACCACCGACTTGCCGTTGCGCTCACCCGTTACGATACGTCTGACCATTTGCAACTCCTTATCCTAGTTGTGGGTGGACCGTGCGCTTATTGCACGATGACCACGTTGACGAAACCGCCCTTGCGCTGCTCGGCGTCGGCGAGCGCCTCGTTCGCCTGCTCCAGCGCATAGCGGTGATGATCGAGCACGCTCAGGTCCAGCGTGCCCGCCGCGGCCATATAGGCAAGATCCTGGCCCTCGCCCACCGTGAACCACAAGGACGTCATCAGGCTGATCTGCGAGCACATGATTTCGTGCAGATTCAACGGCAGCGGATCGGACATCGCGCCCACTTCGACCAGGCGGCCGCCACGGGCCAGCGACCTCAGGCAGTCGAGCGTGACGTGGTGCGACGCGCCCGGGCCGATCGCGTCGAGCACCGCATCGACACCGACGCCGTCCGTCTCGCTCCGTACCCATGCGCCGAGATCACCGGTACCATACGAGAAGGTGCGGATCCGCTGCGGATCGAGCGCGCGCACGCGCTCCAGCAATGCGGGGTCGCGCGCGACGCAGAAGATCTTGACCGCGCCCATCGCCCGCGCGATCTGCACCGCGCACAAGCCGAGCGTGCCGCTGGCGCCACTGATCAGGACGGTCTTGCCGGCGCCGACACCTGCCTTGCGCAAGCCTGCATAGGCCGTTCCCAGATAGCCGAAGCGGGCGGCCTGCTCGAAGCTGACCGCGTCCGGCAGCTTGACCAGACCGTCGGCCGGCGCGGTCGCATACTGGCCGAAGCCACCGTACGGATATTGCTTGTAGATCTGCTTCGAGCTCGGCCCGAAGCCGAAATAGCCCTGGAAGGTGTACGCGACACAGTTGGTCGGCTCGCCGCTGCGGCAGGCATGGCACGATCCGCACGAGCGGCCCGGATTGATGTACACGCGGTCGCCCGGCGCGATGCCGGTCACGGCCGTGCCGACTTTGGCGACGACACCGGCGGTGTCGAGACCAAAAATCGCGGGCAAGTCCGGCAACGTCAGGTAAGAACGTTCGCCATAGTGGCTAATCACGTTGCGCAGGTTCGGCACGACGCCGGACGCCTTGACCTCGACGAGCACATCCGTCGGGCGCAACAGCTCCGGAAGCGTTACCGTGTCGAGCTGAAAACGGCCACTGGCATCGTGTACGCGCATGGCTTTCATCTGCTTCGAAGCATTCATTCCGGTCTCCTTGATCTCTGATAGTAGGTTCGAGTCCTGCCCGCACAGCGGCAGGTCGCGGGGTGCGCCGCGCACGGCGCGGCGTCAGTCCCGCCTGGGATTCGATGCTATGGCACCAAGCGCCGGCTGACGCTCCCGCAGGCGAAACCACTATCCCGCCAATGCAGAAAAGCAGGCGCTTTCGGCACTGATCGGCATAGCCGATGCTGGCCAGGCGGCGCTCAGGAGCGCATGGATGTGTCGGTGGGATGTCGCCGGAGCGGCGCTTGTGGTCGGACGTGAAGTGATGCGGGCGCTGGAGGCCCGGCGCAAGGCGGCGGTCACCGCCCCGCTTGGGGCCTGGTCCCATAGGAGTTCGTCATGCGGTCGAACTTCCTACAGGTGCTGTACCGGCGAGAGATGGCGTATCAGGAACGCATCAGGGTTTCGGACGGGGTTTCGCCGAAGCGACGTTTGTAATCGGTCGTAAAATGCCCCAGATGACTGAAGCCCCAGCGGAATGCGACAGCGGTCACGGTCGTGCTGGAAGAATGGGTATGCAGGAGTTCGTCATGCACCCGGCGCAAGCGAACTTCCTTCAGATAGTGCATCGGCGAGATATTGCGGAAGCGGCGAAAACCGGAGAACAGGGAACGCGTGCTCACGCCGGCCTGTTCCGCCATGTCGCCCACCGAAATGGGCTCATGCGCATGCTCTTCGATGTAGTGTTCGATGCGCTTGATGAAGGACGGCGCAATGGACTGCCCTTTGTCTTCATGCAATTCCGCGCTGTAGTTGTTCGGCTGGCAATTCAACAACATGCCCACGAACGTGGTTTCCAAATGTTTATTCAACAGCGGCGACAGCTTGTCCGAGCTGGACAGGACATCGCACATCCACGCCAGCGCCTGGACAAAATTGCGCCCATCGGGGGTATCGAGCGCGATTTCCATCTTGAACTCGACGTCGTTCCGCAGGGTGCGGCCAAGATGCTGCTGGCACTGGTGTTTGACCACGTCGTTATCGACCCGGACGATGATTTTCTCGGTGTTCGGCATGTGGTGGATGCGCGTGCGTTTATGCGCATTCAGCACCACGCCCTGTTCAGATTCGAACAAAACCGGCTTGCCGTCGCACTCGATAAACTCCCGCCCCCTGATCGGAATCTGGATCAGCGCAAACGACTCCATCACATCCGGATCGATGATGGTCTCGCCACCATAGGTCATGCGTCCCACGCCCAAGCTGCCGGCGCGCCGGTAGTTGACGCGCGTATTGAACTGGGCATCCCGCGAATAGATGGAATTCTTGCAAAAGATGTGCTCTCCGACCGAGCGCGCCTCGTCAATATCAGACGTCTGGCATAGACCATAGGCTGACAACACAGAGTCGGCTGGAGTCACAGATGGAAAAACGCAATGCGCCATAGTCTCTCTCCCGAAAACATGATGAACTACCAACTATGGGTTTCGTGTTCCGAGCTTATTGCTATACCGTCCCTGACCCGCCGCACATCAAAATACAACACAATGTGGCATGCGAATTCATTGCCCGGACTGTCTCCCCCACTTCGCAGCGCGCATGATGTGAGCAGTGATTTTTCCTGCTTCTTTATTGGTTTGATCCGCGCCATTGCGACGAAAATACTATCATATGCAGCGAAAATTCCCCTACTAAATCCAGGGTTTATCCTCCCGTTACAACACCGCAATGGCGCGGCCTGGGGCCGACGCGTCAAGCTTGAACACGCTGACAACATGCGCTAAATTGGCCACCTGATCTTGCATGGAGCGGGCCGCTGCCGCCGCTTCCTCCACGAGCGCCGCATTCTGCTGCGTGACCTGGTCCATCTGCCCGATGGCCTGATTGACCTGTTCTATCCCCGCCGTCTGCTCCTGTGCGGCGGCAGTGATCTTGCCCATGATCTCGCCGACGCGCTTGACGCTGTCGACGATCTCTTCCATCGTCGCGCCGGCGCGTCCGACCAGCTTGCTCCCCGCGTCCACTTTGCCCACCGAATTGTCGATGAGTACTTTGATTTCCCTGGCCGCCGCCGCACTGCGTTGCGCAAGCATGCGCACTTCGGCTGCCACCACGGCAAAACCGCGACCTTCCTCTCCGGCGCGCGCCGCTTCCACGGCGGCGTTCAACGCCAGGATATTGGTCTGGAACGCAATCCCGTCGATCACGCTGATGATATCGACGATCTTGCTGGACGACTCGTTGATCGAACTCATCGTCTCGACCACCTCCAACACCACGGCGCCCCCCTTGACCGCCATCTGGGACGCAAGCAGCGCCAGCGCATTTGCCTCGCGCGCGTGGTCGGCGTTCTGGCGGACGGTAGAGGTCAGTTCTTCCATGGAGGAAGCGGTTTCTTCCAGCGAGCTCGCTTGCTGCTCGGTGCGCGAGGACAAATCGAGATTGCCGGTCGCGATCTGGGTGGAAGCGCTGGCGATCGCCTCGGTGCCGTTGCGCACTTCAGCGACGATCCTCATCAGGCTATCGTTCATATTCTTGAGCGCAGCCAGGAGCTGCCCGGTTTCCTCGGTGGTCCGGGCTTCGATGCGGCTGGTCAGGTCGCCCGCGGCAACCGTATTGGCCAGCGTCAGCGCCCGGTTCAGCGGACGGGTGATCGAGAGCGTGATCCAGACCCCCATGCCAGCGGCAAACAGCAACGCTGTCGCGCCCAGGCCAAGCATCATCAGGCGGCTGTTCGCATAGGTTGTCGCGGCCTGTCCGCTATACGCGTTCATGCGCTCCACCTCGAACGCGATCATGGCGTTGATCGCCGCCTTGTAGGCGACCAACGCCGGACGAAACATCTGGTTCAGGTAAGCCTTCTGCACTTCCGGCCTATCGGTCGCAAGTAGCGTGAGCAGCTGATTGGTGGCGATCGCGTAACGCGCATCAGCCTCCAGCGATTTCTGTAATAGTTTCTTGCCTTGCGGAAGATCGACCGTGCGCTTCAGATAAGCAAGTTTTTCCTGCAAGCCTGTTCGCGATTTCTCGATGGTCGCTTGCTGCGCTTTCCTCTCCCCGCTGTCCTCGTTGAGCAGCATGTTGCCCAATGCAATCGCGATGTCGTTGATGTCTCCCATCGCCTGGGTCGCTTGCGCCGCCTTGGGCACGGAGTCCGTGACGATGATCGTGGTACCGCCATTGACACGGCCCAGCATGGTGATGCCCAGGGCGATACAGACCACCAGCAGGAGGCCCATCACAACATTGTTGGCAACAAGGCGCGTACCGATTTTCAAATTCGTGATATTCATGCTTCTTTCCGACAATTGCGATGAAATGAAGGTCGATGCAACAATCTGATCTCGGGATGGCTCGAACGGATCGAAGACGGGTGATCAGTTTGCAAGGACCCGTGCTTGCCTCCGGCTCTTGACGACGTTCTCCAGATGATCACGCTGCCGCGATGCCTTTTTCAATGGAGGATACGCGCGCGTGTCATCGAGTTTGAACACGCTCACCGCCTGCGACAACTGCATGGCCTGCTCTTCCAGGCAGGACGAAACCGCGGCCGTCTGTTCCACCAATCCGGCATTTTGCTGAGTGACTTCGCCCATACTGCCGATTGCCCGGTTGACCTGGTCAATGCCACCGCTTTGCTCACGGCTGGCAGAGGCGATTTCATGCATGATGCCGGCCACGCGCTGCACCGACTCCACGACGTCCTGCATGGTTTGCTCGGCGTCGCCGACCAGGCGGCTCCCCAGTTCGACCCGCGTCACCGAGTCATCGATCAATGCTTTGATTTCCTTGGCGGCGGCGGCGGAGCGCTGCGCCAGGTTGCGCACTTCGGAGGCGACCACGGCAAAGCCGCGCCCCTGCTCGCCCGCACGTGCCGCCTCGACAGCGGCATTCAGCGCCAGGATGTTGGTCTGGAACGCGATACTATCGATGAGACTGATGATGTCGGCGATCTTCTTCGCCGAGGCACTGATATCGCCCATAGTCGCTCCCACGCTGGAAACGGCCTGGCCCCCCTTGACCGCAACCGTCGAGGCGGACAAGACAAGTTCGTCGGCTCGCTGCGCATGGTCTGCATTCTGTCTTGCGCTCGCGGAAAATTCTTCCATGCTGGACGCGGTTTCTTCGAGACTGGAGGCCTGCGATTCGGTGCGCGCAGCAAGCTCCGTGTTGCCTGCGGCAATTTCCCTGGTGGCGACGTTCACTGCATCGACATTGGTGCGGACGTCGCCGATGATCGCCAAGAGATTGACATTCATTTGTTGCAAGGCACGCAGCAATTGGCCCATGTCGCCACCGAGTCGCGTCTCGATCGTGCTGGTCAGATCGCCGCCGGCAATCGTGCGCGCGGCGCGGATCGCGCCGCGCAAGGGTATCGCCACGGACTTGTGGAGCGTGTGCCCCATCAACAACGCACCGGCCACGCCGAGGGCGGCCACGCCGGCAAATCCCCACGCCGCGCTGCCGCTCGCCGTTGCGAAGCCCAGGCCGCCCAGAACGAGATACAGGGCACATAGCGCGAGGCTCCCCAGCGTGATGAGCACGCTGATCGGCAGATCATATAATGCCGGGAAAATGCCAGTCAGACCGCGACGCACCACCTGCCCCCCACGGAACGCTATACGGTCGGGATTACCAGCAAAAATGCTGCGGTAAGTCCGGTTTGCCGCCTCGATCTGCGCGCGGGTTGGCTTGGTACGAACCGACATGTAGCCGCTCGCCCTGCCGTTTTCCATGATGGGGGTCACGTTGGCCACGACCCAGTAGAAATCGCCATTCTTGCGCCGGTTCTTCACAGTGCCCGTCCATGGCTGGCCGGCCTGGATAGACTTCCACAAGTCTTCGAACGCTTCAGGCGGCATATCCGGGTGGCGCACCAGGTTATGCGGCGCACCGATCAATTCCTCTTTGCTGAATCCGCTGACTTCAACGAAATACGGATTGACATAGGTGATCTTTCCCTTGAGGTCGGTCTTCGACACGATGGGCTTGCAGTCCTCCATGTGGAACTGCGTATCGGTTACGGGCAGATTTTTACGCATGCTATTTCTTGCCTTGGCCCTCGAGTTGGTCGAGTTGGTCGCTTTCTTCCTTGGAGGTGGTAAGCACCGCCTCCGGCGTTATGCCGACGGTGCGCTGGGCTTCGGCAGTCGTTGCAGTCTGCGAAGTTGACATGCAAAGAAACACTTCTACAACCGGATTCTCTCGATTACGGACCTGCACGACTATCCGGATAACGCACGCTTATCCGTTGCCTGCAATATTCGGTAAAACCTCGAACTCAGGCCTGAGCCAATGCGCGGCGGGCGGAGATCCCGACGTAAGGGATGCTTGCGACAAACTTAACCTTGCCAAACGGCCAAGTGATGAATTTGATCACAAAGGTGTTGATGTGAGGGGGGACGGTGGTGCGGCTGGCGGGGATCGAACCCACGACCCTTGGCTTCGGAGGCCAATACTCTATCCACTGAGCTACAGCCGCTTGGGGAGTGTTTGAATCGACACGAAGGATACCGTCTTTCGTCAAATCCGTCCATGGAAAGTGTCGTTTTAGGCAGCATTTCCGTTCCAAGGGGCAGTTTTTGAGTCTATAATCGCCCGTTTGGCGAGGGTTTGTACGGTAATACGCAAAGACAATTCTTCGCACGGCCCACCTGCATCGATACTAAAAGGACATCATGAGCGACGCACACAACGAACACGAATCCGCCATCAAAACTCCCAAGCAACTGATTGTCGCCGTGATCGGCTTCTTCGCCGTGGTGATCCTCGGCATCATCCTGCTGGTGCAGTATGTGACCACCGACAAGCTGACCGGCCGTGGTTCCGACAGCCAGTCGGCCGAATCCGTTGCCGCGCGCTTGCGTCCCGTCGCCGATGAAGGCTTCACCCTGAAAGATGCCAGCGGTCCTAAACAGCTGCAAAGCGGCGAAGCCGTCTACACGGCCGTCTGCGCGGCTTGCCACGGTTCCGGCGCGGCCGGTTCGCCCAAGTTCGGCGACGCCGGCGCCTGGGGTCCTCGCATCGCCCAGGGCTACGACACGCTGCTGAAGCACGCCATCGAAGGTATCCGCGCCATGCCGGCCAAGGGCGGCAACCCCGACCTGGACGACGTGGAAGTGGCGCGCGCCGTGGTGCACATGGCCAACGCCGGCGGCGCCAAGTTCAAGGAGCCTGCCGTTCCCGCCGCCGCCGCGGAAGGCGCTTCGGCCGCTTCCGCCGCCTCGGCACAGTAAGCGCTGCGCTTACGGCGCCGGACTGTCCGGCGCCGCCATTGAAACCGCTCCGTCAGACGAGCGGTTTTTTTTTGCGCGTGAAGAAAACCGGGGTCAGGTCATGGCGTCACGCATCGCGTGGCATCACACGTGGCGTGACGCCATGACCTGACCCCTTCTGTGTGCCCCCTTCTGTGCTTCTGTGTTTGCCGAAAGAAAAGGGCCGCTCGCGGGCGGCCCTTCGTTTTGCCTCAGGAGGCGATTACCACATGATCACGCGGTCTTTCGGCGCCAGGTACATCTTGTCGCCCTTCTTCACGCCGAAGGCGCTGTAGAAGCCGGGCTGGTTGCGCATGGTGCCGTTGGCGCGGAACTGACCGGGCGAGTGCGGGTCGGTCTTGATCTGGACGATCTGCTGCGGTTCACGCATCTTCATGCGCCACACTTGCGCGAAGCCCATGAAGAAACGCTGGTCGCCCGTCAGGCCGTCGATCACCGGCGCCGGCTTGCCATGCAGCGACAGTTTGTAGGCCTTGTACGCGATCGCCACGCCGGAGTTGTCGGCGATGTTCTCGCCCAGCGTCAGTTCGCCGTTCACATGGTAGCCAGGCAGCGGGCTGAACTGGTTGTACTGGTCGACCAGCATCTTGGTCTTGGCCGCGAAGTTCTTGTGGTCGGCCGCCGTCCACCAGTCGCGCAGGTTGCCGTCGCCGTCGTACTGGGCACCCTGGTCGTCGAAGCCGTGGCTGATCTCGTGGCCGATCACGCCGCCGATGGCGCCGTAGTTGACGGCGTCGTCGGCGTTGGCGTCAAAGAACGGCGGTTGCAGGATCGAGGCCGGGAACACGATCTCGTTCATTTCCGGGTTGTAATAGGCGTTCACCGTCTGCGGCGTCATGCCCCACTCGTCGCGGTCGATCGGCTTGCCCAGCTTGTTCAGTTCCTTGTCGTAATCGAATTTGTTCGAGCGCAGCACGTTGCCCATCAGGTCGTCGGCCGCCACGGTCAGCTTCGAGTAGTCGCGCCATTTGTTCGGGTAGCCGATCTTGGTGGTGAACTTGGCCAGCTTCGCTTGCGCCTGCTTCTTGGTGGTCGGGCTCATCCAGTCCAGCTTGTCGATGCTGGTCTTGTAGGTGGCCAGCAGGTTCTTCACCAGCTGTTCCATGCGCGCCTTGCGCTCGGCGGGGAAATACTGCTCCACGTACAGCTTGCCGACGGACTCGCCCAGCGCGCCTTCGGTCACGCTCACGCCACGCTTCCAGCGCGGACGCATTTCCGTCACGCCGCTCAGCACGGTGCCGTAGAACGCGAAGTTCTCGTCCACGTAGGCCTTGCTCAGGTAAGGCGCGCTGGCGTGGATCACTTGCCATTGGAAGTAGGCTTTCCACGTTGCCAGCGGGGTGCTGGCCAGCACGTCGTTGAAGCCCTGCACGAAGGACGGCTGGCCCACGATCACGTAGCCGGTCTTGCCGGCGATGCCGGTTTCGTTGAGCCAGGTGGTCCAGTCGAAGCCCGACGCCAGGCCGCTCAGCTTGGCCAGTTCGACCTTGTTGTAACCCTTGACCGGGTCGCGCAGTTCGACCTTGGTCCACTGCGCCTTGGCCAGCGCCGTCTCCAGCGCGACGATGGCCTTGGCGTCGGCGGCCGCGTTGGCGTCGCCGGCCAGCGTCAGCATCTTGGCCACGTGCAGCTCATACTTGGCCAGCGTGTCGGCCATCTTGGCGTCGTCCAGCTTCAAGTAGTAGTCGCGGTCGGGCAGGCCCAGGCCCGATTGCTGGATGTCGGCCACGTACTTGGTCGAATCCTTGTTGTCCTGGTGGATGCCGAAGTTCAGCGGCGCGCCGAAGCCGACCTGGTTGAAGTGGGCGATCAGGGCCGGGATCTGCTGCTTGTCGCTCAGGGCGGCCACTTTGGCCAGTTCGGCGTTCAGCGGGGTCAGGCCCAGTTGTTCGATCTTGGCCTCGTCCATGAAGCTGGCGTAGAAGTCGCCGATGCGCTGGGCGTCGGAGCCGGCCACCTTGTTCTTGGCGTTGGCGGCGTTCTCGATGATGGCGCGCAGCTGCGGCTGGATGTCGTCGCGCAGCTTGGCGAACGTGCCCCAGCTCGACTTGTCGGCCGGGATCTCGGTGGTGGCCAGCCATTTGCCGTTCAGGTGGGTGAAGAAGTCGTCCTGCGCGCGCACGGACGATTCGATGTATTCGGTGGCGATGCCCGACGACAGCTTGGCGCCGGCGGCCTTGCTGGTGGCGGCCGTCATGCTCTTGGCGGTGGCGGTGTCGGCGGCGCCGGCGTAGCCTGCGATCAGGCTCAGGGTTAATGCACTCAACAGATAACGTTTCACAGAAATATCCTCATTGTTTGTAACGAAAAAGATCGCCCCTGGACTTTTGGCCCATCATTGACTTTATCATAAGGCCGCGTCCATGGGCAGCCGCATCACCACATGCTCACCCGCTGCTTGGGCGGCAAATACATCTTGTCGCCCGGCTTGACCCCGAACGCGGCGTAGAACGGCGCCTGGTTGCGCACCGTGCCGTTGGCGCGGAAGCGGTCCGGCGAGTGCGGGTCGCTTTTCAGGTAGACGATCTGCTGGGCGTCGCGGATCTTGCTGCGCCAGACCTGGCCGAAGCCCATGTAGAAACGCTGGTCGCCGGTCAGGCCGTCGATCACCGGCGCCGGCTGGCCGCCCAGCGCGAGCTGGTAGGCCTTGTAGGCGATGGCGATGCCGGAATTGTCGGCGATGTTCTCGCCCAGCGTCAGCGCGCCGTTCACGTGGTAGCCATTGACGGGGCTGAAGGCGCTGTACTGCCGGACCAGCATCTTGCTCCTGGCCGCGAACTGCTTATGATCGGCCGCCGTCCACCAGTCGCGCAGGTTGCCGTCGCCGTCGTACTGGGCGCCCTGGTCGTCGAAGCCGTGGCTGATCTCGTGGCCGATCACGGCGCCGATGGCGCCATAGTTGACGGCGTCATCGGCGTCCGCATCGAAGAACGGCGGCTGCAGGATGGCGGCCGGGAACACGATCTCGTTCATCTCCGGGTTGTAATAGGCGTTCACCGTCTGCGGCGTCATGCCCCACTCCTCGCGGTCGATCGGCTTGCCCAGCTTGGCCAGCTGGCGCTCATACGCGAACGCGTTGGCGCGCAGCACATTGCCCACCAGGTCGTCGCGCCGGACCACCAGGCTGCCGTAGTCGCGCCATTTGTTGGGATAGCCGATCTTGGTGGTGAACTTGGCCAGCTTGGCCTGCGCCTGCTGCCTGGTCGCCGGGCTCATCCAGTCCAGCGTGGCGATGCTCTCCTTGTACGCGGCCAGCAGGTTGGCCACCAGCTGCTCCATGCGCGCCTTGCGCTCGGGCGGGAAGTACCGGGCCACGTACAGCTTGCCCAGGCTTTCGCCGAGCGCGTTGTCGGTGGCGTTCACGGCCCGCTTCCAGCGCGGCTGCTGCTCGGGCACGTCGCTCAGCACCTTGCCGTAGAAGGCGAAGTTCTCAGTGGCGAACGCTTGCGACAGATAGGGCGCGTTGGCGTGGATCACCTGCCACTGGAAGTAGGCCTGCCAGGTCGCCAGCGGGGTCTGCTCCAGCAAACGGGCCATGCCCTTGAAGTAGCTGGGCTGGCTGACGATCACGTAATCGACCTTGCCGGCCAGGCCGCTCTGCTGCAGATAGCCGGTCCAGTCGTAGCCGGGCATCAGCGCGGGCAGCTGGTCCAGCGCCACCTTGTTGTAGGCTTTGACGGGATCGCGCAGCTCGACCTTGGTCCACTGGATCTTCGCCATCGCCGTTTCCAGCGCCACGATGGCGCGCGCATCCGCGTCCGCGGCCGCCTGCGTGTGGCCGGCCAGCGCCAGCATGCGCGCCACGTGCTGCTGGTATTTGGCCAGCGTGGCTGCCAGCTTGGCGTCGTGCGGCTTCAGGTAGTAATCGCGGTCGGGCAGGCCCAGACCGTCCTGGTACAGGTCGGCCACGTATTTGGTCGAGTCCTTGTTGTCCTGGTGGACGCCGTACGCGTACGGCGCCGTGAAGCCGAGGCGGTTGAAATGGGCGATCAGGGCGGCGATGTCGTGCTTGTCGCGCAGGACCGTCACGCGGTCAAGCTCGGCTTGCAGCGGGGTCAGGCCCAGCTGCTCCAGCCTGGCCTCGTCCATGTAGCTGGCGTAGAAATCGCCGATGCGTCGGGCGTCCGTGCCTGGCGCCGCGTCGGTGTCGGCGGCGGCCGCTTCGATGATGGCGCGCAGCTGCGGCTTGGTGTCATCGTCCAGTTTTTCGAACGCGCCCCAGCTGGCCTTGTCGGCCGGGATGGCGGTGCTCGCCAGCCATTTGCCGTTCAGGTTGGCGAAGAAGTCGTCCTGCGCCCGCACCGACGGGTCCATGTTGGCGACGGCGATGCCGGAGGCGCGCAGCGCGGCCGCCCCCTGCCGGGCCGGCGCGGCGCCGTCGTCCGCGTGCGCAATGCCGGCGCCGGCCAGCAAGGCCAGCGTGCAGGCGCTGATTACATGAGCTTTCAAAGTAGTTCTCCCAGTTTGTGGTCGCATTTCATTTTTGATGTGTACCGACAGCGGGACTGTATCATGTCATCGTGGCATTAGTAACAAAAAGACCATGCGAGATCGCTCCGGCATGGTCTTTTCCGCTACGGCATGGCGCTTACCGGCGACGCATTTACCAGATGATCACGCGCTGCTCGGGCGCCAGGTACATCTTGTCGCCCGGTTTCACGCCGAACGCCTCGTAGAAGCCAGGCTGGTTGACCATGGTGCCGTTGGCGCGGAACTGGCCCGGCGAGTGCGGGTCGGTCTTGATCTGGACGATCTGCTGCGGCTCGCGCATCTTGCTGCGCCACACCTGGGCGAAGCCCATGAAGAAGCGCTGGTCGCCCGTCAGGCCGTCGATCACCGGCGCCGGCTTGCCGTTCAGCGACAGCTTGTAGGCCTTGTAGGCGATGGCCAGGCCGGAATTGTCGGCGATGTTCTCGCCCAGCGTGAGCGCGCCGTTCACGTTGTAGCCGGGCAGCGGGCTGTAGCTGCCGTACTGCTGCACCAGCACGTCGGTGCGCGCCTTGAAGTTGGCGCGGTCCTCCTTGGTCCACCAGTCGCGCAGGTTGCCGTCGCCATCGGACTGGCTGCCCTTGTCGTCGAATCCGTGGCTGATCTCGTGGCCGATCACGGCGCCGATGGCGCCATAGTTGACGGCGTCGTCGGCGCCCGCGTCGAAGAACGGCGGCTGCAGGATGGCGGCCGGGAACACGATCTCGTTCATGGTCGAGCTGTAGTAGGCGTTGATGGTCTGCGGCGTCATGCCCCATTCGGCGCGGTCGATCGGCTTGCCCAGCTTGTTGATCATGCGCTGCGAGGCGAAGGCCGAGGCGCGCATCATGTTGCCCGACAAATCAGCCGGCACGATGGCCAGCGCGCGATAGTCGCGCCACTTGGTCGGATAGCCGATCTTGGGCGTGAACTTGGCCAGCTTGGCCTGGGCCTGCTCCTTGGTGGCCGGGCCCATCCACTCCAGCGTGTCGATGCTCGTCTTGTACGAGGCCAGCAGGTTGGCCACCAGCTGCTCCATGCGCACCTTGCGCTCGGGCGGGAAATACTGCGCCACGTACAGCTTGCCCAGCGCCTCGCCCAGCGCGCCCTCCACGGCGCCCACGCCGCGCTTCCAGCGCGGCGGCTGTTCCTTCACGCCCGTCAGCACGGTGCCGTAGAACGCGAAGCTGGCGTCCGCGAACGGCTTGGACAGATACGGCGACTGGCTGCGCAGCAGCTGCCACTCGAAGTACGATTTCCATGTCGCCAGGTCGGTCTGTTCCAGCACCGTGTTGAAGCCGCTCAGGTAGCTGGGCTGGTTGACGATCACATAATCGACCTTGCTGGCCACGCCGGCCGCGGCCAGCGCATGTTTCCAGTCGTAGGCCGGCGCCAGTTCGGCCAGCTTGTCGATCTGCACCTTGTTGTAGCGCTTGACGGGGTCGCGGTTCTCGACCTTGGTCCACTGCACCTTGGCCAGCGCCGTTTCCAGCGCCACGATGGCGTGCGCGGCGGCGGCGCTGTCCTTCACGCCGGCCAGCGCCAGCGTTTTGGCCACGTGGGTCTCGTACTGGGCCAGCACGGCGGCCAGCTTGGCGTCGTCCTTCTTCAGGTAATAGTCGCGGTCCGGCAGGCCCAGCCCGCTTTGCGCGACGCTGACCGCATACTTGGTCGATTCGCGCGCATCCTGGCTCACGTAGATGCCGTACGGCGTGGCCACGCCGATTTCGTCCAGATGGGCGATCAGGGCCGGCAGCGCCTTCTTGTCCTTGATGCTGCGGATGCGGTTCAGTTCGCCCGCCAGCGGCTTGATGCCCAGCGCGTCGAGCTTCGGTTCATCCATGTAGCTGGCGTACAGGTCGGCGATCTTCTGGGCCTCGGAACCGGGTTTGCGGCCCGCCTTGTCCTGTTGCACCGCTTCGATCAGGGCGCGCAGCTGCGGCAGCGTCGCCTCGCGCAGCTGGATGAACGAACCCCAGCTCGCCTTGTCGGCCGGGATTTCCGTGGTCTGCAACCACTTGCCGTTGAGGTGGCGGAAAAAGTCATCCTGCGGCCGCACGGCGCTGTCGATGTACTGCACGTCGATGCCGGAACGGGGGACGGGCGCGGCCGTTTCGGCGGCGCCGGCGGCGGTCATAAGGAGGCTCATGGTCAGGGTGCTCAGCAGATGTCGTTTCACGAAAAGTCCTTGTAGGGCGGGGATGGCGGTGGTGCCGCGCGGTTCGGTTCAGGCGGATAGCCCGGAATCCGGCAATGTAGCACGAGCCGGCGGACACGGCACGCGATTGTTCGCGCGCCGCGCCAGAGTCAGAACTTCGTTTCGAGCTTCACGCTCCAGACCGTGTAAGTCTGGTAATCGGAATCGGCCGAGGAGGTCACGCCGCGCGCCGTGACGACGTTGCCGCTCAGGCTGTCGAGCGGCGCCAGGTTGCTGGCCGAGAGGCGCAGCTGGTTGCGGTTGTCGAACTTCCACAACGCGTAGGCGTCGAACGCGCGCTTGCGGCCCGTTTCCACCTGCTGGGTGGGACTGGTCTGGATCACGACGGCCGGGGTCCAGTTGACGCTGCCGCCCAGCGTCAGCGGCCATTGCTTGAGGTGGTAGTCGAGGCCCAGGTTGGCCGTCTGTTTCGCCTGCTGGTCGAGCCGGTTGTTGGGGCCGGGGATGCCGTCCACGCTGGACCAGAAGCGGCTGTAGTTGGTGCGGAAGTCGATGGCCGGTGCATCGTCGAACAATTCGATCAACTGGAACTTGGCCTCCAGCTCGATGCCGCTGGTGCGCGCGTGGCCCACATTCGACGGCGTGGACACGTAATGCGGGCCCTGCGGCGTGTCATAGCTGGTCAAGGTGCGGCGGATCAGGTTGTCGATGTCGCGCACGAAGCCGCTGACGCTGACGATGCCGCTGCGGCCCAGGTAGTGCTCATACGCCAGGTCCAGCCCCGTGGCCAGTTCCGGCTTGAGGTCGGGATTGCCCATGCGGTCGGGATGGGTGGCGTTGTTCGGGTGGGCCAGATACGGCAAGGCGATCAGGTCCTGCACGTTGGCCGCCTTGTAGCTCTTGGTCAGGCTGGCGCGCACCTGGTCGCGCGCGTGGCCGGGGATGCGCCACACGCCATGCAGCAGGGGGCTGAGCACGCTGCTGGTGTTGTGCACGTCGCCGCTGTCGCGCCAGCTGGTGGTGGTGATGCCTTCCCAGCGCAGGCCGGCATAGGCCGACCATTGCGGCGTGATGTCCCACTCGTCCTGCGCGAACACGGCGTAGCGGCGCGTGTCGGCGCTCAGGTTGTCGCCCGAATCGTCGAACTGGGCCACGCCGTTCTTGTCGAGCGAGGTCTTGGTCTGCTCGCGGTGGCTGGCCTCCAGGTCCCAGCCGGCGGCCAGCGCGTGATCCTTGCCCAGCGGCGTGCTGTACTTGCCGCCAGTGCTCGCGCTGCGGTCGCGCGTGCTGTCGCTGTCGGTAAAGCGGTTCGATTCCTGGCCGGCGCCGTCGTATTGCAGGCGCACCGCGTCGCTGCTGCTGTGACCCAGGCCGAAGCCGAATTTGACGTCCAGCTTGGCCGCGCCCTCCAGCTTGTGCACCCAGTTGCCGAAGCCGCGCATGAAGGTGGTGTCGGCATGGCTGCGGGTGGCGGCCGTGGCGTACTCGGGCGGCGACTGGCCGATGCTCTGGTCCAGCACGCTGGTGGCCGTGGTGTCGCTGTGCAAACGCATCAGGAAGGGCTGGAAGTTCAACTGGTCGCCGCCATCGAACTTGTAGGACAGACGCGGCGTCAGGTGGATGCCGCGCGCCTTGCGGTTGCTGTCATCCGTTTCCAGCTGATCCTTGAGCACGGCGCCGGCGGCGTCCGTGTCCTGGTAGGCGATGGTGTTGTGGTCGTGCTGGCGGTGCTCGAACACGGAGCCGGTCAGCAGATAGGTCAGGCTGCCCGCCTTGCCGGGCACGGTCAGCGATACATTGGGCGCGTGGCGGCCCTGCTCCACCGTATCGGTCAGCTTGAGCTGTTTGTCCTTGAGCTGGTAGCCGTCGCGCAGCACGATGTTGATGGTGCCGGCGATGGCGCGCGTGCTGTGCTCGGCCACCGGGCCGCGCATGATCTCGACCCGCTCCACCTGGTCGGGCGACAGGCTGTCCATGGAAAAGCCGGCCGGCGGACGCTCGCCGTTGACGAGGATCTGCGTGTAGCCGCTGCCCAGGCCGCGCATGCGGATGTCGCCGCCACGGCCGGGGCGGCCGCCGATGGTGACGCCGGGCAGGCGCTTGAGCACGTCGGCCAGGCTGGTGTCGCCGTTGCGGTCCAGTTCCTCGCGGCCATAGACTTGCTTGGCGGCCGTGGAACGGCGGCGCTCGTCCATGTCGCTGGCGCGGCCGCCGCTGACCGTCACTTGCTGGATGGGATGGCCGTCCGGCCCGGCGGTCGGCTGGGCGGTGCTGGTATCGGCTGGCTGGGGGACCGCGTTCTGGGCGTGGACGGCCGTGTCGGCCAGCGTGCCCAGCAGGGCCAGGCACGCGTAGGGAAACAATTTGCGCATAAAGTATCGGGTTGCTTGGTCGCGGACGACCGTCCGCGCCCGCATTCTAGCCCGCCGGCCGGCCGGGCATGCGCGCCGACAGTTGTTTTTTACTTTGCGATACACACCCTGCGCGCGGGGCCCATCAACTCCCCATCAACTCCCCATCATCCACCCATCAGCCGCCCATCAGCCGCCCGGCATGCCCATGCCGGCGCCGCCCTGCCGGTGATGGCCGCCACGGCTGCGTTCGCCGCCCTCGTCCTTCGCGCGCGGGGCGCCGCCGCTGTGGCCGCCGTTATCGGGCATGCGCAGCAATTGTTCGGCCAGCAGGTTGGCCACCACGCGGCGCTGCGGTTCGCTCAGCGCGTCGTTGACGGTCAGCCACCATTCGCGCAACTGCTTTTCCTCGGCCGCCGTGGTGGCCGTCTCCGCGTCCAGCGCGCCCACCAGGTCGCGCAGCTCGACGCCGGCGCCATCCAGGCCGGCCTTGCTGGCCGCCTGCAAGCGCTCGCGGCGCGCCTGGCGCTCGCGCAACAGCGCGCGGGTTTTGCCTTCCGTCTGCTGCCACAGGGTTTGCTGGTTGGCGTTCAGGGCCAGCGAGGTCTTCAGCTCGGCCGCCATCGGCAACATATCCTCGGCCCGCATCTCCATCACGGGCAGGGCCAGCGCGGGCAAGGTGGCCGCGCTCAGCAGCAGGGCCGCGCCCAGGTGGCGCGGGCGGAAAGACAGCAAGGTGGACAACATGAACACTCCCGGAACAAAAACACCTGCACAAAAAAATGCCTGCGGCATAAGCGCAGGCAAAGAACCACTTCAGGGTAGAGAGAAATACAAGTCCAGTGTAGGCCGCGAACACCGGCCGGGCAGGGATTCTTACAATTGCTTACCGTCGTCAACGCTAGCGTTACACAACGCTACCAAAGTCCGGCCCCGCGCAATATTTGCAGTCATGCATGCTGCTAAGGTGGCTGCACGCGCGACCGGAAAAAAACGTGTAAATCATTACGCATTGGATACTACGTTTGCCGGAAATCAGGTTTATACTGAATCGTAGCGTTACGCCGGCGCCGACCGCGCGGCCGCAACGCCGGATGGATAGATTCGACAGGTGAAACATGGGCAAGAAACTCAAGAGTGCCGGGCTGGTCAGCCTGGGTGTCATCGCCGGCATCGCCGTGTCGCTGCAATTTTCCGCGATGGCGCAAAAGCCCGTGGAGCCCGCCCTGCCGCTGGAGGAATTGCGCCAGCTGGCCGACGTGTACGGCCTCATCAAGTCGGACTACGTGGAACCTGTCGAGGACAAGAAACTGCTGACCGAAGCCATCGCCGGCATGGTCGCCTCGCTCGACCCCCATTCCGCCTACCTCGACAAGAAGGCCTACGCCGAGCTGCGCGAAGGCTCGCAAGGCAAGTTCGTCGGCCTCGGCATCGAAATCGGCCAGAGCGAGGAAGGCTATATCAAGATCGTCTCGCCGATCGAGGATTCGCCGGCCTACCGGGCCGGCATCAAGGCGGGCGACCTGATCACGCGGCTCGACGGCACGCCCGTCAAGGGCATGAGCCTGGACGACTCCGTCAAGAAGATGCGCGGCGAGCCGCACACCAAGGTCAACCTGACCATCCTGCGCAAGGGTGAGAGCGAGCCGCTGCTATTCACCATCGCGCGCGAGGAAATCCATCAGAAAAGCGTCAAGGGCAAGCTGATCGAACCCGGCTACGCCTGGCTGCGGATCTCGCAGTTCCAGGAACCGACCGTCGACGACCTGGCCGCCAAGATCGTCGAACTGTACAAGCAGGACCCCAACATCAAGGGCCTGGTGCTGGATCTGCGCAACGACCCCGGCGGCGTGCTGCAGGGCGCGATCGGGGTGGCGGCCGCCTTCCTGCCGCGCGACTCGGCCATCGTCTCCACCAACGGCCAGTTGCCCGACTCCAAACAGATCTTCTACGGCCGGCCCGAGTACTACGCGCTGCGCAATGACGGCGACGCGCTGGCCAGGCTGCCCGAGGCCGTCAAGAAAGTGCCGATGGTGGTGCTGGTCAACACAGGCTCGGCCTCGGCCTCGGAGATCGTGGCCGGCGCGCTGCAGGACTACAAGCGCGCCGCCATCGTCGGCACCCAGACCTTCGGCAAGGGTTCCGTGCAGACCATCCGCCAGCTCACGCCCGACACGGCCGTCAAGCTGACCACGGCCCGCTACTACACGCCGAACGGCCGCTCGATCCAGGCCAAGGGCATCGCGCCCGACCTGCTGGTGGACGAGAACGCCGATGGCGACGGCCTGAACAGCCTGCGCACGCGCGAAGCGGACCTCGACAAGCACCTGTCCAACGACCGCGACCAGGAAGGCGCCAAGACCAACCGCGACGAGCTGGAGGAACAACTGCGCGTGATCGCGATGGAAAAACAACGCAAGCCGCTCGAATACGGCAGCAACGACGATTTCCAGCTGGCCCAGGCGCTGAACCACCTGAAAGGCTTGCCCGTGCAACTGGCCAAGACCGAATCGAAGCTGGTGCAGGTGGCCAGCCCCGCCGTCAAGAAAGACCTGAGCAAGAAATAGGCGGCGGCCCGCCGGGCCGATCCCGCCGCGCGGGCGCGCCCGGAAAAAAATCAAGCGGGCGATTAGAAAATGCGCTGACCGGGCCCGCCATTGTGTAAAATTTGCTCACTTGCGGCGCCAGCCCATTACCATATTTGAAAGTTTACCCATGAAACAAGCCGTCATCAGCGGTACCGGCCTCTTTACGCCAGCACAATCGATCTCCAATGAGGAGCTGGTCGCCAGCTTCAACGCCTATGTCGAGAAATTCAACGCCGACCACGCCGCCGCCATCGCGGACGGCAGCGTGACCGCGCTGGAACCGTCCAGCGTCGGCTTCATCGAGAAAGCGTCCGGCATCAAGTCGCGCTTCGTGATGGAAAAGAGCGGCATCCTCGACCCCGAGCGCATGGTGTCGCGCATCCCCGAGCGCGGCGACGACGAACTGTCGCTGCAGGCGGAAATCTGCGTGGCCGCCGCGCGCCAGGCGCTCGACCGCGCCGGCCGCACGGCGGCCGACATCGACATGGTGCTGGTCGCCTGCAGCAACATGCAGCGCGCCTACCCGGCCATGGCGGTGGAGGTGCAGCAGGCGCTCGGCATCGACGGCTACGGCTTCGACATGAACGTGGCCTGCTCGTCGGCCACCTTCGGCATCCAGACCGCCGTGGCGGCCATCAAGAGCGGCCAGGCGCGCGCCGTGCTGGTGCTCAATCCCGAGATCACCAGCGGCCACCTGAACTGGCGCGACCGCGACAGCCACTTCATCTTCGGCGACGCCTGCACGGCGATCGTGATCGAGGACGCGGCCACGGCCCAGGGCCCGCACCGCTTCGAGATCGTCGAGACCCAGCTCAAGACGGCGTTCTCCAACAACATCCGCAACAACTTCGGCTTCCTGAACCGCTTCGACGAGTCGGGCATCGGCCAGCCGGACAAGCTGTTCCGCCAGCAGGGCCGCAAGGTGTTCAAGGACGTGTGCCCGATGGCCGCCGAGATGATCAAGACCACCATCGCCGGCGCCGGCCTGGAAGTGCCGCAGGTGAACCGCTACTGGCTGCACCAGGCCAACCTGAACATGAACCTGCTGATCAGCCGCATGGTGCTGGGCCGCGACGCGGAACCGGGCGAGGCGCCCGTGATCCTCGACACCTACGCCAACACCTCGTCGGCCGGTTCCATCATCGCCTTCCACAAACATTCGGACGACCTGGCCGCCGGCCAGCTGGGCGTGATCTGCTCGTTCGGCGCCGGCTACTCGATCGGCTGCGTGGTGGTGCGCAAGCTGTAACGATAGTCCGGTCGCGAAAAAAAACAGGCACGGGGTTCGGTTCACCCCGTGCCTGTTTTTCGTTGGGACGCGTCCCGTTACAACCGCACGGCCAGCTCCGCGCCTTCCTTGATGGCGCGCTTGGCGTCCAGCTCGGCCGCCAGCGCGGCGCCGCCGATCTTGTGGAAGCGCGGGCCGGTCTTGGCCTGCTCCCCGGTCGGCATCAGTTCCGTCAGGCTGTCCTGGCCGGCGCACACCACCACGTTGTCCACCGCCAGCAGGCGCTGTTCGCCGCCCACCGTGATGTGCAGGCCATGGTCGTCGATGCGGTCGTACTGCACGCCGGCGATCATCACCACCCCGGCGCGCGCCAGCGTGGCGCGGTGCACCCAGCCCGAGGTCTTGCCCAGGCCCGCGCCCAGCTTGGAGGTCTTGCGCTGCAGCAGATAGAGCTGGCGCACCGGCTCCGGCGCCTGCGCCGGCACCAGGCCGCCGGAGGTGTCGCCCTTCAGGTCCACGCCCCACTCGCGCGCCCACACGTCCAGCGCCAGCGGCAGCGCATGGCGCGGGTCGTGCAGCAGGTATTCGCTGACGTCGAAGCCGATCCCGCCGGCGCCGATGATGGCGACGCGCTTGCCCACCGGCGCCTTGTTCTGCAACACGTCCACGTACGACAGCACCTTGGCGTGCTCGATGCCGGGGATGGGCGGCCGGCGCACCTTGATGCCGGTGGCCACCACCACGTCGTCGTAGCCGCCGGCCAGCAGCTGTTCGCGCGTGACGCGCTCGCCGAGCCGCAGCTTCACGCCGGTCAGTTCGAGTTTGCGGCCGAAGTAGCGCACCGTCTCGGCGAATTCCTCCTTGCCCGGAATCTGCATGGCGATGCGGAACTGGCCGCCGATGCCGGGGTTCGAGTCGAACAGCGTCACGTCGTGGCCGCATTCGGCGGCCACGGTGGCGGCCGACAGACCGGCCGGCCCGGCGCCCACCACGGCCACCTTGCGTTTGGTGGCCGCCTTCGCGTACACCAGCTCCGTCTCGTGGCAGGCGCGCGGGTTGACCAGGCAGCTGGCGCGCTTGTTGGCGAAGGTGTGGTCGAGGCAGGCCTGGTTGCAGCCGATGCAGGTGTTGATCTCGTCGGCGCGGCCCTCGGCCGCCTTGAGCACGAACTGCGGGTCGGCCAGGAACGGGCGCGCCATCGACACCAGGTCCGCCTCGCCGCGCTGCAGCACGCCTTCGGCCTCGTGCGGCATGTTGATGCGGTTCGACGCCACCACGGGGATGGTCAGCTCGCGCCGCAGCCGGCCGGCCACGCCCGAGAACGCGGCGCGCGGCACCGAGGTGACGATGGTGGGCACGCGCGCCTCATGCCAGCCGAAGCCGGTGTTCATGATGGTCACGCCGGCGTGCTGCAGCGCCTTGGCCACGGCCACCACGTCGTCCCAGGTGTTGCCGCCGTCGACCAGGTCGAGCAGCGAGTGGCGGTACATGATGATGAAGTCCTTGCCCACCTCGGCGCGGATGCGCTTGACGATCTCCACCGGCAGCCGCATGCGGTTCTCGATGCTGCCGCCCCAGCGGTCGGTGCGCAGGTTGGTGCGCGCGCACAGGAACTGGTTGATCAGATAGCCTTCGCTGCCCATCACCTCCACGCCGTCGTAGCCGGCGTCGCGCGCCAGCCGCGCGCAGCGCGCGTAGTCGCGGATGGTCGACTCGATGCCGGCCTCGGTCAGCGCGCGCGGCTTGAACGGCGAGATCGGCGACTTGCGCTCCGAGGCCGACACCACGAACGGCTGGTAGCCGTAGCGGCCCGCGTGCAGGATCTGCATCACGATCTTGCCGCCCTCCTCGTGCACGGCGCCCGTCAGGCGGCGGTGGTTGAACACGTCGGCCTTGAAGTTGACGGTGCCGCCGAACGGCAGCAGCCAGCCGGCCCGGTTGGGCGAGAAGCCGCCCGTGACGATCAGGCCCACGCCGCCGCGCGCGCGTTCGCGGTAGTAGGCGGCCAGCTTGCCGAAATTGAAGAAGCGGTCTTCCAGCCCCGTGTGCATGGAACCCATGATCACGCGGTTGCGCAAGGTGGTGAAGCCGAGGTCGAGGGGGGCCAGCAGGTGCGGGTAACTTGGAGTAGTCATTATCGTTATAGGCGTGGTTGACATGCGATGGCGGCATTAAAACCGAATTCTCTAGACCCGTGTTTCTAAACGACCCGCCTTGGCGCAGCGGCCATTTGTAACCAGAACGTACCACGCTTGTATTCTGCCACCCTTTCCCTTACGCTGGAACGATGATGCGATTTCTTCTGTTCCTGATACTCGGTGCGGCCGCCCCCGTCATGGCGCAAACACCCAGGCTTGAATTGCCCAAGCTGGAAGTGTCGGTGAACCGGGTGGAGTTCGATGCGCTGCACCTGTTCGAGGTCAACGCGGCCGGCACGGTGCAGGCGTCGCCGGCCACCGTCTGGCGCATCCTCACCAACTATGAACGGATGAACGAATTCGTGCCGGATCTGGAATCGTGCAAGGTGTTGGCGCGCAACGGCAACGAGGTCATCATCGAACAATTCGGCACGGCGCGCTTCCTGTTCATGTCCAAGTCCATCCACCTGATCGTGCGCGCCACCGAGCAGCCGATGACGGCGATCGACATCGCCCTCATCTCGGGCGACATGAAGCACTACGAATCGCACTGGGAACTGGTGCCGGTGCCGGAAACGGGCGGCACCAAGGTGATCTACACGGGCCGGCTGGTGCCCAACTTCTACGTGCCGGGCATCCTCGGCGCCAAGATCATCCGCCACGACATCGAACGGATGATGGCGGCCGTGCTCACGCGGCTCGACAGCAAGCGCGATTGACGGCGAAGACGGCGGCCGGCCTGCGCGGCCGCGCGGCGGGCGTTACGCGAGGTAGGTGTCGCGGTCGCGCAGTTCGGCGAAATTCTCCAGGCTGCCGATCTTGATCAGCACGGGGTTGAGACTGAGCTGGCTTTGCATGGCGCGCCACGCGAACAGCCATTCATGCTCGTTGGCCTCGTGGGCGGTCTTGGTGAAGGCCGCGCCCAGCGCGGCGCGGGTGCCGTATTCGACGGCGCCGTCGATGCCGGCCCAGCTGGGCAAGGCGCGCTGCACGGCGCGGTGCACGCGTTCGCCGAATTCTTCCGTGTTGTGGATGATCAGGCAGCAGTCGGCGTTGAACTGCTCGAACAGGGTGGCGTCCCATACCTGGGAGAAGCTCAGCGTCAGGCAGTTCGACGCCGGGCGCAGCACGAATTGCCCCTGGCTCAGGGCCAGTTCCAGGTCTTCGCGCACGCCGTAGCGGTACAGGGTGGGGGGGCGTTGATAATCGTGCATGATGGTATTCGGTTCAATCAAAAAGGGGGCGGCGGGCGCCGGACGGCATCGCTTATTTTACCGGCTGGCGCACATGGCGGTGGGAACGCATGGCGGCCGAGGCGATAAAGATCTCGCGCAGGAACGACACCAGGCTGCCGATCAGGCAGGCCATGGCCACCACGAACATGCCGGCGATGTACTTGTCGAGCGGCAGGTCGGTGATATCCCCCAGGAACAGCATGGCGACGACCAGGCAGATCAGCAGCGCGCACGAGGTGGCCAGCGTGATCGACACATTGATCAGGTGCGAGCGCCGGTACAGCGTGTCCAGTTCATTGAGGTGGACGTCGTTGTAGCCCACGTCCAGCTTGTCCTCGAGCACGCGCGAACGGTCGATGATGCGGGCCAGGCGGTTGATCAGCACCATCAGGGCCGTGCCCACGCCCGACAGCAGGAACACCGGGGCGACGGCGAGCTGGATGACGTGACCGATCTCGCCGATCTGTAAGTTCATGAGTGCGATGATGACACCTCGATGCTGGTTGTGGCGCAGGCCGTAGTGTAGCAGGCGGCCTGCCTATTCAAAACGGCCATGGCGGCGGAACTGCTCGGTGGCCGCCACCAGCGCGCGCGCGATGCCCTGCTCGAGCGCGCCGTGGCCGGCGTCCGGGATCATCTTCAGCACGGCGCCGGGCCAGGCCCCGTGCAGCCGGTGCGCCGACAGCGGCGGGCAGATCACGTCGTAGCGGCCCTGCACGATCACGGCCGGCAGGTGGGCGATGCGGCCCATGTCGCGGATCAGCTGGTCGTCCGTGAAGAAGCCGAGGTTGGCCATGTAGTGCGATTCGAGCCGGCCCACGCCCAGGTCCAGCGCGTCGGACGACGCCTCGTCCGGCTGCGGCAGCAGGAACACGCGGCGGCCCTCGAAGCGGCTCCACGCGCGCACGGCCGGCCAGTAGACGTCGGGGTCGTCGCTCATGATGCGTTCCAGGTAGGCCTGCAGCAGGTCGCCGCGCTCGGCCGGCGGGATCGGCGCGATGAACTCCTCGTACAGTTCGGGATAGAACCACTGCACGCCGTGGATGAACCAGTCGATCTCGGCCTGCGTGCACAGGAAGATGCCGCGCAACACGAAGCCGAGGCAGCGCTCGGGGTGGGCCTGGCCGTAGGCCAGCGCCAGCGTGGAACCCCACGAGCCGCCGAACACCAGCCACTGGCTGATGCCGAACAGTTCGCGCAGCCGCTCGATGTCCTCCACCAGAAACTGGGTGGTGTTGGCCCGGCATTCGCCCAGCGGGGTGGACTTGCCGGCGCCGCGCTGGTCGAACAGGATCACGCGGTACTGCTCGGGGTCGAAGAAGCGGCGGTGCTGCGGCGACAGGCCGGCGCCGGGGCCGCCGTGCAGGAAGATCACCGGCATGCCGTCCGGATTGCCCACCTCCTCCCAGTAAATGGTGTGCAGGTCGTCGACGGCCAGCATGCCCTGGCGGCGCGGCGTAATGGGAGGGAACAGGGGCGACGTATCGGGCATGGCGACTCCTTTGCATGGGCGGGACGGTTGATACCGCATTGTACTTGAGCCCGCCGCCCATAAAAAAAGCGCCGCCCGGGGGCGGCGCTTCCGGCGTCATGAACGACTGCGATCAGGACATGTGCTGGCCGCCGTTGATGGCGATGTTGGCGCCGGTGACGAAAGCCGCCTCGTCCGACGACAGGTAGGCCACCAGGCCAGCCACTTCTTCCGGCTTGCCCAGGCGGGCCATCGGAATCTGCGGGATGATCTTGGTGTCCAGCACGTCCTGCGGGATCTCCATCACCATCTTGGTGCCGATGTAGCCGGGCGAGATGGTGTTGACCGTCACGCCCTTGCGGGCCACTTCCAGCGCCAGCGACTTGGTGAAGCCGTGCATGCCGGCCTTGGCGGCCGCATAGTTGGTCTGGCCGAACGCGCCCTTCTGGCCGTTGACGGAGGAGATGTTGATGATACGGCCCCAGCCGCGCTCCACCATGCCGTCGCACACCGGCTTGGTCATGTTGAACACGGAGTCCAGGTTGGTGGCCATGACGGCGTCCCAGTTGGTCTTGTCCATCTTCTTGAACGTCATGTCGCGCGTGATGCCCGCGTTGTTGACCAGCACATCGACCGGACCGATGTCCTTGGTGATGGCCGCCACGCACGCCGCCGCCGAATCGTAATCGGCCACGTCGCATGGATACGCCTTGAAGTTGAAGCCCTGGTCACGGGTGGTGGCCAGCCAGTCATTGACTTTGGTATTGCCAGGGGAATACGTTGTCACGACGGTGTAGCCCAGTGCCGCCAGCTTGAAACAAACCGCTTCGCCCAGACCGCCCATACCGCCCGTTACTAATGCAACTCTTGCCATTTTTCGTCCCCTCGTTTTTTCAACAACTACAATAAAATCGTTCCCCGCCGGTTGCGCGGGCCGCGTACCGCTGCTGCGTCCTTACGCGCGCTCGACCGCCAGCGCCACGCCCATGCCGCCGCCGATGCACAGCGAGGCCAGGCCCTTCTTGGCGTCGCGCCGCACCATCTCGTGCAGCAGCGTGACCAGGATGCGGGCGCCGGACGCGCCGATCGGGTGGCCGATGGCGATCGCGCCACCGTTGACGTTGATCTTGCTGGTGTCCCAGCCCATCTCCTTGTTGACGGCGATGGCCTGGGCCGCGAAGGCTTCGTTGATCTCCATCAGGTCCAGGTCCTGCGGCGTCCAGCCGGCCTTCTTCAGGCACAGGCGGGCGGCCGACACGGGGCCCATGCCCATCACGGACGGGTCGATGCCGGACGAGGCGTAGGCCTTCACGCGCGCCAGCGGGGTCAGGCCCAGCGACTTGGCTTGCGAGGCCGGCATCATGATCACGGCGGCGGCGCCGTCGTTGATGCCCGAGGCGTTGCCGGCCGTGACCGTGCCATCCTTGGCGAACGCCGGGCGCAGGCCCTGCAGCGACTCGATCGTGGTGCCGGGTTTGACGTATTCATCGCTGTCGAACACGATGGTGCCCTTCTTCTGGGCGATCTCCAGCGGCAGGATCTCATCCTTGAACTTGCCGGCCTTCTGCGCGGCCTCCGCCTTCAGTTGCGACTGCAGCGCGAACTCGTCCTGCTCGGCGCGCGAAATCTCGTATTTCTTGGCCACGTTCTCGGCCGTCACGCCCATGTGGTACTGGTTGTAGACGTCCCACAGGCCGTCCACGATCATGGTGTCGACCATCTTGAAGTCGCCCATGCGGAAACCGTCGCGCGAGCCGTTCATGGCGTGCGGCGCGGCGCTCATGTTCTCCTGGCCGCCGGCGATGATGATGCTGGCGTCGCCGCACTTGATGGCCTGGGCCGCCAGGTGGGTGGCCTTCAGGCCGCTGCCGCACACCTTGTTGATGGTGTAGGCCGGCACGCTGTTGGGCAGGCCGGCCTTGATCACGGCCTGGCGGGCCGGGTTCTGGCCCACGGCGGCCGTCAGCACTTGTCCCAGGATGGCTTCACTGATCAGTTCCGGCGCAATGCCGGTCTTGGCCAGCAAGCCCTTGATCACGTGCGCGCCCAACTCCGAGGCGGGAACCTTCGCCAGACTGCCACCGAACTTGCCGACTGCGGTGCGGCCTGCGGCCACGATAACTACATCTTCCATGTGTTTCTCCAATGTGCCGGGGGATGACCGGCTTAGTTATGCCACAAACATCAAGACTCCATCAAGCAACTGGTTGCTCAGTTACCAAGCTGTTGTCGCTGCCGTCGACACCGCGTGTCGTGCATGTCAGATCGACAAGCCGGCGGTTCGATCATACGCCGGCCGGGCTCGCGGCGGCGCCCGCTTCTAGCGCTTGGAATCAACCGGCGTCCACATAATCTGTCTAGCAGCAACCGTGCCAGTGGCCAGCGTGGTGCGGTAGGCGTCGGCATGGCGCTCGGCACAGCGGATGCCGCCGTCCAGCATGGCTTCGGTCCAGGCCCGCAGGGCCGCCAGCTGCGCTTCCACGAGGGCGGCGCCGGCCTGGGCGCATTGTTGTGCGATATCGAACATGACGACCTTTCGTTCTCACTGTTGACCTAAGCCCTACATCGTAGGCGGCAAGCCGGTGCGAGCGTTGATCTGTATCAAAGCTACGTAATCATTCTGAAGAATGGATGCCAATTTGTCACGATAATAATTTGATACCATCGAGACTGGCGGCGCACTGCTCCCGTATCACATTGACGAAGTCCAGCACATAGGCCTTTTGCCGCAACGGCTCGGCCACGGACACGAACAAGTCGCTCCACAGACCCAGCTCGCCCACCGGCTTGGCGATCACATAGTCGTAATCGACGTAATTCTTGATGGCCCAGTTGGGCAGGGCCGCCACGCCGCGGCGGCTGGCCACCAGCTGCAGGATGGCCACCGTCAGCTCGGCTGTGCGGCGTTCGAAATGGATGCCGGCCGGGCGCAGCACTTCCCGGATCAGGTCGATGCGTTCCTCGGGCACCGGATAGGTGATCAGGGTCTCGCCCTCGAAGTCGGCGGCGGCCAGGCGGCGCGCGCCCTGCAGCCTGTGCTTCTGCGCCATCACCACCAGGATCTCGAAACGGAACAGGGGGAAGGTGGCGAATTCATTGCTGTAGTCGGAGCCGATCACGAGGTCGGCCGCGCCGCTGCGCAAGAGGTCGGCCGGCTCGCTGTGGAAGCCCGACACCAGGTCGATCTCCACATCGGGCCAGCGCTGGCGGAATTCATCCATCACCGGCATCAGCCAGTCGAAGCAGGTGTGGCACTCGAGCGCCACGCGCAGCTGGCCCTGGTCGCCCTGCGACAAACGGGCCACGTCGCGCTCGGCCTGCTCGATTTCCGGCAGCAGCAGATCGGCCAGCTTGAGCAGCCGCGCGCCCGTGGCCGTGAAGCCGATCGGCACCGACTTGCGCTCGAACAGCGGGCCGCCGTAGCGCTCCTCCAGCAGCTTGATCTGGTGCGACAGGGCCGATTGGGTCAGGTTCAGCAACTGGGCGGCACGCACCAGGCTGCCCGCGGAGCGCAGGGCGCTCAAGGTTCGGAGGTGGCGAATTTCGAGCATGGTCTATATATGAATCGTTTTCATGTGAAGCCGCAAAATCTTTCGTTTTGATTATAGACCGGAATGCCGCACACTTTAGCGCACCAATATGAAATCTGGATGACAAAACATGACGAACTTACAAATCCACATCCCCGGCTTCCCCCGCATCGGCGCGGCGCGCGAGCTCAAGACGGCGCTCGAACGCCACTGGCGCGGCGAGCTGCCGGCCGCCGCGCTGGAGCAGACCGGGCGCGAGCTGCGCGCGCGCCACTGGTCGCTGCAGCGCGAAGCCGGCCTCGACCACGTGACCGTGGGCGACTTCGCCTGGTACGACCACGTGGCCAACCACATCCAGTTGCTCGGCTGCGAGCCGGCCCGCTTCGGCTTCACGCCCGACCAGGACGCGCTGCAGCGCTACTTCGCCATGGCGCGCGGCGACACCGCGCACGATGCGCATCACGACGCGGCCCACTGCGCCTGCCAGCAAGGCGCGGCGCTGGAGATGACCAAATGGTTCGACACCAACTACCACTATCTGGTGCCCGAATTCGCCGCCGACACCGCGTTTTCGCTGCACGCGGAACGGCTGGTGGCGGAAGTGGCGGAAGCGCAGGCGCTCGGCCACCCGGTCAAGGCAGTGCTGCTGGGCCCGCTCACCTTCCTATGGCTGGGCAAGGAGAAAGGCGAGCTCGCCTTCTCCCGCCTCGCCTTGCTGGAACACCTGCTGCCCGTGTACGGCGCGCTGCTGGCGCAACTGAAGCGGGCCGGCGCGGCCTGGGTGCAGATTGACGAACCGATCCTCGGCCTCGACCTGCCGCCCGACTGGCGCAACGCGTTCGAGCCGGCCTACTGGCAGCTGAGCCAGGCGGGCGCGCCATTGCTGCTGGCCACCTATTTCTCGCCACTCGAAGAAAACCTGGGCCTGGCCTGCCGCCTGCCCGTGGCCGGCCTGCACGTGGATGGCGTGCGCGCCGCCCATGAACTGACCAGCGTGGCCGACTGGCTGCCCGGCCACAAGGTGCTGTCGGTCGGCATCATCGACGGCCGCAACGTGTGGCGCACCGACCTCGACGCGGCGCTGGCCGTGCTGCGCCCGCTGCGCGAGAAACGGTCCGGTCCGCTGTGGCTGTCCACCTCGTGCTCGCTGTTGCACGTGCCGTTCAGCCTGGAGCGCGAAACGGCGCTGGACCCGGAGATCCGTTCCTGGCTGGCGTTCGCGACGGAAAAGCTGGCCGAACTGGCCGTGCTGCGCGCCACGCTGGACGGCGCCGACACGACCGATGCGCTGGCAGCCGCGCGCGCCGCCGTGGCCGGCCGCCGCGCCAGCCCGCGCGTGCACAACGCCGCCGTGGCCGCGCGCCTGGCCGCCCTGGCGCAGGAGGGCAACAACGCCGAGCGCCGCGCCGCGCCCTTCCCCCAGCGCCAGGCGGCCCAACGCGAACGGCTGGGCCTGCCCGCCTTCCCCACCACCACCATCGGCTCGTTCCCACAGACGGCCGCGATCCGGGCCGCGCGCGCCGCCCACAAGCGCGGCGAGCTGGACGCGGCCGCCTACGAACGCACCATGCTGGCGCACATCGCCGACGCCGTGCACCGTCAGGAACAGCTGGGCCTGGACGTGTTGGTGCACGGCGAGGCCGAGCGCAACGACATGGTCGAGTATTTCGGCGAACAACTGGACGGTTTTGCCTTCACGCAACATGGCTGGGTGCAATCGTATGGCTCGCGCTGCGTCAAGCCGCCGCTGATCTACGGCGACGTGGCCCGCCCGCAGCCGATGACGGTGGCCTGGACCGCGCACGCCCAGCGCCTGACGCGGCGGCCGATGAAGGGCATGCTGACCGGGCCGGTGACCATCCTGCAATGGTCGTTCGTGCGCGACGACCAGCCGCGCGCCACCACCGCGCGCCAGATCGCGCTGGCCATCCGCGACGAGGTGGCGGACCTGGAACGGGCCGGCATCGCCATCATCCAGATCGACGAACCGGCGCTGCGCGAAGGCTTGCCGCTGCGGCGCGCGCGCTGGGACGAGTATCTGGCCTGGGCCACCGGCGCGTTCCGCCTGACGGCGGCCGTGGCGGCGGACGCGACCCAGATCCACACCCACATGTGCTACGCCGAGTTCAACGACATCCTGCCGCAGATCGCGGCCATGGACGCGGACGTGATCACGATCGAGACCAGCCGCTCGGACATGGAGTTGCTGGCCGGCTTCGGCCGGTTCCGCTACCCCAACGAGATCGGGCCCGGCGTGTACGACATCCACTCGCCGCGGGTGCCGGACCAGGCGCAGATGGTGCGCCTGCTGCGCAAGGCCAGCGCCGTGATCGCCCCCGACCAATTGTGGGTCAACCCCGACTGCGGCCTGAAGACGCGCGGCTGGGACGAAACCGAGGCGGCGCTGCGCAACATGGTGGCCGCCGCCCGCCAGTTGCGTGAGGAACACGCCATCTACTAAAACAAAAACCGGGGTCAGGTCATTCCATACCGCAATCTTGCGGTATGGAATGACCTGACCCCGGTTCTTCATTTGTGTTACGTCCCCAATTCCCCGCCGGTTCAGCCGCCAACCGGCCCGCAAGCCGCGCCAGTAGCCGCTTCGTGTCGTGCGCACCCTCCCATTTCCGGGCTTTCCACAGTAGAATGTGTGCGCTTGCGCATGCGCGCGGGCTAACCTTTATCCTGTCGCCCATGTCCAACAGCCTGTTCCAGAAGCCGATCGAAATCAAGATTTCCACCGTGGTCGCCGTGTCCGCCATCCTGTCCACCGCGGACCGCATCGCCCTCGGCGCGGCGCTCAACGATATGACGGGCGGCTCGGCCGACTTTTTCGAGGACGACCTGACCGTGATCGACGTCGGCGCGCTGCCACCCGGCGGCGAAGCCATCGACTGGGACGGCATCATCGCGCTGCTGAAGAAATACCGGCTCAATCCCGTGGCCGTGCGCAACGCGCCGCCCGAGATGGCCGCCACCATCGTGGCCCATGGCCTGAGCCTGGAAACGGCCGCCAAGCCGCGCAAGGAGCCGGAGCCGCCCGCGGCGGCAGCGCCGGCCGCCGCGCCCGCGCCCAAGGCCGCGCCCGCCCCTGTCGCGGCCCCGGCCACCGCCGTGGTCAGCCCCGGCACCCTGATCATCGACACCCCGGTGCGCGCCGGCCAGCGCATCTACGCGCGCGGCTGCGACCTGATCGTCACGGCCGTGGTCAACAACGGCGCCGAACTGATCGCCGACGGCAGCATCCACGTCTACAACACCCTGAACGGACGCGCGCTGGCCGGCGCCTCCGGCAACGCCGACGCCCGCATCTTCGCCATGGCCATGGCGCCGGAACTGCTGTCGATCGCCGGCGTGTACCGCACCTTCGAGGACGGTTTCCCGGCCGAGTATGCCCGCGCGCCGGCACAAATTCGCCTGATAGGCGACCGAATCGATATACTATCTGTCAACTCCGCATCCCGCGCTTAAGCACTGGGCTCTCTGAAAAGGATTATTCGTGGCAAGAATTATTGTTGTAACGTCCGGTAAGGGCGGTGTCGGTAAGACGACTTCCAGCGCCAGCTTCTCGACCGGGCTGGCCCAGCGCGGCCACAAGACGGCCGTGATCGACTTCGACGTCGGTCTGCGCAACCTGGACCTGATCATGGGCTGCGAACGACGCGTGGTGTACGACCTGATCAACGTGATCAACCAGGAGGCGTCGCTGACCCAGGCCCTGATCAAGGACAAGCACTGCGACAACCTGTTCATCCTGCCGGCGTCGCAAACGCGCGACAAGGATGCGTTGTCGGAGGACGGCGTGGAGCAGGTGCTGAACGAGCTCATCAACATGGGCTTCGAGTACATCATCTGCGATTCGCCGGCCGGCATCGAGCACGGCGCGCTGATGGCGCTGACCTTCGCCGACGAGGCCATCATCGTCACCAACCCCGAGGTGTCGTCCGTGCGCGATTCGGACCGCATCCTGGGCATCATCCAGGCCAAGTCGCGCCGCGCCCAGACGGGCGGCGAGCCGGTCAAGGAACACCTGTTGATCACGCGCTATTCACCGAAACGGGTGGAGGCGGACGAGATGCTGTCGCACGAGGACGTGCAGGAGATCCTGCGCATCCCGCTGATCGGCATCATTCCCGAGTCGGAGTCGGTGCTGCACGCGTCCAACCAGGGCAACCCGGCCATCCATTTCAAGGGCACGGACGTGGCGGAAGCCTATGAGGACGTGGTGTCGCGCTTCCTCGGCCAGCAAATGCCGCTGCGTTTCACCACCTACGAGAAGCCCGGCCTGCTGCAGCGCATTTTTGGGGGCAAGTGACATGGCTCTGCTTTCCTTCCTGTTCCCGTCCAAACCCAAGACCGCGTCGGCGGCCAAGGAACGGTTGCAGATCATCATCGCGCGCGAGCGCAACGGCCGCGGCGGGCCCGACTTCCTGCCGGCCCTGCACCGGGAACTGATCGAGGTGATCTCCAAGTACACCAAGGTCAACGCCGACGACATCAAGATCTCGCTGGACCGCCAGGGCAACCTGGAGGTGCTGGACGTGAACGTGGTGCTGCCGGACGCGTAATCCCCCGGGCGGTCCTCAGTTGGCGGCCGCCATGCGGCCGGCCAGCAGTTGCTGCGCCACCTCGGCGCACGCCTCCACGTGCTGGTAGCCGAGCTGGCGGAACACGGCGAAGCCGATCGCGGCCGACGCCAGCTGGCCGGCGATCGGCACCAGCTTGCCCGCCTGGCGCGCCAGCAGCTTGCCGCCGCCGCGCCGCAGCAGCGCCGTCACCAGGTCGCGCGTGACCACTTTCCCCACCAGCATGCCGCCGGCGCCCATGGCCGCCTCGTAGGCCAGCATGCGCCATTGCGGCTGCAGCCGGGCGATCTGGTCGGCGCTCAGGCCGAACTCCTGGTTGACGTCCTCGATCAACAGCGCGAACAGGCGCAGATCCGTCACCACGTCCACGCCCGGGATCGGCACGGCCGCCATGCCGGCCGACCACACGGCGCGCCGCCGCACGAGGCGCCGGCAACGCTCGCGCACGGCCGCGATGTCGCGCGCCGAGCCGGGCACCAGCACCCATTCCGACTCATTGTTACTCGCCATTACGCCCTCCCCGGGACTTGCTTCCGAACATGTTGCGTATTGAAATCAGGGTGATGTAAGTGTACCGTGTAATGGTGCAGGAGACGCGCGGACTGAAAATAGTTATATCCAATCGGAAATATTTAGCTTTTTTACTAACTATTTTTGTAAATCTCTGTTATATTCAATGTGACTTCTCCTTAACATTCATGGACGGGCGGTGCATGACGCCGCCGGCCAGCCACGCCCTGCACAACCATGAGAATCGCCGTACTTGACAACGACCGCAGCCAGGCCGATCTGATCTGCCAGGTTCTCACTTCCGCCGGTCACGCCTGCCATAGTTTTCAGACCAGCCGCGAGCTGCTCAACCACTTGCGCAAGGACAGTTACGACATGCTGATCATGGACTGGCAGGTGGCCGACCTGAGCGGCACCGAGGTCATGCGCCGCGCGCGCGAGAAGCTGCCCGACAACGCCCCCGTGCTGTTCCTCACCACCACCTCGGGCGAGGACGACATCGTGGCCGGCCTGGCCGCCGGCGCCGACGATTACATGATCAAGCCGCTGCGGCGCAGCGAACTGGTGGCCCGGGTGCAGGCACTGCTGCGGCGCGCCTACCCGTCCCAGAACGGCGCCGAGCAATTGCAGTTCGGACAATACACGTTCGAGACCCGGCCCGGCCGCCTGCTCAAGGATGGCATCGTGCTCGACGTCACGCACAAGGAGTTCTACCTCGCCTTGTTATTTTTCCGCAACATCGGCCGTCCGCTGTCGCGCGCCTACATCCACGAGGCCGTGTGGATACGGGAGACGGCCGTGCCCTCGCGCACCATGGACACCCACGTCTCGCGCGTGCGCAACAAGCTGCAACTGAAACCGGAGAACGGCTACCGGCTGGTGCCCGTCTACAGCTACGGCTACCGGCTGGAAAAGCTGGGCGCCTGAGCGGTCTCGGCCAAAGTGCCTAGATCACGCTCGTGCGGATGGCGGGGACGGGCCCGGACAGAATACGGACACAACACGCTATAATGTCGGCTAACAACCAATCATCCCGCTCCGAAATGCAACTGCTTGCCGTCGGCCTCAACCACAACACCGCGCCGGTCGCCCTGCGCGAACGGCTGGCGTTCGCGCCCGACCAGTTGGGGCAGGCCGTGGTGGCGGCGCGCGCGTGGTTCGACCGCATCGCGCCCAGCGGCACGGACGAGGCCGCCATCCTGTCGACCTGCAACCGCACCGAACTGTACGCGGCCAGCCCGGCCCCCAATCCGCTCGACGCGGGCGCCCACTTCCTGGCCGACTTCCACCAGCTCAACTACAGCGAACTGCGGCCGCACCTGTACATGCTGCCCCAGCACGACGCCGTGCGCCACACCTTCCGCGTCGCCTCCGGGCTCGACTCGATGGTGCTCGGCGAAACCCAGATCCTCGGCCAGATCAAGGACGCGATCCGCACGGCCGACGAGGCCGGCGGCCTGGGCACCTATCTGCACCAGCTGTTCCAGCGCAGTTTCTCGGTCGCCAAGGAAGTGCGCAGCACCACCGAGATCGGCGCCCACAGCGTGTCGATGGCGGCCGCCGCCGTGCGCCTGTCGCAGCGCATCTTCGACAAGGTGGCCGAGCAGCACGTGCTGTTCATCGGCGCCGGCGAGATGATCGAACTGTGCGCCACCCACTTCGCGGCCCAGAATCCGAAAAGCATCACCATCGCCAACCGCACGCTCGAACGCGGCGAAGTGCTGGCGCACCGCTTCGGCGGCAAGGCGATCCGGCTGGCCGAACTGCCCGAGAGGCTGCACCAGTACGACATCATCATCTCCTGCACCGCCTCGTCGCTGCCGCTGATCGGGCTGGGGCTGGTGGAGCGGGCCATCAAGGCGCGCCGCCACAAGCCCGTCTTCATGGTCGACCTGGCCGTGCCGCGCGACATCGAACCGGAAGTGGCGCGCCTGAACGACGTGTTCCTGTACACGGTGGACGACCTGGGCAAGGTGGTGCAGACCGGCCTCGAGAACCGCCAGGCGGCCGTGGCCCAGGCCGAGGCCATCATCGAAACCCGGGTCCAGTCGTTCATGCACTGGATCGACGACCGCGCCGTCGTGCCCGTGATCCAGAGCCTGCACGAGAGCGGCGAGGCGCTGCGCCAGATGGAACTGGAGCGCGCGCGCAAGATGCTGGCCAAGGGCGAGGATATCGACGCCGTGCTCGAGGCCCTGTCCAAGGGCCTGACGGCCAAATTCATGCACGGGCCGCAGCAGGCGCTGCACCGCGCCCAGGGCGACGAGCGGGCCCAGCTCGCCACGTTGCTGCCCCAGCTGTTCCGCGGCCGCCGTTAGCGGCTCCGCCGCCCCGTCCGGCCCAGCGGGCCGCGACCAGCCGGCCCCCGCGCCGGTTCCCCTCCGATTTTTTTGAGATCCACACGCTATGAAACCATCAATGCTGGCCAAGCTGGACCAACTGTCCAACCGCCTGGCCGAACTCGACGAACTGCTGATGGCCGAAGGCGCCACGGCCAACATGGACAGCTACCGCAAGATGACGCGCGAGCACGCGGAGCTCGGTCCGCTGGTGGCGCTGTACCACGACTACCAGCAGGCCAACGGCGACATCGCGGCGGCCCAGGAGATGCTGGCCGACCCCGACATGAAGGACTTCGCGCAGGACGAGATCGAGGCGGCCAAGGGGCGCATGGCGGCACTGGAACTGGAGCTGCAGAAGATGCTGCTGCCCAAGGACGCCAACGACGAGCGCAACATCTTCCTGGAGATCCGCGCCGGCACCGGCGGCGATGAATCGGCCCTGTTCGCCGGCGACCTGCTGCGCATGTACACCCGCTTCGCCGAGCGCAACCGCTGGCAGGTGGAGATGGTGTCGGAGTCGCCGTCCGACCTGGGCGGCTACCGCGAGGTGATCGTGCGCCTGATCGGCAACGGCGTCTATTCCAAGCTCAAGTTCGAGTCGGGCGGCCACCGCGTGCAGCGCGTGCCGGCCACCGAGACCCAGGGCCGCATCCACACCTCGGCCTGCACGGTGGCCGTGATGCCGGAGGCCGACGAGGTCGAGGACGTCAACATCAACCCGGCCGACCTGCGCATCGACACCTTCCGCGCGTCCGGCGCCGGCGGCCAACACATCAACAAGACCGATTCGGCCGTGCGCCTGACCCACCTGCCGACCGGCATCGTGGTCGAGTGCCAGGACGACCGCAGCCAGCACAAGAACAAGGCCCAGGCCATGAAGGTGCTGGCGGCCCGCATCAAGGACGTGCAGCTGCGCGAGCAGCAATCGAAGGAGGCCGCCACGCGCAAGAGCCTGATCGGTTCGGGCGACCGCAGCGAGCGCATCCGCACCTACAACTACCCGCAGGGCCGCATGACCGACCACCGCATCAACCTCACGCTGTACAAGCTCGACTTCATCATGGACGGCGACCTGACCGAGCTGACCAACGCGCTGGCCGCCGAGCACCAGGCCGAGCAGCTGGCCGCGCTCGGCGAATAAAGCCAGCGGCGCATGCAGGGGTCTGACCCTTGGGTCTGACCCCGGTTTTGGCCGGAACGTGCCCCCTGGGTCAGCCCGGTTTTGGCCGGAACGCGGCCACAACATCAAACCAGGGACAGACCCAAGGGGCAGTCCCTCGAGCCCCAGGCGTCGCTCCCTTGCGCCGCGCCGCCCCGGGGTTAACCGCACGCTAAGATTGAAACGACAACTTGTGCGAGAATTGCCCGCACATCGCTTCTGACCGGATTTCCCATGATATCGACCCGTACCCTGTTGCTCTCCATCGCCATCGCCTGCTTCAGCCTGATCGGGGTCGCGCTCTACCTGCAACACGGACTGGACATGCTGCCCTGTCCGCTGTGCGTGATCCAGCGCTACCTGTTCCTCGCTGTCGCCTTCAGCTGCCTGCTGGGCGTATGGTCCGACAAAACCAAGCTGTGCACGGGCCTCGGCCTGGCCAGCGCGCTGGGCGGCATGGGCGTGGCCGGCAAGCACTTGTGGGTGCTGGCCCACCCCGGCCTGTCGTGCGGCATCGACCCGATGGAGACGGCGCTCAACAAGATTTTCCTGGCCGAATATCTGCCGTCCATCTTCCGCGCCGACGGCTTGTGCGAGGATGCGCTGGCGCCGTGGTTCGGCCTGTCCATCCCGCAGTGGTCGTTCCTGTGGTTCGGCCTGTTCGCCATCGCGCTGGGCTGGCTGCTGATCCGCCGTCGCCGCGCATGAGCACGGCCGCAAGCCAGGCCGCGACTCAGGCCGCCAATCAAGCCGCGAGCCAGGCCGAGATCCGGGCCGGCGCGACGCTGGCCCAGTTGCAGCGCCTGCCGCTGCTCGACGCCGTCGACCGCCGCATCCTGCTGTGCCACGCGCTGGGCCTGTCGCGCGTGGGCCTGATCACGCAGTCGGAGCGGGCGCTGACGCAGGACGAGGCGCAACGGCTGGCCGCGCTGGTGCAGCGCCGGCTCGACGGCGAGCCGGTGGCCTACCTCGTCGGCCAGCGCGAATTCTTCGGCCTGCCGTTCGAGGTGAACCCGGCCGTGCTGATCCCCCGGCCGGAGACGGAATTGCTGGTGGAACTGGCGCTGGAACGCCTGCCGCCGCAAGGCAACGTGCTCGACATGGGCACCGGCAGCGGCGCCATCGCCGTCGCGCTGGCCCACAGCCGGCCCGACGCGGCCGTGACGGCGCTCGACGTGTCGGCCGACGCGCTGGCCGTGGCGCGCCGCAACGCCAGCGCCAACGGCGCCCGCGTCACCTTCATGCAAAGCGACTGGTACGGCGCGCTGACGCACGAGCGCTACGATCTGATCGTCTCCAACCCGCCCTACATCGCCAGCGGCGACCGCCACCTGGGCGAAGGCGATCTGCGCTTCGAACCGGCCGGCGCGCTGACCGACCATGCGGACGGCCTGTCGGCGCTGCGCACCATCGTGGCCGGCGCCGCGCGCCACCTGGCGCCGCAAGGCTGGCTGCTGATGGAGCATGGCTACGACCAGTCGGCGGCCGTGCAGCAATTGTTGTGTGCTCAAGGATATACGGACGTGCAGAGCTGGGCCGACCTGGCCGGCATCGCGCGCGTGACGGGCGGGCGCGCGCCCTGAAGCGGCGCTCGCGCTTCGATTACAATAAAACATCGATCTTTGCAGTGCTGGCGGCGCGGCGTACCGCTCCCGATCAAGGGTGCGCCAACCGCTTTTGGCGGTCCCCGGCGCGGTTTGCCGTTTTCGGTTACTCTCGCACCCATCATTGTGTGCTGCACAGAAAGGAAGATCAAATTGTCCAATCTCTTGACACGCCGCCTGGCCCTGCTGGGTCAGGACACGCACCGCGCGGTGCTGACCGGCCTGCGCGGCATCGAACGGGAAACCCTGCGCGTGGACGCCAGCGGCCACCTGGCCAGCACGCCCCATCCGGCGGCGCTGGGCTCGGCCCTCACGCACCCGCAGATCACCACCGATTACGCGGAGACGCTGCTCGAATTCATCACGCCGGCCGAGGCCGACATCGCCACCACCCTAGCCAAGCTGGACGGCATCCACCGCTACGCCTACAGCAAGCTGGGCGACGAACTGCTGTGGAGCGAATCGATGCCGTGCCAGCTGCCGGCCGAGGAGGACATCGCCATCGCCTGGTATGGCAACTCCAACATGGGCATGCTCAAGCACGTGTACCGGCGCGGCCTGGCGCTGCGCTACGGCAAGGCCATGCAATGCATCGCCGGCATCCACTACAACTACTCGCTGAGCGAGGACTTGTGGCGCGTGCTGGCCGAACATGAAGGCAAGCCGGCGCGCCAGTCCGCCATGGCCTACCAGTCGGAAGCCTACCTGGCCACGATCCGCAACTTCCGCCGCCACAGCTGGCTGCTGATGTACCTGTTCGGCGCCTCGCCGGCGCTGTCGAGCAGCTTCCTGCGCGACCGCCCGCACAAGCTGGAACGCCTGTCGGACGACACGCTGTACCTGCCCTACGCCACCAGCCTGCGCATGAGCGACCTTGGGTACCAGAACGACGCCCAGTCCGGCCTGCGCCCGCGCGAGAACTGTCTCGACAGCTACGTGGCCGCGCTGACCAAGGCCGTCAACCAGCCGTACGAACCGTATGCCAAGCTGGGCACCAAGCAGAACGGCGAGTGGGTGCAACTGAGCACCAACGTGCTGCAGATCGAGAACGAGTATTACGCCACCATCCGTCCCAAGCGCGTGATCCGCACCGGCGAGCGGCCGATCCAGGCGCTGTGCTCGCGCGGCGTGCAATACATCGAAGTGCGCTGCATGGACGTGGACCCGTTCGAGCCGGTCGGCATCAGTCTGGCGACGGGCCGCTTCCTCGACACCTTCCTGCTGTTCTGCGCGCTCGAAGAAAGCGCCCCGATCTCGGAACAGGATGGCGCGCGCTACACCGACAACTTCGCCCGCACCGTCAAGGAGGGCCGCCGTCCCGGCCTCATGCTCAACAACGATGACGGCGAAATCAGCCTGCAGCAATGGGGCCAGCACATGCTGGAACGGCTGGCGCCCGTGGCCGCGCTGCTCGACCAGCATCACGGCGGCGCCGACCACGCGGCGGCGCTGGCCGACGCGGCCCGCCGGCTGGCCGACCCGGACCTGACCCCGTCGGCCCGCGTGCTGGCCGCGCTGCGCGACCATGGCGGCTCGTTCGGCGCGTTCGGCCTGGCGCAAAGCCAGAAGCACGCGGCCTACTTCCGTAGCCACGCGCCGACGGCGGCCGAGGCCGCGTATTTCGACCATCTGGCGGCCGCCTCGCTGGCCGAACAGGCCGAGATGGAGCGCAGCTCGACCGGCAATTTCGACGACTACGTGGCGGCCTACCGCGCCAGCAACCTGTGCCACTCGACGCCGGACTGCGACTGACGCCTTGCTGACCTTCTACAACGAACAGCACAGCCAGCACCACGGCCGCCACGTCTTCCTCCGTGGCGAGCAAGTGCCATGTTCGGAGACGCCGGCCCGCGCCGACGCCGTGCTGGCCGAACTGGGCCGGCGCGGCCTGGGCCGCATCGTCACGCCGCACGGCGTGCCGCTGATGTCGCTGGAACGCATCCACACGCCGCGCTACCTGCACTTCCTACGCAACGCGTGGAGCGAATGGGTGGCGCTCGATCCGGCCAACGCCAGCAAGGATGCTTTTCCGTCCATCTGGCCGGTGCGCACGCTGCGCTCGGATGTGGAGCCGGAAAACTTCAGCGCCAGGCTGGGCCTGTATTCGATGGACAGCGGCACCCCGCTCACGGCCGGCACCTGGAGCGCGGCCAAGACCGGCGCCGACTGCGCCGTGAACGCCGCGCACGCGCTGCGCCTGGGCGAGCGTGGCGCCTTCGTGCTGAGCCGCCCGCCCGGCCACCACGCGGGCGCCGACTTCTACGGCGGCCACTGCTTCCTCAACAACGCCGCGCTGGCGGCCCAGCACATGCTCGACGACGGCGCCCGCAAGGTCGCCATCCTGGACCTCGACTACCACCACGGCAACGGCACCCAGAGCATCTTCTACCAGCGCGACGACGTGCTGTGCATCTCGCTGCACGCCGACCCGCGCTTCGCCTTCCCGTACTACCTGGGCCACGCGGACGAGCGCGGCGAAGGGGCCGGGCTCGGCTACAACCTGAACCTGCCGCTGCCGGCCGGCACCACGGCCACGGCCTGGCTGGCCGCGCTGGAGACGGCCTGCATCCGCCTCGGCAGCTTCGGCGCCGACGCGCTGGTCGTCTCGCTGGGGGTGGACACCTTCGCCGGCGACCCGCAGTCGCGCTTCGCGCTGCACAGCGCCGACTACCTGCGCGTGGGCGAGCGGCTGGCCTGGCTGGGCCTGCCCACGGCCTTCATCTTCGAGGGCGGCCACGCCGTCAAGGAACTGGGGGTGAACGTGGTCAATGTGCTGGAAGGGTTCGAGACGGCGCTGTAAGGCGGCTGCGTCTGGGTTTCGATCAACCGATAAAAATCGCTTGCTATTTGATCGCGCACAATCTATAGTGTGTTTACGGGCGATGCGAGATCATCGAAACACGGCAGCAAACCCCGGCGGGTCATGTCGTTCGACCCGCAGCGGAACATGCGCAGCGCTTCATTTGGATTTATATCGTTCACTATTTAATCGCAAGCATATCAATTAACGGATAAAGGAAACCATCATGTCGATCAAACAAGTTCTGTACCGCGCCAACGCCAAAGCCACCGGTGGTCGTGAAGGCCGCGCCGTCTCGTCGGACGGCGTGCTCGACGTCAAACTGACCACGCCCAAGGAACTGGGCGGCGCCGGCGCCGTGGGCACCAATCCGGAACAACTGTTCGCCGCCGGCTACTCGGCCTGCTTCATCGGCGCCCTGAAATTCGTGGGCGGGCGCGACAAGATCGCCGTGCCGGCCGATGTGTCGGTGGAAGGCACGGTCGGCATCGGCGCCATCGAGACGGGCTTCGGCATCGAAGTGGAACTGAAAATCTCGCTGCCGGGCCTGGAGCGCGCGCAGGCGGAACAACTGGTGGCGGCCGCCCACATCGTCTGCCCGTACTCGAACGCCACGCGCGGCAACATCGACGTCACGCTGACGCTGGTGTAAGGCAAACGCGCCGCACGGCCACGCCGGCCGTGCGGCCCCTGCCCTGCCGGAATCGCCGCCTTGCCTTACAATCGTCGTCTCCCCCAACCAAGAGGCGCACATGATCGACTGGCAATGGCTTGCATTCAACGATATCCCCGGTGCCGACCTGTATGCGGTGTTGTACCAGCGCCAGCAGGTGTTCGTGCTGGAGCAGCAATGCCTGTATCCCGACATCGACGGCTACGACCTGGCCGCCCACCACCTGATGGGCTGGCGCACGGTCGACGGCAAGCGCGAGCTGGCGGCCTATCTGCGCTGCCTGGCGCCCGGCGCCAAATACGAGGAAATGTCGCTGGGCCGCGTGCTGACGACGCAGGCCGCGCGCGGCGACGGCATCGGCCGCCAGCTGGTGGAGCGCGGCATACGGCTGGCCGAGCAGCTGCATCCGGGCCACCGCTTCCGCATCGGCGCCCAGGCCCGGCTGGAGAAGTTCTACGCCAGCCTTGGCTTCAGGACCGTCACCGCGCCGTACGACGAGGACGGCATCCTGCACATCGACATGGTGCGCTGAACGCGCAGCCGGACGGCGACCAAAAAAACAAGGGCGGCCTCGCGGGCCGCCCATTTCGCATGACCGCGCGGCGCGCGGCATGGTGTTATTTCACCGCCACCAGCTCGATGTCGAAGATCAGCGTGGAATTGGCGGGAATCGCACCATACGGGCTCGCGCCATACCCCAGGCTGGGAGGAATGGTCAGCGTACGCTTGCCGCCGACATTCATCCCTACGATGCCTTGATTCCAACCCGCGATAACGTTGCCACCCAGTACAAAATCAAACAGCTTACCTTGCAGGTCGGTACTGTCGAACACGTTGCCTTTGAAATCGACACGGGTGCCGTCATACAGGTAGCCGGTGTACTTGACCGTCAGGGTCTTGCCGGCGACGGCGGTGGCGCCCGTGCCCACCGTCGTGTCCACGCTCTCCAGCGTGGCCGGCGGCGCCACGTAGACCGGCGTGCTGGCCTTGGCCACGCTCACCAGTTCGACCTCGAACACCAGCGCCGAATTGGCGGGGATGGCAGCATAGGTGATGCTGCCCACAGAGGCGACGGCCGTCTTGCTGTTGGCGCCATAGGCCAGCGCGGCCGGGATGACCAGCGTGCGCTTGCCACCCACCTTCATGCCCAGGATGCCCTGATCCCAGCCGGCCAGCACCTGGCCGGTGCCCAGCGTGAACGCGATCGCGGCGTTGCGGTCGACCGAGCTGTCGATCTTGGCGCCCTTGAAATCGGACTTCGAGGCGTCGTACAACCAGCCCGTGTAGTTGACCACCAGCAGGTCGTTGTTGGCCGCCTCGGTGCCGGTGCCGGTCACGGTGTCGGTCTTCTGGAACGCGGGCTGCGTCACGGTCGGCGTGGTGGCGGTGGTGGTGCCGGAACCGCCGCCGCAAGCCGCCAGCGTCAGCGCGACGGCAACGGCAGCGATAAATTGGAACTTCGATTTCATGGTTACCTTTGTGTTGTGGGGTCGAATAGATGCGCGCCGCCGCGCGCCGATCGGAGCAGAAGTTTAGCAGACTGCGCCCCTTCCGCTCCGGGCCCTACATTCAGTTACATAATTGTTGGCTCAGATTTCCACCTGGGTGCCCAGTTCGATCACCCGGTTGCTGGGGATCTGGTAGTAGTCGGCCGCGCCGCGGGCGTTGCGCGACATGGCCACGAACAGGTGCTCGCGCCACGGCGCCATGCCGGCGCCGGGGGTCGAGATCACGGTCTGGCGGGCGATGAAGAACGAGGTCTCCATCATCTCGAACGGCAGGCCGTGGTTGGCGCACAGCGACAGCACGCGCGGGATGTCCGGCTCGTCCTTGAAACCGTAGTGCACGTTCAACTGGAAGCAGTTGTGGCCCAGGTCGATGATCTTGATCTGTTCCGCCTCCGGCACATACGGCTCCTCGATGATGTGGATGGTGAAGAACACCACGCGCTCGTGCAGCACCTTGTTGTGCGACAGGTTGTGCAGCATGGCGTGCGGCACGCCGTCGCTTTCGCCGCGCAGGAAGATGGCGGTGCCGGGCACGCGCGAGGGCGGCGCCACGAACAGCGAGGACAGGAAGTCCTCCAGCGGGATGGCGTGCTTCTGCAGGTTCTGGAACACCAGCGCGCGGCCGCGCTTCCACGTCATCATCACGGTGAACAGGATGGCGCCCAGCAGGATCGGGAACCAGCCACCGTGGAAGAACTTCAGCGTGCTGGCCGAGAACAGCGTGATGTCGATCGTGAAGAAGAAGCCGGTGGCGGCGAAGCACAGCCACAACGGCAGGTTCCAGCGGTAGCGGATCACGAAGAAGGTCAGCACCGTGGTGGCCAGCATGGTGGCCGTGACGGCGATGCCGTAGGCGCCGGCCAGCTTGTCCGACGAGCCGAAGCCGATCACCGCGATCAGCACCACGATCAGCTGCAGCCAGTTGACGGCCGGGATGTAGATCTGGCCGATCTCGCTGGCCGAGGTGTGCAGCACGCGCATGCGCGGCAGCAGGCCGAGCGCGATCGCCTGCTTGGTCATCGAGAAGGTGCCCGAGATGGTGGCCTGGGACGCGATCACCGCCGCCATGGTCGACAGCACCACCAGCGGGTACACGCTCCAGCTGCCCAGCTGCTGGAAGAAGGGATTGGAGATGGCGGCCGGGTTGGTGATCAGCAGCGCGCCCTGGCCCAGGTAGTTCAACGCCAGCGCGGGGAAGGTGATCAGGAACCAGGCGGCGCGGATCGGCTTCTTGCCGAAGTGGCCCATGTCGGCGTACAAGGCCTCGGCGCCGGTGAACGCCAGCACCACCGCGCCCAGCGCGATGAACGCGATGTAGCGGTTGGCCAGCATGAACTGGAACGCGTGCAAGGGATTGAGCGCGGCCAGGATCCGCGGCGCGGCCGCGATGTTGATCACACCCATGACGGCCAGGCTGGCGAACCAGATGAACATGATGGGGCCGAACCAGCGGCCGATGCCCGCCGTGCCATGCCGTTGCACGGCATACAGCGACACCAGCACCACGATGGTGAGCGGCACCACGTACTGGGCCAGGCCGGGCGCGGCCACTTCCAGACCCTCGATGGCGCCCAGCACGGAAATGGCCGGCGTGATCACGCTGTCGCCATAGAACATGGTGGCGCCGAACACGCCCAGCGCCATCAACGGGAAGTGCCAGTTGGAGCGCTTGCTGACGGCGTTCAGCACCAGCGCCATCAGCGCCATGATGCCGCCCTCGCCACGGTTGTCGGCGCGCAGCACGAGGCTCACGTACTTGAGCGTGACGATCATGCTCAAGCCCCAGAAGATCAGGGAGATGACGCCGAGCAGATTATCGGGATTCAGGGCCAGGCCATGCTCGGGATCGAAGATGGTCTTGAGGGTGTACAGCGGGCTGGTGCCGATGTCACCGTAGACGATGCCGACGGCGGCCAGGGTCAGGGCGACGAGATTGCTCTTCTTGTGATGCGCGGTCAAGATTGCACCTGTTGTTGTTTTGGTGCATTGCACAATAGGATATGTATTAGCAAATAGCAAGAATATTTTGACATGCTGTGGCGTTCCAAGCGCTGCGAATCCCGCAGTGTACGCTGGCCGTGGGAAAGTGAAAACAGCCGCGTTAGTGGCGGCGCTCAGCGGGCTTGCACCAATTCGGGGATAATGGCAGACCGTGCCTCGCGCCCTCCCCCATCTCACCATGAACACCGGAATCATCTACGCCGCGCTGGCGTTCCTCGTCTGGGGCTTGTTCCCCCTGTATTTCCACGCCATCGACGAAGTGACGCCGATGGAAATCCTGGCCCACCGCATGGTGTGGTCGCTGCTGTTCCTGGCCATCGTGCTGGCCGTGCGGCGCCAGTGGGGCTGGCTGCCCAAGCTGCTGAACCAGCCCAAGGTGCTGGCCGGCTTCGCGGCCAGCGCCATTTTCCTTAGCAGCAACTGGTTCATTTATATCTGGGCCGTCAACAACGGCCATGTGATCGACGCCAGCCTCGGCTACTTCATCAATCCGCTGGTCAACGTGCTGCTCGGCCTGCTCGTGCTGAAGGAAAGGCTGCGCCGCGGCCAGTGGCTGGCGATCGGCCTGGCCGCCTGCGGCGTGGCCTGGCTCACGTGGCAGGGCGGCCAGTTGCCGTGGATCGCGCTGCTGCTGGCCGGCACCTTCGGCGTGTACGGCCTGCTGCGCAAGACGGCCGCGCTGGCCGCGCTCGAAGGCCTGTCGCTGGAAACCATGCTGCTGTTCCCGCTGGCCGTGGCCTATCTGGGCTGGCTCAGCTGGCATGGCCAGAACACCTTCGTCAACACGGCGCACGACGGCACGCGCTGGCTGCTGGTGGCGGCCGGCCCGATCACGGCCATCCCGCTGCTGCTGTTCGCGGCCGGCGCGCGCCGCATCCCGCTGTCCGTGCTGGGCCTGCTGCAATACATCGGCCCGACGATCCAGATGCTGCTCGGCGTGTGGTTCTTCCACGAAGCGTTCACGCCGGCCCGGCTGGCCGGCTTCGCCGTGATCTGGGGCGCGCTGCTGATGTACGTGGCCGAAGGACTGTGGCTGATGCGCCGGTCCGCGCCGCAGCCAGCCTGAAAAAACCGGGGTCAGGTCATGCGATCATGCATCATGCGTGATCGCAAGACCTGACCCCGGTTTTTGTGTATGCTGTCACCCTTCCCCGCTTTTCCACCCGTTTCACAGTTTTTTAACCGAGATTTTCAATGGCAAATTACGTCTATACCATGAACCGCGTGGGCAAAATCGTCCCGCCCAAGCGCCAGATCCTGAAGGACATCTCGCTGTCCTTCTTCCCGGGCGCGAAGATCGGCGTGCTGGGCCTGAACGGCTCCGGTAAGTCGAGCTTGCTCAAGATCATGGCCGGCATCGACACCGACATCCAGGGCGAAGCGCGCCCGATGCCGGGCCTGAACATCGGCTACCTGCCGCAGGAACCGCAGCTCGATCCGGAACAGACCGTGCGCCAGGCCGTCGAGGGCGGCCTGGGCGAGGCGTTCGAGGCGCAAGCCAAGCTCGACGCCGTGTACGCCGCCTACGCCGAGGAGGACGCCGACTTCGACGCGCTGGCCGCCGAGCAGGCGCGCCTCGAAGCCATCATCTCCGCCTCCGACGGCGGCAACCTGAACCTGCAACTGGAGATGGCGGCCGACGCGCTGCGCCTGCCGCCATGGGACGCCAAGATCGGCGTGCTGTCGGGCGGCGAGAAGCGCCGCGTGGCGCTGTGCCGTTTGCTGCTGTCCAAGCCCGACATGCTGCTGCTCGACGAGCCGACCAACCACCTGGACGCCGAATCGGTCGAGTGGCTCGAGCAATTCCTGCTGCGCTTCCCCGGCACCGTGGTCGGCATCACCCACGATCGCTACTTCCTCGACAACGCGGCCGAATGGATCCTGGAACTGGACCGCGGCAGCGGCATTCCATGGAAGGGCAACTACAGCTCGTGGCTGGACCAGAAGCAAGCGCGCCTGAAGCAGGAAGAGGCGACGGAATCGGCGCGCCAGAAGGCGCTGCAGAAGGAACTGGAATGGTCGCGCCAGAATCCCAAGGCGCGCCAGGCCAAGTCCAAGGCCCGCCTGGCCCGCTTCAACGAGCTGAGCGAGCACGAATACCAGAAGCGCAACGAGACCCAGGAGATCTTCATCCCCGTGGCCGAGCGCCTGGGCAATGAGGTGATCGAGTTCAAGAACGTGTCGAAGTCGTTCGGCGACCGCATGCTGATCGACAACCTGTCGTTCACCATCCCGGCCGGCGCCATCGTCGGCATCATCGGCCCCAACGGCGCCGGCAAGTCGACCCTGTTCAAGATGATCACCGGCAAGGAAACGCCCGACAGCGGCGAAGTGGTGATCGGCAAGACGGCCAAGGTCTCCATCGTCGACCAGCACCGCGACGCGCTGTCGGACGGCAAGACCGTGTTCGAGGACGTGACCGGCGGCGCCGACATGCTGAGCGTGGGCCGCTTCGAAATGCCGTCGCGCGCCTACCTGGGCCGCTTCAACTTCAAGGGCGGCGACCAGCAGAAGATCGTCGGCAACCTGTCGGGCGGTGAACGCGGCCGCCTGCACCTGGCCAAGACGCTGCTGATGGGCGGCAACGTGCTGCTGCTGGACGAACCGTCCAACGACCTGGACGTGGAAACCCTGCGCGCGCTGGAAGACGCGCTGCTCGAATTCGCCGGCAGCGTGATGGTGATCTCCCACGACCGCTGGTTCCTGGACCGCATCGCCACCCACATCCTGGCGTTCGAAGGCAACTCGCAAGTGACCTTCTTCGACGGCAACTATCAGGAATACGAAGCCGACAAGAAGAAACGCCTGGGCGAGGAAGGCGCCAAGCCCAAGCGCATCCGCTACAAGCCGCTGACGGTGTAAGTGTCCGCGTTCAACGGAAAAAGGCACGGTGCGCAAACACCGTGCCTTTTTTTGTTACCCGGGGGCCCGACGGCGCCCCCGTTCCTAAGTGACATCTGCGTGAGGCGCGAGGTGGGACTTAGAAGTTGTAGCGCAGACCGCCCGTGATGGCGCCGGTCTTGCGGCCCTGGTCGATGTCGTTCTTGCCGTAGTGCTCATATTCGAGCGACAGCGAGACGTTCTTGTTGAGCGCGTATTCGCCGCCCACCGACGCGTACAGCGCGTTCTTGTTGCCGCTGCCGCCGTAGGCCGCCGCCGCGCCCGTCGCGTCCACGCTGTTGTGGTTGCGCGAGACGCCGAGCTTGCCGAACACGTTGAATTGCTCATTGACCGGCATGGTGGCCTTGCCGGCCACGTAGAACGAATGGGCGTCGCTTTCCAGGCGGCCGTTGGCGCCGTTGAGCGTGTAGTTGTAGCTCTGGCTGCCGAAATCGGTGTAGCCGCCTTCCACGGCGAAGGTCTTGTCGATGTTGTAGCCGGCGAAGATCTTGCCGCTGGCCTTGTTGCCGCTGTGGTCGTCCGTGGCGGACGTCACGGGCACGTCGAAGTTGTAGCGGCTGCCGACCAGGCCGGCGCCGACATAGGCCGTGCCGGCATCGGCGGCGTGGGCGGTCACACCGCTCAGGGCGGTGGCGGAGGCAATCAATGCGAACAGAATCTTTTTCATTTGTTGGATCTTTCAGCAAAAAGTTGAGGGACTTGCCTTGGATCGCAGTTCTCTGAATTGCGATGTGACCAAGATAGCAGCTAGGCCGGGCAACGTCCGTCCCGATTTCGTAAGACTTGTGTCCAGTTGTAAGCCCTGCCGCGTGCGCGGCACAGGCCAGCCATGGTGGCGGATGCGCGGCGTAGCGCGCAATTGGGTAGGGTTTGACGGAGGTTAAAGAATGCTGCGGAAGGTCAGGTTGACGCGCGGCCCGCACGGCGCGCTTTGCTTGTTGATGCCGTGGCGCCAGTGGCGCTGCAGCGTGCCGGCCATCAACAGCAGGCTGCCGTCGCCCAGCGCCAGCTTGACCGTGCGCGGCAAGCGCTTGTGCTTGAGGATGAAGGTGCGCGGCGCGCCGAAGCTGACGGAGGCGATGGCCGGCTCCGGCCCCAGTTCCGGCTCGTCGTCGCTGTGGAAACCCATGCTGTCGCGCTCGTCGCGGTAGTAGTTGAGCAGCACGCTGTTGTAGCGCCGCCCCGTGGCCTGCTCGACGGCGGCCTTGATGGCCAGTTGCAGGTCCGTGAACGGTTGCGGCTCCAGCGTCATGCCCGAATAACGGTAGCGCGCCTCGCCATGCCAGGCCGTCAGGCGCGGCTGCGGATGGGTCTTGCCCCACAGCGTGATCGACTCCGCGCGCCAGTCCGTTTCCGCGATCAGGCACGCCAGCACCTGCTCCGGCGGCCAGGGCAGGGCCAGCCGCTGCTGGAACGCCAGTTGGCCATCCTCGATCGGGATGGGCGTCAGGCCGGTGGTGAAGTCAAACAAGTCCATGCGCGTTATCATAGCGGCATCCCATCAGCCGAGGACGCCACCGATGAAAAAACGCCAGTTCCTGACCGCCGCCGGCGCCGCCGCCCTGGCCTTGCCCGCCGTGCCGAGCCGCGCCGGCACGCCGGCGTCCGCCGCCTCGCCCGCCTTGCGCGGCCCGGCCCTGCTGACGGTGACGGGCGCCATGGTCCAGCCCAACCGGGGCCCGTTCGATCCCGTGACGGACCAGATGATGCACAAGCAAAAGCTGAGCTTCGACAAGGCCCACGCGTTCGACTTCAACGCGCTGCTGGCCCTGCCCGCGTTCACCATCCGCCCCACGCTCGAATACGACGGCAAGCCGCACCTGCTGCGCGGCCCGGCGCTGGTGGACGTGGTGAAGGCGGCCGGCGCCAGCCTGGCCGACAGCGGCAAGCTGGTGTTGCGGGCGGTGGACGGGTATGCGGCCGTGCTGAGCCTGGCCCAGGCGCGCGCGCAGCGCTACATCGTGGCCACCCACCTGGATGGCGCGACTATGGCGTTGGGAGGGTTGGGCCCGCTATGGGCGATCTATGACGCGGACCAGGTGCCGGAGATGGCCGCCAGACCGCTGCCGGAGCGGTTCGGCGCCTGCCCGTGGGCCCTGTACCACATCGACGTCCAGGCCTGAGGCCCGGACCGGGCCGCGTGCCCGGCTGAAATCAGGCGTAGGCTTCGGCCAGCGACATCACGCGCGGCGTGATCTGGATGCCGATGCCATTGAACAGGCTGGTGATGGCGGCCAGGTTGGCCTCGCATTCCTCGGCCTTCCAGCCCTTGAACAGGTCGGTGCCATCCTTCTGGAAATGCAGATCCAGCACCTTGCCGCGGTCCTTGTGGGTGTAGCCGCCGCTGTAGGTGTTGTGGAAGCCCATGGCGGCCAGCGCCGCCAGCACTTCCGTCGGCTGGTTGTCGGGATCGGTGGCCAGGAAGACGCCGTAGGTCTTGCCGGGCGGCTTGGCGGCGATGTCCACTTCGTAGATGCCGGGCGCCTTGGTCACCGTCGTACTCTTCAGAAATAACATGTTCTTACCCCTATCCTAGTGGCGCAGGCCTGGGCCGCGCGCGTGCTGACGTGTTTTTCTGATTGCTTGATTCGTCAAGAAAAGATTCCAGAGAACAAGCTTATTGCTAATTCGGGGGTTTGTCGACACCTGCCGTCATTAAATTGCATTTTCGTATCTCCGCGGCGGCACCGGCGCCCGGGAACGCGCCCGCCTCTTGTCTCAAATATAGTTGTGAACTAGTAATTTGCAAGGATGGCGCGCGCCGCCCGTGCCCGCCAAGCCGCCGGACCGCTAGCGGGGCTTGCGGCGCGCCACGTCCGCCGTGGGCGCCACCAGCGCCTCGTACAGCGCGCCCGTGGCCGCGTCCCATGCCGTCACGGCCTGCTGCTGGCGCGCCACGGTGGCGTAGTCGCCGCGCGCCACCGGGCCGCTGAGCGCGGCCGGCGCGCCCAGCCGGAACACATTGGCCAGCGATTCCGTCGCCAGCGGCCGCGCCAGTTCGCGCGCCACGGCCTCCGGCACGCCGGCCGCCTGGTAGGCGCGCAGCGCCGCGTCCAGCACCGTCACCAGGTAGTTGCTGGCGAACACGGCCGCCGCGTGGTAGACCGTCTTGGCCGAGGCGTCGATCGCCACCGGCCGCGCGGCGATCGCCTCCAGCGCCGGATTGAGGATGGCCAGCGCGTCCGCGTCGCCCTCCACGCCGCAATACGTGCCGGCGAAACCGGCCGCCACGGCCTGCGGGTCGGCGAAGCTGCGGATCGGGTGGACGCTGGCCACCAGCGCGCCGGCATCGCGCGCCGCGCGCAGCTGGTCCGAGGCCAGCGCGCCGCTGCAGTGGAACACCACGGCCCCCCGCAGCGGCACGGCTTGCGCCAGCGCGGCGCAGGCGGGCACGATCTGGTCGTCGTTCACGGCCAGCAGGTACACGTCGGCCGGGCGCAGCTGGTCCCAGCCGCCGGGCGCGCGGCCGGCGCCGATGAACGCCAGCGCGGCCTCGGCCGAGGCCGGCGAACGGGTCAGCACATCCGCGATGGCGAAGCACTGCGCCTGGGCCAGCAGGCGGCCGAACACGCGGCCCACGTGGCCGGCGCCGATCAGGGTCAAGCGCCGCATCAGAAGCCCGATCCCGGCTGGCGCAGGAACGCCAGCTCGTCCGGCGTGGACGGACGGCCGAGGATGGCGTTACGGTGCGGGAAGCGGCCGAAGCGCGCGATCACGTCGCGGTGGCGGTGGGCGTAATCGAGCATGCTCTCGAAGCCCGTGCCGGCCGCCGCCAGCCGCGTGAACAGGGCCACCGACTGGCGCTGCATGTCGATATCCTCGGCGTGCTCGAACGGCAGGTAGACGAAGGCGCGCTGCAATGGCGGCAAGGCCAGGTCCTCGTCGTCGTCCACCATGTCCTGCGCCGCCTGCAGCGCCAGCCGGTCGCCGGCGAACGCGCGCGGCGTGCCACGGAACACGTTGCGGGTGAACTGGTCCAGCAGCAGGATGCGCGCCAGCGCCGGCTGCGGGCCGCCCGCGTCCCAGTGGTGCAGGCCGCCGGCCAGCGCCTGCCCGATCAGCGGGCCGAAACGCCGTTCGATCTCGCGGTCGAACGCCTCGTCCTTGCGGAACCATTCGGCCCGCGCGGCCCCCGCGCCGGGCGTGCCGGCCGGCAGGAACCAGAAATCGAAGATCGCCCTGGCTTGCTCGTTCATCATGTCGGCCTCCATCGGTGGCACTGCCTCAGTTGCGCGCATGGGTCAGCTGGAAGCTGTCGATGCCGTCGAACACCGCCAGCTCGGCCGCCACCTGCGGCAGGGTCGAGCCGCTGCGCTTGCTCAGCGCGATGGCCACGAAGCGCCACTCCTGGGCGCCGCCCTCGCTGCCTATCATCAGCGTGCCGCTGGCGATCTCGTAGCCGCGCGCCAGCGCCATTTCGCGCAGCGCCGGCTCCTGCGGCATGTAGCCCGGTCTGAAACGCATGGTGATGGCGACCGCGTGGCGCGACGGCAGCCATGCCTCCAGCTTGGACAGGAAGATCATGGCCATCGCGCACAGGATGGCCAGGCCCATGGCCGACATGTAGAAGCCCACCCCCACCATGACGCCGATCACGGCCGAGGCCCAGATCGAGGCGGCCGTGGTCAGGCCGCTGATGTTGAAGCCCTCGCGCATGATCACGCCCGCGCCCAGGAAGCCGATGCCCGTCACGATGCCCTGGATGATGCGGGTGGGGTCGGTGCCCATGGCCGACGGGATCACGTGGCCGCCGAACCAGAACTGCGGATAGCCCGTCACCACGGTCAGCGCGGCCGACGCCATGCACACCAGGCCATAGGTGCGCATGCCGGCCGCGCGGCCGTGGTAGGAGCGCTCGTAGCCGACCAGCAGGCCAAGCAGCAGCGCGCCGATCATGTTGAGGAGAATGAGGCCGTTGGTGGCGAGTTCGCCCGAGGACCAATAGGCGAACAGGAAATCGAGGGTGGGCATGATAGGCCTCTTGTCAGTGTTTGTTCCAGGGCGCGCACCGGCGGGCGCGCCACGGCGCTCAGGGCGCCTTCTTGTTCAGCTGCTTCTCAAACGCCACATCGAGCTTGCTGACGCGCTTGGGCGTCTGCGGCCCCAGCCCGTTGACGAAGGCGACGAAGTCGTCCAGCTCCAGCGGCGCGCACAGCGGCGGCAGGCCCGGCCCCTCGGTCAGGAAGAACAGGCCGCTGCCGGTGCGCGACATCGTGTACTTGGCGTTGCCGCTGCGGACCTTGAGGCGGTCGATGGCCGACGTGGCCCGGGTCGAGCGGGCGCTCATACGGCCTCCGTGCGGCGTTCCAGCCAGGCCAGCGCGGCGCCGGCCAAGTGCGGACGCAGGCGCGCGCGCACGGTGGCGTGGTAGTCGTTGAGCCACTGGCGCTCGTCGTCGCGCAGCAGCGCCAGCTCCACGCAGCGCGTGTCGATCGGGCACAGCGTCAGCGTTTCGAAGCGCAGGAAGCTGCCGAATTCCGTGCTGCCCGCGTCCACGTTGAGCACCAGGTTCTCGATCCGTATGCCCCACTGGCCGGGCCGGTACAGGCCCGGTTCGACCGAGGTGATCATGCCCTGCTCCATCGCCGTGTGCGGCTCCGGCATGGCGGTCGGCGAGATCGACTGCGGACCTTCGTGCACATTGAGGAAGTAGCCGACGCCGTGGCCGGTGCCATGGCCGAAGTCCATGCCGGCCGCCCACAGCGGCGCGCGCGCCAGCGCGTCGAGCATGGGCGAGCGCGTGCCGCGCGGGAAGCTGGCCGACGACAGCGCGATCACGCCCTTCAGCACCAGCGTGAAATCGCGCCGCTGGTCGGCCGTGGGTGCACCGACCGGCACCACGCGCGTGATGTCGGTGGTGCCGCCCAGGTACTGGCCGCCCGAATCGATCAGCAGCAGGCCGTCGCCTTCGATGGTGGCGTGGGCCGCCCCGGTGGCGCGGTAATGCATGATGGCGCCATTGGCGCGGAAGCCGGCGATGGTGCCGAAACTGGGGCTGACGAAGCCGGGCCGGCGCGCACGGGCGGCCGTCAGTTCGCGGTCGATGTCCAGTTCCGTCAGCGGCGCGCGCTGCGGGTCGGCCAGGGTCTGCTCCAGCCAGGCGAAGAATTCGCACAGGGCCGCGCCGTCCTGCTCCATGGTCTGGCGCACGTGGGCCGCTTCGGCCGCCGTCTTTTTCGACTTGGCGAAGGTGGTCGGGTTGACCGCCTCCACCACTGTCACCGAGGCCGGCACGGCCTGGCGCGTGCCGTGGGTGACGCGGCGCGGGTCCAGCAGCAGCACGGCGCCGGCCGGCAGCGCGGCCAGCGCGGCGGCGGCATCGGCATAGGGCGCGAGCGTCACGCCATCTGCGGCCAGCACCGCGCGCAGGGCTGGCGGCACTTTGCCGTCGGCCACGAACAAGGTGGCGCCGGCCGCGTCGACCAGCGCGTGCGCCAGGAACACGGGATTGAAATTGACGTCGGCCCCGCGCAGGTTGAACAGGTAGGCGATATCGTCGAGCGTGGACAGCACATGGTGGCTGGCGCCGTGCTCGCGCATGGCCTGCCGCAGCGCGGCCAGTTTGGCGGCTCGGCCCAGGTCCGCGTGCGGCGGCGTGTGTTCGAACACGGGCGCGGCCGGCAGCGACGGGCGTTCCTGCCACACCTCGTCCAGCACATCGAGGTCGGTGCGCAGCAGCGCGCCTTTCGCTTGCAACGCCTGGGCCAGCAGGCGGGCCGTGGCCAGGCCCAGCACGGCGCCGTCCACGGCCAGCGTCTGGCCGGCCCGCAGATGCCCGGCCAGCCAGTCGATGTACAGCACGCTGGCGCCGGACGGGATCTTCATCAGCTGCACGCCGGTGCCGGCCAGTTCCGTTTCGGCCTGGGTCCAGTAGCGCGCGTCGGTCCACACGCCGGCGAAATCGGCGGTGATGATGAAGGTGCCGACCGAGCCGGTGAAACCGCTCAGCCACTGGCGGCCCTGCCAGCGGGCGGGCAGGTATTCGGACAGGTGCGGGTCGGAGGACGGCACCATCAACGCATCGATCTGCTGGTGGCGCATGGCCTGGCGCAGCTGCGCCAGGCGGGCTGCGATGTCGGGACGGTCAGTATGGGGCATAAGGGTAAGAGGCCGCGCCAAGCGTGGCGCATATCGTTTATACGGATCTGCCTGCGGCGACAGATGCTGGCCCTATGATACCCCGATTGGGGCTGGGGCAGAAGGCGGCGGGGCGCCACAAACTCGTTCACTGGACATGGAACCCGGCTTCGCGCTGATGGCGAATGGCGAGTATTAGGGCAGTGTCAAATTCCTCTTCGTAGCTATACAAGGCGACATAACCAGTCTTGCCTCGCGAAATGATCAGTTCCCGCTTATGGGTGTCAACCGGCCTACCCATCAACGGGTGCCGCCGCAATATCGACAGCGCTTCATCAATCAAGTCCAGAATAGCGAGCGCCGTTTCGATACCTTCCGGCAGAAGGAAATCGCTGATGCGCTCCAAATCCGTCAGCGCTTGGTTGGAGTAGCTGAGTCTAGCCATGACTCACTTTCCGGGCGCGCCGCGTGGGGATCGGTAAGACGTTTTCGTAAATAAGTGCGAACAGCGTCAGGACTGTGGCCTTGTCCGCTTTCCAGCATTTCAGCGCGCGCCGCTTGTGCCACCGCCATGAACTCCGCACGCATTTCAGCGGAGCGGGTTGCCTGCCTGATCGCCTCCACCATGAACGCGTGCGGACTCAAGCCCATCTCGCGGGCAGCGGAAACGGCCTTTTCCTTGAGTTCCTCTGGAAGCTTTAACGATGTCGTTGCCATCCTCATCCCGCTTGATTGATTGGTGTCACCATGGTAGCACCTCTCGATAGACGAGTGCCAGTATGAGACCTTGATCAGACCAGTATCCCTCACACCTTGAAGCACCGCCGCCCTGCGCCAGCGCATAAGCCATATACGCCTGCGGTGCCAATATGGCAACTTCAGCAGCTTGACGAACCTGCGACCAGCCCTGCCAACAACCGCGAAAAACCCAAGTTGATTGGGTTTATAATCAATACCAACGCTACTACATACTCTGGGTCTGCGCGTGGTTGTCTATCCCAACGATCACCGCCCGGCGCATGTGCACGTCATAAGGAACGGTGCGGAAGCGGTGTCTAATCTGGCTTGTCCGGATGGGCCGCCCGAACTGAGGGAAAACTACGGATTTCCACGTTCGGCGCTGGCTAAGATCGCGGTGGCGCTGGCACTGGAATTGAAACTGCTCTGCGCCAAATGGAGAAAGATACATGGCGATTTCTGACCGCGCATTCAAAGCCGCCAACCGGCGCGGCGCGGCCGTCCAGTCCGCGTTTCCGGCCGCCACGGCCGTGCGCTACGACCGCCGCAGCGCGCGCGTCGTGATCAAACTGGCTTCCGGCCTGCACATCACCTTCGTGCCGCGCGACGTGCAGGGCTTGGAAAAGGCACAGCCAGACGATCTGGCCAACGCGGAAATCAGCCCGTCCGGCCTCGGCATCCATTTCCCCAGGCTGGACGCGGACATCTACCTGCCCGCGCTACTCGAAAGCTTCCTCGGCACACAGCGCTGGATGGCGGCACAACGCGGCAAGGCTGGCGGCAGCGTGACCACGCCCGCCAAGTCCGCGGCGGCCCGTGCCAACGGCAAACTGGGCGGCCGACCGCGCAAGGACAAGGCGACTTCCGCCAACTGAAGCGGCGCAAGGCAAAGCGGCGCCAGACCGGCGCCGGTCCGTCCTCACGCCTCGAACCGCCGCAAGCCCTCCAGATCCAGTATCCGTATGCCGCAGTAATCGATGCTGAGCAAACCCTGCTTCTCGAGCAGTTGCAAGGCCTGGTTGGCGCGCTGGCGCGAGGCGCCCGACAAAAAGCCCAGCTCCTCCTGCGAAATCTGCACCAGCGGCTCCAGTCCCGGATACAGGTGGGAATTGAACATCGACGCCAGGCAGCGCGCCACCCGCGTGTCGACGTTGAGCAGGCGGTCGTTCTCCACCATGCCGATGAACTGCCCCAGCCTTTCATTCAACTGGATCAGCAAGAACCGCGTGAACGGCAGGCTCGATTCCAGCAGCCAGTGGAAGGTGGCGGATGGCATGCGCGCGATGCGGCTGTCGCGCAGCGCCATCGCGTCGTACTTCAGGTATTCATCCTTGAGCAGCGACCCTTCGCCGAACCAGCCGCCCGGCGGCACGCCCGTGAACGTCACGCTCTTGCCCGAGGCCGAGAAATTGTTCATCTTGACCATGCCGCTGACGATGCCGAGCCAGTTCTCCACCTTGTCGCCTTTACGGCACACATAGCCGCCCTTGGGCACGAAGGTTTCGAACGTGTCCGCCTCCACCCGCGCCATCTGCCCCGGCGTCAGGCAACTGGCCCAGTTGGCCGCGCGCAGCGCTTCCTTCAGGCTAGGTTGTTCAGTTTGCATTGTTGCGTTGCACCATAAAAAAGTCGGGCAATTGTCGTCGAAAAGACAACCTCGCCCCTTTCATCAGGCTACTATCATCACACAAAAAGGATGACGGGCCGCGATTCGGATGGCAATCCGCAAGCGAGCACGGCACCATAACAACAGACCGCAACAGGAGACACTGGTGCAAACAGATTTGGACACGTTCCCGCGCCGGCTATTGCAGCACGGCGCAGACCGGCCGCTGCGGCCGGCGTTCCGCGAAAAATACCTGGGCATCTGGCAAAGCTGGGACTGGGCGCAAGTGAACGCGGAAGTGCGCGCGCTGGCCTGCGGCCTGGCGGCGCTGGGCTTCGAGCGCGGCATGCATCTGGCCATCATCGGCGACAACCGCCCCCGTTTGTACTGGGCCATGCTGGCCGCGCAGGCGCTGGGCGGGGTGCCCGTGCCGCTGTACCAGGACGCGCCGGCCGCCGACATGGCCTACGTGCTGGAGAACGCGGAGATCCATTTCGCCGTGGTGGAGGACCAGGAGCAGGTCGACAAGCTGCTCGAACTGCGCGCCGCCTACCCCGGCATCGCCCACATCGTCTACGAGGACGAACGCGGCATGCGCCACTACCGCCAGCCCGAGCTGAGCGCGTTCGCGGCCGTGCAGGAACTGGGCCGCGCCTGGGACCGCGAGCATCCGGGCGCCTACGAGGCGGCCATCGCGGCCGGCCGGGGCGGCGACCACGCCATCATGCTCTACACCTCGGGCACCACCGGCAAACCGAAAGGCGTGTGCCAGACCCACGCCTCCCTGATCGCGGCCGCCACCGGCGGCGTGGCCTTCGACCGCTTGACGGAACGCGAAGACATCCTGTCCTACCTGCCCATGGCCTGGGTCGGCGACTGCCTGTTCTCGCTGGGCCAGGCCATGGTGGCCGGCTTCACCGTCAACTGCCCCGAGTCCGGCGACACGGTGCTGACGGACATGCGCGAAATCGGCCCCACCTACTACTTCGCACCGCCGCGCATCTTCGAGAACATGCTGACCACGGTGATGATACGGATGGAGGACGCGGGCGCCATCAAGCGCCGCATGTTCCACCACTTCATGGAGGTGGCGCGCCGCTGCGGCGCCGACATCCTGGACGGCAAGCCGGTGTCGCTGGCCGACCGCGCGGCCTACGCGCTGGGCCATGCGCTCGTGTATGGCCCGCTGAAGAACGTGCTCGGCCTGTCGCGCGTGCGGGTGGCCTACACGGCCGGCGCGGCCATCGGCCCCGACCTGTTCCGCTTCTACCGCTCGATCGGCGTCAACCTCAAGCAGCTGTACGGCTCCACCGAGACCTGCGCCTACGTCTGCCTGCAGCCGGACGGCCACATCAAGTTCGACAGCGTGGGCCTGCCCGCGCCCGGGGTGGAGGTGCGGCTGGCCGACAACGGCGAGGTGCTGGTGCGCTCGCCCGCCACCATGGCCGGCTACTACAAGCGCCCCGACGCCACGGCGGAGGTGGTCGACGCCGACGGCTACTTCCACACCGGCGACGCCGGCCTGTTCGACCACGAAGGCCACCTGAAGATCATCGACCGCGCGGCCGACGTGGGCCGCATGAACGACGGCGCCATGTTCGCGCCCAACTACATCGAGAACAAGCTCAAGTTCTTCCCCTTCGTCAAGGAGGCGGTGGCGTTCGGCCATGCGCGCGACCAGGTGTGCGCCTTCATCAACATCGACATGGAGGCGGTGGGCAACTGGGCCGAGCGGCGCGGCATCGCCTATTCCGGCTACACGGACCTGGCGGCCCATCCGCAAACCTATGAGCTGGTGCGCGACTGCGTGGAGAAGGTCAACGCCGGCCTGGCCGCCGAAGAGGGCATGGCCGGCACCCAGGTCCACCGCTTCCTCGTGCTGCACAAGGAGCTGGACCCGGACGACGACGAGCTGACCCGCACCCGCAAGGTGCGCCGCAAGTTCGTCGCCGAAAAATACGCGGTGCTGATCGACGCCCTGTACAGCGGCAAGCGTTCGCAGTTCATCACCACCCAGGTCAAGTTCGAGGATGGCCGCAGCGGCGCCGTCTCGGCCGACCTCATGATCCAGGACTGCAAGACCTACCCGGCGGTCCAGGCTGCGGCATGACGGAGGACAGCACCATGCAAATGAACGAAATCGAAGCGCATCTGGGCGCCAGCGCCGGCCGTCGCACCGGCCCCGTGATCCTGGACCTGAAGAACATCTCGCTGTCGTTCGGCGGCGTGCGCGCCCTGACCGACATCTCGTTCGACGTGCGCCAGCACGAGATCCGCGCCATCATCGGCCCCAACGGCGCCGGCAAGAGCTCCATGCTCAACGTGATCAACGGCGTGTACCGCCCGCAGCAGGGGGAGATCATCTACCGCGGCGAACACCGCCGGAACATGGATTGCTACGCGGCCGCCAAGTCCGGCATCGCGCGCACCTTCCAGAACATCGCGCTGTTCAAGGGCATGACGGTGCTCGACAACATCATGACGGGCCGCAACCTGAAGATGAAATCGAACTTCCTGCTGCAGGCCCTGTACTGGGGGCCGGCGCGGCGCGAGGAAATCGCGCACCGCATCAAGGCCGAGGAGATCATCGACTTCCTGGAAATCCAGGCGATCCGCAAAACGCCCGTGGGACGCCTGCCCTACGGCCTGCAGAAGCGCGTGGAACTGGGCCGGGCGCTGGCGGCCGAACCGGAGATCCTGCTGCTGGACGAACCGATGGCCGGCATGAACGTGGAGGAGAAGCAGGACATGTGCCGCTTCATCCTGGACGTGAACGACCAGTTCGGCACGACCATCGTGCTGATCGAGCACGACATGGGCGTGGTGATGGACATCTCGGACCGCGTGGTGGTGCTCGACTACGGCAAGAAGATCGGCGACGGCACGCCCGACGAGGTGCGCACCAACCAGGACGTGATCAATGCCTACCTCGGAGTGGAGCACTAAATGAACGTAAACTTTTTCTTTGAAGTGCTGATCGGCGGCCTGCTGTCGGGCGTGATGTACGCGCTGGTGGCGATCGGCTTCGTGCTGATCTACAAGGCCTCTGGCGTGTTCAACTTCGCCCAGGGCGCGATGGTGTTCTTCGCCGCCCTCACCTGCGTGGGCATGGTCGACAAATTCGGCCTGTCCGTGTGGCTGGCCATTCCGCTCACGATCGTCGTGATGATCGCGCTGGGCCTGGCCATCGAGCGCGTGGTGTTGCGCCCGCTCGTCAACCAGCCCGAGATCACGCTGTTCATGGCCACCATCGGCCTGGCCTTCTTCATCGAGGGCTTGGCGCAGCTGATGTGGGGTTCGCAGGTGCACAAGCTGGAGCTGCCGATCGAGGACGTGCCGCTGCAATACCTGCTCGACAAGTTCAACATCATCGTGTCCCAGTTCGACGTGGCGGCGGCCGGCATCTGCGCGCTGCTGGTGACGGCGCTGGCCCTGCTGTTCGCACGCACCAAGGTGGGCCGCGCGCTGCGCGCCGTGGCCGACGACCACCAGGCCGCGCTGGCCGTGGGCATCCCGCTGCAGCGCATCTGGGCCGTGCTGTGGTCGGTGGCCGGCATGGTGGCGCTGGTGGCGGGCCTGCTGTGGGGCGCCCGCAACGGCGTGCAGTTCGCGCTCACCTTCGTCGCGCTCAAGGCGCTGCCGGTGCTGATCCTGGGCGGCTTCACCTCCATGCCGGGCGCCATCGTCGGCGGCCTGATCATCGGCGCGTCGGAGAAGCTGGCCGAAGTCTATATCGGCCCGATGGTGGGCGGCGGCATCGAGGGCTGGTTCCCTTACGTGCTGGCCCTGGCGTTCCTGCTGGTGCGGCCCGAGGGGCTGTTCGGCGAAAAAATCATCCGCAGAATCTGAGAGGAACGACCATGTTCTACCGCGAAGCCGGACAATTCAAGACCAGCTACCAGGCCGACAACCAGATCTTCCCGATCCGCCAGGACCGCATCGCCCTGGCCGCGCTGCTGGTGGTGGCGCTGGCCTTGGCGCCGGTGCTGGCCTCACCGTACACGCTGTCGGCCATCCTGATCCCGTTCCTGATCTTCTCGCTGGCCGCGCTGGGGCTCAACATCCTCACCGGCTACGCCGGCCAGCTGTCGCTGGGCACGGCCGCCTTCATGGCCGTGGGCGCGTTCGGCGCCTACAACTTCGTGCAGCGCATGCCCGGCATGCCGATCCTGCTGGCGTTCGTGCTGGGCGGGCTGGCGGCGGCGGCGGTCGGCGTCGCCTTCGGCCTGCCGTCGCTGCGCATCCGCGGCTTCTACCTGGCCGCCTCCACGCTGGCCACCCAGTTCTTCGTGATCTGGTGCCTGACCAAGATCCCCTACCTGACCAACTACAGCAGCTCGGGCGTGATCACGGCGCAGAAAATCACCATCCTCGGCTACGAGTTCGACAGCCCGGCCAGCAAATACCTGCTGGTGCTGGCGGTGGTGGCCGTGATGGCGCTGCTGGCCAAGAACATGATCCGCTCCAACGTGGGCCGCTCGTGGATGGCCGTGCGCGACATGGACGTGGCGGCCGAGGTGATCGGCTTCCGCCTGATGCGCACCAAGCTGCTGGCGTTCGCCGTCAGCTCGTTCTACTGCGGCGTGGCCGGCGCGCTGTACGCGTTCGCCTACCTGGGCACGGTGGAGCCGGAGGCGTACAACCTGGACCTGTCGTTCCGCATCCTGTTCATGATCATCATCGGCGGCGTGGGCTCCGTGCTCGGCTCCTTCCTGGGCGCGGCCTTCATCGTGCTGCTGCCCGTGTTCCTGAACGTGCTGGCGCACGGACTGGCCCTGCCCACCAGCGTGGCGTCCAACCTGGAGCTGATGGTGTTCGGCGCGTTGATCGTGTTCTTCCTGATCGTCGAGCCGCATGGCCTGGCGCGTCTGTGGCAAATCGGTAAAGAGAAGCTGCGTCTGTGGCCGTTCCCGCACTGAACGCGGTCCCTGGCATCACCACACCTGTATCACCTGAGGTCTGTAACTTCGAGGAGACGAGAATGAAATGCATCAAAACCTTCGTGCTGGGCGCCGCGCTGGCGGCCAGCGCCATCGTTCCGGCCTGGGCCGACCAGTTCATCGCCCTGCCGTCGTACCGCGTGGGGCCGTACGCGGCCGGCGGTTCCGGCTTCTACGGCGGCGTGATCGACTACTTCAACCTGGTCAACATGAACGGCGGCGTGAACGGCGTGAAGATCAGCTGGGAGGAGTGCGAAACGGAATACAACCCGTCGCGCGGGGTCGAATGCTACGAGCGCCTGAAGACCAAGAACGGCGGCGCCACCATGGTCGAGCCGCTGTCGACCGGCATCGCCTACGGCATCCTGGACCGTCTGCCGCAGGACAAGATCCCCATGACGATGCTCGGCTACGGCCGCTCGGACGCCGCCAACGGCAAGGTGTTCCCCTATGTGTTCCCGCTCATCACCAGCTACTGGAACCAGGCCGCCGGCATGATCAAGTACCTGGGCGACAAGAGCGGCGGCATGGATAAGCTGAAGGGCAAGAAGATCGTGCACCTGTACCACGACTCGGCCTTCGGCAAGGAACCGCTGCCGGTGCTGGAGGCGCTGTCCAAGCAGTACGGCTTTGACCTGATCAAGATCGCCGTGCCGCCGCCGGGCAGCGAGCAGCAGTCGCAGTGGCTGCAGATCCGCCAGGCCAACCCCGACTACGTGATCCTGTGGGGCTGGGGCGTGATGAACTCCGTCGCCATCAAGACGGCCCAGCGCAACGGCTTCCCGCGCGAGAAGATGCTGGGCGTGTGGTGGGCCGGCTCCGAGGAGGACACCGTGCCGGCCGGCGACGCCGCCAAGGGCTACAGCGCGATGACCTTCAACACCCCCGGCAACTACCCGGTGATGGACGAGATCCACAAGAAGCTGTACGACGCCGGCAAGGGCAACCTGTCCGACCGCAACCGCGTGGGCTCGGTCTACCACATGCGCGGCGTGACGGCCGCCATCCTGTGGGTGGAGGCGATGCGCACGGCGCAGGACAAGTTCGGCAAGGGCAAGCCCGTCACCGGCGAACAGCTGCGCTGGGGCCTGGAGCACCTGAACGTGGACGAGGCGCGCGAGAAGGCCATCGGCGCCTACGGCATGCTGCCGGTGGTGAAGACCAGCTGCGAGGACCATGAGGGTTCGGGCGCCGTCAAGGTCCAGCAGTGGGACGGCAAGAAGTGGAACGCCGTCACGCCCAACTGGGTGGTGGGCGACAAGGCGCTGACCCGCAAGCTGCTGGAGGAATCGTCGAACGCCTACGCCGCCGAGAAAAAAATCACGCCAGCCTGCGCCAAGTAGCCACGCCATAGCGACAAGGCGCAACTAGTGCGGGGAGTCCCCCCTCCTCCTCCCCGCACGTTTTTTCAACCAGCGAAGAACGACCATGAACACAGCCGCCGCAGCCGCAACCGTCAGCAGCCAGCCCTACCTGTCGGTCAACAACATCGAAGTGATCTACGACCACGTGATCCTTGTGCTCAAAGGCGTGTCGTTGCAAGTCCCGCAAGGGAAGATCGTGGCCCTGCTGGGCGCCAACGGCGCCGGCAAGTCGACCACGCTCAAAACCATCTCCACGCTGCTGCGCGGCGAGCGCGGCGACGTCACCAAGGGCGAAGTGCAGTTCAAGGGCGAGCGCGTGGACCAGCTCACGCCCAATGAGCTGGTCAAGCGCGGCCTGTCGCAAGTGATGGAGGGCCGCCACTGCTTCGGCCACCTGACCATCGAGGACAACCTGCTCACGGGCGCCTACACGCGCACGCTGTCGCGCGCGCAGCTGAAGGAATCGCTCGACAAGGTCTACCACTACTTCCCGCGCCTGAAGGAGCGGCGCGCCAGCCAGGCCGGCTACACCTCCGGCGGCGAGCAGCAGATGTGCGCCATCGGCCGCGCCCTGATGGCCAAGCCGTCCATGATCCTGCTGGACGAGCCGTCGATGGGCATCGCGCCGCAGATCGTCGAGGAGATCTTCGGCATCGTCAAGGACTTGAACCAGAAGGAGAACGTGTCCTTCCTGCTGGCCGAGCAGAACACCAGCGTGGCGCTGCGCTACGCCGATTTCGGCTACATCCTGGAAAACGGCCGCGTCGTCATGGAAGGCGCGGCCAGCGACCTGGCCAGCAACGAGGACGTCAAGGAGTTCTACCTGGGCGTGTCCGGCGCCGGGCGCAAGAGCTTCCGCGACATGAAATTCTACCGCCGCCGCAAACGCTGGCTGGCCTGACCCCGCTCCTGAACAACCGACTTCACACAAGGATTCCACCATGGCCGATACGCTCGACAGCCTGGAGACGCGCGACCCCGTGCAGCGCGAACGCGACCTGATGCAATGCCTGCCGCGCCTCGTCGCGCGGGCCCAGGGCACGCCCGGCTGGGCGCGCATCCTGCACGGTGTGGCGGCCGGCGACATCGCCAGCCGCGCCGCGCTGGCCCAGCTGCCCGTCACGCGCAAATCCGGCCTGAAGGAGCTGCAGCGCCAGCAGCCGCCGTTCGGCGGCCTGAACGCCACGCCCGCCGGCCAGCTGGCGCGCGTGTACATGTCGCCCGGCCCCATCTTCGATCCAGAGGGCCGGGGCCAGGACTGGTGGCGCTTCTCGCGCCCCATGTACGCGGCCGGCGTGCGGCCGGGCGGGCTGATACAGAACTGCTTCTCCTACCACTTCACGCCGGCCGCCTTCATGGTCGAAGGCGGTGCGGCCCGCATCGGCTGCGCCGTGATCCCGGCCGGCGCCGGGCAGACCGAGATGCAGGTGCAGGCCATGGCCGAACTGCGGCCCGACACCTACATCGGCACCCCGTCGTTCCTGAAAATCATCATCGAAAAGGCGCAGGAGATGGGCGCCGACATTTCCAGCGTGCGCCACGCCATGATGGGCGCGGAGGCGCTGCCCGAATCGCTGCGCGCCTGGTTCGCGCAGCACGGCGTGCCGCACGTGTTCCAGACCTACGCCTCGGCCGACATCGGCAGCATCGCCTACGAGACGGCCAGCGCCGGCGCGCTCGATCCGGGCATGGTGCTCGACGAGGAGGTGATCCTGGAGATCGTGCGCCCCGGCACGGGCGAGCCGGTGGCGCCGGGCGAGGTGGGCGAGGTGCTGGTCACGCTGTTCAACCACGACTATCCGCTGATCCGCTTCGCCACCGGCGACCTGTCGGCCGAGCTGCCCCACACGCCGGCGGCCGGCGGCCGCACCAACACCCGCATCCGCGGCTGGCTGGGACGGGCCGACCAGGCCACCAAGGTGCGCGCCATGTTCGTCCATCCGTCGCAGGTGCACGACATCGCGCGCCGCCATCCGCAGATCGTCAAGGCGCGGCTGGTGGTGTCGGGCCACATGGCGCAGGACGTGATGACGCTGCATTGCGAAGTGGATGATCCGCAGGCCGCCGGCGCCAGCCTGGGCGCGGCCGTGGTCGATTCGATACGCGACCTCACCAAGCTGCGCGGCGAGGTGTGTTTCGCCGCGCGCGGCAGCCTGCCCAACGACGGCAAGGTGATCGACGACGTGCGCGATTACCGCTAGCGGCGGGCGTTGTGGCGCAAATCCAACTACCCCGGGACGGCGGGATATGGCGGATAATAGCGGGATTGTTCACCTGTTTCAGAAAAACTAGAAGATCATGCAAGACTTCCACCACAACCGCGCCCGCGCCCTGCTGGAAACGGCAGAAGAACTGTTCAACAAAGAGACCGTCGATGCCGCCGTCGCGCGCATGGCCGACACCCTCAACGCCCGCTTCAACGCCCCCGACAGCCAGGACTTCCCGCTGGTGCTGGGCGTGATGGGCGGCGCCGTCGTCTTCACGGGCAACCTGCTGCCGCAGCTGACGTTCCCGCTCGAATTCGACTACATCCACGTGAGCCGCTACGGCGACGAGGACCAGGGCGGCCAGGTGGTGTGGAAGGTCGTGCCGCGCTCGAACGTGACGGGCCGCACCGTCATCGTGCTGGACGATATTCTCGACGAAGGCGAAACGCTGGCCCACGTCAAACAGCGCCTGCTGGACATGGGCGCGGCCGAGGTGATCCTGGCCGTGTTCTGCGACAAGGCGATCGGCAAGGCCAAGCCCTGCAAGGCCGACATCGTCGGCATCACCATCCCGAACCGCTTCGTCGTCGGCTTCGGCATGGACGCCTACGGCTACTGGCGCAACCTGCCCGGCCTGTGGGCCATCAAGACCGACAGCGAAGCGTAACAACGCGCGTCCCAAGGGTCTGGCCCCAAGGGGGGCTGACCCTGGTTTCCGCGAACCGACCGCCATCAAACGAACAACGACACAGCGATCGCCCACATCACCACCGCGATCACGCCATCGAGGACCTGCCACGCCCGCGGCAACGCGAACACTGGCGCCAAGTAGCGCGCCCCCCATCCCAGTCCACTGAACCAGGCCAGCGAGGCCGCCATCGCCCCGCCCGCGAAGTACAGCCGTCCACTGCCCGCCTGCTGCCCGCCAATGGACCCGAGCAGGATCACGGTATCCAGATAAACGTGGGGATTGAGCAGGCTGAACGCCAGCATGGCCGCCACCACGGCGCCGTGGCTGGACACGCTGGCCCCATCGCCCGCCACCAGCGCGGCCGGCCGCAACGCGGAACGGGCCGCGCGCCAGCCATACGCGAGCAAAAACGCCGCGCCGCCGATCTTCAGCCACAGCAGCAAGGCCGGCGCGCCGGTGATCAGCCGCCCCATGCCAGCCACACCGGCCGCGATCAGCACCACGTCGCACACCACGCAGATGGCGACGCAGGTGAGCACGAACTCGCGCTTGAGCGCCTGCCGCAGCAGGTAAGCGTTCTGCGATCCGATCGCCACAATCAGGCTGCCGCCCAAGCCCAGCCCCTTCAAAAATGCCGTCGCCACCATGTCTTCTCCTCAAACAAGGCGCCAGCTTACGGCCCGGGCTCGGATAAGTATAATTAATAATATTGGACAAACATTAGAGAAACTAATGAGCGCAGTGGACTACCGGGGCCTGGCCGCCCTCGACGCCGTGATCGAGCATGGCAGTTTCGACAAGGCCGCCGTGGCCCTGTCGATCACGCAATCGGCCGTGTCGCAGCGCATCCGCCTGCTGGAGAACGACGCCGGCGAACTGCTGGTGGTGCGCACCCAGCCGCCGCAGGCGACGGAGGCGGGCCAGCGCCTGATCGCCCACTACCGCCAGGTGCGGCTGCTGGAGGCGGCCCTGCAGCAGCGCCCCGGCCAGGCCGACGCGCGGCCCGACATCGCCATCGCCGTCAACGCCGACAGCGCCGCCACCTGGCTGCAGGAAGCGGTGGGACCGCTGCTGCTGTCGGACGCCTGCCTGCTGCGCATCCGCCTCGACGACCAGGACCACACCTTGAGCCAGTTGCGCGAAGGCCGCGTGTTCGCCTGCGTGACCAGCGAGGCCACGCGCGTGGCCGGCACCACGGCCACGCCGCTGGGCGCGATGCGCTACCTGTGCGTGGCCGCGCCCCCGTTCGCGCAACGCTGGTTCGCGGACGGCTTCACGCTGGACGCGGTGCAGCAAGCGCCGGCGCTGGTGTTCGACCGCAAGGACGCGCTGCTGGACCAGTTCCTGGGCCGTCAATTCGGCCAGCCGGTGCGTTATCCGCACCATGCGCTGTCAAGTTCGGAGGGATTCGTGCGTTTTCTGGAAGCGGGCTACGCCTACGGCATGCTGCCGGTGCTGCAATGCGAGGCGGCCCTGCGCGCGGGCACGCTGGTGGAGCTGGCGCCCGGCGCCAGTCTGAACGTGCCGTTGATCTGGCACGCGTGGGACATCCAGACCCCGCTCACGCGCCGCCTGACCGGGCAGGTGGTGGCGACGGCGCGCAAGTGGCTGGAGCAGGACTGAGGGAATTGCAATTCGCGCAATTTTGCCCTATTGTCTGCACCATCCGATTTTTTCCCCGACCAGAACCGATGCGCATCCTCACCCCGTTCCTGCTGTCCACCGTGCTGGCGGCGGCCAGCGCCCACGCCGCCCCCGCCGACGCCCGCCCCGCCCTGCTGCAAGCGCTGGACGGCGACTGGATCATGACCGGCGACGTGATGGGCAAGCCGGTGCGCTACACCATGGCCGCCACGCCCACGCTGAACGCCACGTTCACGGAAATGCACATGAAGGATGTGCAGGTGCCGGCCAAATACGAGGCGCGCGTCTTCATCGGTTACGACCAGGGCAGCCAGTCCGTCATTGCGCACTGGATGGACAGCTTCGGCGCCCAAGGTTCGATTCCCCATGCGACGGGCAAGATCACGGACAACACCATCGAATTCACCTTCCCCTACGCCAGCGCGCCGTTCCGCGACACGCTGCGCTACCAGGCCGAAACGGCATCCTGGACGTTCGAGATCGAATCGGCCAAACCGGATGGCACGTGGCGGCACTTCGCGCGCTACGATATGCGCCACCCGCAATGAGCAGGACGCGGAGCAAGGGGCCTGTTACAGGCTGAGCCGCGCGCGCGCCGCGTCGTACTCGCGCTTCAGGCGCGCCACCATCTCGGCCGTGGTGGGCACGTCATCCATCAAGCCCACGCCCTGGCCGGCGCCCCAGATGTCGCGCCACGCCTTGGCGGTGCCGGAACCGAAACTCATGGCGCTCTTGTCCGACTGCGGCAGCGCCTCCGGGTCCAGACCGGCGGCGGTGATGGACTTCTTCAGATAGTTGCCATGCACCCCGGTGAACAAATTGGTGTAAACGATATCCGCAGCGGACGATTCCACGATCGCGTCGCGGTAGCCGTCCGTCACGTTTGATTCCTGGGTCGCCAGCCAACGCGAGCCGATGTAGGCGAAATCGGCGCCCATGGCCTGCGCCGCCAGAATCGCATCACCCGTGGCGATGGAACCCGACAGCGCGATCGGCCCGGAGAAGAACTTGCGCACCTCGCCCACCAGCGCGAACGGCGACAGCGTGCCCGCATGGCCGCCGGCGCCGCTGGCCACCAGGATCAGGCCATCCACGCCCGCCTCCAGCGCCTTTTGCGCATGGCGGATCGAGATCACGTCGTGCAGCACGATGCCGCCGTAGCTGTGGATCGCGTCCAGCATCTCCTTGGGCGGCGCGCGCAGCGACGAGATGATGATGGGGATCTGGTGTTTGACGCACACCTCCACGTCATGCGCGAGCCGGTCGTTCGAATGGTGCACGATCTGGTTGACGGCGATCGGCCCCACGCGCTGGCCGGGATGGGCGCGCTGGTAGTCGGCCAGCTCGGCCTGCAAATCCGTCAGCCAGGTGTCGAGCAGCTCGGCCGGGCGCGCGTTCAGGGCCGGGAACGAGCCGACGATGCCGGCCTTGCACTGGGCCGCCACCAGCGCCGGCCCGCTGGCGATGAACATGGGGGAGGCGATCACGGGAAGGGTGAGGTTCTGCAACACTGCTGGCAAGGCCATATCGAACTCGCTGATGGAAGTGGATGGAGGTGGATGGAAGGGGATGGTAATGGACGGTGGCGGCGAAGAATTCAGTCGTTAAGTAAGTATTCACTCTCAACGTGTGCCGCACCGCCCCTGACCAGCTGGCCCACGGCCCATCGCGCCAGTTCATCCGGCGTCTGGCGCAGGTGGCGCGCGTTGGCGGTCGCGAACACGGGCATGGACAGCAGCATGTTCGGCACGTCGGCCAGCGCGATACGCTGGCGTTCCAGCAGCAGGAACTTGAGCAGCACCTTGATCGCGTTCTGCGCGTTGCGCACCGGGTCGGCCTCCAGATAATCGACGCGCGAGCGGGCCCGCGCCAGCGCGCCCTGCACGTCCGTGAACGGCGCGCCGTGGCCGGGGATCACCAGCCGCGCGTCCAGGCTTTCGATCAGGTCCAGCGTGGCGCGCTCCTCGGCGAAGCCGGACTCGCCATCGAGCTCGGGGAAGATGACGCCGAACCCGTTCTCCCACAGCGCATCGGCCGAGGCCAGCACGCGGTGCTCGGGGCAGTAGAAGATCAGCGAATGGGGATCGTGGCCGGGCGCGCCCAGCGCACGCCACTCCATGTCGGCCAGCGTCAGCACGTCGCCGCAGGAGACGGTGCTGTCGAAGCGGAAGCGCTCGCACTGCTGGCCGGTGGCCTTGAAGCTGAGCGCGTCCACGTCCCAGTGCCGCACCTTGTCCGCCTCGGCCGCCGGGATCGCCGTGTCGCAGCCATAGTGGGCCTGCAGGATGGCGTTGCCGCCGCAGTGGTCCGAATGCAGGTGGGTGTTGATCAGCCGGTCCAGGTGGCGGCCGTGCAGCGCGTGGCGCACCAGCGCCAGCGTTTGCGGCGCGTGGGTCAGGTAGCCGCTGTCGATCAACGCCGTGTCGTGGCGGCCAATCAGCAGGATGTTGTTGGACGAGAGCCAGCCGCGCTCCAACACCTGGATGGAATCGGGTAATCCCTGCATGCCTGCCACCTTCCCTTAAAAGTCGACCAGCGCCTCGCGGCGCCGGATTTCCGCCCACACGGCGCGCTTGTACGTGTCATCGGCCTTGGACCAGGCGATGATTTCCTCGATGGTGCGCATGCAGCCGACGCAATAGCCGGTCTCGGGGCTCATCTTGCACAGGCTGACGCACGGCGACGGCACCGGCGTGGCCAGTTCAGGCAAAACGGGTTCGGTGGCTGGCGATGCTGGTGTCATAGTGCTGCGGTATCGGTAACGAAGAATGCGCCCATTATGCCGCGCCCCCAGCGGGGCCGCTCGGTCAATTGGTGCTTCACCATAACGCAAAGCGCAAAATCGCGCTTGACCTGCGGCGTCATGGGTCTATACTACCATCCATATAGATGGTGTTTGGATGGCTACCAGATGCCAACAACCACCCCAAGCGCCGGACGGAGACTTATGGCCAAGCAAGAACTGAAGCTCAAAACGAGCGAATCGGAAAAAATCACCATCAATCTGGGACCGATAGACCTGGGACAAATCGACTTGCTGGTGCAGGAAGGGTTCTACTCCAACCGCACCGACCTGATCCGCACAGCGATCCGCAACCAGCTCAACGCCCACGCGGACGTGGTCAAGCAGACGGTGGCGCGCAAAAGCCTGGTGCTGGGCATGCAGCATTATTCGCGCGCCGACCTGGAAGCCATCCAGGCCGCCGGCCAGCGGCTGCAGATCCAGGTGCTGGGCCTGGCCAGCATCGCCAGCGACGTCTCGGTGGAGCTGGCACTGGCCACCATCGAGTCGATTTTCGTGCTCGGCGCACTGCACGCGAGCACCGTGGTCAAGACCGCCCTGGCCGGGCGAATTCACTAACGCGCCTGCCCACCGGCAGTCCGGCACGGCGCATGCTTCGTTGAAGGACGGCTTATGAAATTCGATTCCACGCTGCTGGCGCAGATGCGCGCCGCCACCCAAAAACTCCTGAACAAGGGGCCTGCGGCCGCCACGGCGGCCATCCAGCAAGCGCTGGACGGCCTGCGCGGCACCCCGCGCGCCGCCACGCCGACGATGCGCGACATCAACCCACCACCTGCCGCGCGCCATCACGACGCGCAAGGCGAGGCGACGGTGGAGGATGCCGTCTGCGTCGATACGCCGCCCCGCCACGACATTCCCGATGCCCCGGCGCCATCGGACGCGCCGAACGCCCGTCAGGCCGCTGACAAGCCGGCGCCGCAAGCGCCGCACGACGAACCCGAGCCGCCCCGTTCCGCCGGCGTCGCGCCCGATCCGGCCACCCACCCCATCGAATACGCGCAAGATCTGCTCAACCGCATGGGTATCGCCGTCGACATCCAGGCCGGGATCAACGGCGCACTGCCGTCCGGACTGAAGCACTTCGAGATGCCCACGTTCGACGTCACCAATCTCAACCTGCCGCCGCTCGACCTGACCGGCCTCGACCTGCCCGGCTACGACGCGCCGCGCGCGGAGCCGGCGCCCCTGCCGCCGGGCGCGCAATTCATCGCGGGCAGCTACGCCAACCACGCGGGCGAGCGCAAATACAAGCTGTACATCCCGTCCAGCTACCACGGCCAGCCGATGCCGCTGCTGGTGATGCTGCACGGCTGCACCCAGAACCCGGACGACTTCGCGGCCGGCACCCGCATGAACGACGTGGCCGAGGAGCGCCAGTGCCTGGTGGTCTACCCCGAGCAGACCAAGCAGGCCAACAACGCCAAGTGCTGGAACTGGTTCAACGCCATCGACCAGCAGCGCGGACAGGGCGAGCCATCGCTCATCGCCGGCATCGCCGAACAGGTCAAGCGCGACTACCGCGTGCTGGATAAGCACGTGTACGTGGCGGGGCTGTCGGCCGGCGGCGCCATGGCCGTCATCGTCGGCACGCTGTATCCGGACGTGTTCGCGGCCGTGGGTGTGCATTCGGGCCTGCCGTACGCCTCGGCGCAGGATTTGCCGTCGGCGCTGAGCGCCATGAAGCGCGGCGCCGGCGTGCACAAGACGCCCGGCGACGGCCTGCCCATCATCGTCTTCCACGGCGACCGCGACACCACCGTCCACCCGCGCAATGGCGAAGCGGTGACGGCGCAGCGGCTGAACGGCCACGCGGCGGGCAGCACGCCGTCGGTGCAATCGGGCAGCGTGCCCAACGGCCACCGCTACACCCAGACCACGCACCACGACCACGATGGCAAACCCGTGGTCGAACACTGGGTGGTGCACGGCGCCGGCCACGCCTGGTCCGGCGGCAGCGCGCAGGGCAGCTACACCGACGGCAAGGGACCCGATGCGAGCCGGGAGATGATGCGGTTTTTCAGCACGGTTGGTTGAGGGTACGGCGGTGGATATGCTGGCGGCCTGATATGATCGGCACTCCCGCAACCGCCATCTCATCCGCCCTGTCGGGCAAACGAGCCGATATGCACACCACCGCTCCCATCACTTCCGACCACTGGATCGCCACGCCGCAAGGTCGCCTGTTCGCGCGCCGCTGGCAATCTTCGGCGGCCGCCGATGACCGTGCGGCTATCGTGCTGCTGCACGATTCGCTGGGCAGTATCGAACTGTGGCGCTCCTTTCCGGCCGCGCTGGCGGCCGGCACGGGCAGACCAGTCATCGCCTACGACAGGCTGGGTTTCGGCCAATCCGATCCGCGCGCCGACGACGTCGGCACAGACTTCATCAAAGAGGAAGCGGCGGTCTATGTCCCGCTGGTGCTGCGCCATTTCGGTCTTGATCACTTCGTCGCCATGGGCCACAGCGTGGGCGGCGGCATGGCCGTGCACTGCGCGGTGCGCCATGCCGATGCTTGCGTGTCCCTGATCACCGAGTCGGCGCAGGCGTTCGTGGAGGAGCGCACGCGGACCGGCATCCTGGAGGCCAAGGCATCGTTCCAGCAGGACAAATCGTTCGCGCGGCTGCGCCAGTACCACGGCGACAAGGCCCGCTGGGTGCTCGATGCGTGGACGGAGACCTGGTTGTCGCCTGCGTTCGCGGCCTGGTCGCTCAACGACGTGCTGCCGCTGGTGCGCTGCCCCACGCTGGTGCTGCACGGCGGCGACGATGAATACGGCTCCAGCCAGCAGCCCGAGCGCATCGCCGGCCTGGCGGGCGGGCCCGCCCAACTGACGATCATGCCGGGCGTGCGCCACGTGCCGCACCGCGAGCGGGAAGCCGCCGTGGTGGACCGCATCGCCACCTTCCTGGCGAGCGCCGTGCCGCCACCGCGCGCGGCCAGGTAATCTCGGGCTAGACGCCGCGATCCTCGGGCGCCGGCCGCTCGAAGTGCCACTTCATGCCCAGCACGCTGAGCGCCAGCAGCAAGGTGACGGTGTTGGCGATGATGATGGGCCAGGCCGTGATCGCCACGCCGTAGCACAGCCACAGGAATACGCCGAAGCTGAAGATCGAATACATGCCGGTGGAGATGCCGGCGGCGGCGCGTTCGCGCCACACCAGCCACACCTGGGGAATGAAGGAACAGGTGGTGCAGCTGGCCGCCGCAAAGCCCAGCATGTCTACGTCAATTTGCATCCGCTACTTTCGAAAATAATTCCAGCGTTTCGCGCTTGCGGGCCATGTCCTGGTCGGAGTCGGCATACCGCTTCGCGATCGCGATGAATTCGTCCTGCAAGGCCAGGAAGGCGTCCACCATGTCCGGGTCGAAGTGCTGGCCGCGCCCGGTCGTGATGATGGCCACGGCCTCCTCGTGCGACATGCCTTCCTTGTACACGCGCCGGCTGATCAGGGCGTCGTACACGTCGGCCACCGCCATCAGCCGCGCCGAGATGGGGATGGCGTCGCCGGCCAGTCCTTGCGGATAGCCGCTGCCGTCCCACTTCTCCTGGTGGCCGTAGGCGATCTCCTTGGCGTATTTGAGGAAATCGACCTCGATACCCAGTTCGCGCTCGGCCGTCATGATGGCGTCGCGTCCCAGCGTGGTGTGGGTCTTCATGATCTCCATCTCGTACGGCTCGAAGCGGCCCGGCTTGAGCAGGATGCGGTCCGGGATGCCGACCTTGCCGATGTCGTGCAGCGGCGCGGACTTGAACAGCAGTTCTATCGTCTCGTCGGTCAGGAAGGCGGCGAAGCGCGGGTGGGTGCGCAGCCTTTCGGCCAGCGTCTTGACGTAGTGCGCGGTGCGGCGGATATGGTTGCCCGTCTCGCTGTCGCGCGTTTCGGCCAGCGAGGCCATGGTGTGGATGGTCACGTCCTGCAGCGCCACGATCTCGCGCGTGCGCAGTTCCACTTCCGTCACCAGGAACTGGTTCTGGTCGCGCAGGAAGTCGTGCACGCGCTTCATCGACAGCTGGGTCTTGATGCGGGCCAGCACGATGGGCGCCGACACCGGCTTGGTGATGTAGTCCACCGCGCCCAGGCTCAGACCGAGCTGCTCGTCGGCCACCTCGCTCATGGCGGTGACGAAGATGACGGGTATGTCGCGCGTGGCCGGATCGGCCTTGAGCGCCTTGCACACGTCGTAGCCGCTCATGCCCGGCATCATGATGTCGAGCAGGATCAGGTCCGGCTTCGCTTCGCCCCGTGCGATCTTGAGCGCGCGTTCGCCGTTGACGGCGATCTTGGTGCGGTAATCGTGTTCCAGCACGGCGCACAGCAGGTCGATGTTGTCCGGGGTGTCGTCCACCACCAGGATGGTCGGCTTGGCTTGCAATGGCATCATCATCTTCCTCGGCTAATACCTCATTTTATAGCGATATTTGCAAGGCCGTCGCCACGCCACGCAATTCGTCCAGCGCGCCTTCGAAGTCGTACTGCGCCAGCATGCGGCGCAACTGGCGCGACGGCTCGCCCTGCCCCGCCGCCGCCAGCATCGGGCAGACGCGATCGAGCAGCTTGACGGCCGCCGCATCGTCCTGCGCCAGCAGGCGCGCCATCTCGCGCACCTCGCCGGCCAGCACGGCCGGATCGACCGGCGCCGGGGCCGGGGCCGCAAGCGCCCCCTGCGCCACCGCAGGCGAGGCGGCCGCCGTGCCGCGCAGCGCCATCGACACGCGCGCGACCATCTCGCCCAGCTCCTGCCCCATGGCGGCGATGGCCTCGTCGCGCCCCCCGGCCACGCCCTGGGCCAGCATTTGTTCCACCCTGGCCGCCGCGTCGGCCAGCGCCACGGCGCCGATATTGCCCGCCAGGCCCTTGACGGTGTGGGCTTCGCGCGTGGCCGCCGCCAGGTCGTTGTTGTCCATCGCCTCGGCGATGCGCTGCATGGCATCGATCTGGGTTTCCACGAAGCGGCCCAGCAGCTTGCGCATCAGGGCCGCGTTGCCGCCCACGCGCTGCAGCGCCGCTTCCATCTTCAGGCCGGCGATGATGGGCAGCGGCAGCGATTCCTGCACCGCCTCCTGCGCCCCGGCTTCCGCCGCCGGCTGGCGCGGCTTGACCCAGCGCGCCAATGTCGTGAACAGCTGCGCCACGTCGATCGGCTTGGCGATGAAATCGTTCATGCCGGCCGCCAGGCATTTCTCCTTGTCGCCCACCATGGCGTTGGCCGTCATGGCGATCACGGGCAGGTCGGCGTGGTGCACGTCCTCGCGCAATTTGCGGGTCGCGTCGTAACCGTCCATCACCGGCATCTGGCAGTCCATCAGCACGCCGTCGTAATCGTTGACGGCGATCCTGGCCAGCGCCATCGCGCCATTGCTGGCGATGTCGACGCGCACCCCGGCGTCGCTCAGGATCTGCTGCGCCACTTCCTGATTCACCTCGTTGTCCTCCACCAGCAGCAGCCAGGCGCCGCGCACGGCCTGCTCGGCCTGGCGGTAGCTGTCGTCGCGGCGCGCCTTGCGGCAGCGCCGCAGGTCCTGGCCGAACACGGTGGAAATCGAATCGAGCAGGGTCGAGGCGCTCACCGGCTTGCTCAGCGTGGCCTCCACGGTCAGCCCGTGCAGCTCGTCGAGCAGCGCATCGCGGCTGTAGGCGCTTACCATCACCATGGCCGGCGGCGCCACGCCCGCCGCCTCGGCGTCGGCACGGATCGCCTTGATGGCGGCGATGCCGTTCATGCCCGGCATCTGCCAGTCCATCAGCACCACGCGGAACGGCCTGCCCTGCTCGCGCGCCTGCGCCACCGCTTGCACCGCGCGCGCGCCGCTGTCGGCGGCGGCGGCCTCGAACTTCATGGAGCCCAGCATGCCGAGGAAGATTTCGCGCGCGCTGGCGTTATCGTCCACCACCAGCACCCGCAGGCCGCTGATGTCGGGCAGCGGCAGCGGCGCGTCCTGCTCGCCCACGCCGAAACGGGCCGTGAAATGGAAATTGCTGCCCACGCCGGGATGGCTGTCCAGGCCGATCTGGCCGTCCATCATTTCCACCAGCCGCTTGCTGATGGTCAGGCCCAGGCCCGTGCCGCCATGGTGGCGCGTGGTGGAGGTGTCGGCCTGGGTGAAGGCCTGGAACAATCGCTCCTGCTGTTCGGGCGACAGGCCCGGCCCCGTGTCGCGCACGTCCACCCGCAGCGTGACCTGGTCCGCATCGCGTTCGAGCACACGGATGGTGACCACGATCTCGCCCCGCTCGGTGAACTTGATGGCGTTGTTGGTCAGGTTGATCAGCACCTGGCCGAAGCGCAGCGGATCGCCCACCAGCGCGTGCGGCACGTCCGGCGCCACGTCGAACAGCAGCTCCAGGCCTTTTTCCTGCGCCCGCATCATGGACAGGTCGGCGATGTTGCCCATCACGTCCTCAAGGAAGAAGTCGACCCGCTCGAACGACAGCTTGCCGGCCTCGATCTTGGAGAAGTCGAGGATGTCGTTGATGATGCCCAGCAGGTTGCGCGCGGCCGATTCCACCTTTTCCAGGTAGTTGCGCTGCTTGGGCGTGAGGTCGGTCTGCAAGGCCAGGTGGGTCATGCCGATGATGCCGTTCATCGGCGTGCGGATCTCGTGCGACATATTGGCCAGGAAGTCCGACTTCATCTTGGTCGCATCCTCGGCCGCCGTCACGGCGCGCCGCAGTTCCTGCTCGGCCGCCAGGCTGGCCGTCATGTTCTTGAGCGCCTGCAGCAGTTCGCCCGTCTCGTCGCGCGACGTGACCTCGATCACGGAACTGAGGTCGCCCTGCCCCACACGGGTGGCGATGGCGATGGCCGCGTCCAGCGGCCGCGTGATGGAACGGGCCGAAATGGCGAAGCCCCCCCCCACGGCCAGCGCCGCCACGCCCATCAGCGACATGATCAGCAGCGAGCGGTTGATGTCGGCCCGCGCGCGGTCGGCGCTGGCCATCACCTGGCTTTGCTGCAGCCGGTCCAGTATCTTGATCTCGTCCAGCAGCGCGTTCAGCGCCGGCAGCGCCATGCTGTTCATTTTGTGTTCCGCCGCATCGTGCCGATTGCCCTCCACCAGGTCAGCCACGGCAACGAAGGACTCGTAATAGGCAGCGCGCGCGCGTTTGACGCGCTCGATCTGCTGCCGCTCCTCCGGCGTGGCGTCGAGCACGGCCAGCCGCTCGAGCTGGCTGTCGATCTCGCGCTTGATCTGGTCGATGCGCGCATAGCTGTCAACGCGCTGTTGCCGGTTGGTCTGGATGATCAGGGTGACGACGCGGGTGGCGGCCTCGCGCGACTGCGAGTCGATGATGCCGATCGCCGAGGCGGCGGCCCAGTCCTGCTTCAGGATATGGTCGGCCTCGGCCCGGATGGCGTAGATGCGGCTCATGCCGACCAGGATCACGCCTATCATCAGCACGATCAGCATCGCGTAACCGATGCTGACCCGCGCCCGGATGCGGATATCGCTGAAACGCATGCTGCTTTCCTTCGCTGCGGTGGATTATTCTGGTCTTGCCGGGGCGGCGCCGGCGGCCGCGCTGGTGGTGGCAATATGACGCTTCAGGCAATCGGGGCACCAGCACGACGGGTCGGAGGCCGGCGGCGCCGGCGATGCGGACGACGGCAGCCCGGGCGACGGCACCGGCATCACCAGCGGCAGGCTGGCGCACCAGCACGGTTCACTGCCGTCGCCGTCGGCCATGGCGCAGGTGAAGGTGGCGCCGCAGCGCGCGCACACGCTCATGGCCGGCCGTCCTTGTCCGCCGAGCCGGTGGGATTGGCGGGACCGGCACCGTCGGGCGGCGCGTCGGCGTCCAGCGGGAAGCCGCGCATGGCCTTGCGCAGCAGCGCCATCTGGCCGTTGAAGCGGGTGCAGGCGTCGCACACCATCAGGTGCAGCCGCATGCGGGTGCGCTCGACCAGCGACAATTCGCGGTCCATCCCTTCCGAGACCAGCCGGTGCACTTCGCGGCAGGTCGGCATCAGGGTCGTTTTTTGTGGGTCCATCGTCGCTGCCTATCCAGGGTGCGGTCAGCCGGCCAGGCGGTTGCCAAACCAGTTCAAATCCAGGCATTCACGCAGGCGCATGCGGGCCCGATACAGGAGTACCCAGGCATTAGACGTGGTGATCGCCAGTTCCTTACAAATTTCGTCCGTTTCCAGCTCCAGCCACTCGCGCATCATGAAAATGCGGGCCGTCTTGGCGGGCAGGTTCTCCAGGCACACCTCCAGCACCTTGAAGAAGTCCTTCTGCTCGAGCGTGCGGTCCGGGTCGCCCCAGGCCAGCGGCTGTTCGCGGGTGTGGCCGTCGGCCAGGAACAGCGCGTCGATGGCGTCGTCCTCGGACTGGTCCTCGCCGCTGTCGATCTGGCGCTCGCGCGTGCTGGCGCGCAGGTTGTCGATGATCTTGAACTTGAGGATGCCCGTCACGTAGGTGCGCAGCGACGACTGGCCGGCGAAACGCTCGGGTTTTTCCAGCACAGCGATCAGCGCATCCTGCACGGCGTCCTCGGCCAGCGACTGGTTGCGCAGCTGCAGCAGGGCGAAACGCACCAGCAAGGGCCGCATCGCCTCCAGTTCGCGGTGGAGAGTGGGAGTGGGGGTCATAAGCGCCCAGCCTAGCGGATGATCTCGGAAAATACAACACGTTGGCCCTATAATGCGTACTTGACCGCAGCTGCAGGCTGTAAAATCGCAAAAATCTTAATTCCGGACCCGCCATGACCCACCTGACCAACCTGAACCTAGGCATGAATGACGACCTGACCGCGGTGGCGCCGCAGATCAAGGCGCAGATTCTGGCCGAGGCGCTGCCGTACATCCGCAATTTCCACGGCAAGACCATCGTCATCAAATACGGCGGCAACGCGATGACGGACGAACGCCTGAAGCACGGCTTCGCGCGCGACGTCATCCTGCTCAAGCTGGTGGGCATGAATCCGGTGGTGGTGCACGGCGGCGGGCCGCAGATCGACAACGCCCTGAAGAAGATCGGCAAGCAGGGCACGTTCGTGCAGGGCATGCGCATCACCGACGAGGAAACCATGGAAGTGGTGGAGTGGGTGCTGGGCGGCGAGGTGCAGCAGGACATCGTGATGTTGATTAATCACTACGGCGGCCAGGCCGTGGGCCTGACCGGCAAGGACGGCGGCTTGATCCGCGCCCGCAAGATGGCCATGCCGGACAAGGACAATCCGGGCCAGTTCCTCGACATCGGCTTCGTGGGCGAGATCGACGCCATCAACCCGGCCGTGGTCAAGGCGCTGCAGGACGACGCCTTCATCCCCATCATCTCGCCGATCGGCTTCGGCCAGGATGGCCAGGCTTACAACATCAACGCGGACGTGGTGGCGGGCAAGATCGCCGAGATCCTCAAGGCCGAGAAGCTGATCATGATGACCAACATCGCCGGCGTGCAGGACAAGCAGGGCAACCTGGTGACCGACCTGTCGGCCCGCGAGATCGACGAGATGTTCGAAGACGGCACCATCTCGGGCGGCATGCTGCCTAAAATCTCTTCGGCGCTGGACGCGGCCAAGTCCGGCGTGAACACGGTGCACATCATCGACGGGCGGATTGAACACTCTTTGTTGCTGGAAGTCTTGACCGAACAGGCTTTTGGCACTATGATCCGTTCGCACTGAAAAAACGGCGACGCTCCGCGCACCGGTTTGGCAGCGCGTCGCCACAGTAAAATGCCCTTGTAGCTCAGTGGTAGAGCACTCCCTTGGTAAGGGAGAGGCCACGTGTTCAATCCACGTCAAGGGCACCACTCGCAGCACCTCCCGCAGCACCCTCCCCCGCAGTCAGTAGATCCGCTCCACCGCTAGGCCGCGTTTGCGCAGCAGTTCCGGCACACTGTTCGTTCCCACCAGATGCAGCACACCGATCGCCGCCAGGCTGTCCGTCTCGCGTGCCAGCAGCGCCGCGATACCGTCCGCCAGCGCCGGATTACGCCCGTCCAGCAGCACGCGCTGCACGAAGCGGCCGGAGAAGGTATCGTCCCCGGCAGCCTTGCGCGCCAGCGCGTCGAGCGCCGCCGCGTCGGCGCCACGCCACGCCTGCGCGATCTCGCGCGCCTGGCTGGCCTGCTGGTGATCCTCGATCGCGTCTATGCCATCCTGCAGGAAGCGCGACTGCTCCTCGGGCGTCATGGCATCGAACAGGGCCAACTGGCTCTCGGGCGACTCCAGTTCCAGCACCGGCTGCTTGCGCTCGTGCGCCTGGCGCGCCAGCCAGCCATCCACCGCCAGCGCCGTGTCGTAGCCCTGCGCCGAGAATTCGCTCACCGTCAGCACGCTGGCCAGCAGCCACGGTTTCATGGGCGCCACCGCGTCGGCGTCGAGCGCGTACTGGCGCAGCAGGCGTTCAAGGCGCGGGCGGTACGGCGCGGGCAGCGCCGCCTGCGCGCTGCCCGCGCCGCGCGCATACATGCCGTACTGCTGCACGGCCTGCGTCATGCGGGCCGGATCGGCCAGCGGGTCGATTTCCAGCGCCAGCACGGAAGCGCGCGCCAGCGCGCCCAGCACACGTTCTTCGAGCGGATAGAAGTCGGGCGCGCCGACGTGGATGGTGCCGAACAAATACAAGGTGTGGCCGTTCTGCGCCACCTTGAACAACGCGCCCCGGTTGGGCGCGCCCTGCTGAGTCACTTGCGGCGCAGCCTGCTGCTGCGCGGCCTCCTGCGCCCACGGGGCCGGGGCGGCGAACCAGAACAAACTGCAGAACAACACTATAATCTGGCGTCGCATGCTTTCCTTTGCCGCTATTGATCGAGACGTCCGTGAATATTAACCGCAACCCGCCCGTGTGGCTGTTCGATCTGGACAATACACTGCACAACGCTTCGCACGCCATCTTCCCGGCCATCATGGCCAACATGAACGACTACATCGCCCGCGTGCTGGGCGACGGCACCACCCCGGCCAGCCAGGAGGCCGTCAACGCGGCCCGCACCCTGTACTGGCGGCGCTACGGCGCCACCATGCTGGGACTGGTCAAGCACCATGGCGTGCGGGCCGAGCACTTCCTGGCCGAGACCCACCGCATGCCGGAACTGGCGGCCATGATACGGGCCGAGCGCGGCCTGCGCCAGCTGCTGCGCCGCCTGCCGGGCCGCAAAATCCTGCTCACCAACGCGCCGCACGGCTATTCGACCCAAGTGCTGCGCCACCTGGGCCTGCACCGCCATTTCGACCACCACGTGGCGGTGGAAGCGATGCGCGTGCACGGCCAGCTGCGGCCCAAGCCATCCAAACTGTTGTTGCGGCGCCTGATGCGGCGCCACGGCCTCACGCCCGGCCGCTGCGTGCTGGTGGAGGACACGCTGGCCAACCTGCGCAGCGCCCGCGCGCTCGGCATGCGCACGGCGTGGATCACCCAATACCTGCGGGTGGGCGACGCGGTGGGCCTGGCCCACCCGGCGAAAACGCTAAATCGCCCCGGCTATGTCGATGTCAAAGTAAAATCTGTCAGGCATTTGCCCGCGCGCCTGCACCGGCTGCGCTGACGCGGGCGCGCGCCGCATTGACGTTTTGTTCATCCTTCCTATCGAGATCACATGGCAAGCACACCGCCGGGCCAGCGCCGGATGCAAATTCTCCAGGCCCTGGCCGAGATGCTGGAACAACCCAAGGGCGACAAGATCACCACCGCCGCGCTGGCGCGCAAGCTGGAGTTTTCCGAGGCGGCCCTGTACCGCCATTTCGCCAGCAAGGCCCAGATGTTCGAAGGGCTGATCGAGTTCATCGAAGGCACCGTGTTCGGCCTGATCAACCAGATCACCGAGCGCCAGGACGACGGTCTGGCGCAGGCGCGCGACATGGTCGGCATGCTGCTGCAATTCGCCGTCAGCAATCCCGGCATGACGCGGGTGCTGATCGGCGACGCGTTGGTGAACGAGGACGAACGGCTGCAGCAGCGCATGAACCAGTTCTACGACCGCGTGGAACTGGCGTTGAAACAGGCGCTGCGCGTGGCCGCCGCCGAAGGCCATGCGCCCGAGGCCGAAGTGACGGCCCGCGCCGGCATGCTGACCAGCTTCGTGCTGGGCCGCTGGCACCGCTACGCCAAGAGCGGCTTCAAACAGAATCCGGCGCAGGACGCGGCGCTGCAGATCGCCCTGCTGCTGGCGTAACACGACCTTGAGAATTGATGAACCCTGAAGTATTCGCCCTGCTGGACGACGCCAGCCCCGATGGCACAGCCCAGACCCGCTCGCGCCTGTACACGGGCCACAATGCCACGCTGCGCTGCCACGACATCGCCCACTGGCCGGCGCTGCTGGAACAGATGCAGGCGGCGCTGGCGCGCGGCCAGCACGCCGTCGCCCTGTGCACCTACGAACTGGGCGAACACCTGCAAGGCCTCACCGTGCCCGCCGACGCGCACACGCCGCTGGCGCAAGTGCTGCTGTTCGACCAGTGCCAGCTGCTGTCGGCGCCCGAGGTGGGCGAATGGCTGGCGGCCCGCTCCTTCCCCATCGACCGTCCGGCCGGCATCGCCGCCGTGCGCGCCAACGTCGACCAGGCTTCCTTCACGGCCGCGCTGGCGCGCATCCACGCCTACATCGAGGCCGGCGACACCTACCAGGTCAACTACACCTTCCGGCTGCGCTTCGACGCGTTCGGCAGCCTGCCCGCCCTGTACGCGCGGCTGCGCGCGCGCCAGCCCGTGCCCTACGGCGCGCTGGTGGCGCTGGACGACGGCACGGCCGTGCTGTCGCTGTCGCCCGAACTGTTCGTGCGCCACGCGGACGGCCTGCTGACGGCGCGCCCCATGAAAGGCACGGCCCCCGCCGCGCCGGCCGCCCAACAGGACGAGAACGCGCGCCGCGCCGCCGCACTGGCGGCCGACCCCAAGAACCGGGCCGAGAACCTGATGATCGTCGACCTGCTGCGCAACGACATCGGCCGCGTGGCGCAGACCGGCACGGTGGAAGTGCCGGCCCTGTTCGAGGTGCGCCGTTACAGCGGCGTGCTGCAAATGACCTCCACCGTGCAGGCCCGCCTGCGCGCGGACGCCACGCTGGCCGGCATCTTCGACGCGCTCTACCCGTGCGGCTCCATCACGGGCGCGCCCAAGCGCCGCACCATGGAAATCATCCGCGAGCTGGAACCGGACCGGCGCGGCCTGTACACGGGCGCCATCGGCTGGTTCGCGCCGACGCAGGGGCGGCAGGTCGGCGACTTCTGCCTGTCGGTGCCGATCCGCACCCTGGCCCTGCAAGCGGAGCAGGACGGCGTGCGGCGCGGCGAAATGGGCGTGGGGGCCGGCATCGTCTTCGACAGCGACGCCGAAGCCGAATACGCCGAATGCGCGCTCAAGGCCCGCTTCCTGACGGGACTGGAAAACGACTTCGACCTGTTCGAAACCCTGTACGCCACGCGCGAAGACGGCATGCGCCACCGCGCACGCCACCTGGCGCGGCTGGCCGCGTCGGCCGCCTACTTCGGCTACCCGTGGGATGCGGCCGCCGCCAACGCCTACCTGGACGCGACCCGCGCCGCGCTGCCCGCCGGCCAGCCGTGCCGGGTGCGGCTGGCGCTGGCGCCGTCGGGCGCGTTCGCCATCCAGCACGCGCCGCTGGCGCCGCTGGCCGAGCCGGTGCGGGTGCTGCTGGCGCCGGATGCCACCAGCGCCAGCGACCTGTTCCTGCGCCACAAGAGCAGCGTGCGCACCCGCTACGACGCGGCCTGGCGCGAGGCGGAAGCGCAAGGCGCGTTCGACACCCTGTTCTTCAACGAGCGCGGAGAACTGACGGAAGGTGGGCGCAGCTGCGTGTTCGTCAAACTCGATGGCCGCTGGGTCACGCCGCCGCTGACGAGCGGCGTGCTGCCCGGCGTGATGCGCGGCGTGATGCTGGAAGACCCGGCCTGGCAGGCGCAGGAGCGCGTGATCACCCGCGCGATGTTCGAACAGGCGCAAGAGATCGTGCTGTGCAACGCCCTGCGCGGCGCCATCCGCGCCGTGCGCTAACACCAAAAACCGGGGTCAGGTCATGCCATCGGGCATGACCTGACCCCGGTTTTCTTGCGGGACTCAGTCGGCGTAGCCGGGGTTGGCGCGGTCGAGCCGCCGCAACAGGCCGGGCCAGGCCAGCTGGCCGGGGCGCACGCCGCGCGTGGCCACCTTCATCTGTTCGCGCACGCCGTCCAGCACCGTTTGTGGGATGTGCACCAGCGGCCCGCCGCCGGCCTGCGCGCGCAACTGGATCATGCACGCGCTTTCGAAGAAGTACATGGCCACGAAGGCGTCGGCCGGCGTGGCGCCCACCGTCAGCAGGCCGTGGTTGCGCAGCATCAGGTAGGTGTGCTTGCCCAGGTCGCGCACCAGCCGCGGCTTCTCGTCCGGATTGAGCGCGATGCCTTCGTAGTCGTGATAGCCGAGCGACGACAGCACCCCCATCGCCACCTGCGAAATCGGCAGCAGCCCGCCCTGCTGGGCCGACACGGCCACCCCGTTCACGGAATGCGTGTGCATCACGCAGTGCGCGTTGTCGCGCGCCGCGTGCACGGCGCTGTGGATGACGAAGCCGGCCGGGTTGATGTCGTACGGCGAGTCGCTCACCTTGTTGCCGTCGCCGTCGATCTTGACCAGCGACGAGGCCGTGATCTCGTCGAACATCATGCCGTACGGGTTGATCAGGAAATGGTGCTCGGGCCCCGGCACGCGGGCCGAGATGTGGGTGAACACCAGGTCGTCCCAGCCGAACAGGGCCGTCAGGCGGTAGGCCGCCGCCAGGTCGACCCGGATTCGCCATTCCTCCGCTGATACGGTGTCCCGCAAGGTGCTGCCGGCAGTGTTCATAACGTCCTCCGCAAAGTGATGTGGTCATTGATGCGCCAGCATACTCGCATCGCCGCGCGCCGTCAGACCGGGATCAGACGGTATTGGCGAACTGGCGGCGATAGGCGCCCGGCGTGGTGGCGGCCAGCCGCCGGAAATGGTGGCGCAGCGATTCCTCGGACCCAAAGCCGGCCCGCTCGGCCACCAGCGCCAGCGGGATCTCCGGCGCTTCGAGCAAGTCCTTGGCGATGGCCAGCCGTTCATGGATCAGCCATTCCACCGGCCCCAGGCCAGTCGCTTCCTGGAACTGGCGCTGCAACGTGCGCGGACTCATGGCCGCCTGTTCGGCCATGCTCTTGATCGTGTGCGGCTGGGCCGGATGGGCGCGCAGCCAGTCCATCAGGCGCGACAAGCGGCCGCGCTCATCGTGCGCCATGGGACGCGGCAGAAACTGGGCCTGCCCCCCTTCGCGGTGCGGCGCCACCACCAGCCGCTGCGCAACCAGATTGCCGATCCGCGCGCCATAATCGCGCCGCACCACGTGCAGCAGCATGTCGAGGCCGGCGGCGGAGCCGGCCGCCGTGATGATCTGGCCATTGTCCACATACAGCTGGTCCGGTTCCACGGCGATGCGCGGATAACGGTGCGCCAGCTTGTCCGAATAGCGCCAGTGCGTGGTCGCGCGCTGGCCATCGAGCACACCGGCGGCGGCCAGCACGAATACGCCCGAGCAGATCGAGCACAGGCGCGCACCGCGCTGGTGGGCGGCCCGGATCATGGCCAGCAGCGGCGCCGGCGGCGTTTCATCGGCATCGCGCCAGCCGGGGATGACGATGGTGTCGGCCTGTTCCAGCAATTCGGGCGCATACGGCGCCTGCACGGTGATGCCGCCAGCGGCCCGGATCGGCCCCGGCTCCACGGCGCAGACGGCGAACGCGTACCAGTCCACCTCCAGTTCGGGACGCTCGAGCGCGAACAGTTCGACCGTGCAGCCGAATTCGAAGGTGCAGAGCCGGTCATAGGCCAGGGCGACGACGAGATGTTTATCCATGGCGCGATCTTAACGCATATTGGCATTCGCGCCACTGCCCGCCATGACAGGCGACGCCGATAATGGCGGCACCGTCCACCCGACAAGGAGTCCAGCATGTCCCCTGTGAGCGCCATCGCCGCCGCCCCTTCCGCCGCCGCCCTGAGCCATTTTGAAGCCCAGTTCGCCTTTGAAACCGATTGCTGGGATGTGCACCACGCGCTCACCAACGGTCAGCAGGATTTCGTGCTGCTGGACGTGCGGGGCACGGAAAAATACGCGGCCGGCCACGTGCCCGGCGCGCTGGACCTGGCGCACGGCAAGATCATCGGTTCGAAGATGGCCGACTATCCGGCCGACACGCTATTCGTCGTCTACTGCGCCGGCCCCCATTGCAACGGCGCGGCGCGCGCGGCCGTGCGGCTGGCGCGGCTGGGCCGGCCCGTCAAGCTGATGACGGGTGGCATCACGGGTTGGCTGGACGAGGGGTTCGCGCTGCAGCGATAGCAACGGGCCGCCGCCTGGGCACGGCTACAGCCAATCCAGCAGCAACCGCGCCACCTCCGGCGAGTTCAGCAGGTCCATGTGGTTGCTGCGGTAGACCTTGGCCTGGTGGTCCGGCGCGAAATCGAGCTGGCGCTTCTTATGCGAATGCTGGCCCAGCGCGCTGGCCACCGGCACCAGGCCGTCGCCGGCCAGCCGCGCGCCCTCCTCGGCGGACGGCTTGCTGATGGTGGCCGCCACCGCGTAGCACCGCACCTTGGGCGGCAGCGGCACCGTCTGCGGCAGGGCGCTGCCGTGTTCGAAGCGGTCCTTGCCGTTCCAGTCCTCGTCCAGCAGGCTGCCGTGGCGCAGGTCGGTGATGCCGGCGCTGCGGATCTTGCCCAGCCGCGAGAACGGCGCCGTGTAGCTGCTCAGGCCCGTGATCACGTGGAACCAGTTGCCGCCGCGCTCGAGCGGCGCGCCGTGGTGCGGCGAGCCGAGGCACACCAGCTTGCTCAAGCGCTTGAGCCACTTCTGCCCGTCCGCCGCGCCGTAGTGGCAGGCGCTGCGCGCCACCAGCCCGCCCATGCTGTGGCCGACGATCACCAGTTCCTTGACCGGCACCGGCCACTGCGCCAGCAAATTTTCCAGCTGCGTGGCGAACTCGCGCCCGTTCTCGGAAATATGGCGGCCGCTGTTGTAGCGCAGATAGACGGGCGTGTAGCCGCGTTCGCGCTGCAACGCTTCGCCATGGTCGAAACCGGCGCGCCGCCATTGCAGGTCGTTCATGCACAGGCCATGCACCAGCACCAGCACGCGCCCGGTGACGGCGCCCGCCTGCGGCACGAACGGCTGGCCGTCGCGCCGGAACTGCATGTGGATCTGCAAGGGATTGTCGGTCTCGGCCAGGTAATCGCCGAGCACGCCGTTGACGGCCGCCAGCAGCGGTTCGCGTCCGCCCCAGCCGCTGCCCGCGCCCAGCAGCGGTTCCAGACGGCCCAGCACGCCATCCATGCCGCCGCCCACCAGCCGCGTCACGCCACGCACGCCGCGATAGACGAACGACGTGGCCTGCGCCAGCGGCCGCGCCACCACGGCCGGCGCCTGCCCGATCAGTTTCAGATGCACTTCCTCGGCCAGATCGGCCACGCCCGTCACGGCGCTGACCGTCAAACGGGACAGGCCGAGCAGATCGGCCGCGTGGGAAACCTTGTTCGACATCATCGTGCGGCCCTTGTTCATGGTTTAGTGCGCCAGCGCCTGTTCAACCGCCGTCACCAGTTCCTTGTCGGCCGGCGTCACCTTGCTGGGGAAGCTGGCGACCACCTTGCCGCTGCGGTCGATCAGGTATTTGTGGAAGTTCCACGCCGGCGCCGTGCCGGTGAGCTTGATCAGGTTCACGTACAGCGGGTTCGGATGGTCGCCGTGCACGACGGACTTGGCGAACATGGGGAACTTGACGCCATAGGTGTTGTAGCAGAAATCGGCGATGTCCTTGCTGTTGCCCGGCTCCTGCTTGCCGAAGTCGTTCGACGGGAAACCCAGCACCACCAGACCCTTGGGCCCGTACTTGGCGTACATGGCTTCCAGGCCTTCGTACTGGTAGGTGAAGCCGCAGTAGCTGGCCGTGTTCACCACCAGCACCACCTTGCCCGCGTACTGGCACAGGTCCTGCGGCGTGTCGTCCTGCAGGCGGTTGAAGGTTTGCTTGAGGATGGCCGGGCAACTGCCGGCCGCGGCCGGCGGCGTGGCCATGGCAGGCGCGGCGGGCGCGGTCGCCGCGGCGTACGCCGGCATGGCGCCCAGCAACGCGCCGGCCAGTGCGCCGGTCAGGCGCAATTTGACGATGGTATCGGACATGACGCGGCCATTCAGAGTGGATTGGACGTCCATTCTATGCCAAACCGCCACGGCCCATGTTTTTCCGGCCCGGTCCGACATGGCGCGCACGATTGCCCGCACGGTTGAGCGAGATTAAAGCCGCGCCACTATCATCACCGACAATGGCAGTGCGCCCCATCCCGCCCTCTTTCCAGGAGTTTGCTATGTCGCTACGCCTGCTGTTGCTGATCTCGTGCTGGCTGGGGCTGGTGCTGACGCCCGCCCGCGCGCAAGTGGTGCCGCTGCCGGCCATGCAGACGGCCAATGTCAGCGTGTCCGGCCTGTCCTCGGGCGGTTTCATGGCCGTGCAGTTCGACGTGGCCTATTCCGCCAGCGTGATGGGCGCCGGCGTGGTGGCCGGCGGGCCGTACTATTGCGCCCACGGCAGCGTGGCCACGGCCACCACCGTCTGCAGTTGCACCGGCACGCCGTATTCGTGCCGCGTGGCGCCCGGCGGCACCGGCGTGGCCAGCCTGATCAAGCTGACCGACCAGAACGCGGCCGGCGGCACGGTCGATCCCACGGCCGGACTGGCCAGCCACCGCATCTGGATGCTGTCCGGCACGGCCGACTCCGTCGTGCCCCAGGCCGTGATGAACGACCTGCAAAGCTACTACCGCCACTACATCGGCGCGGCCAACATCTTCTACAAGCAGGACTTGCCGGCCCAGCACGCGATGCCGACGGACAACTACGGCAACAGTTGCGGCAAGCTCGGTTCGCCCTACATCAACAACTGCGGCTACGACGCGGCCGGCGAGCTGCTCAAATGGATCTACGGCAACCTGAACAACCGCACCAGCGCCAGCCCCGCCGGCCGCTTCGTCGAGTTCGACCAGGCCGAATTCCTGCCCGATCCCACCGCGCACGGCATGGCCGCCAGCGGCTACCTGTACCTGCCGCCCGGCTGCGACGGCAATAACGGCCAGGGCTGCCGCCTGCACGTGGTGTTCCACGGCTGCCTGCAGGACACGGGCAGCATCGGCGACACCTACCTGCGCCACGCCGGCTACAACGCCTGGGCCGACAGCAACCGCATCGTGCTGCTGTATCCGCAGGCGGCGCCCATTTATCCGCTGACCAACCCGAACGCCTGCTGGGACTGGTTCAACTACGACGACGCGCATTACGCGCAGAAGTCGGGCCACCAGATGGCCGCCGTCAAGCAGATGGTGGACCGGCTGACGGGCGGGACCGCCCCGCCGCCGCCCGTCCAGTGCTACACGTCCAGCAACCGCGACCACGTGCTGGCCGGGCGCGCGCACGACAGCCTGTTCCGCGCGCTGGCCAACGGCTCCAACCAGAGCCTGGGACTGGACAACATCTTCATCCACACCACGCTCAAGCGCACGGGCCCCAATTTCTACGTGGTCGGCAGTTGTCCGTAAGCCGGCCTTTCCATCCCGCCACAGGAGGTCATATGTATCCGATGCAATGGTTTTGGGCGCCCCAACTGCACTTCCCCTGGAGCGGCGGGGTGGCCCAGCAGATCGAGCTCGATCGCTTCTTCGACGCCATCCCGCCCGAGGCGGGCGACGGCAAGATCGAGCGCAAGGCGTTCGACGTGGCGTCCTACGGCCGCCAGCTGGGCTGGATTTCGGAAGTGCTGCTCGATCTGGCCAGGACGGCCCCGCCCTCGTCCGGCCAGGCGCGCGTGGCGCTGCAAAACCTGGTGGAGGCGAACGAGGAAATCCAACGCATCAAACAGGCCGGGGATGCGGGTCGGGCGATGACGGCCCTGGCCATCGAGGACGCCATCGTCGCCCTGCGCACACGCGACGGCGAGCAGTTCCGCCAGCTCAGCGAACGGCTGCTGCCGCTGCTGCAAGCGCCGCCCGTCCTGCCAACGCCGCCCGCGCTGGCCGCGCCGGCGCTGCTGGAGGCCGGCGGCTGATGGCCGCTAGTCGACGGTGACGGCCGTCAGCGCCGGATCGGGCGCGGGGAAGGTCAGCTTCATGGCCGTCAGCGTTTCGAGCAGGATGGTGGCGATCACGAGGTTGCGGTGGGTCTTGGAATTGGCCGGCACCACGTACCACGGCGCGTGTTCGGCGTCCGTGGCGCGGATCGCCTGCTCATAGGCGCGCTGGTAATCGTCCCACTTCTCGCGCTGGGCCAGGTCGGTGGGATTGAACTTCCACTGCTTGTTGGGATCATCGAGCCGCTCCTGCAAGCGTTGCCGCTGCTCCTCGCGCGAAATGTGGAGGAACACCTTGATGATGACGGTGCCGTTCTCGGCCAGCATGCGCTCGAAGTCGCGGATCTGCGCGTAGCGGCGCCGGCATTCGCGCCCGTCGATCCAGCCTTGCACCTTCGTGATCAGCACATCCTCGTAATGGCTGCGGTTGAAGATGGCGATCTCGCCCTTCACCGGCACCTGCTGGTGCACGCGCCACAGGTAGTCGTGCGCCAGCTCGATGTCGGTCGGCTGGCGGAACGCCACGGCCCGGATGCCCATGGGATTGATCATGCTGAACATGGTGCGCACGGTGCCATCCTTGCCGGCCGTGTCCATGCCCTGCAGCACCAGCAACACCTGCTGCTTGCGCTGCGCGTACAACATCATCTGCAGTTCCGACACGCGCGCGATCAGGCTGGCCGTGTGGCGCTGGTCCTGCGCCTTGGCCTTGGCCTTGCTCAGCTTGGGATTGGCCGCGCGGCTCGACAGCGCGCTGTCGTCGGCGTCCTCCTCGCGCAGTTTGAGCTTGGCATGGGCACGGAAGCGCTGGCGGGCGGATGCTGGCATGGTGGTGGACTCCTCTCGCGTTCTCGCGATTTCGCGATCTCGATTTCGTTAAAGGGCGCGACTGTCGGCGCGGCCTGGTCAAACTAGCGTAACAGATCGGTACGCCATCTGTCTGCTCCCCTTCAGGCGGGACGGGCCGCCAGCCGCGCAGCGCGGTCGCCCCACCACGCCGCCTCCTCGAACACGGAGAAGCCGGACAGATCGGCATGGGCGAACAATATCGGGCCATCGGCCTCGCGCAGCGCCTTCAGGCCGGCGTTGCTGCGGAAACCGGGCAGCGGCGCCGCCATCGCATGGCCGCGCAGCGTGATGTCGACGCGCTCCACGCAGCGCGCGAAATCAGGACCGTAAGCCGTCTTCAGATCCACGCTGGCCAGCGCCAGCAGTTCCTCCGGGCTGGCCGTGTTGAGCCAGCGGCGCGCCTGCTGCGGCGTGCGGTCCGACAGCGCGGTGTAGGCGCTGAACACGGTCTTCTCCGGCGGCCGCACGCGGATATCCTGGTGGGTGGAGACGACGAAGCCCAGCCCCGGTTCCTGGTACACCACGTTATCCCACGACAGCGGCTGCGCCGGCCGCTCGTCCGGAAAGCGCTTGAGCAGGAAATTGGCCACCATCCACGGCGCGTACTGAGGCATGTGGCGCGCCGGGTCGAAACCGTAGCCGGCCATGTCGCGCACCACGCGCGCGGCCACCATCAGCGGCATGGCGCAGATGGCCTTGCGCGCCCGGACCAGATAGCTGCGCGGCTGCCCGCCGTCGAGCCGGAAGCAGCGCGCCTCCACGCCGCCGGCCACGCGCTCGATGGAGACGGCCGTCCCGGCCACACGCCGGATCGCGGCCGCCTCGCCCATGGCCCTGGCCAGTGGTTGCAGCCCGCCCGGCCACGTGAGCCAGGCGCCGTTGCCGGCGTTGGCGGCCTGGCCCCAACGGCTGCAGTAGTAGTGCAGGCCGGCCCAGGCCGACACCTTGTCGTAGCGCGTGCCGTAATCGTCGCGGCAGCAGTAGTTCAAATACCAGTGCAGCGTCGGCGAACGGTAGCCGTTCCGGTCCAGCCATTCTTTGAGCGTGTAACCATCGAGCGCCTGCCACGCCGCGTCCTCCGAGGACAGCACGGTGGGGAATACGAAGATGCGCCGCCCGTCGGTGCCGCGCAGCTGGCGCAGGCGATGCACTTCCGCGAAAAAGCGCGCGTGCTCGTCGAGCTCCCAGCGCGGCACGCCATCGGTGGGAATGAAACCGTCCTGCCAGCGGCCGTTGTACAGCAGGCGTTCCTCCGGCGCGTGCAGGATGGTGCGCTCGTCGTAGTAGGGCTTCTCGGCCATCGGGTCGCGCTCGATGATGCCCAGGTCCGCCAGCAGTTCGCGCACGTGCACCGATTCCGGCGACGGCATCGGCAGATAGTGCGCGCCGGTGGGGAATTCCAGCTCGCCGAAGGCGCCGCCGAGCGCGTTGCCGTAGGGCTGGGGACCGTCGATCATCAACACCTCCTGCCCGCCCAGCTTGCGCAGGCGCCAGGCCGCCATCAGGCCGCCGATGCCGGAGCCGAAGATGGCGATGTCCGTCTCCACCACCTCGGACGGCGCCGGCAGCGCGCGCCGGTCGCGCAGGAAGTGGCCCTCGTCGCGGCCCGGATAGTGCACGGTCGGCGTGATCTCCTGCCAGCGCTGGAAGCCGGCCACGCTGCCGGCCGCCGCCAACCCGCTGGCGGCGGCCCACAGCAGGAAGGAACGGCGCTCCATCAGCGGATCACCCGCCGCCAGTCCTGCTCGAACTCGCGCACCAGCGATTGCGTGTTGAGGCGGTTCGGCTCCATCGGCAAGCGCTGCATGTCGGGCGGGAAGATGAACATCTCGCGCGTGGTGTCGGCGTTCAGGTAGCGCATCGGCAGCCGGTACGACGCCGGCGGCTGGAAGTCCAGCTGCGGCGAGGCGAGGATGAAGCCCCATTCGCCGAACGACGGCACGTAGGCGTGGTAAGGCCAGGTGCGCAGCCCCACTTCGCGCAGCGTGGCGTCCACCGTCCAGTAGGCGTGCGGCGCGAAGAACGGCGACGTCGATTGCACCACCATCAAGCCATTGGCCGCGAGGTGGCGCTTGACCATGCCGTAGAACGGCACGGAATACAGTTTGCCCAGCGCGAAGCTGGACGGATCGGGGAAATCGACGATGGCCGCGTCGAACAATTCGTCGTTGTGCTGCAGCCAGATCGCCGCGTCGGCGTTGATCACGCGCACCCGCTTGTCGCTGAACGAGGCGTGATTGAGCTTGACCAGTTCCGGGCGCGTGGTGAAGGCGCCCGTCATGGCCGGGTCCAGGTCCACCAGCGTGACCTGCTCGATGTTCGGATAGCGCAGGATCTCGCGCAGCGCCAGGCCGTCGCCGCCGCCCAGCACCAGCACCCGGCGCGCCCACGGCAAGGCCTGCAGGGCCGGATGCACGAGCGCCTCGTGGTAGCGGTATTCGTCGCGCGACGAGAACTGCAGGTTGCCGTTGATGTACAGCCGCAGGTCGTCCTTCCAGCGCGTGATCACGAGACGTTGGTACGGCGTGGTGGTGGAGTAGACGATTTCGTCGCCGAACAGGCCATGCTCGCCCCAGTAGGTCATGCGGTCGGCCAGCGCGAAGCCGAACACCAGCACGCACATCACGGCGCTGGCGCGCAACAGCCGGCCACCAAGGTTGGCCAGCTCGCGGCGGAAGGTGACGATGGTCCACAGCGCCACGCCCACGTTCAGCATCCCGAACAGGAAGCCGGTGCGCACCAGCCCCAGGTAGGGCGCCAGCACCAGGGGGAACAACAGCGACACGGCCAGCGCGCCCAGGTAGTCGAAGGTGAGCACGCGGCTCACCAGTTCATTGAATTCCGTCTGGCGCGCGTTCAGGGCCCGCATCACCAGCGGCACCTCCATGCCCACCAGCGCGCCGACCAGGAACACCAGCACATACAGCAAGGTGCGGAACGGCGCCGCCATCCACGAAAAGGTGAGGAACAGGGCAGCCGCCGACAGGCCGCCGATCAGGCCCACGGCCAGTTCGATATCGACGAAGCGGGCCAGCACGTCGTCGTCGCGCACGAACTTGGAAAAATGCGCCCCGACGCCCATGGCGAACAAATAACAGCCGATAATGGTGGAGAATTGCAGGATCGAGTCGCCCAGCAGGTAGCTCGATAGCGCGCCGGCGATCAACTCGTACGCCAGGCCGCAGGAAGCGACCACAAAAACGGAAAGGATCAGAATTTTTTTGGTCATTTACGGGCTTTTGCACTAAGATGGTTTTGCGTTATCAAGTTAGCCACTTTAACCGAAGGTATGCCGTGTCCGCCATCCTAAACTATCTGATCCACCTGGTGCTGGCCGCCGCGCTGCTGGCGGCGTTCTTCGCCGCCTACACCCGCGTGACGCCCTACGACGAGGTGCTGCTGATCCGCCAGGGCAACCACGCGGCCGCGCTGTCGCTGGGCGGCGCGCTGCTGGGATTTTCCGCCACCATCGGCTCGGCCCTGCTGCACACGGCCGACTACCGCGAATTTTTCGCCTGGGCGTTCGGCGCCATGGTGGTGCAGATGCTGGCCTATGCCGTCACCACCCGGCTGCTGCGCATGTCCAAGGACCACATCGAGGCCAACAACTGCGCCTTCGGCGGCTTGCTGGGCGCCATTTCGCTGTCGATCGGAGTGATCAACGGCGCGTGCATCTCCTAATTTTTGCGAAGGACTCCATCATGGGCATCGGCAGCTTTATCAAGAAGCAGTTTATCGACGTACTGCAGTGGAACGAGGACGTGGACGGCGTGCTGTCGTGGCGCTACCCGATGCAGGACTTCGAGATCCAGAACGGCGGCGTGCTGATCGTGCGCGAATCGCAGATGGCGGTGTTCGTCAACGAGGGCCAGGTGGCCGACGTGTTCGGCCCCGGCACCTACAAGCTCACCACGCAAACCCTGCCGCTGCTGACCAACCTGAAGAACTGGGACAAGCTGTTCGCCTCCCCGTTCAAATCGGACGTGTATTTCTTCAGCACCCGCGTGCAGACCGGCCGCAAATGGGGCACGCCACAGCCGATCACCATCCGCGACAAGGACTTCGACATGATCCGCGTGCGCGCCTTCGGCATGTACTCGTACCGGGTGGCCGATCCGCGCCTGTTCTTCAAGGAGATCAGCGGCACGCGCGATGTCTACACGCGCGAGCAGGTCGAGGACCAACTGCGCGGCATCCTGATGGCGACCATGGCCAGCTCGCTGGGCGGCGCCAACGTGCCCTTCCTCGACATGGCGGCCAACCAGGCGCTGATGGCGCAGCAGGTCAAGGGCGACCTGGCCACGGCCTTCGGCCGCTACGGCATCGGGCTCGATGAATTCAACGTGGCCTCCGTCAGCCTGCCCGAGGAACTCCAGGCGGCGCTCGACGAACGCATCTCGGCCGGCATGAAGGGCGGCATGAGCGCCGACAAGATGGCCGGCTTCACCCGGTACCAGGCGGCCAGCGCCATCCCGCTGGCGGCGCAGAACGAAGGCGGCATGGCCGGCATCGGCGTCGGCTTGGGCGCGGGCGTCACGCTCGGTCAGACCATGGGCCAGGCGCTGGGCGCGGCCCTGAATCCAGCTACGTCATCGGCGGCGGCACCGGCTGCCGCACCGGCGCCCGCTGCTGCTGCGCCGGCCGCCCCGGCCGAGGACAGCATCGAAGCGCGGCTGGAAAAGCTCAAGGGCCTGCTCGACAAGGGCCTGATCTCGGCCGCCGACTACGACAGCACCAAGGCCGAACTGCTGAAGAAACTGATAGGCTAAGCCGACTACATGCAAATCGTTTCCTGTCCCAGCTGCGGGGCGGAGGTCAAGTTCCGTTCGCACGCCTCGGTCATGGCCGTGTGCGAGTACTGCAGCACCACCGTGCTCAAGGACGCCGACGCCGTCAAGGACCTGGGCAAGATGTCGTCCGTGCTGGAGGACTACTCGCCGATCCAGATCGGCACGGCCGGCGTGCTCGGTGGCCGCGCCTTCACGGCCGTGGGACGCATCCAGCTGCGCTACGACGCCGGCCTGTGGAACGAGTGGTATCTGCTGTTCGACGACGGCGCCACGGCCTGGCTCGGCGATTCGTCCGGCATGTACGTCGTCACCACCGAGCGCCAGGTGGACGGCCCCCTGCCCGCCTTCGAACAACTGGCGCCGGGGCGCAACCTGCCGATCGCCGGCGAGTACTACACGGCGGCCGAGATCCGCACGGCCGACTGCATCGGCGGCCAGGGCGAGCTGCCGTTCAAGGTGGGCCAGGGTTGGCAGGCCAAGGTGGCGGATTTCCGGCGCGGCGCCAGCTTCCTCACGCTCGACTATTCGGACGGCCCGCGCCCCGTCGTCTACACCGGCGTGGCCGTCACGCTCGACAGCCTGCAATGCCAGTTGCTGCGCGACGAAGACCAGATCCAGCGCAGCGCCGGCCGCTACCGGGGCAAGCTCGATGCGCTCGACTGCCCGTCCTGCGGCAGCCCCATCAAATATCTGCCCGGCATGACGGCCCACCTGGTCTGCCCCGCCTGCCAGGCGCAGGTCGACGCGGCCAGCCCCAAGGCGCAGGTGCTGGCGGCCGGCGAGCGGGTGGCCACCGTGGCCACCACGCTGGAACTGGGCGCCCAGGCCAAGCTCAACAATCAGGAATACACGGCCATCGGCGTCATGCGGCGCGCCGACGACGAGGGCAACCAGTGGACCGAATACCTGCTGTACGCGCCGCGCGCCGGTTTTTCGTGGCTGGTGGAGACGGACGAGGGCTGGTGGCGCGCCAACGTGATGCCGGAGTGGCCGCAGTTCGGCGGGCCGTCCGGGCAGGATGTGATTGTGGATAAGTCGGCCTTCCGCAAACTGTACGAATACGGCGCGCGGGTCACGTTCGCGGCCGGTGCCTTCAACTGGCGGGTGCAGGTGGGCGACCACTGCCATGTGGCCGAGTTCGCCAGCGGCCAGGTGCGGCTGGCCGTCGAGACCACGGACGCGGAAATGACATGGTCGCGCTCCTCGCCGGTGCCGGTCGATCAGCTGCGGGCCTGGTTCGGCCCCCAGTTCCACGGCCGCGCGCCTGCGCCGGGGACGCCGTTCCAGCATCAGCGCTATCAGGACGTCGCCAAGAAATTCATCATGGTCATGCTGGCCATCAACGCCGTGCCGCTGCTCGCCAACTTCTCCCGCACCTGGGCCCTGAGCGCGCTGGGCGCGCTGGCGCTGTACCTGCCGGCCGTGTTCCTCGACGCCAACGACGACAGCAAAAAATCATAACAACATGAGCAAATATGTCATCTACGCCCTGGTCGTCACGCTGTTCACGTCATGCTCGACGTGGATGCGCGGCTTTGGCGGCAGCAGCTACGGCGGCGGCAGCAGCTGGAGTTCCCACACGGGCGGCGGCGGCGGCGGCTTCGGCGGTGGCTCGGGCGGCGGCGGCCATAAATAAGGAAACGGCCATGCGATCGCCCCACCCCGCTGCGCCCGGCCCGCACCAGGCGGCCGGCACCCACCTGCTGGCCGACCTGGGCGGCATCGCCGCCGACAAACTGTGCGATTGCGCGGCGATGGAGCGCCTGCTGCGCGCCGCGGCGGACGCGGCCGGCGCGCGGGTGCTGCACAGCCATTTCCACGGCTTCGGCGCCGGCCTGGGGGTGACGGGCGTGGTGCTGCTGGCCGAGTCCCACATCTCCATCCATACGTGGCCGGAAGCGGGCTTCGCCGCCGCCGACATCTTCATGTGCGGCGCCGCGCAGCCGGAGTTAGCGCTCGCTATCATCGCAGACGCGCTGCAACCCCGATCGCGCGCCGTGCACCTGGCCCGGCGCGCGCCTCCCGTCCGGTCGATGGCCTGAGCGCACCGGGGCCGATGAACGGCTAACCCTGCGCCGCCAGCAATTCCGCGTCCTGCTTCGCCGCCGCCACGAAGGCGGGCCGGCTGTTGACACGGTCGATGTAGGCGGTGATCACGGGCAGCTTGGGCACCAGGCCGAACGCCGTGGTCCAGTTCAGCGCCGAGCCCCACAGCACGTCGGCCGCGGTGAACTTGTCGCCCAGCAGATAGGGGCCTTTCTCCAGCTGGTCCGTCAGCGTCTTCAGCATGGTGTCGTAATCGCCGTAGGGGCAGGTCGATTGCGGCACCGGCTCGTGTTTCATGGCGCGGTCGATCAGGGCCGGCTCGAAGCACGAGCCGTAGTAGGCGATCCAACGCAGATACGGGCCGCGCAGCGGGTCGCCGATGGCCGGCGCCAGACCCGCCTCCGGGTACAGGTCGGCCAGGTACAGGTAGATGGCGACCTGCTCGGTCACCAGCGCGCCATCGTGCACGATGGCCGGCACTTTGCCCTGCGGATTAACGGCCAGATAGGCGGGCGCGCGCTGCTCCTGCTGCTTCAGGTTCAGCACATGCAGCTCGTAGTCGGCCCGCAATTCATGCAGCAGGGCGAGCGTGCCGGCGGAGCGCGATTGGGGCGAATGGTACAGGGTGACGTGGCGGGTCATCGTGGCCTCCAAAATTATTCAAAAGGAAGCGATACGATACCGCGAAGGATCGCCAATGTCTTGTAAAAACAAGAAGATTGGCGATTTATTCAGCACGCGAGGCGGCGGAGCGGCCATAAAAAAAGGCAGCCGAAGCTGCCTTTCCTGTGTGCCGCGTGACGACGCTTAGTGCTTCGCGCGCAGCTTGGCGATGGCGGCCAGCTGGCCGATCGCGCTTGCCAGTTCGGCTTGCGCCTTGGCGTAGTCGATGGCGCCGGTGTTGTTGGCCAGTGCTTCCTCGGCCAGCTTCTTGGCGGCCGTCGCTTTCGCTTCGTCCAGATCGTGACCACGGATCGCGGTGTCGGCCAGCACCGTCACGGCGGTCGGCTGCACTTCCAGCAGGCCACCAGCGACGAAGACGAACTCCTCTTCGGCTTGACCTGGTACCTGGATGCGCACCGCGCCCGGACGGATGCGGGTGATCAGCGGCGTGTGCTTGGGATAGATACCCAGCTCGCCCTGTTCGCCCGGCAACGCGACGAATTCGGCTTCACCGGAGAAGATCAGCTCTTCGGCGGAAACCACGTCAACGTGAATAGTGTTTGCCATGTGTGTCCTGTCGGGTTGTTGCGGTCCCGCCCGGGGGCGGGACCGCGCCAGACTCAATGATTAGTTGAGCTTCTTGGCTTTTTCGATGGCTTCTTCGATCGTGCCGACCATGTAGAACGCTTGTTCTGGCAGGTGATCGAGTTCGCCGGAGGCGATCATCTTGAAGCCCTTGATCGTGTCCTTCAGCGAAACGTATTTACCAGGCGCGCCGGTAAACACTTCAGCAACGTGGAACGGCTGCGACAGGAAACGCTGCATCTTACGGGCGCGGGCCACCAGCAGTTTGTCTTCCGGTGCCAGTTCGTCCATACCCAGAATCGCGATGATGTCACGCAGTTCCTTGTAGCGCTGCAGCGTGCCTTGCACGGCGCGGGCGGTGTCGTAGTGGTCCTGGCCCACGACCAGCGGGTCCAGCTGGCGCGAGGTCGAGTCCAGCGGATCCACGGCGGGGTAGATACCCAGCGAGGCGATGTCACGCGACAGCACGACGGTCGAATCCAAGTGACCGAAGGTGGTCGCTGGCGACGGGTCGGTCAAGTCATCCGCAGGGACGTACACGGCCTGGATCGAGGTGATCGAACCGGTCTTGGTCGAGGTGATGCGCTCTTGCAGACGGCCCATCTCTTCGGCCAGGGTAGGCTGGTAACCCACGGCGGAAGGCATACGGCCCAGCAGTGCCGACACTTCGGTACCGGCCAGCGTGAAGCGGTAGATGTTGTCGACGAAGAACAGCACGTCCTTGCCTTCGTCACGGAACGATTCCGCGATCGTCAGGCCGGTCAGCGCCACGCGCAGACGGTTGCCTGGTGGTTCGTTCATCTGACCGTAGACCATCGCCACTTTCGAGTTGGCGGGGTTTTCCAGGTCCACCACTTTGGCGTCGGCCATTTCGTGGTAGAAGTCGTTACCTTCACGGGTACGCTCACCGACACCGGCGAACACGGACAGACCCGAGTGCGCTTTAGCGATGTTGTTGATCAGTTCCATCATGTTCACGGTCTTGCCCACACCTGCACCGCCGAACAGACCCACTTTACCGCCCTTGGCGAACGGGCACACCAGGTCGATCACCTTGATGCCGGTTTCCAGCAGATCCTGCGATGGCGACAGCTCGTCGTAGGCAGGTGGCGTGCGGTGGATCGAAGCCAGCTGGTCGTGCGCGACCGGGCCGCATTCGTCGATCGGGTTGCCCAGCACGTCCATGATGCGGCCCAGGGTTGCTTTACCCACGGGCACCATGATCGGCTTGCCGGTGTTCTGGATGCTCATGCCGCGACGCAGACCGTCGGACGAACCCAGAGCAATGGTACGGACCACGCCGTCGCCCAGCTGTTGTTGAACTTCCAGGGTCAGCTCGGAGCCTTCCATTTTCAAGGCATCGAATACCTTGGGCATCGCGTTGCGTGGAAACTCAACGTCCACCACAGCGCCGATACACTGAACGATTTTGCCATCAGCCATGTTCGTTCCTTCAAATATAGTTAAATTCGTATTTAAACCGCAGCCGCACCGGCAACGATTTCAGAGAGTTCTTTGGTAATCGCAGCTTGGCGCGTCTTGTTGTAGATCAGCTTCAGTTCGCCGATCACATTGCCTGCGTTGTCGCTGGCCGACTTCATCGCCACCATACGCGCCGATTGCTCGGACGCCAGGTTTTCCGCCACCGCCTGGTACACCAGCGCTTCCACATAGCGCTCCAGCAGCTCATCGATCACGGTCGCAGCGTCGGGCTCGTAAATGTAATCCCACGAATGGTTACCTTTGTCGGCCTGCTTCTTGCCCGCTGGCAGGGGCAGCAGCTGCTCCACCATCGGTTCCTGCTTCATCGTGTTGATGAATTTGGTGTAGCACAGGTAGACGGCGTCGAGCTGGCCGTTCTGGAACTGCTCGAGCATGACCTTGACAGGTCCGATCAGCTTGTCCAGGTGCGGCGTGTCGCCGATCTGGGTGGCCTGGGCCACCACAGGAACGCCTACGCGATTCAAAAACCCCAAACCCTTGTTACCGATAGCTACCGCTACAATCTTGTTGCCAGCCGTTTCCAGCTCGCGCGACTTGGTCGTCACCAGGCGCAGCACGTTGGTGTTCAAGCCACCGCACAGACCCTTGTCGGTCGTGACGATGATGAAGCCCACTGCCTTTGCCGCCGTGCTCTGCTCTTCAGCGAGGAACGGGTGCGTGTATTCCGGATTGGCGGTCGCCAGATTGGCGGCGATATTACGAATCTTGTCACTGTAGGGACGGGCGGCGCGCATGCGATCCTGCGCCTTGCGCATTTTCGATGCGGCGACCATTTCCATCGCCTTGGTGATCTTCTTCGTATTCTCTACGCTCTTGATCTTGCCACGTATCTCTTTGCCTACTGCCATGAGTCCTTACTCCTTCTGCGCTGGGGGCGGCCCGCCGTCGTGACGGGGGGCCGCCGTATGCTTAAAATGCGCCGGATTTCTTGAAATCAGCAATGGCGGCCGACAGCGCAGCTTCGCCGTCCTTGTCCAGTTGCTTGGTTTCTTCGATCTTGGCCAGCAGCGCAGCTTGCTTGGTCTTCAGGTACGAATGCAGACCGGCTTCGAATGGCAGTACTTTCTTGACGGCGACGTCGTCCAGGTAGCCCTTGTTCACGGCGAACAGCGAGGCGGCCATCAGCGAGATCGACAGCGGCGAGTACTGGGCCTGCTTCAGCAGTTCCGTCACGCGGGCGCCACGGTCCAGCTGCTTGCGGGTCGATTCGTCCAGGTCGGAAGCGAACTGCGCGAACGCAGCCAGTTCACGGTACTGCGCCAGGTCGGTACGGATACCGCCGGACAGGTTTTTGATGACCTTGGTCTGGGCGGCGCCACCGACGCGCGACACGGAGATACCGGCGTTGATCGCAGGACGGATACCCGAGTTGAACAGCGAGGTTTCCAGGAAGATCTGACCGTCGGTGATCGAAATCACGTTGGTTGGCACGAAGGCCGACACGTCGCCTGCCTGGGTTTCAATGATCGGCAGTGCGGTCAGCGAGCCGGTCTTGCCCTTGACTGCGCCGCCGGTGAAGGCTTCGACGTAGTCGGCGTTGACGCGGGCCGCGCGTTCCAGCAGACGCGAGTGCAGGTAGAACACGTCGCCTGGGTACGCTTCGCGGCCTGGTGGGCGGCGCAGCAGCAGCGAGATCTGACGGTAGGCGACGGCTTGCTTGGACAGGTCATCGTAGACGATCAGGGCGTCTTCGCCGCGGTCGCGGAAGTATTCGCCCATGGTGCAGCCGGAGTAGGCCGAGATGTACTGCATGGCGGCCGATTCGGCGGCCGATGCGGCCACAACGATGGTGTACTCCATGGCGCCGTGCTGTTCCAGCGAACGCACGATGTTCTTGATGGTCGATGCTTTTTGACCGATGGCGACGTAGATACACGTCATGCCCTGGCCTTTTTGGTTGATGATCGCATCGACGGCGACAGCCGACTTACCGGTCTGGCGGTCGCCAATGATCAGCTCACGCTGGCCGCGGCCGATAGGCACCATGGCGTCGATCGACTTCAGGCCGGTCTGCATAGGCTGCGACACGGATTCACGGGCGATCACGCCGGGGGCGATCTTCTCGATCGGCGAAGTCAGCTTGGCTTCCACGGCGCCTTTGCCGTCGATCGGCTGGCCCAGTGCGTTGACCACACGGCCGCGCAGTTCAGGACCGACCGGCACTTCCAGAATGCGGCCGGTGCACTTGACCGTGTCGCCTTCCGAGATGTGCTCGTAAGCACCCAGAATCACGGCGCCGACGGAGTCGCGCTCCAGGTTCATCGCCAGACCGAAGGTGTTGCCAGGGAATTCCAGCATCTCGCCTTGCATCACTTCGGACAGGCCGTGGATGCGGCAGATACCGTCGGCGACGGAAATAACCGTGCCTTGGTTGCGCACTTCAGCGCCGCCATCAAGGCCTTGGATCCGGCTCTTGATCAGCTCGCTGATTTCAGATGGGTTGAGTTGCATACTAACTCCTAAAAGTGTTTCTCTCAGCTTGCGCGAGGGGAAGAATCTGTTCTAAGCGGGCGGTCCCTTAGGCCACCAGCGCAGCACGCATTTGCTGCAGCTTGGCGCGGACCGAAGTGTCGAGCACTTCATCGCCCACCACCACGCGCACGCCACCGATCAGCGATGGATCAACCGTGACGGCCGGATTGAGCTTGCGGCTGAATTTCTTTTCCAGCGTCGCGACCAGCTCGGCCACTTGCGCCGCGCTCAGCTCGAAGGCGCTGGAGATGGCTGCATCCGCCGCACCTTCCACGCTGTTCTTCAACAGCTGGAATTGCGCGCCGATTTCCGGCAGCAGACTGATGCGGCCATTCTCGACCAGCATCGCCAGGAAGTTCTTGGCTTCCGTATTCAGCGGCGACTTCACCAGGGCGGCGATAGCGGCGATCACATCGCTCTCCGACACTTTCGGATTGCGGGCGAACGCTTGTACCTCGGGGTGGGTACCGATCTGGGCCAATTCGGACACCAGTTCGGACCACGCCGCGAGGCTGAACGATTCCTTACCTGCTTGGGCTACGCGGAACAGGGCTTCCGCGTAGGGACGGGCGACGGTTGCGTTTTCTGCCATGATTACAGCTCGACAGCCAGGCGCGACAGCAGTTCGGCGTGGGCCGCTGCCGATACTTCGCGCTTCAGGATTTGCTCGGCGCCCTTGACAGCCAGGTCAGCCACCTGAGCGCGCAGTGCTTCGCGAGCCTTGGCCACTTGCTGATCGGCGTCTGCCTTGGCTTGCGCAATGATGCGGTCCGCTTCGGCTTGTGCGTTCGCTTTGATTTCTTCCGCGACCAGTTGGGCACGCTTTTCGGCGTCCGCAACGCGCTGCGAAGCTTCTTCGCGTGCACCGGCCAGTGCTTCGGCCGCACGCTTCTCTGCCACGACCATGGCTTGCTGGCCTTGGTCGGCGGCGGCCAGACCGTCGGCGATACGCTTGGCACGCTCATCCAGCGCCGTGTTCAGCGCTGGAAATACGAACTTCATCGAAACCCAGACCAACACCGCGAAGGTGATCATCTGGCCGATGAGCGACATATTGATGTCCATACCTTTGCTCCTAACTAAAAGTTTCTCCTAGGGTTGGAGCAGATTACTTACCAGCAGCGGCGATGACGGCGGTCAGGAACGGGTTGTTGAAGGTGTACAGCAGGGCAACACCGACGCCGATCATCGAGATCGCGTCCAGCAGACCGGCGATAACGAACAGTTTGGTTTGCAGTTGTGGCATCAGTTCAGGTTGACGTGCCGACGCTTCCAGGAACTTGCCGCCCAGAATGGCGAAACCGAGTGCGGTGCCGATGGCGCCCAGGCCGATGATGATAGCTGCTGCCAGAACGGTCATGCCTTGTACTTGTGCGATCAGAGCTTGCATTTATTTCTCCTAAGATTTTAAAAAAGACTACAGATACCAAAAAATGAAAATGATTTGTTGCTTAGTGCTTCTCAACCGCGAGGCTCAGGTACACAACAGTCAACGCCATAAACACAAACGCTTGCAGAGTCACCACCAGGATGTGGAAGATGACCCATGGACCACCGAGCAGCCACTGCGCCCACCATGGCAGCAGAGCGATCAGAATGAAGATCAGTTCGCCGGCGTACATATTGCCGAACAGTCGCAGCGACAACGACAGTGGTTTTGCCAGCAGCTCGATCATCTGGAAGATGAAGTTGACGGGCGCCAGCACGATGGCCATGAAGCCATGCGCGTGGAATGGCGCCGTCAGCAGTTCCTTGAACCAGCCGCCCAGGCTCTTGGCCTTGATCGAGAAACCAATAATGCACAGCATGACGCCGAACGACATGCCGAAGGTGTGATTGACGTCGGCCGTGGGCACCACGCGCAGCTTGTGCACGCCCACGAAGCTGAACAGCTTGGGCAGCAGGTCGACCGGCAGGAAGTCCATGGCGTTGAGCAGCCAGACCCACACGAAGATGGTGATGGCCAGCGGCGCGATCACGTTGCTCTTGGCGTGGAAAGCGGAATTGACGACGTCGTTGACCAGTTCCATCACGGCTTCGACGAAGTTTTGCAGCTTGCCCGGCACGCCGGCCGTGGCGCGACGCGAAGCAAGCCAGAACACACCCAGGAACACCAGGCCCAGGAAAGCGGAAATCCAGAACGTGTCCAGATTCCACATGCCATTGGTGTCGTGCAGGTGGCTCAGGTGGTGTTGAATGTATTCGGTGGCATTCGCCGGCGCCCCGTGGGCCGCCTCAACAGCGTGTTCTGTGGTCATATAAGTAATAGATTTTGGTGATTAAACTGCGAGCAGTGAAAACCAGTAAGCCAGGGTTGCCACCGCGAAACCTAAGATCAGCCATAACCAAGAGGCCGACTGAAACAGCGCCAGTGCCAGTACGAACAGCACTACCGTGATAAAAATCTTTACGACTTCGGCGCGGATATGCGTCCGAAATGCTCGGTTGGCGTCATTTGAGCCGCCCGCGACGATCATCGCGTACATCAGACTCCCGATGACTGCGATCCCTCCGCCGTATGCGGCCGACCAACCTTTCAGCGCGCCGCCCATGGTTCCCACGAGCAACGAAAATCCAGTGGCGATAACCAACTGGAGGGCGACAACTCGGTACACGGGCCGCGAAATACTTTGTGTTGTATCACTCACGAGCCGGTTTCCTAGAGATGCCGATATACCAAAGACACGGGATTATAAGTGTCTTTACGTACTAGCGTCAAACATTGCTGCACCGCAGCAGAGCATTTGCGGCTTGAAAGAGACGCTTTTAGAACCATATAACTAAAGTTTGCACCTTTTTGGGGCGCTGATGTCGAGCCGGTATTTTATGGGTTTTTGCTTATGTGAAACTGACAGCGGGGCCGGTTTGCAACAAATTCGGGCAGAAATGTCGCCACGGTGGGATTTATCCAACAGTAACATTTCATTTTGGCACTGCAGGCCGCCATGTTATCTGTGAAGCAATAGTTAAGGCAACTGAATATCAAAAAACAAGGCGCCCGGAGGCGCCTTGTTTTTATGGCATGTCTGCCGCGCCGCGGGTCAGGCGCGCAAGCGGGCCAGCACGCCGTCGAGGATGTCGAGGTCGGCGAAGTCGATGATCATTTGACCACGGCCCTTGGTGCCCATCTTGAACACGACCGGCGTGGCCAGCGCGTCGGACAGTTCCTCCTCCAGCCGCAGGATGTCGCCCGACTTCTCCTTCTGGGCTTTTTCGGACGGCTGGGCCTTCTGCTCCTCCAGCGTCTTGTTGACCAGCTTTTCCGTTTCCCGCACCGAAAGACGCTTGGCCACCACCAGGTTGGCCAGCGTGATCTGGGTGGCCGCGTCCACGGCCAGCAGCGCGCGCGCATGGCCCATGTCGATGTCGCCCGCCATCAGCATGGTTTGCACCGGCGTTGCCAGATTCATCAGGCGCAGCAGATTGCTGACGGCGCTGCGCGAACGGCCGACGGCCGTGGCCGCCTGTTCATGGGTGAAGCTGAAATCCGTGATCAGGCGGTGGATGCCCTGCGCTTCCTCCAGCGGATTCAAGTCCTCGCGCTGGATGTTCTCGATCAGCGCCATGGCGGCGGCGGCCTGGTCGTCCACATCGCGCACCAGCACCGGCAGCTGTTCCAGGCCCGCGATTTGTGCGGCGCGGAAGCGGCGCTCGCCGGCGATGATCTCGTACCTGGTCTGGCCGCTGGCCTTGTCCTTGCCCACCGGACGCACCAGGATCGGTTGCATGATGCCCTGGGTCTTGATCGAGGCGGCCAGTTCCTGCAGGCCGCCCTCGTCCATGCGGGTCCGGGGCTGGTACTTGCCGGCCTGCATTTGCGAGACGGGCAATTCGGATGGCGTGCCCAGCGCCGGATTGTTCAGATCGCCGTCACCGCCAAGCAGCGCGTCCAGGCCGCGACCGAGGCCCTTGAGTTTTTTGGTTGCCATGCTAAAAACGTCCCTTACATTTTCTTGATGCGTTCCACCATCTCGGCGCCGAACGCGATGTATGCCTGCGCGCCCTTCGAGGATGGATCGAACGTCACGCCCGGCAGACCATACGACGGCGCTTCGGCCAGCCGCACGTTGCGCGGGATGATGGTGTTGAATACCTTGTCGCCGAAGTGCTGCTCGAGCTGGGCCGACACTTGCTGCGACAGCGTCATGCGCGGATCGAACATCACGCGCAGCAGGCCGATGATCTTCAAGTCCTGATTCAGGTTGGCGTGCACCTTCTTGATGGTGTTGACCAGGTCCGACAAGCCCTCCAGCGCGTAGTACTCGCACTGCATGGGGATGATCACGCCGTGCGCGGCGCACAGGCCGTTCAGCGTCAGCATCGACAGCGCGGGCGGGCAATCGATCAGGATGAACTCGTAGTCCTTGTCGACCAGCGCCAGCGCATCCTTGAGGCGGCGCTCGCGATTGTCGAGCTCCACCATCTCCACCTCGGCGCCGGCCAGTTCGCGGTTGGACGGCAGCACGTCGAAGCGCCCCGCCTCCGAACGCTGGCGCGCGCTGGCGACATCGGACTCGCCCAGCATCACCTCGTAGGTGGAGGCCTTCAGTCCTGCCTTGTTGATGCCGGCGCCCATGGTGGCGTTACCCTGCGGGTCCAGGTCCACCAGCAGCACGCGCTGGTCCAGCTTGGCCAGGCCGGCCGCCAGGTTGACGCTGGTGGTGGTCTTGCCCACGCCGCCCTTTTGATTCGCTACGCAAAAAATTTTCGCCATGTATATTCTTATCAGGAGTTGCCGTATCTGCGCGGCCACCCTCGTGGGATGTCCGGCGATACGATTAATATTATTTATACTATTACTACGGTATAAACGATTTATACTGTTTATACTGAATAAACCATTTATACCTTATAAATCGTTTACTCAGTTTTGGCGATGAACACCAGATGGCGCTCCGCGCCCAGCCCCGGCACCTCCAAAGGCTGCAATTTGCTCACTTTCCATGGCGCTGGCAGTCGCTCGCGCTCCTCGGCCGGGGCCACCCCTTTCAAGGCGATGAACTGGCCGCCCTGCTCCAGCAGGTGCCCCGACCAGTTGACGAAGTCGGACAGGTCCGCGAAGGCCCGCGAGGTGATCACGTCGAACGGCTGCTTGACCTGCAGCTGTTCCACCCGCATCGTGTACACGGTCACGTTGGCCAGCCCCAGCTCCGCCTTCACCTGGTTGAGGAAGGCCGTTTTCTTGTGCACGGTGTCGATCATCGACACTTTCATGTCCGGCCGCGCGATGGCCAGCACGATGCCGGGCAAGCCGCCGCCCGCGCCCACGTCCAGCACGTTGCGCGCGCCCGCGAAGGCGGGCACGGCGGCTAGCGAATCGAGCACGTGCAAGGTCACCATCTGCATCGGATCGCGCACCGACGTCAGGTTGTACACACTGTTCCACTTGTTCAGCAGCGCCAGGTAGTCGAGCAGCTGTTCCACCTGCTGCGCACCCAGGTCCAGGTGCATGGCCTTGATGCCGTCGTTCAGTACCTGCGACAGCGCGTTACGGTCGAACACCTTCATCAAGCCACCTCATCCTTGAGGGTGGCGAAGCCGCCGTAACCGGCCTTCTTCAAATGCACCAGCAGCAGCGAAATGGCGGCCGGCGTCACGCCGGAAATGCGCGACGCCTGACCCAACGTTTCGGGCCGCTGCGCGTGCAGCTTTTGCCGCACTTCCACCGACAGGGCCGTGATGTCCAGGTAGTTGAACGCTTCCGGCAGCTTGAGGTTTTCGTAGTGCTCGTGGCGCTCCACTTCGCGCGTCTGGCGGTCGATATAGCCCGAATACTTGAGCTGGATTTCCACCTGCTCGCGCACGGCATCGTCGCTCACGCCGGGACCGGCCAGCTCGCGGCCATCCACGCCGGACATGCTCATCAGCTTATCGTAGGCGACACCGGGACGGCGCAGCAGGTCGGCCAGCGAATACTCGCGCTCGATGGCCTGGCCGATCACGCGCTCCGATTCCGCCGCCGCCAGGATGCGCGGGTTGACCCACGTGGAACGCAGCCGTTCCAGCTCTTGCGCCACGGCTTCGCGCTTGCGGTCGAACGCTGCCCACTGGGCGTCGCCCACGCAGCCGAGCTTGCGGCCGATTTCCGTCAGGCGCATGTCGGCATTGTCCTCACGCAGGCTCAGGCGGTACTCGGCGCGGCTGGTGAACATGCGGTACGGTTCCTGCACGCCCTGGGTGACGAGGTCGTCGACCAGCACGCCGAGGTAGGCTTCGGAACGGCCCGGCGTCCACGCCTCGCGGCCCGACGTCTGCAGGGCCGCGTTGATGCCGGCCAGCATGCCTTGCGCGGCCGCTTCCTCGTAGCCGGTGGTGCCGTTGATCTGGCCCGCGAAATACAGGCCGGAGATGGCCTTGGTTTCCAGCGACGCCTTCAGGCCGCGCGGGTCGAAATAATCGTATTCGATGGCATAGCCGGGACGCAGGATGAAGGCGTTCTCCATGCCCTTCATCGAGCGCACCAGGTTCAGCTGCACGTCGAATGGCAGGCTGGTGGAGATGCCGTTCGGATAGAACTCATTGGTGGTCAAGCCTTCCGGCTCCAGGAAGATCTGGTGCGATTCCTTGGACGAGAAGCGGTGGATCTTGTCCTCGATGGACGGGCAGTAACGGGGGCCGACGCCCTCGATCACGCCCGTGTACATGGGGCTGCGGTCCAGGCCGGCGCGGATGATGTCGTGCGTCTGGCTGTTGGTGTGCGTGACCCAGCACGGCATCTGGCGCGGGTGCATGGCCGCGTTGCCCATGACGGAGAACACCGGCACCGGATCGAGATCGCCCGGCTGTTCCGTCATGGCGGCGAAGTCGATGCTGCGGCCGTCGATGCGCGGCGGCGTGCCGGTCTTGAGGCGGCCCTGCGGCAGCTTCAGTTCCTTCAGGCGGGCCGACAGCGAGATCGCGGGCGGGTCGCCGGCGCGGCCGGCCGAGTAGTTTTGCAGGCCGACGTGGATCTTACCGTCGAGGAAAGTGCCGGCCGTCAGCACCACGGCGCGCGCCGCGAACTTCAGGCCGATCTGGGTGACGGCGCCGACCACGCGGTCGCCCTCCACCATCAGGTCGTCCACGGCCTGCTGGAACAGCCACAGGTTGGGCTGGTTCTCCAGCCGCGAACGGATGGCCTGCTTGTACAACATGCGGTCGGCCTGGGCGCGGGTGGCGCGCACGGCGGGGCCTTTGGAGGAATTGAGGATGCGGAACTGGATGCCCGACTCGTCGGTGGCGATGGCCATCGCACCGCCCATGGCGTCGACTTCTTTGACCAGATGGCCTTTGCCGATGCCGCCGATGGACGGGTTGCACGACATCTGGCCCAGCGTCTCTATGTTGTGCGTCAACAGCAGAGTCTTCTGCCCCATGCGGGCGGAAGCGAGGGCGGCCTCGGTACCGGCGTGACCACCGCCGACCACGATGACGTCGAATTCAGTAGGAAATAACATGATGGAATTGGTAAATGCGAAGGGATTGAGGTCAGATTATAGAGTCTTTTTCCAGCTGCGAATTTTTTCAGCACAAATTTTCATCAAACCGGGCATAAATTGTTCCACGTGGAACAGCGCCGAAGTGAGCCAAGTGTGACGATTTTTGGCACGCGAAAAACAAAAAAGGGCGCCCCTTCCGGTGGCGCCCCATGTTCCACGTGGAACAATCTATGCTAAGCGGAGGATGGCGTCGTAGCCGGTCTTGCAGATCAGCACCGCCACCACCACCAGGAACAGCTTGCGCACGAATCCGCTGCCGTGTTTGAGCGCCATGCGCGAGCCGACGATGGAGCCGCCTATCTGGGCCACGGCCATCATCGCGCCCAGTTGCCAGACCAGGTGGCCGCTGTAGCCGAACCACAGCAGCGCCGCGAAGTTGCAGGCCACGTTGACGATCTTGGCCACGGCCGACGCGCCCAGGAAATCGAAGCCGAACACGCGCACGAACAGGAACACGAGGAAGCTGCCCGTGCCCGGGCCAAAGAAGCCGTCGTAGAAACCGATGCAGGCGCCGACGCCCAGCGCCAGCGCCTGTTCCTTGGCGCCGCTGTGCATGGGCGCATGCACGCTGCCCAGATCCTTGCGCGCGAAGGTGTAGACGGCCACCGCCAGCAGGATGAACGGCAGCAGCGCGCGCATGAAATCGGGCGACACCTTGGTCACCGTGTAGGCGCCCGCGAACGCGAACACCAGCGCCGCGATGGCCGCCGGCGCCGCCGTCGACCAGGCGATCTTGACGCGGCGCGCATAGCTGGCCGCCGCCACGCTGGTGCCGCAGATGCTGGCCAGCTTGTTGGTGCCGATCAGCGTGGCCGGCGCCATGTTCGGGAACACCGAGAACAGGGCCGGAATCTGAATCAGGCCGCCGCCGCCCACCACCGCATCCACCAGTCCCGCGCCGAACGCAGCCACACCCAACACCAGATAATCAACCATCGCCCGCCCTATCTAAACAAGAAAACAAGGGCCATATTGTACGGAAGAAATGCGTCACGCCCCGCGCAAAGCTCATGCCGATCCTGCATAGTTACCTTCCAGGACGAGCCATGGGCATGGCCCCGGCCAGACCGTTCAGCCGCGTCGGCAAGGCCGGGCCCCATCAAACCAACAGGCAGCCCCATGCCGATTACGCATAGTTGCCTGCTTGGTGTAAGCTTCATGTGAAATCCATAACCTGCGGAAACAGCCATGCACGATATTCCAGCGTTCGCATTCAGCACCGTCCCACAGATCATTTCCGAACCGGGCGCCACGCGCCAGCTGGGCGAACTGCTCAGCCAGCGCTTCCCCACCGCCCGCCGCGCCCTGCTCGTCACCGACCCCGGCTTCCTCAAGACCGGCCTGGTGGACACGCCGATGGCCAGCCTGCAAGCGGCCGGCCTGCATGTGCGCGTGTATTCCGACGTGGTGTCCGACCCGCCCGAACAGGTGATACAGGAAGCCGTCGCCGCCGCGCGCGCCGACGAGAGCGACATCATCATCGGCTTCGGTGGCGGCAGTTCGATGGATGTGGCCAAGCTGATCGCCGTGCTGGCCGACGATAGCCAGCAATTGAGCGCCATCTACGGCATCGGCAATGTCAGCGGCACGCGGCTGCCGCTGGTGCAGATTCCCACCACGGCCGGCACCGGGTCGGAGGTCACCAACATCGCCATCGTCACCACCGGCGCCACCACCAAGATGGGCATCGTCGCGCCGCAGCTGTACGCTGACCTGGCCATCCTCGACGCGGAGCTGACGCTGGGCCTGCCCGCCATGGTGACGGCCGCCACCGGCATCGACGCCATGGTGCATGCGATCGAAGCCTACACCAGCCGCCACAAGAAGAATCCCGTGTCCGACATGCTGGCCCGGCAGGCGCTCGGCCTGCTGTCGGCCAACCTGATCCACGCCTGCGAGAACGGCGGCGACCTGGCGGCGCGCCAGGCCATGCTGCTGGGCGCGATGCTGGCCGGGCAGGCGTTCTCCAACGCGCCCGTGGCCGCCGTGCACGCGCTGGCCTATCCGATCGGGGGGCTGTTCCACGTGCCACACGGCCTGTCGAACTCGCTCGTGCTGCCGCACGTGCTGCGCTTCAACGCGCCGCAAGCGAGCGGCCTGTACGCGGAACTGGCGGCCATCGTCGTGCCGCAGGCGAGCGGCAGCGAGGAAGCACGAACGGAAGCGCTGATTATTGCATTGCAACAATTTGCCATCATCACGGGGATAGAACGCACCTTGCAGCAAGTCGGCATCCAGGAGAGCGACCTCGACCGCCTGGCCGACGAAGCCATGTTGCAGACCCGGCTGCTCGGCAACAACCCGCGCCCCGTCACCCGCGCCGACGCCCGCGCCATCTACGCCGCCGCGCTCTAACGAAATGCGACCGTAACGCCATCAAGAAAAAGGGGACGTAACACCTGTTACGTCCCCCGCCCCACTTCAACCGAGCCCGTCTCAGTTCGGCACGTCCACCACCGTTCCCGTCACATTGATCGCGTCACCGGCGGCCGGCGTCGCGGCGATCGGCGGCACGTTGGCGATGGTGATCGGCGTGGTGGCATCGGCCCGCGTCACCGTCCGCACGACCTGCGACGGCGGCAAGGACGACGACGAGCCGGTCTTGAGGCTGGCGTACATCGCGTCGAGCGCCCGGAACAGGTAGACATGCAAGGGCACGATATTGGCCGGCAGCGCGTTGGTGAACGAGTCGAAGTGATTGGCGTGGGTCACTTCAATGTAGCGCAGCTTGCTGGTGGCGCCCTCCGCCGCCGCGTTCAGGCCCAGGTAGGCGCGCGATGCGTGGTTGACGGGAATCAGCGTGTCGCTGCGGCCCTGCACGATGATGGCGGGTTTGCCATGCAGATTGCCGGTCGCGGCCACCTCGGCCATGCCGGCCCGCACGCGCGCGCTCTGCGCCTGCAAGCCCACGTCCAGCACGCCGCCGGTGACCGGGTCCATGCCCGTGGCCAACGCGCGCAGGCACAGGAAACCGTCAAGCGACTGGTCGGCCTGACCGTTGCTGGGCGAGATGCCGGCCGTGTACACCTTGGGGATGCCGTCCGCCGAGTTCTCATAGATCACACTGCCGATGATGCCGTTCTGGGTGGCGTAGCTGGACGCCTTCTGCGCGGCCGTGAACGCCACCGGCAAGCCCGTCGCGTCGACCTGCGCGAACGAGAAGCCGCACACCTTGTCCGTGACGGAGAACTTGCCGTACGCATTTGCGTACGTCACCGCCACCAGGATGTTGGTGCCGGCATGGGCCGCCTGCAGCACGTCCGAATCGGGCAGCCAGCCGTAGGCTTTCAGGCGCGCCTTGGCGTCGGCCTGCTGGGCGGCCAGATCGCCCGCCACCAGCAAGCCCTTGGCCGTGAGCGCGGTGCAGCGTACCGCGCTGCCGGCGATGCAGGGCTGGTACAGCGCGGCATAGGTGGAGTAGTCGAACAGCGACTTGCCCTGGGCCGTCGCCGGGGTGCCGCCCTGCCGCACGGTATAGCCGGTCGTGGTCTTGGGCTGGATCTGCGGCTCGGTCGCCGCCACGCCCCCGATCAGGCCCTTGGTGTCCTGCTCCGCCGCCAGCAGCGCGGAACCGGCGCCGTTCGAGATGCTCGACGCGATCGTCACCGTGTTGTGCGGCGTGAGGCGCACGATGTGGCTCTTGTTGTCCGACGCCAGCACGCCGTACTTTTCATTGAGCACGTAGAACGCGAATTCCATCGCCTGCAGCGTGAACTTGCCCCAATCCTTCTCCGGATTCTGTTGCGAGTGGGCATGCTTGAAGGCGACGCGGCCCGTCAGTTTGGCGAACGCGGCCCGGTCGGCATCGCTCAGCACCGGCGCGAAATTGCCGTTCTTGCCGGCGGCCGTGCGCGTGGCCCTTACGCCGTTCTGCAAGTTCACGCTGTCGTCGTCGAACGTGTACAGGCCGGTGCCGCTGCCCTTGTCGGCATAGGCGACCGCGCAATTGTTCTTCAGCCCCCATTCGCCGGCGCTGCCGATGGCGCCGTACACGCCGCGCGAGCCGCTCGACGTGCCGCTGACGATGCAGGCATGGTCGGGATCGAAGCCGGCCGGCACCTGCACCATCAGCGTCACGTTCTGGTTGCCGGTGCCATCGTCGGCATAGGCCAGGTACTCGGTGCCGGCCACCTTGCCTTCGCTGGTCGTCACATTGCCCTTGGCGTCCACATTGGGGCCGTACAGCGTGCCGTAGCCGCTGTTGGCGTTGATGTCGAGCACGGCCCGGTAGTTGGCCCAGATCGCGTTGCGGCGCAGTTCCGCGGCGGTGGGATTGAGGGGATCGGCGTAGGCCGGCGCGGCGGCCGCCAGCCCGGTCTTGCCCAGGCCGCCCGTCAGCAAGTCATCGCTGGCGCCGTCGTAGGTGGTGCTGGTGATGGCGCCCAGATAGGACGGCAGCGTGTTCAGCTCGTCGGGCATGTGCTCGTTGCTGCCGCAGGAGGCCAGCGCCGCGCCGGCGCCGGCCAGCGCGGCGAATTTCGTCAGTGTGCGTTTCATGTCTTCCTCTTTCTTCGGTTCGAAGTGGATTTCCGGCCCGTGCAGGCAGGTCAGGGACGAGTTCGCCCATCCAGGCCAGAAGCTAGATACAAAGACAATATTGCAAGAAAAAACGCCGGACAGGAAGTCCGGCGCCGGTTGCTACATCAGGCGTGCTTGCCGCCGCCGTTGGCCCCGAAGCGGGCCACAAACTCCCCGACGATGCCGCGCCGGAACAACAACACGCAGGCCACGAAGATCAAGCCCGTCACCATGCTCACGGCATCACCCAGCTGGTTGAACCAGTCGATGCCGGTGTGGCCGGCCAAAAAGCCGCCCAGGTCGCCCAGCTTGTTCTCCAGCGCGATGATGATCATGGCGCCCAGGATGGGGCCGGCCAGCGTGCCCATGCCCCCTACCAGCGTCATCAGGATCACCAGGCCGGACATGCTCCAGTGCACGTCCGTCAGCGTCTCGAAGCCCTGCACCAGCGTGTTGGTGGCGCCCGCCAGCCCGGCCAGCGTGGCCGACAGCACGAAGGCCAGCAGCTTGTACCTGTCCACGTCGTAGCCGAGCGAAATGGCGCGCGGCTCGTTCTCCTTGATGGCTTTGAGCACCTGTCCGAACGGCGAATGCACGGTGCGCACAATCAGCGCGAAACCACCCACGGCGATGGCCAGCACCACGTAGTACAGCGCCAGGTCATTGTCCAGATCGAGCATGCCCAGCAGCTTTCCACGTGGAACACCCTGCAAGCCATCCTCGCCGCCGGTCAGCTCGCCCGCGCGCAGGCAGCCGAAGTACACCATCTGCGCCAGCGCCAGCGTGATCATCGAGAAGTAGATCCCCTGGCGACGGATGGCCAGCGCGCCCATCACGAGCCCGACGACGGCGGCCGCGCCCGCCCCCGCCAGCAGCCCCAGCTCGACCGGCAGCCCCCACACCTTGAGCGCGTTGCCGGCCACATAGCCGGCCGCGCCGAAGAAGGCCGCGTGGCCGAACGACAGCAGGCCCGTGAAACCGATCAGCAGATTGAACGCGCACGCGAACAGCGAGAAGCACAGCAGCTTCATCAGGAACACCGGATAGCCGACGAACGGCGCGGCCAGGGCGATGGCGAAGGCGATTGCGTAGCCTGTATTCTTGTTCATGCGTGACCTCTTTATTTTTCTTTGCCGAACAGGCCGGCGGGACGCAGCAGCAGCACGATGATCATCACCACGAACACCACCGTGGCCGATCCTTCGGGGTAGTAGACGCGCGTCAAACCTTCGATCACGCCCAGTCCCAGGCCGGTGAGGATGGAGCCCATGATGGAACCCATGCCGCCGATCACCACGACGGCGAACACGACGATGATGAGGTTGGAGCCCATCAGCGGCGACACCTGGATGATGGGCGCCGCCAGCACCCCGGCGAAGCCGGCCAGCGCCACGCCGAAGCCATAGGTCATGGTCACCATCAGCGGCACGTTGACGCCGAACGCTTCCACCAGTTTCGGGTTTTCCGTGCCGGCCCGCAGGTAGGAGCCCAGCTTGGTCTTCTCGATCACGAACCATGTGGTGAGGCACACGGCCAGCGACGCCACCACCACCCAGGCCCGGTAGTTGGGCAGCACCATGAAGCCCAGGTCGGTGGCGCCGGCCAGCAGTTCCGGCACCTCGAACGGTTGGCCGGACACGCCGTAGAACGAGCGGAACACGCCCTCCACGATCAGGGTGATGCCGAACGTCAGCAGCAGGCCGTACAGGTGGTCCAGCTTGTAGAGCCAGCGCAGCATGGTCTTCTCGATGACGATGCCGAACGCGCCCACCAGCACGGGCGCCAGCACCAGCATCACCCAGTAATTGAGGCCCAGGTAGCTCATGCCCATCCAGGCCAGGAAGGCGCCCATCATGTACAGCGCGCCGTGGGAAAAGTTAATCACGTTCAGCAAGCCGAAGATGACCGCCAGGCCCAGCGACAGCATGGCGTAGAACGAGCCGTTGACCAGGCCCAGCAGCAACTGGCTCAGCATCGCGGGCAGAGGAACGCCGAATATATCCATGAGATCACAGTCTAGTATCACCGCGCGCGGTGAGGGTGAACAGGAAAACGCCGCCGGCGCGGGGCCGGCGGCAAACAGCACGATGCGGGCGGGGCGCCGCGCGCCCCGTCAGCTTATTTCCACAGCGAGCACTTGGATTCGGCCTTGGTCACGTAGGCCTGGGCGCCCGGCACCACGGCGGCCACCTTGTAGTAGTCCCATGGATACTTGGACTCGGACGGCTTCTTCACTTCCATCAGGTACATGTCGTGCACCATGCGGCCGTCGGGACGGATCTCGCCGGCCTTCGTGTACATGTCGCTGATCTTGGTCGATTTCAGATGCGCCATCACCTTGGCCGAGTCATCCGTGCCCATGGCCTTGACCGCCTTCAGGTAGGTGCCCACGGCCGAATAGTCGGCCGCCTGCAGGCTCGACGGTTCCTTCTTCATCTTGTCGAAGTAGCGCTTGGCCCAGGCGCGGGTTTCGGGATTCATGTCCCAGTACCAGCTGTCGGTCAGGTACATGTTCTGGGTCAGGTTCAGGCCCAGCGAGTGGATGTCGTTGATGAACATCAGCAAGCCGGCCAGCTTCATCTTCTTGGTGATGCCGAATTCGTTGGCCGCCTTGATCGCGTTGATGGCGTCGCCGCCGGCATTGGCCAGGCCCAGGATCTGCGCGCCCGACGATTGCGCCTGCAGCAGGAAGGACGAGAAGTCCGAGGCCGACAGCGGATGCTTGACGCTGCCCAGCACCTTGCCGCCATTGGCCTTGACCACGTCGGCCGTATCCTTCTCCAGCGACTGGCCGAACGCGTAGTCGGCCGTCAGGAAGTACCAGGTCTTGCCGCCCTGCTTGACGATGGCGCCGCCCGTGCCGCGCGCCAGCGCCACGGTGTCGTAGGCGTAGTGCACGGTGTAGGGCGTGCATTCCTCGTTCGTCAAACGGGCCGAGCCGGCGCCGATCGAGATGAACACTTTCTTCTTCTCGGCCGCGACCTTGGCCATGGCCAGGTTGGCGCCCGAGTTGGTGCCGCCGATCAGCAGGTCCACACCCTGCTGGTCGAACCACTCGCGCGCCTTGGAGGCGGCGATGTCGGCCTTGTTCTGGTGGTCGGCGGAAATGAACTCGACCTTCTTGCCGGGGATGACCACACCGGCGTCGGCGATCGCCATCTTGATCGCTTCGGCGCCGCCCGGCCCGTCGATATCGGAATACAGGCCGGACATATCGGTGATGAAACCGATCTTGATGGTATCGCCCGAAACCTGGGCTTGCGCGGCATAGGACAGCCCCATGGCGCAGACGGTGGTGGCGGCGATGGCGATGGTCTTGAGTTTCATATTCTTGTCTCCGTTCAGGATTGGTTTTGTTAGTCAGCAATACAACGGCACTACACGCCCAGTAGCTCGGTCAACACCGGCATCTTGGCGCTCAATTCAGACGCAACAAAGGTCTCCACGATCTGCCCGTGTTCCATCACATAAAACCGATCCGCCAGCGGCGCGGCGAAACGGAAATTCTGTTCCACCATGACGATGGTGTAGCCCTTGGCCTTGAGCGTGGTGATCATGCGGGCCAGGCCCTGCACGATGACGGGCGCCAGGCCCTCGGAAATTTCATCGAGCAGCAACAGCCGCGCGCCCGTGCGCAGGATGCGGGCCACGGCCAGCATCTGCTGCTCGCCGCCCGACAGCCGGGTGCCCTGGCTGTGCTTGCGCTCCTCCAGGTTGGGGAACATCGCATAGATTTCCGCCACCGACATGCCCGGCTGTCCGGTGGCCAAATGCGGCGGCAACATCAGGTTTTCCTCGGTCGACAACGACGAGAAGATGCCGCGCTCCTCCGGGCAGTAGCCGATGCCGAGGTGGGCCACCTTGTGGGTCGGCAAGCCGATCGCCTCCACGCCGTTGACCTTGATCGAGCCCTTGCGCGCGCCCGTCAGGCCCATGATGGCGCGCATGGTCGTCGTGCGGCCGGCGCCATTGCGGCCCAGCAGCGTGACCACCTCGCCCGGCTGCACCTTCAGGTCCACGTTGTGCAAAATGTGGGATTCGCCGTACCAGGCTTGCAGGTTGGATATTTCCAGTGCGGCCGTCATCAGTGCGCTCCTTCCAGCACCGCGGCTTCCGTACCCATGTACGCTTCCATCACCTGCGGATTGCTCGACACCTCCGCGTAACTGCCCTCGGCCAGCATGGCGCCGCGCTGCAGGACGGAGATCTTGTCGCAGATGCCGGACACCACTTTCATGTTGTGTTCGACCATCAGGATGGTGCGGCCGGTCGACACTTTCTTGATCAGTTCCGTCACCCGGTGCACGTCCTCATGCCCCATGCCCTGGGTCGGCTCATCGAGCAGCATCAGTTCCGGTTCCATCGCCAGCGTGGTGGCGATCTCCAGCGCCCGCTTGCGGCCGTAGGGCATATCGACGGTGATGGTGTCGGCGAATTCCGTCAAATCCACTTCCGCCAGCAATTCCATCGCGCGCGCGTTGAGCTTGGACAAACTGCGTTCGCTTTGCCAGAAATTGAAGCTGGTGCCGAGCTGGCGTTGCAGGCCGATGCGCACATTCTGCAGCACGGTCAGGTGGGGGAAGACGGCGGAAATCTGGAAGGAGCGGATCACGCCCATGCGGGCGATCTGGGCAGGCTTGTCGGCCGTGATGTCCTTGCCGTTGAACAGGATCTGGCCGGAGGTGGGGACCAGGAATTTGGTCAGCAGGTTGAAGCACGTCGTCTTGCCCGCGCCATTGGGGCCGATCAAGGCGTGGATGTGGCCGCGCTGCACCTTCAGATTCACGTCATTAACCGCCGTGAACCCCTTGAATTCCTTGGTCAAATTCTTTGTTTCCAAGATAACGCTGGACATCCTGTCTCCTAGTTATTCTTTGCAAACTACAAATTTTTTTCAGATCATACACACTAACAAATTGGCTAACAATACAGTATAACTACCATTGATTTTTGATCCACGCCTATCAAATGTGCGGCAAAAATCATGAAAAAAACGACATTCTCTTACCGGGTTTTCCAAGCGGCATGAATCAGGCCGGCGGCTTTCTCCGCAATCATCATAGTGGGAGAGTTGGTGTTCCCGGAAGTGATATTCGGCATGATTGACGCATCCACCACACGCAAGCCCCGTACGCCGATCACGCGCAAACTGGAATCGACCACCGCCGTCGCGTCGTCGGACCGTCCCATTTTGCACGTTCCCACCGGATGGAAGATCGTGGTGCCGATGGCGCTGGCCGCCTGCGCCAGCTCCTCCTCGGTCCGGCAATGCAAGCCCGGCTTGAACTCCTCCGGCGCGAACGCCTGCAACGCGGGCGCGGCCACGATGCGGCGCGTCAATGCCAACGCGGCGGCGGCCGTCCTGCGGTCGTCCGCCGTGCTCAGGTAATGCGGCGCGATGGCCGGCGCCGCATGGGAATCGGCCGAGACGATGCGCACGTGGCCGCGCGACGTGGGCCGCAAGTGGCAGACGCTGGCGGTGAAGGCTGGAAACGCGTGCAAGGGCTCGCCGAATTTCTCCAGCGACAAAGGCTGGACGTGGTATTCCAGGTCCGGCGTGGCCAGGCCGGGATCGGATTTGGCGAAGGCGCCCAGCTGCGACGGCGCCATCGACATCGGCCCGCTTTGCCGCAACGCATATTCGAGCCCAATTTTCATCTTGCCGAACCAGGTGCTGGCCATGGTGTTGAGGGTTTTCGCCCCCCGCACCTTGTACACCATGCGCAACTGCAAATGGTCCTGCAAATTCCCGCCCACGCCGGCCAGCTCGACCACGGGTGCGATGCCATGCGCGCTTAACAACGGCGCCGGTCCGATGCCCGACAATTGCAGAATCTGCGGCGACCCGATGGCGCCGGCGCTCAGCAACGTTTCGCGCCGGGCACGCGCGGTCCACGCCGTGCCGCCGCCCGTGAATTGCACACCGCGGCAGACCGGACCCTGCTCACCGGGCTCGATCAGCAACCGTTCCACGTGGCACCCCGTCATGATGGTCAGGTTGGGGCGCGACGCGATGGGCCGCAGGAAAGCCTTCGATGCGTTCCAGCGGATGCCCCGCTTCTGATTGACGTCGAAATAGCCGCAACCGGCATTGTCGCCGCCGTTGAAATCATCGACCCTGGCGATGCCGGCCTGTTCCGCCGCGTCACGGAACGCGTCGAGGATTTTCCACGACAAACGCTGCTTTTCCACCCGCCATTCGCCGCCCGCGCCATGCATGGCCGACGCGCCGCCGTGGTAATCCTCGCTTTGCTTGAACAGGGGCAGCACGGCATCCCAGCGCCAGCCCGGATCGCCCGTCAACGCGGCCCAACGGTCGTAATCGCCGGCCTGGCCGCGCATGTAAATCATGCCGTTGATGGAAGAACTGCCGCCCAGCACTTTGCCGCGCGGATAAATCAGGCTGCGCCCGCCCAAGCCGGCGTCGGCCTCGGTGCGGTAGAGCCAGTCCGTGCGCGGATTGCCGATGCAATGCAGATAGCCAACCGGAATATGGATCCACACATAATCATCCTTGCCGCCCGCCTCGATCAGCAGCACCTGGGCGTCCTTGTCGCGGCTGAGCCGGTTGGCCAGCACGCAACCGGCCGAACCGGCGCCCACGATGATGTAGTCGTACTCTCCCGCTGATTCCAATGCCGCTCCTCCACGATAAAGTGACGGCCGGCTAGCGGCCGCACCGCGCGTTCACGCCGCCGCGATTTCCGCCAGCAAAGTCCGCACCAGTTGCGCGACCGGCATCGGACGCGCGCGCGCCACGCCCATGCCGCACCACAACGACATGAATTCGGTATCGCCGCGCTTGGCCGCTTCCGCCCGGATACTTCCGGTGAGCGCGTTTTGCACGGGGTATGGTGGCACTTGTTGCTCCACGGCCGCCATCATCTGCATGAAGCGGTTGTCCAGCCCGCGCGCATAACGGCCGGAAAAACTGCGCGTGAGCCGGGTCGGATGGTCGCCGGCCGTCAACAAACGCTGTTTGTAGGCGGGATGGATGCCCGATTCGTCCGTCACGAGAAACGCCGTGCCCATCTGCACCGCCTGGGCGCCCGCACGCAGCGCACGCTTGATGTCGGCGCCATCCATGATGCCGCCGGCAGCGATCACGGGAATGCGCACGGCCGCCACCACTTGCGGCAATAACTCAAAAGTGGTCAGCTTTGCCTCCGTTTGCGGACCGAGGAAGGTGCCGCGGTGGCCGCCCGCCTCCACGCCGGATGCGATGACGGCATCGGCCCCCCGTTCCTGCCAGGCCAGCGCTTCGTCCACGGTGGTGATGGTGCCGATCACGGCGATGCCGGCCTCATGCAGCCGCGCCACCTGTTGCGCGCTCAGGATGCCGAACGTGAAACTGGCGACGGCCGGCTTTAATGCGATCAGCGCCTCGAACTGGGCCGCGAAATCCTCGCACCACTTGGCCGGCTTCGGCAATGCGGTCCACCCCAGCGCCGACCAGACCGGCTCCAGCATGGCGATGCCGGCGTCAACCTCGGCCGCATCGGGCGCTGGGGTCTGTAAAACGAAGAAATTGAGGCAGAAAGGCCGATCGGTCAGGCTGCGGATCTGGGCGACCTGGCTACGCAGCGTGTCGGGCGACAACAGCGAAGCACCCAGCGATCCCAGCGCGCCGGCGTTCGACGCAGCCGCGACCTGGGCAGGGGTGTTGGAGCCGCCAGCCATGGGTCCCTGGATGATGGGATGTGGAAAAAGTGTCCGTAAATCCATGCATTTGCTCCTGAAACATCGTCCCGTGGCAGTTCATGCACAAAAAACCGGCAAATTCGGCCGTTTTTCTTGTGGATAAGTCTCTGGATATCCACAGGCGCGAAATGTGGGTAAACAAAACAAAAGACCGGAGCCTTTTTTTTATCCCAAAACAGTTCCCCGGTCATACAAGGTTTACGCGCCCGCTTATGCATCGCGCAAACGCTTGATTCTAATTCAAATTACGGACTTATCCACAGAAACATGTCCGCGTTAACAACTACTATTATTTTTATATACGACTTTACAGTAAACCAAAGCCAACGCGATGCGAAGAAAAACCGAACACGGGATCCGGTCATGCCAGCGAGCGCGGCTCACGCCGCGCGAAACGAAAAATCATAGCGACGATCTGAACCCGATCTGCACCGCCAGCCAACGCAACGCAGGGAACTTCGTCTTGCTGACCTCATCCAGGATGACCGCCAGACGTTCGTCGCACTCCCCGTCAACATCGGACTGATCCAAAAAAGCCCGTCATATCGCTTCAGGTGGCCACATCGGGCTGGGTGAACGCGCACAACCACCTGCCAATCGAAGCCGCGACATGCCATGCAAATCTTTTTGAGGGGGAAAAACCGTCGTTTCAGCTACTTGTAGACGGAAAAGCGGCAAAAAATCGCCGGATTGATGACTCGCCTGTTGATAAGTTACTGGATATCCACAGGACGACTTGTGCGTAAGGACGGATTTGTCCAAAGGCCGCCATTTTATACAGAATTGCTCCTGAACTGATACAACGATTATGCAAGTGCTTATCTACGTCGTAAACAGATGATTTTTAAGCCGTTAACCGACTTATCCACAGGAATTTGCACGTTTACTACTACTACTATTTTGATATAAAACTTTTGTAAACAACTAAAACGCAGAAGCCGCCGGTCGCTCAAAAAAAAAACGTTACCCGTCGTCCTGAAGACCGTGCTACGAGCACCTGCTCGACATCCAAAACCGCAACGCTGGACAAGAAACGGCTCCAATCGCGTCGTTCCGGCCTCTGTGTTGTGGATAAGCGCCTGCATATCCACAGGATGAGATGTGGGAAAACTCGCTACTTGTGCACACGAAATTTTTTATCCCAAATTCATCCGCCATGGATACAATGCTTGTGCAGCCGGTTGTCTGTGCGCTAAGACCATGATTTTGCTATGGTTTACCTACTTATCCACAGAAATGTGCCGGTTTACTATCTACTATCAGGTTTATATATACATCTTTATATAAAACACTGAGCAACGGCTTACGGTGGAAAAAGCGACCGTTGTCCACCGACAGAACCGCCTCCAGGACGATGAATTCACAGAAAAGTATGCGTTTAGGCATCATCAGCGCACTGGCTGAAGAACAGCACGGGCTGATAGAAGCCATGGAAGGGCCCTGCAAGCGCGTTCACGGCATGCGTGAGTACACGGCAGGAAAGTTGTGGGAAATCGACGCTGTGTGCGTTCTATCGCGTATAGGCAAGGTTGCAGCCGCGATGACAGCCGCAATCCTTGTGGAAAAGTTCGAAGTTACCCACATCGTGTTCACGGGCGTGGCCGGAAGTGCCGACGCAAATGTCAATGTTGGGGATATCGTGGTGGCCGAATCGCTGATTCAGCATGATTTCGATGCCAGCCCCCTGTTTCCGCGTTATCAGATCCCGTTGACGGGCTTGTCGCATTTTGAAACGGACGTGAAACTGAGCGATCGCGTGGCTGGCGCCGGCCAGCAATGCATCGAGCACGGCCTGGACAGCGTGATCAGCCTGGAAACGGCGCAAGCGTTCAAACTGGAAAAACCGCGGCTGCACCGCGGCTTGATCGCCAGCGGCGACCAGTTCATCGGCAAGCGGGGCCAGGTCGCGCAATTGAAAACGGCCTTGCCGGCCTTGCTGGCGGTGGAAATGGAAGGCGCCGCCGTGGCGCAAGTCTGTTTCGAGCTGGGCATTCCGTTCGCCGTGATCCGCACCATCTCGGACAAAGCGAACGAGGACGCCGCCACCGACTTCATGCATTTCGTCAAAACGGTGGCCTCCCCCTACGCGTTCGACATCCTCCAGCGTTTCTGTCGCGCAGCATAAAAAAGGGACGTAATACCGTTGAAGTTGAATCAACAGTGTTACGTCCCCGATGTGGAGATGCTGGCGGCCGTCTGGCCGCCATCGCTTACGCTTCCAGCGTCATCAGGCTGGCGTTGCCGCCGGCCGCTGTCGTGTTGACGCACAGGGCGCGCTCAGCCAGCAGACGCCATAGCGGGATGGCGCCGTCTTCGTTGGTGTCGATCAGGGCCACCAGCGCGCCGTCACGGGCCGCCAGCTGCGGGCGTAGCGTGTTGACCAGCGCCGATTCCACCAGCGCGACCTGGAATTCACCGTCGAGCTGGTCCAGCGCTGCGAACGTGCGCACACTCGCCATCACCGGCACCGGCAAGCCGGCCGGCAGTAGGCAGGCCGTTTCCGTGCTCATCAGGGCGGTATTGCCCGTCGCCAGCGTGGCGGCCAGCTGGTTCAACAGGCAGTCGGGCGTCGATGCCACGCACAAGATCGCGCCACGGCCCACATAACGGAGGGTATTGCGTTCGCCAGTCGGGCCCGGCAGGACGGTGGTGCTGCCCAGCATGGTCGTCCGGCAGTATTGCTCGGTCATGCTGGCCAGTTGTTGCTTGCCCTGTTGTTTGGCCCAGACCTCCAGGTCGTCCAGCGCCGCCGAACCCTGGTGGCCATGCCGCGCCACGGTGGCCGCGCCGCGCTGCAGCCGTTTCAGATACAGCGGGCCGCCCGCTTTCGGGCCGGTGCCCGATTTGCCTTCGCCGCCAAACGGTTGCACGCCGACCACGGCGCCCACGATGTTGCGGTTGACGTAGATGTTGCCCACATGGGCGCGCTCGCTGATGAATTCGATGGTCTCGTCGATGCGCGAATGGATGCCCAGCGTCAGGCCGTAGCCGCTGGCGTTGATCTGTTCCACCAGCTTGGGCAGATCGGCGCGCTTGTAGCGGATCACGTGCAGCACGGGGCCGAACACTTCCTGCTTCAATTCGCTCAGCGAGCGGATTTCCATCACGGTCGGCGGCACGAAGGTGCCGGCCACGTTGAGCGGCAGCTCCAGCGCGAAATGGCTGATGGCGGTCTGCTTGAGGCGGTTGATGTGGCCCAGCAGGTTTTGCTGCGCTTCCGCGTCGATCACGGGGCCGATGTCGGTCGCCAGCCGGTCCGGATTGCCGACCTTCAGTTCCAGCATGGCGCCCTTGAGCATCTTGATGGTCTTGTCGGCGATATCCTCCTGCAGGAACAGCACGCGCAGGGCCGAGCAACGCTGGCCGGCGCTGTCGAAGGCGGACGAGATCGCATCCTGCACCACCTGTTCCGGCAGCGCCGACGAATCGACGATCATGGCGTTCTGGCCGCCCGTCTCGGCGATCAGCGGAATGTCCGTGCCTTCGGCCACCGCGCGGCGCGCCAGCGTGCGGTTGATCAGCTGGGCCACTTCCGTCGAGCCGGTGAAGATGACGCCTTTGACGCGGGCGTCGTTGCACAAGCCGGCGCCCACCACTTCACCGCGGCCGGGCAGGAATTGCAGCGCGGCGCGCGGCACGCCCGCTTCGTGCAGCAGTTCCACGGCGCGGTAAGCGATCAGCGGCGTCTGTTCGGCCGGCTTGGCCAGCACCACGTTGCCGGCGGCCAGCGCCGCGCCCACCTGACCCGTGAAGATGGCCAGCGGGAAGTTCCACGGGCTGATGCAGGTCACGGGCCCCAGCGCCAGCGTGTTGGTGGCGCCGTGCACCTGGGCCGCGTAGTAGCGCAGGAAGTCGACCGCCTCGCGGATTTCCGCGATGGCGTTTGGCAACGATTTGCCCGCTTCGCGCACCGCCAGCGTCATCAGTTCCACCTGGTGGGTTTCGAACAAGTCGGCTGCGCGCGTCAACGCGGCCGCGCGCAGGGCCGGCTCCGTCGTTTGCCAATCCATCGCGAACTGGCTGGCGCTGGCCAGCGCCGTTTCCACGTCGGCCGCGCTGGCTTCAACCAGCTGGCCCACCACGTCCGTGCGCTGGGCCGGGTTGGTCACGGCCTGCAAAGGCTGGCCCACGCTGACGGGGCCGTCCAGCAGCGGCGCGGCGCGCCAGCTGCGCGGGGCCGCCAGCGCGTCGGCCAGCGTGCGCAGCACGTCTTCGTTGGACAGGTCGACGCCGGCCGAGTTCCGGCGTTCGGCGCCGAACATGGCTTGCGGCAGGGCGATGCCGGGATGGGGCGAGCCGCCCAGTGCGCGCGCCTGTCGCAGCGGATCCTCGATCAGCGATGCGATGGGCACATTGGCGTCGACGATCTGGTTCACGAACGAGGAATTGGCGCCGTTTTCCAGCAGGCGGCGCACCAGGTAGGCCAGCAACGTTTCATGCGAGCCGACCGGCGCGTAGATGCGGCAACCCTTGTCGAGGTTGTCCTTGCCCACCACCTGGTCGTACAGGGTTTCGCCCATGCCATGCAGGCACTGGAATTCATAGTCGCTCACGCCGTCGCGCTTGGCCCAGGTGTAGATGGTGGACAGGGTCTGCGCGTTGTGGGTGGCGAACTGCGGATAGATGACGCTGGTCGCGCCCAGCAACTTTTGCGCGCACACGAGGTAGGATACGTCCGTGTACACCTTGCGCGTGTAGACCGGATAACCGCTCATGCCGTCAACCTGGGCGCGTTTGATCTCGGCATCCCAATACGCGCCCTTGACCAGGCGCACCATGAACTTGCGGCCGCTGCGCTTGGCCAGGTCGATCAGGTAGTCGATCACGAACGGGCAACGTTTCTGGTAAGCCTGCACCACGAAGCCGATGCCGTCGAAGCCGGCCAGTTCGGGGTCGAAGGCCATCGCCTCCATCAGGTCCAGCGACAGTTCCAGCCGGTCCGTCTCCTCGGCGTCGATGTTCAGGCCGATGTCGTAGTGTTTGGCCAGCAGCACCAGTTGCTTCACGCGCGGCAGCAGTTCATCCATCACGCGCGCGCGCTGGGCCCGGCTGTAACGCGGGTGCAGGGCCGACAGTTTGACGGAAATGCCGGGGCCATCCTTGATGCCGCGGCCGTTCGACGCCTTGCCGATCGCGTGGATGGCCGTCTCGTATGACGCGTAGTAGTTGGCCGCGTCGGCGTCCGTCAGGGCCGCCTCGCCCAGCATGTCGTAGGAATAGCGGTAGCCGCGCGCTTCATTGTCGCGGCCGTTCTTGATCGCTTCATGGATGGTCTGGCCCGTCACGAACTGGTTGCCCAGCATGCGCATGGCCAGGTCCACGCCCTTGCGGATCAGCGGTTCGCCGCCCTTGGCGATCAGCTTGGTCATGGCCGAGCCGAGGCCGGTTTCGCTGCTGGTGGTCACCAGTTTGCCCGTGATCAGCAAACCCCAGGTGGCGGCGTTGACGAACAGCGACGGCGACTCGCCCAGGTGCTTGCGCCAGTCGCCCTTGCTGATCTTGTCGGCGATCAGGCGGTCGGCCGTGGCGCTGTCGGGGATGCGCAGCAGCGCTTCGGCCAGGCACATCAGGGCCACGCCCTCCTCCGACGACAGCGAGAATTCATGCATCAGCGCGTCCACGCCGGACGAGCGCGTGCGCTTCTCGCGCACCGCGCTCACCAGCTTGTGCGCCAGTTGCTGCGCTTGTTCGCCGGTGGCGTCGTCGCTGGCGCGCACCTGGCCCAGCAGCCATTGCACGGCCGTCGTCTCGTCGCGGCGAAAGGCGGCCGTGACGGCGGCGCGCAACGGCGTGGGATCACGCAGGATTTCCGCTTGCAGCGCGGCGAAGGGAAGGGTGGAAACCGGGGTAGCGGCTGGGTGCATGGATTACTCTTGTCGGTGAAGTTTTTTATGGAGTCCACGTGCAAAAAACGCCCGGCAGACTTGTGGGCTGGCGGGCGCAATCGGCGCTAAATCATTGAACTTCGCAATGAACTGCGCAATGAACTGCTGATGATTTGATTGTAAAGGGGAATCTTCTGGATTAATTCTGGTATTGCAGGGGACTAGCAATAGATAGTTTTTGGTGCGACAATTTGACCAAATAAAATTGAGGGGGAGAATGCAGTATGCTGGACAAGATCAGCAAAAAAATTCTGATGGAATTGCAGAGCGACGGCCGCATCAGCAACGTCGAGCTTGCGGCCCGCGTCAACCTGTCGCCGGCCGCCTGCCTGGAGCGGGTGCGCAAGTTGCATGAATCGGGCTATATCATGGGCTACACCGCCCAGCTCAATCCGCAACTGCTGGACGTATCGCTGCTGGTCTTCATCGAGGTCGTGCTCGACCGCACCACGCCGGAGGTGTTCGATGCCTTCAAGCAGAGCGTGCAGGTGATCCCGGAAGTGCTGGAATGCCATATGGTCGCCGGCGGCTTCGACTACCTGGTCAAGGCCCGCGTGAAGGACATGGCGGCCTACCGCGAATTCCTGGGCAAGACGTTGTTGCAGAAAGGCGTGCGCGAAACCCACACCTACGCCGTCATGGAAGAAGTGAAGAACACCACCAAGTTGCCCATCAAATAGCCGGGCTGGCCGCCTTCTAGTCACAAATAGTGATTGAGCCAGTTTAAGTTCTGTTGTATTTTGGAATCAGTTTGTCGCATGGTAATTGGATGCATTCGTGTCCAGGACAGCACCTGATCAGGCGCGATGCTCCGCTGTGACGAACGGACGGAGGGCAAATGGGATTCTTGCAGCACACGATGGTGCGTCAGGCGGCTTGGCTGCTGGGCGCGACGGCGGGCGGCACCTGCCTGGCTTACCTGGGATCGCTGGCGTTTGACGGCGGCGGACCGCTGCTGCTCGCGGCGCCGGCCGCGCTGGCCGGCGCGCTCATCGTCAGCCTGGGCCGGCGCAACGCCGACGACGACGGCGCGCACCGCTTCGCCCACACTGTCGGCGAGGAAATCGACGCCATCATGATCGGCGCGGCCGAGACGTCGTATTTCGTCGATTCCGTCAAAAAGAAGATCGAGCAGGACGTGGAAACGGCCAGCGGCATCGCCGACAGCTCCGGGCGCAACGTGGCCACCATCGAGCGCATCGCCGCCAACGCCGAGCGCGCCGCCAAGGTGGCGTCGCAGGTGCGGCTGGAGACGGAAGCGGGCCGCAAGGAGGTGGACCAGGGCTTGCAGCGCATCAGCGCGGCCCGCCAGGACGCCCAGACGGCGGCCACCGTGATGACGGCGCTGCAAGCCAATTCACGCCGCATCTACGGTTTCACGGAAGCGATCAGCGAGATCTCCGCCCGCACCAACCTGCTGGCGCTGAACGCCGCCATCGAGGCGGCCCGCGCCGGCGAGCACGGCCGCGGTTTCGCCGTGGTGGCCGGCGAGGTGCGCCAGCTGGCCATGCGCACCAAGGAGGCGACCGATGAGATCAGCCACATGGTGCGCGAAATCAATGAACAGGCCGAGCGCGCCACCACCGGCATGCATACGCTGGCCGACGCCGTCAGCCAGGCGGCCGGCAACGTGGAAACCGTGCACGGCTTGTTGGGCAATATCGAGCGCTCGTCGGGCGTGTCCGAGGAGGAGATCGGCCAGATCGCGCGCGCCTCGCGCGAGCAGGTGGCCACCACCCACGACATCGCCGACGCCATCCGCAGCATCCACGACAGCATGATGTCCACCGACGCGGAATTGCCGAAGGCGGCCAGTTCGGCCATGGCGCTGGCCGAGCGGGCCGAGGTGATCACGGGCGCGCTGGGCGACACGGCCATCGAAACGTCGCACGACGCGATCCGCATCGCGGCCCAGCAGGCGGCGCTGCAAGTGGGTAAGATATTCTCGCAAGCCATCGCCAACGGCCAGATCACGCGCGAGGCCCTGTTCGACCGCCACTACACGCCGATTCCGAACACCAACCCGCCCAAGCACAGCACGCGCTTCGACGCGTTCACCGACCGCGCGCTGCCGGAGCTGCAGGAAGCCGTGCTGCGCGCCCTGCCCCAGCTGACGTACGCCGGCGCTGTGGATAACAACGGTTATTTCCCCACCCACAACAAGAAGTTTTCCCAGCCGCTGACCGGCAATTACGAGGTCGATATCGTCAACAACCGCACCAAGCGCATCTTCAGCGACCGCACGGGCAAGCGCTGCGGCGCCAACACCAAGCCTTTCCTGCTGCAGACGTACAAGCGCGATACGGGGGAGGTGATGCACGACCTGTCGGCGCCCATCTACGTGGACGGCCGCCACTGGGGCGGTTTCCGGGTCGGCTACAAGTCCAGCGGCCATGCCTGAGCGCGGCGGGCCGGCTCAATAGGTGTCGTTCTTCGGGCTGGTGCCGGGCGCCAGGCGCTGGGCCACGGTGTTCATGCCCTCCAGGTGCTGGCGCAGCCATTTGTGGGCCGGGCTGCGCGCATCGCGTTCGTGCCACAGCATGTCCAGGTGCACGGCCGGCAGGGTGAACGGCAGATCCTTCGACACCAGCGCGTCCGTCATGCCGGTGGAGGCGATCAGGTGGCGCGGCAGCACGGTGATCAGGTCGGAATTGGCCACCACCCGGCCGGCCGTGAAGAACTGGTTCACCGTCAACAGGATGCGGCGCTCGCGCTGCAACTGGGCCAGCGCCTCGTCGACCAGGCCGTGGGCCCGGCCCGAGAAACTCACCAGCAAATGGTTGGCCGCGCAATAGTTGTCGAGCGTCAGCTCGCCCTTGGCCAGCGGATGGTCGCGCCGCATCACGCACACATAATGGCCCGAATACAGCCGCTCGTGGCGGATCGGCGAGCCGACGTCGCTCGACAACTGCGCCGCCACGCCGGGGAAGAAGCCGACCGCCAGGTCGATGTCGCCGCGCAGCAGCATGGGGCGCGGCTCGCGCGTGGTCAGCGGCATCATGCGCACGTTCACGCCGGGCGCCTCGCGCTCGATCGAACGCATCAGCGACGGCAGCCAGAACGCGGCGGTGGCGTCGGCCATGGCCATGCGGAAGGTGGCGTGGGCTTTCGAGACGTCGAAGGTTTCCGGCGCCACGGCCGCCTCCAGGCTGGCCAGCGCGCTGCGCACGGACGGCCACAGCGTTTCGGCGCGCGGCGTCGGCTTGACGCCGTAGGCGGTGCGGATCAGCAATTCGTCGCCCAGGCTTTCGCGCAGGCGCTTGATGGCGTTGGAAACGGCGGGCTGGGTCATGGCCAGATGCCCGGCGGCGCGAGTCAGGTTTTGTTCCGTCATCACGGCGTCGAAGACGCGCAACAAATTCAAGTCCAGCGTCAGAAAGCTCATGGCAGCCCAGCGGTTAGTTGATTAGAGGCAAGTGTAGAGTATCGCGGGAAAATTCAGAAATATGATTTCCTCGTCAACTATAAACGATCCCATTCACCATCCGCATAATTGTTATCGGGAAATGAAATTGGATGGATATGTTGCGCTGCACTATAGTTACGGTAGATTCTAATTGTACCTGCACATCATGTCTACCTTCATCTCCCTCGTGCACGCGGCTGCACAGCATTTTTCCCTGATCGCCGCACTGGAAATCACCGTCGGGCTCGGCGTGGCGCTGGCCCTGCTGCTGCTGTTCAAACCACTGCTGTTGGGGGTGGCGCGGGCGCTGATGCTGGTGATTAAGCCAAAATTGAGCAAGGAACAGCGTTTGCAGCGCCGTCAGATGCGCGACGCGATGATGCTGAACCGCATGTTGAACGCGATGGAAGGTTCGCCCAGCCACGCGGCCGAACTGCGCGCACTGGCCGCGCGCGCCTGATCACTTGATGGACGGCATCGGGCGGGGCCCGATGCCGCACCGCAGCAATTACTTCGCCGCGCCCAGCAGATGGGGCTTGAGCGAACTGTCCACAGGCTTGTCGCCTAACCAGATACGCAACACCGCGTTGTAGAAAGCCAGGTCGGGCAGCGGCCCGCCGAGCTTCTTGCCGTTTAGCTGGCACTGCGTGCCCTCGCCCGGCGTCCAGTCCAGCGCCAGCACGTCGCCTATCTTCAGGCTGGGGATCTGGGCGAAGATTTCACCGAATTTCATCGTTTGCGGCAATACCTTGGCGCGCTCCGCTTCGGACGAATTGGCTTTCAGGCCGGCCATGAAGGCTTCGCCGAAATCCTCCGAGCTCAGGTCGCGCATCATGACGATGGAGACGCGGCGCGGTCCTTGCAGGGCCAGGATGTCGGCCACCGACGTCTTTTTCTCGGGCAAATACAGGCCCAGTGCATACACCTTGAAAAACAACTTGGTGCGCAGGCCGGCGCCGTTCAGTTTCAATTCCTTGCCGGCCAGGGTGACGTTGTCGTCAAACTTGATGCCGGCCACTTCCGTGGCGGCCACGGCGGGCAGGCTGAAGCTCGATGCCAGCATGGCGGCGGCCAGCAGGCTTTTCAGGGTGGTTCTGCGATTGGTCATACTGTCTCCAGGAGGTAGTGAAAGGCGCCTACATCCGGGTCGCAATGTTGGCGTGGCTGAAATATACCACCGGCAGGGGCGCAGTAACGCAGCGCGCGGCCAAATAGCCGCACGGTCATGCTATTTTAGAGGAAGTTCACTAGGGACGATGCGCGGACGGGCGTCCGCGCGCGCGGGCGCGCTCAGTCCTTCTTGGCCGCTTGCAGGCGCGCGAACTTGTCGCGCAGCTGCTCTTCGGACTCGCGCCAGGCGGGATTGAAGGGGATGCAGTTGACGGGGCACACGATCTTGCACTGGGGTTCATCGAAATGGCCCACGCATTCCGTGCACTTGTCCGGATCGATCTCGTAGATTTGAGCGCCCATCGAAATCGCGTCGTTCGGGCACTCGGGCTCGCACACGTCGCAATTGATGCACTCGTCGGTAATCATTAAAGCCATGACAGAACTCGCTTACTTGCTCATTTACTTGCTTGCTTACTTATTTGCTTCCTCGTCGCGGGTGGCGGCGATCTTCTTTTGCAGCCAACGGTCGACGGACGGGAACACGAACTTGGAGACGTCGCCGCCCAGCACGGCGATTTCGCGCACGATGGTGCCGGAGATGAACTGGTACTGGTCGGACGGGGTCAGGAACAGGGTTTCGACGTCCGGCAGCAGGTAGCGGTTCATGCCCGCCATCTGGAACTCGTACTCGAAGTCGGACACGGCCCGCAGGCCGCGCACGATCACGCGCGCGTCATGCTCGCGCACGAAGTCCTTGAGCAGGCCGGAGAAACTTTGCACCTTGACGTTGGGATAGTGACCGAGCACTTCGTTGGCGATCGTCAGGCGCTCGTCGAGCGAGAAGAACGGCTTCTTGTTCTTGCTGTCGGCAACGCCCACCACCAGCGTGTCGAACAGACCGGATGCGCGGCGCACCAAATCTTCGTGACCACGGGTCAGCGGATCGAAAGTTCCCGGATAAACGGCTACAACCATTGCGGCTCCCTGCAGATGCACCAATAAACGCGCATTATGCCTCAAAAACGGGCGTTCGCCGCCAGCGGCGGGCATTTGCCATGATTTGCGGGCGATTTGCCGCTGTAGTGATGGTTAGCGGGCCGCGCCTTCCGGTTCAGCCGGCCGCTGGCTTGAGCTTGAGCAAATGGAAGTAGACCATGCCGGCCTTGTCGGCCCGGATCACGTCCCACGGCGCCAGCCAGTCCGGCGTTTCCGCGCCCTCTTCCATGACCAGCGGCAAGCCCGACTCGGCATACACGAGGCCGCCCTCCTTCATCAGCTTGGTGCACAGCGGCAGGCTGCGGCTGAGGAAATCCTGCTGGTAGGGCGGGTCGAGGAAGACCAGGTCGTAACGCTGGCCACGGGCGGCCGCGCCCTGCGCCACGGCCAGCGCGTCGCCGCGCAGCAATTGCACGTTGTCGGCCTTGAGCTTGTCCTTGATCACTTCCAGCTGGCGCACGACGGGGCTGTGGCTGTCGACCAGGGTGACGGACTGGGCGCCGCGGCTGGCCGCCTCGAAGCCCAGCGCGCCGCTGCCGGCGAACAGGTCCAGCACCTGGGCGCCGGCCCATTGGCCATCGCGCAAGTGGCTGATCCAGTTGAATACGGTCTCGCGCACGCGGTCCGGGGTCGGACGCAGGCCCAGCGCTTCGAGCACGGGCAGCGGCGTGCGCTTCCACGCGCCGCCGATGATGCGCACCTGGTTGCTGTGTTTGGGACCGTGGACCGGCGTCTTGGCGGGCTTGGCTGGCTTCTTGTGCATGTGGCTAAGTCATTGATTCAACAGCGGGCACTATAGCATACGGCCTTGCTGGCGCTGGCGCCGTGCTGGTCAATGGGCTTGCGCGGCCAGCGCCTCGCAGTCGTCGATCCAGCCTTGCATGCGCTTGAGCGCGTGCGCCTTCTGGGCCGGCGTGGCGAGCCGGATCACGGTCAGCACCAGCTGCGCCGTGCCCTGGTCGTACACGCCGAAGAAGTCCTTGTGGTCGGACTGGTCGCGGCGCGCGAAGTTGTCCTCGATCAGGGCGCGGATCAGGGCCATGGTCGCGTCCTGGCCCAGCTGTTCGCGCTGCACGCGCCGCACCAGGGCCAGGATGGCTTGCTGGCGCCGCATGCGCTCGTCCAGCCACAAGGCGTTGTCGAGCGGGCGCGCGTCGGACGCCTGGCGGATGGCCGCCTCCTGTTCGCTGCTGAAGTTGCCGAACCATAATTCGAACTGGTCCATCGCCTTGTCGTAGCGGAACGCGAGCTGGTGCTCGCGGTCGCCCTTCATGTTCTTGTGGCGGAAAGTGTCGTTGTTGGACGCGAACTTCTTCTCCATCTGGGCGATCTGCTGGGGCCGCAGCGAACGCGCCAGTTCGGCCAGCTGGGGCAAGGCTTTGAGCAGCAGCAACTTGGTGCGCTCGCGGATGTCGTCGTAATCGGCCAGCAAGTCGGCCTCGGTGGGGTTGCCCTGCAGCTGGCGCCGGGCCGTTTGCAGCACCTGCACGTAGTCGCGCAGCTGGGTTTTGCGGTGCCACTGGAAAAAGTCGTCGATATCCTGGCGGACCCAGGGCTTCTGGTCACTGTCGAGATCGACATAGCCGTCCAGCCACCAGTAGAGCAACGTGTCGCCGTGGTTGTAGGCCAGCCGCAGCGAGCTGCACGCGGCCAGCAGCAGCATGATGCCCAGCAGGAAAAGACGTGTCGCGCGCCGTAGCGTGGCGGCGTGCATGTTAAACTTTTCCATATTTTCAACTTTCAGAGTTCTACGGCCTATGAATGTAGTCATCCTCGCCGCCGGCATGGGCAAACGCATGCAATCGGCCCTGCCCAAGGTGTTGCACCCGGTGGCCGGCAAGCCCATGTTGTCGCACGTGATCGATACCGCGCGCAGCTTGTCTCCACATCAATTATGCGTGATTTATGGGCACGGCGGCGCGGCCGTGCTGGAGTTGCTGTCCAAGCAGACCGAGCCGGTCGCCACCGTCCTGCAGGAGCCGCAACTGGGCACCGGCCATGCCGTCATGCAAGCGCTGCCCGCGCTGGACGACAACCTGCCGACCCTGATCCTGTACGGCGACGTGCCGCTGACCAGCGCCGCCACCCTGCGCGCGCTGGTGGACGCGGCCGGCAACGACAAGCTGGCCATCCTGACGGTGGAGCAGGACGATCCCTTCGGCCTGGGCCGCATCATCCGTGAAGATGGCCGTATCGTGCGCATCGTCGAGCAAAAGGATGCGACCGAGGCAGAGCGCGCCATCAAGGAAATCAACAGCGGCATCATGGTCGTGCCCGGCGGCAAGCTCAAGCAGTGGCTGGGCGCGCTGTCGAACAACAACGCGCAAGGCGAGTATTACCTGACGGACATCGTCGCCATGGCCGTGGCCGACGGCGTGCCCGTCGTGTCGGCCCAGCCGGGCGCGCAGTGGGAGGTGGCGGGCGTCAACAGCAAGGTGCAACTGGCCCAGCTCGAACGCATCCACCAGGGCAACATCGCCCTGCGTCTGCTGGAACAGGGCGTCACCCTGCTCGACCCGGCCCGCATCGACGTGCGCGGCGAGCTCGTTTGCGGGCGCGACGTGACCATCGATGTCGGTTGCGTGTTCGAAGGCAAGGTGGAACTGGGCGACGGCGTGACCGTGGGCGCGCACAGCGTGCTGGTCAACGCCAGCATCGCGGCCGGCGCCGTCATCAAGCCGTTCTGCCACATCGAACAGGCGGTGGTGGGCGCGGCGTCCCTCATCGGCCCGTATGCGCGGCTGCGGCCGGGCACGGAACTGGGCGAGGACGTCCACATCGGCAACTTTGTGGAAATCAAGAACGCCCAGATCGCCCCGCACAGCAAGGCCAATCATCTGGCCTACGTGGGTGACGCCACGATCGGATCGCGCGTCAACATCGGCGCCGGCACCATCACCTGCAACTACGATGGCGTCAACAAGTTCCGCACCGTGATCGAGGACGACTGCTTCATCGGCAGCGACACCCAGCTGATCGCGCCGGTGACCGTGGGCAAAGGCGCCACGCTGGGCGCCGGCACCACGCTGGCCAAGGATGCGCCGGCCGGCAAGCTGACCGTCTCGCGCGCCCGCCAGGTGACGGTCGAGGGCTGGACCCGTCCCGTCAAGATCAAGAAATAAACGGGGCCAGTCCGTTCACGGCTTTGTGGATAAAGCTGTGGGCAAGTGGATGAACAAACCGGGATAACTTCCCGGTTTTTTCACGTCCCTTATTTTGTCCTCTATCCGCCGGTTTTTCCGTTGTGGATAAACATGTGGAGAAGCGCTGGAATATCCATGGGAAAACCGCGGTATAAGCGCGGGAAAACATGGGGATAACCGGCTGCTCGTGAGCATGGCGAAAAAGTTGATGCGACGCAAAGCCTGCAAGGATGCGACTTTGGCGTCGCGGCGCCCTGGTGTGTGGATAAGTCTGTGGGAAAGCGGTGGGAAATGCGGGAATAACTTTTCTCTGTGGATAAAGATGTGTAAAACCTCCGGGAAAAGCACTGGATAATGACTGGAAAACCGGGGACAAGTTTTCCGGCGCCAACGAGGGTGGTCGGCGGATGTGGATAAGCCTGTGTAAAACCGCCCGGATAAGCCGGGGATAAGTGGCTCACACCACGATGCGCGTCTCGAATTTGCTGCGGAAGGTGGAGAAATACGTTTTCACGTTGCGCACGTTGGTCTGGGCCGCGAACAGGCGGTGCGCCAGCGCATGATAGGCCGGCATATCGGCCACCTGCACGATCAGCACGAAGTCGGGCCCCGGCGCCACCCGGTAGCATTGCAGCACCGCTTGTTCGTCGGCCACGCGCGCTTCGAACTCGTCCATGCGCTCGGCCGCCTGGACATCGAGCGAGATTTCCACAATGGCCGTCAGGCGCGCGCCCACCTTCTCCGGCGCCACGATGGCGACCTGGCGCGCGATCACCCCCGTCGCCGTCAACTGCTTGACGCGGCGCAGGCAGGTGGGCGGCGACACGTGCACTTCCTGCGCCAGCTCACTATTGGTTTGTGACGCGTCAATTTGCAGGGCATTGAGGATGCGACGATCAATATCGTCCAGCGGCAAGTTGGTATCTGTCATGGCGATGTGATGAATTCGTAAAAAATATCGTGAAAAATGAAATTTTATTTCAACCGCTCTCACTGGTGAAATTTTATTTCAAAAACAGGTGAATTTAGAAAGCATATTTCATTGCCGCTGCTCTACGATGCATTCATTGCAAATTTCTCATCCAAGAGGTCATCATGTGCGGCATCGTCGGCGCGGTAGCGCAACGTAACATCACCCCCATCCTGCTCGAAGGCCTGAAGCGGCTGGAATACCGTGGCTACGATTCCTGCGGCGTGGCGCTGCACACGGATGGCCAGTTGCAGCGCTCGCGCAGCACCTCGCGCGTGGCCGACCTGGAAAAGCAGACCCAGGAATCGGGCCTGCAAGGCTTCACCGGCATTGCCCACACGCGCTGGGCCACCCACGGCGCGCCGGCCACCCACAATGCCCACCCGCACTTCTCGCCCAGCGCCGAGCAGGCCCGCATCGCGTTGGTGCACAACGGCATCATCGAAAACCATGACGAGCTGCGCGCCGAACTGACGGCGCTTGGTTACGTGTTCCAGAGCCAGACCGACACCGAAGTGATCGCCCACCTGGTCGACCACATGTACAACGGCGACCTGTTCGACACCGTGCAGCAAGCCGTCAAGCGCCTGCACGGCGCCTACGCCATCGCCGTGTTCTGCCGCGAGGAACCGCACCGCGTGGTGGCCGCGCGCCAGGGCTCGCCGCTGATCGTCGGCCTGGGCCAGGGCGAGAACTTCGTCGCCTCCGACGCCATGGCGCTGGCCGGCACCACCGACCAGATCATCTACCTCGAAGAAGGCGACGTGGTCGACCTGCAACTGGGCCGCACCTGGATCGTCGACGCCAACGGCAAGCCGGTGCAGCGCGAAGTGAAGACCGTGCACGCCCACACCGGCGCGGCCGAGTTGGGGCCATACCGCCACTACATGCAGAAGGAAATCTTCGAACAGCCGCGCGTGATCGGCGACACGCTCGAAGGCGTGACCGGCATCATGCCCGAGCTGTTCGGCGACGGCGCCTACAAGGTGTTCAAGCAGATCGACCGCGTGCTGGTGCTGGCCTGCGGCACCAGCTACTACGCCGGCCTGACGGCCAAATACTGGATCGAATCGGTGGCCAAGATCCCCGTCAATGTCGAGATCGCCAGCGAATACCGCTACCGCGACAGCGTGCCCCACCCCAACACGCTGGTGGTGACGATCTCGCAGAGCGGCGAAACGGCCGACACGCTGGCCGCCCTCAAGCACGCCCGCAGCCTGGGCATGGAGCACACGCTGACGGTCTGCAACGTGGCCACCAGCGCCATGGTGCGCGAATGCAAGCTGGCCTACATCACGCGCGCCGGCGTGGAAGTGGGCGTGGCGTCCACCAAGGCCTTCACCACCCAGCTGGCCGCGCTGTTCCTGTTGACCTTGACGCTGGCGCAAGTGAACGGCCGCCTGACGGACGACGAGGAAGCGGCCCACCTGAAAGCCATGCGCCACCTGCCGGTCGCCATTTCGTCGGTGCTGGCGCTGGAACCGCTGATCATCGCCTGGGCCGAGGATTTCGCCCGCAAGGAAAACGCCCTGTTCCTGGGCCGTGGCATGCACTACCCGATCGCCCTCGAAGGCGCGCTCAAGCTGAAGGAGATTTCTTACATCCACGCCGAAGCCTACCCGGCTGGCGAGCTCAAGCACGGCCCGCTGGCGCTGGTGACCGAGGAAATGCCGGTCGTCACCATCGCCCCGAACGACACGCTGATCGAGAAGCTGAAATCGAACATGCAGGAAGTGCGCGCGCGTGGCGGCCAGTTGTACGTGTTCGCCGACGTCGACTCGCGCATCACGCCGGGCGAGGGCGTGCACGTGATCCGCATGCCCGAGCACTATGGGCTGCTGTCGCCTATCCTGCACGTGGTGTCGCTGCAGCTGCTGGCCTACCACTCGGCCCTGGCGCGCGGCACGGATGTGGATAAGCCGCGTAATCTGGCCAAGTCGGTGACGGTGGAGTGACGACGTTGTTCATTCAATAGCGTGTGTAAGCGGTAAATAGAAGCGTGCGTTTCCACGTCACTAATTGTGCGGGTTTCAGGGGGTGCTCCGGCAAAGTAACCCTTGTACCGCCTGGACGCAAACGCTTTCATTTACCGTGACAAATTTGGCTACCTAAAGCGGCAAAACACCCCCCTATTTATCCGGACTGCGGGCAGAAGTTCAGCGACCGCTTAGCGCGACTGAATGGTGTATGACGGGTCAAGGCTTGAATTCGCCACCCTACAGCTGACCTCAGTTGTAGGGCATAGGACGACTCTACGCGTTAGCTCGCCTGAGAATTGCTTGGTGTACGAAATCGACCCACATACCCTACTGGCAAGCGCCTTGAGGCGGTTAGTCGTATAGCGAAGAAAACTCAGCAAAGACTGATACCTTCATGGGGCCAGGCTCTGCGTCCTTCTTCTTCACACCTGAGTTTGTGCCTGAGCTGCAGAAACCAAATTTCTGTACTCGATGAAAGGGTCTAAGCTCTTGCTTCGAAGTATGACTAGACACTTGAGAAAGTCGGGCAAGAACAGGTTTCCCCGCAGATACGCGCTCCACTAAAGTCTTGTGCGTGAATCCAACTCCAGGCAATGCTAATCGCGTCGCAAGTTCGTCGACATCGAGAGGGAGTAATTGTTCGAGCTCGCTCCACACAACCTCTTTAGCTTTATCCTGCCAAGGAATGGCTTTCTCGAGATAGGGGCGTCAAAGTGTCGGTGATAACGCGATTGGTATAGGCGGGCCAAGTAAATGATGTCAAGTGCAAGGAGTTTTTATAGTTCTATACATTGTTGGATATTCGCGGATGGAGGTGCTAAATGTCGGACGATGTTACCATCGTTTTTTCCCGAGCGAAATTGATGCAAAATATGGGCCGCTTGCGAACAAAATGCGGGTGCTTTGGGCCAAGGAATATCTCTCTTCAAGCACTCCGGCATTTTGTATAGAAAGGGTGGGAAGGATCTTTCGCGCCCACGCCAGCGCCGACACCTGACAGTTTCGATGGGGCGCCGCAGGCGCGGCTTACCGTAAGGCATCCCCGGCAGCGCGTTGTAATGTCTGGCACAGCGCCGTGGCATTAGGGGGGCACTCGGAAGCGGCATGGTGGCAGATCTTTTCCAGATCGGCTGTGTCCATCGTTGAATTGATATGGCGGGTGACAAATTTTCTGAATGCAATATCTCGGCCCGCCAACGCAGCAAGCGTTGGCAGCGTGTTCCATTTATCCACCAAAAGGCGCGCAATAGCCTCTGAATAGCCTTCGGCTATGCTGCCATCGTCACACTGACCATATGCCGTGAAGGCCCGTTGCAATTTACGCCAATCATCGAGATTGTCGATGGCGGCATCTGCCGCTTCCGCCGCTTGGGGCGAACAGGCTTTTGCATGCGCGGCGCACGGTGCCGCGATGGTCAGCGCTAAAGTAACGCAAAATGCACTCACTGCAAGCTTGATCCCAGCGGCCTCACCCATGATGGCCGACCAATCTCAGTGGACGATTCCGTTTGCTTGCGGCCTGCGCCATGGCTCCGGTGTTATTCGTGACCTCAATTGTCGTCAGTGGTGATTTGCGCATCGTGGCGCTGATCGTCCGCATGGCCTCATCCGAGGTCCGGATGCAGCCCATGGTTGGATGCTCCGGTCCGGGCTGGCGCCGAGCATGTGCGCGTCCAGAATGGACACCGATGCCGGGATGGCCCGGCACACTGAAACGGATAATCCCGTGCGAGCCATACGTGCCGTTAGCGTTGGCAACATGATGACGGGGAGTCAAGCGGTCTTGCACGGTATAGGTTCGGTTTTGCAGATGACGAATGGTCGCGTGCGGGTCGACATTGTTGTATGCCGGCCAAGTTCCCAGAGCGGCGCCATTGTCGGCGATTAATGAGAGCTGGTGAGTTTGACCATCGAATTTCAGCTTAGCCATATTGACCTCTCGATCATGGGGTGCGCAAGGGCACGGTAGTTCTACCTTAGCCTCGCGATGGCATGAGCCCGTTGATCATCGGCAGAGCGATCACAGAAAAGAGGAACTGATTTGACGGCTCGCCAGGACCTAATCGGAAGCGATCGATTCGGCCACAACACCGATGGTTCCCCAGTCCGTCAGCGTGCCCAGCCCCGCTGCTGGGCCGCCCGTTCGCCCTTGGCATCCAACGCCTGCCCTGCGATGCGCGCGTCGATCGCGTCCAGCACGGCGGTCGGCATGGCGCTGCCGGCTTGCCGATAATCCCCCGCCGCCGCCTTGTCTGCTTCCGCCAGCACCGGCAGTTTCCATTCGCCGCCGGCGTGGCACGCCAATCCGGCTGCCTGTCCCATCGTGAAACTGCGGCAAAGCGCGCCGTCCCGGGTGGCGAAACTGACGCCTATCTTCACGCTGGACCCGGACGCGGCGCTGCCCGCCAGTTGTTCCGTCAACGCGTCGGCCAGTCTGCCGCGCGCCACCAGCGTGCCGTCAGCCGCCGACGCCACGCTTACCCGGTTGTCCTCCGCTTTTAGCCCGCCGTATCCGGCAACAATGCCGACCAGCAGCGCGGCCGCCATGCCGCCCCACTCTGGCCACGACCAGCGCCGGGCGGCGGTGGGCTGGGGACGGGCGGCGCGCGCGGCGCTCAGATCGACCACCTTGCCCGAGGCCACCGCCGCAAGCCGGGGCGGCGGCGCCTCGTCGGCGATCGGCGCGAACGCCGCGAACACATCCATCCGCAGGCTCTGGTGCTGCGCCACCCGCGCGGCCAGCGCCGGGTCGTCGCGGATGGCGAGTTCGATCCGGGCGCGGGCGGCCTCGTCCAGCTCGCCGTCCGCGTAGGCCATCAGGACTTCATCGGTAATGCTCGTACTCATCGTGTCACTCTCGCATGTTCGGACAATGTTTCTTGCAGCGCGGCCCGGGCGCGAACCAGCCGACTGGTCAGCGTTCCCATGGGAATTTCCAGCACCTCGGCCGCCTCTTTGTACGGCAGGCCTTCGACCAGCACCAGGCCGATCACCAGCCGGTGTTCGTCCGACAGCAGGCTGACCGCCTTTTGGATCGCCAGGCGCTGCTGGTGCGACTCGGCCGATTCGTCGCCCACGTGCTCGCCCGCCTCCTCCGGCGCGAACAGCCGGTCGCGCCGGGTCCGGGCGCGCACCTCGTCGATCCAGGCGTTTTTCATGATGCGGAAGATCCAGCTGTCCAGCCGCGTGCCCTCCTCCCATTGCTCGCTGCGGCCCAGCGCCCGTTCGACCGCGATCTGCACCAGGTCGTCGGCGTCCTCGCGGTGAAAGGTGATGGTGCGCGCGAACCGGCGCAGGCGCGGCAGCAGGGCGGCGATGTCTTGGTGGATCGGTCGAGCGGTGGCGGTCATGGATACAGTGGAAAACGACGCGGCGAGGGATTTTAATCCCCGTCCCGTTCGTTTCTCTATCGGAAAGGCCGGATCCTTATACTATCATCCATACATCATGCCCATCAGACAGTTACTCCTATCGCGCCCTGTGCGGCTGGCGTGCGCGTTCGTGGCGGCGCTGGGCAGCGCCAGCGCCAGCGCCCAGTTGCGTCTGCCCATGGTGCAGCTGCCGCAATTGCCTGGCCGCATAGACAGCCTCAATGACGACCTGCTGCGCGACGCCAACCGCCGTCTGCTGGCCCCGGTCGAGCGCCTGGATCTGCGCCAGCTGCGCCTGAATCAGATCGACGCCTTGCTGCGGCGCCACGGCGATGTGCTGGAGCGCGACCCGCATGGCGAACCCATCGTGCGCCACGAGCTGCTGGCGTGGTCGCCCAGCGCGCAGGCGCTGGCGGCCGCCAAGGCCGCCGGGCTGGAACCGGTGCCGCAGCCCGACATGGGCGCCGAGGCGTCGCCGATGGTGGTGCTGCGCGTCCCCGAGCGCGCCGACACCGCCGCCATGCTGGAACGTTTGCGTGCGCTCGATCCGGATGGCGCCTACGACTTCAACCACATCTACACCGGCAGCGGCAACCCGGCGCCGCCGCAGGGCACGCCGGCCGCCGACCAGGACGCGCCCAGGCAAAAGCCGGTCGGCGGTGTGCGCGTTGGTCTGATCGACGGCGGCATCCAGGGCGACCACGAGGTTTTCCGCGAGGCGCCGATCGTGCCGTGGGGCTGCGACGGGACATCCCATCCCTCGGCGCACGGTACCGCCGTCGCGGCGTTGATGGTGGGCCGCTCGCCGCGTTTCGCGGGCGCCGCGCCAGGCGCCACGCTGTATGCGGCGGACATCTACTGCGACAGCGGCAGCGGTGGCTCCGCGTCGCGCATCACGGCCGCGTTGGATTGGCTGGCGCAAAAGCAGGTCGCGGTGATCAACCTCAGCCTGGTCGGGCCGCCCAACCAGATTCTCGAACGCGCGGTGCGCGGCATGGTGCGGCGTGGGCACTTGCTGGTCGCGGCGGTCGGCAACGACGGACCCGCCGCGCCGCCGCTTTATCCGGCCAGCTATCCGGGCGTGGTCGGCGTGAGCGGCGTGGATAGGAAGGGCCAGCCCTTGCCGGAAGCCGCGCGCGGACCGCAGGTGATGTTCGCCGCGCCCGGCAATCAGATGGTCAGCGCCGCCGTCGGCGCGCCGCCCTACCGCGCCGTGCGCGGCACGTCGTTCGCCGCGCCGATCGTGGCGGCGCTGCTGGCCAAGGTGCACCATCGGCCGGACCCGGCGGCCGCCAGGCAGGCGCTTGCCTTGGTGGCGGTGAACGCCTCCGGCGCGGCGGTTGGAAGTGCCGACAACGGGCTGGGACTAGGCATCCTCGGCATGGCGTTTCGTACCGATCCGGCCAGTTTCCGATAAATTCAAAAAATATTTTCAGCGCCATGGATGAAACCACGGGGCGCCGGCGTTTTCCTTGTAAGCGCTGCGGACAGGCCGCGGCACAGACAAGGAGAATCACCATGAAAAAGACCACCATCGCTAAACAAATGATCATCGTGCTGTCCCTGGGGATGGCCTGCACGGCGCACGCGCAATTGTTCGGTCGCGGCGGCAGTATCGGGGGCGGCGTCGGCGGCATGTTGGGCGGAAGCGCCGGTTTCGCCGGTCAAGTCGGCGGCATGGCCGACCGTGGCATGATGCGCGACACGCTGCGCGGCGACACCGAATCGGCGGCCACGCACCACGCCCGATCGGCCACCGGCGCTGCCAGCGATGGTGCTGCGGGCAAGAGTTCGGCGGGCGCGGTCCCCAAGTCGCCCGCTGCCAATTCCGCCGACGCGGCGCCGGCCGCCAAGAAGCCGGGCTTCTTCAGCGGTTTGTTCGGCGGTGGCGCCACCGGCGCGCAGGAGCAGGCGGCCGGCGGCGGGTCCGGCAGCGGCAGCGTGCAGGGATCGGCCGGCATGGATGGTGGTGGCCAGCACCTGGCCGGCGCCGCCACGCAGGGCGCGCGGGACGTGGCCGCGCCGATGCGCGACGGCGCGAAAACCCAGGCCGAAAATACGCGCACTTACGCGAAATCGAGCGGCGCGACCGCAACCGGCGCCGCTAAAGACAGCACGCATGCGGCCGCCGACGGTGCGCGCGGTTCCGGCGATGCCGTCCCACATTCGATGGGTGTCAACGGCGCGGTGAATGTGAATGGTTCGGCAAACGGCTCGGTATCTTCGATATAACCGGAGTGCGGTGCGGCGGCCGGGCGACGGACAAGCAAACACGCTGCGGGCCGTTCAGCCCAACTAGTCTTGTTAGCCCGGTACCACGCAGCGCGCCACCAGCCCGCCGCCGGGGCGGTTCGACAATGCGAGCGTGCCGCCCATGGCGGTCAGCAGCTGATGCACGATCGCCAAACCCAGGCCCGCGCCGCCGGTGTCGCGGTTGCGTGACGCTTCGAGCCGGTAGTAGGGCTCGATGACCCTGGCCAGCTCGTTTTCCGGTATGCCCGGCCCCCGGTCGCGCACCTCCAGTTCGAGCGCGCCGCTTCCGCCCACGCCCAGGCCGATCTCCACCTCGCTGGCGTAGCGCAAGGCGTTGTCCACCAGGTTGGTGACGATGCGGCGCAGCGCTTGCAGGCGCACGCGCAAGGGATCGCCGCAGGCACCGTCGACGCGGATCATCTGGCCGGCATCCCGGTAGTCGCAGACCAGCGCGTCGATGAAGGCATCCACGTCCAACTGGACCGCCGCCTCGCTGGCGCCGTTCGCCGTGCGCGCGTAGGCCAGGCCTTGCTCCACCAGCGCCTGCATCGCGTCGAGGTCCGCTTCGATCCGGTTGCGCTGGTTGGCGTCGTCCATCAGGTCGGCCCGCAGGCGCATGCGTGTGATCGGCGTTTGCAGGTCGTGCGCAATGGCGGCGAGGATTTGCAGGCGCTCCGCGAGGTGGGCGGTGATGCGGCGTCCCATCGCATTGAAGGCGCTGGCGGCGCGCCGCACTTCGAGCGGCCCTTCTTCGGCCAACACCACCGGGTCTGCCGTCGTGCCCAGCCGGTCGGCCGCGTCGGCCAGGCGCGACAACGGCATGGTGGCCTGCCGCACGGCCAGCCAGGTGAAGAAGACGATCGACACCAGCTGCACGACCACGTACACGCCGGGCCAGAGCCGGTCCGGCGGCGCGGGCGGCGCCACGTCCACGTGCAGCGGCGTGCCATCCGCCAGCGTGACGCCGAGCGACAGCGCATCCTCCGGCCGCGCGGCCTCGCTCGCGCGCACCGAGTATTGCGGCCCCAGCGCCGCTTGCACACCCGCCGCGAACCGCACCGCGTTTTCCGATGTCAGCACCTTTCCATCCGGCCCGCCCAGTCGGTAGGTGTATTCGCGCCGCGCCAGCCGTTGCAGCCACTGCGCGCGCTCGGTGGCGGGGCTTTGTTCCAGCACGCCGATCAGGGCCGCCATGTCGCGCCCGACGGTGTAGCTCGCGCCGCTGCGCGCAGCATGGTTCTGGACGTAGAACGCCACCGTGAAGTTGAGGACGTGCGCCGCCAGCAGGGCCAGCACGGCGATGGCCACCAGGCGGCCGAACAGCGTGCGCGGCCAGGCTCTCATTGTGCCCCGCCCCCTTCCACTGCGGCTGAGAAGACATAGCCCTCGTTGCGCACCGTCTTGATGTAGGCAACGTCGCTCTGGCCGTCGCGCAGGCGGCTGCGCAGGCGCGAGACCAGGATGTCGATCGAGCGGTCGAATGCATCGGCGTCCCGTCCCTGGGTCAGGTTCAGCAGCTGGTCGCGGCTCAGCACCCGCTGCGGGTGGTCGAGGAACACGCGCAGCAGGCGGTATTCGGCGCCGGACAGCACCACGGTGGTGCCTTGCCGGTCAAGCAGGTTGCGCGCGTGGGTGTCGACCCGCCAGCTGCCGAAGGTCAGCATGCCCGCATCTTCGCGCCGCGCCAAACCGGGCGGCAGCGCGCGGGCGCGACGCAGCACGGCGCGGATACGCGCCAGCAGTTCGCGCGCGGCGAAGGGTTTGGCGAGGTAGTCGTCGGCGCCCATCTCCAGCCCGACGATGCGGTCGGCCTCGTCGCCGCGCGCCGTCAGCATGACGACCGGCAGGTGCGCGCCCGCGCCCGCGCGCAGGTCGCGGCACAGTTGCAGGCCATCCTCGCCCGGCAGCATCAGGTCCAGCACCACCAGGTCCACCGCGCCGGCGGCGAGGACGGCGCGCATCTGGCGGCCGTGGGCGGCGAGGCTCACCTTGAAGCCGTTGCGCTCCAGGTATTGCGCGAGCAGCTCGCGGATGTCGGCGTCGTCGTCGACGATCAGGATGTGGTCAGTGGGTGGCATGGCGTTGTTATAGCCGAAAACCTTGAATGAACGCTATCGTTTTGTTTCCCAATGTTTCTGGCCGGGGGAGGGAAAACTTCGGAAGCAAAAATGCGTGAGGCGGAAATGTGCCAGCAACGCGGCGGCGTTCCAATGGCGTCTCTGTCACCACCGAGGGAACCACCATGACCAAATCACCATTGATCACCATGCGGCGCGTCGGCAAGCATTATCCCGTCGCCGGCCGCAGCTTCACGGCGCTGCATGACGTCGACCTGCAAGTGCAGGCCGGCGAGTTCGTCGCCATCGTCGGCAAGTCCGGTAGTGGCAAGTCCACCCTGCTCAACCTGCTGGCCGGCATCGACAGCCCGAGCGCCGGGGAGATCCACGTCGCCGGCACCGCCGTGCACGCGCTGGACCAAGAGCAGTTGTCCGCATGGCGCGGTCTCAACGTGGGCATCGTGTTCCAGTTCTTCCAGCTGCTGCCCACGTTGACGGTGGTGGAGAACGTCATGCTGCCGATGGACTTTTGCCAGCGCTGGCCCGGCGCCGAACGCCGCCCTCGTGCGTTGGCCCTGCTCGACAAGCTGGGCATCCGCGAACAGGCGGACAAGCTGCCCTGCGATTTGTCCGGTGGCCAGCAGCAGCGCGCGGCCATCGCGCGCGCGCTCGCCAACGACCCGCCGCTATTGGTCGCCGATGAACCGACCGGCAACCTCGATACGCACACGGCGGGCGAAGTGATCCGCCTGTTCCAGTCGCTGGTCGGCGAGGGCCGGACCATCATCATGGTGACGCATGAACGCGAATACGCGCCGCGCTTCTCGCGTGTGATCACGCTGGTGGACGGTGCCTTCGCGGCGGAAGCGAGCCCGCAGCGGGTGGAGGAGTTGAGCCATGACTAGTCCGCGCTGGACCAAGATCGCGCGCGACCTGTGGCTGGCGCGTGGCCGTATGCTGATGATGGTGGCCGCCATCGCCGCCGGCGTGGCGGGCGTGGGCACGCTGCTCGATGCGTACACGGTGCTCACGCGCGAGGTCAACCGCAATTACATGGACACCCAGCCGGCATCGGCCTCGCTCGAACTGGATGCGGTCGACGATGCCTTGCTGGCGCAGGTCCGGGCCCTGCCCGGCATCGCCGCCGCCGAGGCGCGCGCCACCGCGCAGGCGCGCGTGCAAAGTCCCGGCGGCCAGTGGTTCGGCATGAAGGCGTTCATCGTGCCCGACTTCCGCACCATGGGGATCAGCCGCTTCTTCCCGAACAGCGGCGCGTGGCCGCCACCGGACGGCGCCATTCTCCTGGAACGGGAGGCGGCCGCCATGCTGGACGTGAAGGATGGCGCCACCCTGCAGGTCAGGGATGGCGAGGGCCTGTCGCACGCCGTCGTCCTGGCCGGCACCGTGCATGACCCCAGCCTTGCGCCGGCAGGCCAGGAGCAGGCCGCCTACACCTACATGACGCCGGCCACCGCCGCCGCGCTGGGCGACATCCATCTGCAACCGATCCTGAAGATCATGGTCGCGGGCGATCGGATGAACGAACAAGCGATCACCCGCATCGCCGGCGAGACGGCCACCTGGTTGCGCGCGCACGGCCATACCGTCCATGCGATCTACGTGCCGCCGCCCGGCAAGCACCCGCACCAGGGCCAGATGTCCGGCATGCTGCTGATGCTGCTGATGTTCGGCGTGCTGGCGCTGGTGGTCAGCGCCATCCTGTCGGCCACCATGGTCAACGCCATGCTGGCGCAGCAGGTCCGTCAGATCGGCGTGATGAAAACCATCGGCGCACGCTCGTGGCAAATCGCCCGGTTGTACCTCGGCGCCGTCGCCGCGAGCGCCGTTGTCGCCTGCGCCATCGGCATACCGCTCGGCGCCATGGCGGGCGACGCGCTGACCGGCGCCGTCGCCAGGCTGCTGAACTTCACGCTCGCCAGCCGCGCTGCGCCGCATTGGGTCTACCTGGTGCAGTGCGCGGCCGGCACGTTGCTGCCGTTGGCCTTCACGCTGCCGCCGGTGCGGCGCGCCAGCCGCATCACGGTGCGCGAAGCGATCGACGACACGGGCGTGGGCAACAAGGACTTCGGCCATCACCGCATCGACGCCCTGCTGGGCCGTGTGCGCGGCGTCGACCGTACGCTGTTGCTGGCGTTGCGCAATATGTTCCGCCGGCGTGGCCGCCTGTTGCTCACGGTCGGGCTGCTGGCGACGGCCGGCGCGCTGTTCATCGCCAGCCTGGACGTCACGGCTGCGTGGAAGCGCAACATCGCCATGTCGGCGGACGAGCGCCATTACGACCTGGAGGTGGCGCTCAATCGGCCGCAAGCCGAAGCGGCGGTGATGCCCTTGTTGCGCGGTCTGCCCGGCGTGCGGGCGGCTGAGGCGTGGGATGCCGTCGCCGCCAGCCGGCCACGCCCGGACGGCCAATCCATCGAACGCACCTACCCCGACGGCGGCCACGGCAGCCTGGACCTGCGCGCGGCGCCGGCCGGCAGCACCATGCTGGCGTTGCCGGTGCTGGAAGGCCGCTGGCTCACACCCGGCGGCGGCGACGAGATCGTCCTCAATCCCGGCGCGCAGGCGCGCTTCCCCGGCGTCCGCGTCGGCCAGCCGCTCACGGTCAACGTGGAGGGACGCGCCGTGCCGTTGCGGGTGGTCGGCATGGTGCGCGAAATCCTGTCGCCGGCGCAGGGCTTCGTTTCGCCGCGCGCCTTCGCGCTAGCCAGCGGCAGGCCGCAGGGCCAGGTGGCCTTGCTGCGCATCGCGCTGGATCGGCATGACGCCGCCAGCCGGGCCAATGCGGCCGCGCTGGTGGAACGGCGGCTGGAACAAGCCCAGGTCGGCGTGCGCCGCGTGGTCACGGAGTCGGCTTTGGACACGGCGCTCAATGGCCACGTCTTCATCCTGATCTTCAATCTGGTCGCCATCGCGGTGGTGATGGCGCTGGTGGGCGTGCTGGGATTGGGTTCCTCGATGGCGACGGCGGTGGTCGAACGCACGCGCGAAATCGGCATCATGCGCGCCATCGGGGCGCGCGGCCCGACCTTGATGCGCAACATCCTGGGCGAGGGCCTGGCCACGGCGGGCCTGAGCTGGATGGTGGCCGTGCTGCTGTCGTTGCCGCTGTCGGCGGCGCTGGGCAACTTCCTGGGGCGCGCGTCCTTCGGCTTGCCGCTGCCGTTCGTTATCTCGCCGCTGGCGTCGGCGCTTTGGCTGGCGCTGGTGCTGGCCGGCGCACTGATGGCCGGCTACCTTCCCGCGCGCCGCGCCGCCGCGTTGCCGGTGCGCGTCGCGCTGGTCCACACTTGAGAGGAGTGACCATGAAAAAAACCATCCTCACGGTCGCCGCCGTGCTGGGCTTGGCCCTGCTGTTCCACCTGTCGAGCACGTTCGACTTGCTGGGCGTGTTGAAGGCGATGCACGGCAGGTAGGCGCCCGCGCGCGGACCTTAGGCGCTCGCCTTGAGCGCCTCCAGCTCGGCCCGCAGCGCGATGCGCTCGGCGTTGGATTTGTCGAGCTTGCTGCGCAGTTCCTTGGCGTCGGCCTCGAAGTTGTCGCGCGCGGTGACGGCGCCCACCAGGTCCATCTCGGCCTTCAGGCGGGCGTCCGACAGCGAGGCCGAGGAGGCCACGTTGCGTTCGATCTGCTGGCGCAGGTCGGCCAGCTGGGCGTCCTTGCCTTCGATGGCCAGCTGATCCTTGGCCTTGCCCACCAGCGCGTCCGTGGCCACCTGGCGCGCGTCGCGCAGCTCGGCCCGCAGCCGCTCGATGTCCTCGGTCTGTTCGGCCGCCAGCGCCAGCGCCTGGTCGCGCGCGATGGTCACGCTGGTCAGCTGCGCCTGCAGCTCGGCGCGCTCGCCTTCGAGCTCTTCGCCGGCCGTGACCAGGTCATCCATGTCGCGCCCGGCCTGGGCCAGCGCTTCGCGCGCGCGCCACGCGGCCAGGTGCCGGTGGATGGCGTTCGCCGAGCCGCTGCCCAGCGCTTCGCGCACCGTCTGGAGCGACACCTCCTTGCCTTCGTTCAGCAGGTCGGTGGCCACCGCCGTGACTTCGTCGAATGTGACTTCTTGGCGCGGCATAACGATCTCCAGAAAAAGGTTGGGTTGAGGTAAGGGCCAATGGTAGCGCATCGCATACGCTGTGGCGACCGATACGATACCGTACATTCTTGCCTCGAAGCAAGGCGTTACGGCGTGCGTGGCGTCTGCCAGTCACGCCGCACGGGCATGGGAGTGGCCGGGCGCCGCCAGCTGTTGTTTCCGCGCCGCGTGGCTGGCGCGGCCCGCCACGCGATGTGGCGTCCAGCCATGCCGGACCCGGGCAGCCGTCAGCCCTGTTCCCGCTCCAGCCACGCGCGGGCCTGGTCCAGCGTGTCCGACAGCTCGGCCTGCACGGCCTGCCAGTGCGCCTCCGCTTCGCCGTCGCGATGCTCGCCGATGGCGGCTTCGGCCGCGAGCGTCGCCTGCACCAGGCGCCTGGCGCCGAGCACGCCGACGGCGCCGCGCAGGCTGTGGTAGAGCCGGGCCGCGTCCTGCGGGCGGCCTTCGCGCAGCGCCGTGGCGGCGTCCGCCAGCGGCTGCAGGCCCGTGTCGAGCACGCCCTGCACCATCTTGAGCATCACGGCCCGGCCCTTGGGATCCTTGCCCATCACGCGCACCAGGCTGTCCATGTTGAACACGGCGGCGTCGGCCGGCACGGCGGCCGCGGCGTCGGCGGGGGCCGGGGCGGGACGCGGCGCGCGCGCCGGCGCGTCCGGCAGCTGGCGCTCGATCACGGCCAGCATCTGCTCGACCTCGACCGGCTTGGGGATGAAGTCGGATATGCCGGCCTCCACGCAGCGGCTGCGCTCGGACGCCAGCACCCCGGCCGTCATGGCGATCACGGGCAGACGCAAGCCCAGTTCCTGGCGCAGGATGCGGGTGGCGCTGAAGCCGTCCAGCACCGGCATCTGCATGTCCATCAGCACGACGTCGTAATGGCCGGCCGAGCTGCGCAGCAGGTCCACCGCCTGCTGGCCGTCGCCCACCACGTCCAGCGTGGCGCCGGCCTGTTCCAGGATGCCGCGCGCCACCGTCTGGTTCAGCAGGTTGTCCTCCACCAGCAGCAGGTGCACGCCGCGCAGCCGGCCGGCGATGTCGTGCGCCGGGGGCGGCGCGTCCGCGCCGTCGGCGTTGGCGTTGGCGGCCAGCGCCTGGTGCAGCGCGTCGAACAGGTTGGAACTGGTGATCGGTTTGACCAGCACCACGTCCACCTCGGGCGCGCTGGAAATCTCCTCCAGCCGGTCCAGCGCGAAGGCGTTGATCATCACCACGATCGGCTGCTTGCCGCCATGGGCCGCGTTGCAGATGGCCTTGGCGGCGGCCAGCCCGCCCATGTCGGTCATGTGCCAGTCGGCCAGCACCACGTCGTACGGCTGGCCGGCCTCGCGCTGGGCCCGGTAGCGGGCCAGCGCGGCCGCGCCGGAATCGACCTCGTCGGCCTGCCAGCCCCAGGCCCGGATCAGTTTGCCGATCAGTTCGCGGCTGGTGCGGTTGTCGTCGGCCACCAGCAGGCGCAGCGGCCCCAGCGCGGGCGCGCGGCGCGGCCGCGCCTGCGCCGGCAGCACGGCGAACGGCAGCGTGAACCAGAAGCGCGCGCCCTGGCCCTCCACGCTGCTGACGTCGATGCGCCCGCCCATCATCTCGATCAGCCGCTTGCTGATGGCCAGCCCCAGGCCGGTGCCGCCGAAGCGGCGCGTGATGCTTTCGTCGCCCTGGGAAAAGGCCGTGAACAGCTGGGCCTGCTGCTGCGCGGCGATGCCGATGCCCGTGTCGCGCACCTCGAAGCGCAGCCGGGCCGTGTCGCCGTCCCGCCGTTCCAGCGCCACGCTGACCACCACCTCGCCCTCGGCCGTGAACTTGATGGCGTTGCCGGCCAGGTTGACCAGCACCTGCTGCAGCCGCAGCGCGTCGCCGCGCAGCAGGCGCGGCACGTCCGGCTCCACTTCGATCGCCAGTTCCAGCTCCTTCTCGCCCGCGCTCATGGTCATGGTGGTGGCCAGCGTGTTGAGCACCTCGTCGAGCTCGAATTCCGTGGGCGACAGTTCCATGCGGCGCGCCTCGATCTTGGAGAAGTCGAGCACGTCGTTGAGGATGGCCAGCAGCGACTGGCCCGACATGCGCACCATGGTCAGGTATTTGCGCTGCTGCGGCGAGAGCGGCGTGTTGCCCAGCAGGTAGACCATGCCCAGCACGGCGTTCATCGGGGTGCGGATCTCGTGGCTCATGTTGGCCACGAAGTCGCTCTTGGCGCGGTTGGCCGCCTCGGCCCGGTCGCGCTCGCGTTCGAGCTCCAGCGCGCGCGCCTCGAGCTCGCCGCGCAGGCGCTGCGGCTCGGTCACGTCGGCGATCACGGCCAGCACCTTGGTGCCCTGGTCGGTGCGCACGGCGCTCAGGTTCACTTCGATCGGGAACTCGCTGCCGTCGCGGCGCAGGCCCAGCAGCACGGCGCCCTTGCCCATGCGCACCGGCTCGTCGCTCAGGCGGCCGCTCACGAAGCGCTGGCGGTGGCCCGTGTGCAGGTCGCGCAGCCGGGCCGGCATCAGCGTCTCCAGCGGCTGGCCGATGATGTCGGCCCGCGCGTAGCCGAAGCAGCGCTCGGCCTCGCGGTTGAAGGTCTCGATGCGGCCGGCGCCGTCCACCACCACGATGGCGTTGGGCGCCAGCTCGATCAGGCGCTGCAGGCGCGCGTCGGCCGCCAGCCGTTCGCGCATCAGGCTGTTGAAGGCCATGGTCAGCTGGCCGATCTCGTCGCGGCTGTGCACCGGCAGCGGCGTGAAGTGGCTGGTGTCGCGCCGCAGCCGCACGATGGCCTCGTGCAGCCGCAACAGCGGCGCCATCAGGCGCAGCGTGAGCCAGCCGATCAGGGCCGCGCCCAGCGCGGCGGCCAGCGCGCTCCACAGGGCCACGCGGTACAGCACGCCGTTGAACGGCTCGAACGCCTCCCCGGCCGGCAGCGAGGCGCCCAGCACCCAGTCGACCGACTTGAGCGACTTCAGGCTGGTCAGCGCGCGCACGCCGCTGCTGTTGCTGGAGATGACCGTGCCTTCGAAGCCCTCGCGCAGCGCGCGCGTGGTGGCCGGGTTGGCGTTGGGCGGGCGCGGCTGCAGCAGCCGCTTGGGATCCGGATGCAGCACATACACGGGCGTCGGGCCGCGCGTGAGCGCGAAGTAGTAGCCGCTGCGGCCGACCTTGGCCGTGCGCAGGTGGCCCAGCAGGTTGTCCTTGTACAGCCGCAGCACGCCCACCAGCACGCACACCACGCGGCCCCGGGCGTCGAACACGGGGGCCGCCATCTGCACGATCGGTTGCTTGCCGGTCTTGCCGATCAGCGGTTCCGTGATCATCGGCTTGCGGGTGCGCATCACCTGCTGGAAGAAGGCGCGGTCGGCGGCGCTCACGCCCAGGCGCGCCGGCATCTCCGGCAGGTCGGCCACGATGGCGCCGTCCGGACCCAGCACCAGCAGGTCGTCGAACAGCGACAGCACGGCGCGCTCGCTGTAGTAATCGCGCAACTGCCGGGTCGAGCCGGCGATCCCGGGCGGCTGCAATTTGGCCGACCGTTCCACGATACCGAGCAACATGAGCAATTTGTCATCGAGTTCCTCGGCCGTGCGGTTGATCAGCGCCGTCTGCTGGTCGAACAGGACCTTGGTGAAATCGTCGCGCATGCGTTGTGTCTGCACCACGGTCACGAGGGCGATCATCATGATCGAGGTGAGGCTGGTGGCCAGCGCGACTTTGGCTTTGATGCCGAGGGGCTTCATGGGGTCCTTGCGATTGGTGCGGAACGGTCAACGGTGCACGGCCACGAGGGGAATTCTCCTATCAATGACTGTCCATGGCAAGGACCTCGCGGCCGCCGCGCGCCGGGGGCCGGGCGGCATGTTTCTGGCAGGAATACTTGATTGGATGAGTGCGGCTTTGGCGGCATTTGGCGGCAAATCAGCTACACTGGCTGCATGATACAAGCTCTTCCCTCCCTAGTTTTGCCGGGTGTGTCGGTGGAGGCGTTGCGCGCGCGCTGCTCCAGTTGCAGCATGCACCAGCTGTGCCTGCCCATGGGGCTCGACACGGCGGACATGGAACGCCTCGACCAGATCATCGGCCGGCGCCGCAAAGTGCCGCGTGGCGCCACCCTGTTCCGCATCGGCGACCCGTTCGCCAGCCTGTACGCGATCCGGCTCGGCCACTTCAAAACCTTCCAGGTCGACCCGGACGGCGCCGAGCAGATCACGGGCTTCCAGATGGCCGGCGAGCTGCTGGGCATGGACGCCATCAGCACCGACCGCCACCACTGCAATGCCATCGCGCTCGAGGACAGCGAAGTGTGCGACATCCCGTTCGGCAGCCTGCAGCAGTTGCTGGTCGATATGCCAACGTTGCTGCGCCATTTCCACCGCATGATGAGCCAGGAGATCACGCGCGAGCAGAGCGTGATGCTATTGCTGGGCAATATGCAGGCGACCCAGCGCTTCGCCGCCTTCCTGGTCAACCTGTCGTCGCGCTACGAGGCGCGCGGCTACTCGGCCACCACCTTCCAGCTGCGCATGACGCGCGAGGAGATCGGCAACTACCTGGGGCTGACCATCGAGAGCGTGAGCCGGCTGCTGTCGAAGTTCAAGAAGGAGGGCATGCTGCGGGTCAGCAACCGTGAGATCGAGTTGCTCAACCCGGCCATGCTGAAGGCCATCACGGCCGGCACCCAGACCTGCTGCTGAGCCGCTCCCGCGCCACCAAACAAACCGGGACGTAAAAACAAATCGGGACGTGACACATTTTGAATTGTGTCACGTCCCGATTTACATTGCGATCCAGGTTGTTGCGTTTATTCGGCCGCCGCGTTCGATGGGGTGTCGGCGCGCAGCTGGATTTCACGTTCGGCCGGCCAGATCCACACGCCGTCCAGGCGCCAGTCGCGCTTCTCGCTTTCCACCTGCACTTGCCAGCGGCTGCGCTCGAGCATCGGCAGCGCCACCTTGAAGCCGCCGTCGGCGTCCGGCTGCACCACCAGCTGCACATCCTTTTCCGGCAGCGTGGCGTGGGCCAGGTGCAGCAGCAGGCGGCCCGGCTGGGCCTTCACGGGGCTGTCCAGGCGGCCCATCAGCTCGCCGTGCTCGGGATCGTAGCGCAGCGCCACGGCCAGGTTGAGCGCCGAGGCCACGCGGTCGCGCCGCAAGTCCTGGTTGATGGCCTTGCCCTGCTTGTAGTAGTCGCCCACCACCAGCGCGTCCTGGCGCGTGTAGGCCAGCCACATGGTGTAGCTGCCGGCCACGATCACCAGGAACGGGCCCAGCATCAACAGCCAGGGCCAGCGGTGGCGGTACCAGGGCAGGCTGCGTGCTTGCTGGTCGATGGGAATCACTTCTGCCATGGTGTCACTCCTGATCCTTAGCGCGGTACGATGAAGACCGCATGTTCACGCACGTGCAGGCTGGGGTCGTCGAGCGCCTCCAGCTCCACCTCGATCTTGTTGGAACCCTTGTGGCCGGCGTCGTGGTCGGCGCGCAGGCGGATCGGGTAGGCCAGCGTTTCGGTCGAGGCCACCTTGACCGTGTCGGGCGTCACCTGGTGCAGGTTCTCCATGCCCGACACGCGGATGCGGTAGGTGTGGGCCTGCTCGGTGGTGTTCATGATCTGCAGGCGGTAGACGTTCTCGATCATGCCGTCCTCGACTTCGCGGCCCATGGCGCCGCGGTCGCGGATCACGTCCATCTTGAGCGGCGTGCGCAGCCACAGCGCGGTGCCGACGGCGGCCACGATCAGGCACAGGATGCCGGTGTAGATCAGCACGCGCGGCCGCAGCGCGTGGGCCCGGATCTGGGCCGTCGTGTAGTTCTCCGCCATCGCGTGGTCCGTGCTGTAACGGATCAGGCCGCGCGGCAGGTCGATCTTGTCCATCACGCCGTTGCAGGCGTCGATGCAGGCGGCGCAGCCGATGCATTCATATTGCAGGCCCTTGCGGATGTCGATGCCGGTCGGGCACACCTGCACGCACATGGTGCAGTCGATGCAGTCGCCGAGCTTGCTCGTGTCGGCGTTCTTGGCGCGCGCGCCGCGCGGTTCGCCGCGCTTGCTGTCGTAGGTGATGATCAGGGTGTCGCGGTCGAACATCGAGCTCTGGAAGCGGGCGTACGGGCACATGTATTTGCACACCTGCTCGCGCATCCAGCCCGCGTTGCCGTAGGTGGCGAAGGCGTAGAACACGACCCAGAACCATTCCCACGGACCGAAGCTGAGGGTGGTCACCTCGGCCGCCAGTTGTTTGATGGGGGTGAAGTAGCCGACGAAGGTGAAGCCGGTCCACAGCGCCAGCGCGCCCCAGACCACGTGTTTGGTTGTCTTCTTGAGGAACTTCTTGAGCGACGGGCCTTGCTTGTCGAGCAGCATGCGCGCGCTGCGCTTGCCTTCGATTTTGCGTTCTATCCACAGGAAGATTTCCGTGTAGACCGTCTGCGGGCAGGCGAAGCCGCACCACACGCGCCCGGCCACGGCGGTGGCCAGGAACAGCAGGTAGGCGCAGATGATCAGCAACGCCGCCAGGTAGATGAAATCCTGCGGCCACAACACCAGGCCAAAGATGTAGAACTTGCGGGCCACCAGGTCGAACAGCAGGGCCTGGCGGCCGTTCCAGGTAAGCCAGGCGCAGCCGTAAAAGACCAGCTGGGTCAGCCAGACAAAGACCCAGCGCAGACTGGCGTAGCGGCCCTTGGTTTCGCGCGGGTAGATTTCCTCCCGCGCCGCATACATCTTGATGACTTGAGGTTGTGGCGCATTCATCGCATGACTTCTTTACGGCTTGGCGGCAGCGGCTGTGGTGTCGGCGGTGGCCGCCACCTCGGTCGCGCCGGGGGTGTTGGACAGGCTCCAGATGTAGGCCGCCAGCACATGGACCTTGCCTTCGCCGAGGAACTCGCCGAAGGCCGGCATCGTGTTGTTGCGGCCTTTGCGGATGGTTTCCATGACGGTTTCCAGGCTACCACCGTAGAGCCAGATCTTGTCCGTCAGGTTAGGCGTGCCCAAGGCTTGGTTGCCCTTGGCATCGGCGCCATGGCAAGCCATGCACGCGCCGAACTTGGCCTTGCCGAACACGGCCTTGATGGGGTCGGCCGTGGAACCGGACAGGCTCAGCACGTAGTTTGCCACGTTTTCGACATCCTTGTCTCCGCCCAGGGCCGCGCCCATCGGCGGCATCATGCCGTGACGGCCGCCCATGATGGTGGTCTTGATGATCTCGGGCGTGCCGCCGTGCAGCCAGTCCTTGTCGGTCAGGTTGGGGAAGCCCTTGTTGCCGCGGGCGTCCGAGCCATGGCACTGCGCGCAGTAGGTCAGGAACAGGCGCTCGCCCATGGCGTGCGCCTTGGGATCGGCCGCCACGGCCTTCAGGTCCTGCTTCAGGTACTGGTTGAACAGCGGGCCGTAGTCGTTCTCGGCCTGCTTCAGTTCCGCCGCGTGCTGGCCGCCCGAGGTCCAGCCCAGGCTGCCCTTGTAGGTGCCCAGGCCCGGATACAGGAACAGGTAGGCCAGCGCGAAGACGATGGTGATGTAGAACAGGAACATCCACCAGCGCGGCATCGGCGTGTTCAGCTCCGTCAGGTCCTCGTCCCAGATGTGGCCGGTGGTGCCGACCGGACCGTCGTGCTCGTCGCTGGCGCTGGCCTTGATCTTGGACTGCGAGTACAGCAGGATGCCACAGCCGAACACGCCCAGCAGGGTCAGGACGACGATGTAAAAATTCCAGAAACCGCTGGTGAAATCAGACATGGGTATTCTCCTCGTCATCGGCGAACGGCAACTGGGCCGCCGTGGCGAAATCGGATGCGCGGTGGCCGGAATAGGTCCACCACAGGATGCCGACGAAGGTGATGAACGAAATCACCGTCATCACACTGCTGGCGTGGTCAAAAATGGTGTCGAGTGCCATGGTCAGTTCCTCGTCTTGATTGCGGTGCCCAGGCCTTGCAGGTAGGCGATCAGGGCATCTTCTTCGGTCTTGTCCTTCAGCTCGTCCGGCGCGGCGGCGATCTCCGCGTCCGTGTACGGATGGCCGAGCATGCGCAGCGCGCGCATCTTGGGCTGGATCTCCGACGGGTCGAGCTTGTTCTGCGACAGCCACGGGTAGTTCGGCATGTTCGATTCCGGCACCACGTCGCGCGGATTGTTCAGGTGCGTCTTGTGCCATTCGTCGCTGTAGCGGCCGCCCACGCGGGCCAGGTCGGGCCCGGTGCGCTTGGAACCCCACTGGAACGGACGGTCGTACACGTATTCGCCGGCCACCGAGTAGTGGCCATAGCGTTCCGTTTCAGCGCGGAACGGGCGGATCATCTGCGAGTGGCAGTTGTAGCAACCTTCGCGCACATAGATGTCGCGGCCCGTCAGGCGCAGCGCCGAGTAGGGTTTCAGGCCGGCCACCGGCTCGGTGGTCGACTTCTGGAAGAACAGGGGGATGATCTCGACCGCGCCGCCCACGCTGACCACCAGCGTGACCAGGGCGATCAGCAGCCAGGGCTTGGTCTCGATCCATTCATGCGTAAATTTCATTTCTCGGCTCCAGAGTTAGGCGTGCTTGGTGGCCAGCGCGGGGATGCGGGCCACGGCCGTTTCCCGGTTGCGCAGCGTCATGTAGGTGTTGTAACCCATCAGGCACATGCCGGTCAGGTACAACAGGCCGCCGCCGACCCGCACCACGTAGTACGGATAGGTGGCCTTGACGCCTTCCACGAAGGTGTAGGTCAGGGTGCCGTCCGGATTGACAGCGCGCCACATCAGGCCCTGCATCACGCCGGCGATCCACATCGCGGCGATGTACAGCACGATGCCGATGGTGGCGACCCAGAAGTGCACGTCGATCAGCTTGGTGCTCCACATCTTCTGCTGGCCCGACAGGCGCGGCAGCAGGTAGTAGATCGAACCCATGGTGATGAAGCCGACCCAGCCCAGCGCGCCGCCGTGGACGTGGGCGATGCCCCAGTCGGTGTAGTGCGACAGCGAGTTGACGGTCTTGATCGACATCATCGGGCCTTCGAAGGTGGCCATGCCGTAGAACGACAGCGAGACGATCATGAACTTCAGGATCGGGTCGGTGCGTAGCTTGTGCCAGGCGCCCGACAGCGTCATGATGCCGTTGATCATGCCACCCCACGACGGCGCCAGCAGGATCAGCGAGAACACCATGCCCAGCGACTGGGTCCAGTCGGGCAGCGCGGTGTAGTGCAGGTGGTGCGGGCCGGCCCACATGTAGGTGAAGATCAGGGCCCAGAAGTGCACGATCGACAGGCGATACGAGTACACGGGACGCTCGGCCTGCTTGGGGATGAAGTAGTAGACCATGCCCAGGTAGCCGGCCGTGAGGATGAAGCCGACGGCGTTGTGGCCGTACCACCACTGGATCATGGCGTCCTGCACGCCGGCGTAGGCCGAGTAGGACTTGAAGGCCGACACCGGCAGGCTGGCGCCGTTAACGACGTGCAGCAGCGTCACCGCCAGGATGTAGCCGCCGAAGAACCAGTTGGCCACGTAGATGTGCTTGACCTTGCGGGTGATCAGGGTGCCGAAGAACACGGTGGCGTAGGCCACCCAGACGATGGCGATCAGGATCGTGATCGGCCATTCGAGTTCGGCGTATTCCTTGCCGCGGGTCAGGCCCATGGGCAGGGTGATCACGGCCGACAGGATCACGGCTTGCCAGCCCCAGAACGTGAAGGCGGCCAGCTTGTCGGAGAATAAACGCACCTGGCAGGTGCGCTGGACGACGTAGTACGAGGTGGCGAACAGGCCACTGACGCCAAAGGCGAAGATGACGGCGTTGGTGTGGAGCGGGCGCAGCCGTCCATACGTCAGCCAGGGGATGTCCAGGTTCAGAGCCGGCCATGCCAGCTGGGCGGCGATAATGACGCCCACCAGCATGCCCACTATGCCCCAGACTACCGTAGCGACCGCGAATTGCTTCACGACCTTGTAGTTGTAGTTCTGTGCTTGATCCACTTGATGTTCTCCTGAGAACGCTTCGATGATGTGGATCAAAGGGTACGAGGAAGGACTTCAAAAATCTTTGATTTGGATCAAAATTGCCGGAATGAAGGCATGTGGAGACGGGTCGACGAGATTTCAATCACTTTTTTTGTCGGCGGGCGCGGGCGGGCGGTCGTCGTCCTGCAACACGCGCAGGCCGGGGCCGACCAGGTCGTCGAACTGGCCATGGTCGGCGGCCCGGAAGAACAGCCACAGGGCGCCGAACACCAGCAGCACGCTGAGGGGGATGAGCAGGTACAGGGCTTCCATGGTGTCGAATGATTAAGCTTTTAAAAAGGATCAGGCGCGCCGCAGCCGCACCGCGTTCAGCACCACCACCGCCGAGCTGATGGCCATGCCGGCGCCCGACAGCCACGGGTTGAGCCAGCCCAGCGCGGCGGCCGGGATCGCCACCAGATTGTACAGCGTGGCCCAGGCCAGGTTCTGGCGGATCACGGCCATGGTGGCGCGCGCCGTGCGGGCCGTGTCGGCCACCGCGTCGAGCGAGCCCGACAGCAGCACCGCGTCGGCCTGGGCCTGCGCCAGCGCCGCGCCCGAGCCCATCGCGAACGACACGTCGGCCGCGCTCAGCACGGCCGCGTCGTTGATGCCGTCGCCGACCATGGCCACCACGGCGCCACCGGCCTGCAATTTTTGCACGTAAGCCAGCTTGTCGGCCGGCAGGCAGCCGCCCTGCGCCTCGGCGATGCCGAGCGCCTCGGCCACGTGGCGGGTCAGGCCCGGCGTGTCGCCGCTCAGCAGCACCACGGTCTTGCCGGCGGCGCGGAAATAGTCGACCGTGGCGCGCGCGTCCTCGCGCAGCGCGTCCTGCAGCAGGAAGCAGGCCAGCCAGCCCTGGGCGCTGCCGAGGAACACGGCCGTGGTGCCCGGCGCGCCGGCCACCAGCGGGCCGTCGCCGTTGGGACCGGCCAGGCCCGCCACGAAGGCCGCGTTGCCGAGCCGGTAAAGTTGTCCATCGACCATGCCCGCCAAGCCCTGGCCCGGCGTCTCCTCCACCTGCGTGGCGCGCCATGGCGGCGGGTCGTCGGCCGCCGCCGCCAGCGCGCGCGCCAGCGGGTGGGCGCTCGACGCCTCCAGCGCGGCGGCCAGCTGCACGCAGTGGGCGCGGCGGGCGTCGCCGTACAGCAGCACGTCGTGCAGCACCGGCTTGCCCACGGTCAGGGTGCCGGTCTTGTCGAACACGATGTGGGTGGCGCGGTGCAGCGTCTCCAGCGTTTGCGGGCCCACAGCCAGCACGCCGCGCCGCAGCAGCCGGTCGCCGGCCGCCGCCAGCGCCGTCGGCGTGGCCAGCGACAGCGCGCACGGGCACGACACCACCAGCACGGCGATCGCCACCGGCCACGCGCGCGCCGCGTCGTACCAAGTCCAGAAACCGAAACTGAGCAGCGCGAACACCAGCAGCGCCGTCACGAAATGGGCGGCCGCCCGGTCGGCCCACAGCGCGATGCGCGGCTTACCCTGGCCGGCCCGCTCGACCAGCCGGATCAGGTCCGACAAGGTGCTGTCGCGCGCGGTGCGCGTGACGCGCGCCAGCACGGCGCGGCTGGCGTTGATGGCGCCGCCGGGCACGGCCTCGCCCATGCGCTTGAGCTGGGGCGCGCTCTCGCCGGTCAGCAGCGACACGTCGAACGAGGTGTCGGCGTCGAGCAGCACGCAGTCGGCCGCCACCGCCTCGCCCGGCTTGACCAGGATCACGTCGTCCACGGCCAGCGCGGCGGCCGGCACCACGGCCGCGTCCTGCCGCGCCGGATAGCCGGCCACGCGCGTGGCCGATGCCGGCAGCGCGTGGTGCAGCCGCTGCAGCGCGCCGGCCGCCTTGCGCCGCGCCTGCAGTTCCAGGTAGCGGCTGCACAGCAGCAGGAAGATGAACATGGTGACGGAATCGAAATACACTTCGCCCGTGCCGCGCCAGGTGGCCACCAGGCTGGCGCCGAACGCGGCCACGATGCCCAGCGTGACGGGCACGTCCATGCCCGGCACCCTGGCCCGCAGGCTAGCCAGCGCGCCGCGGTAGAACGGCAGCGCCGAATAGCAGACCGCCGGCAGCGTCAGCAGCAGGCTGGCCCAGCGCATCAGGGCCGCCATGGCCGGCTCCAGCGTGCCGTCGTCGCCGGCCAGGTAGGCCGGCGCCACGTACATCATCACCTGCATCATCGACAGGCCGGCCACGAACAGCTGGCGGCCCAGGGTCTTGACGGCGCGCTGCAGCTGCTCGCCGTGGCGGCCGGCCTCGTACGGGTAGGCCGTGTAGCCGACCTCGCGCACGGCCTGCAGGATACTGGCCGGCTCGCACAGCGAGGGGTCCCAGCGCACATGCAGGGTCTCGGTGGCCACGTTCAGGTTCGCTTCGAGCACGCCCGGTTGCTGCTGCAGGCGGCGTTCGATCAGCCACACGCAGGCGGCGCAGCGGATGCCCTCCACCGACAGGGCGGCGGCGCGGCCGTCCTCGCAGTCGGCGAAGCGCGGATCGGCGTTGGTGTAGAGCTGCAGTTCGGGCGGCACCAGTTGCTCGGCGCTGGCGGTGGCGCCGAACGCGGTGCGGTCGTGGTAGTAGGCGCTCTGGCCGATGTCGACGATGGCCTGCGCCACGCTGGCGCAGCCGGGGCAGCACATGGGGCGGTCCACCGCGTCGATGCGCACCGACCAGCGGCCCTCGCGCGGCAGCGGCAGGCCGCAGTGGAAGCAGCCGGCCGGCGCCGTGGACGGGCCCGCGCCAGCGTCCGCGGCGGCGGGCGCCGTGGCCGCGATGGCCGGCAGGGGTGCCGGCGCGGCGCGCCGTTCGGTGTGGGGGTTCATGCGGAGGTTTCCTTGCCGGTTCATCACGGGTGACCCGTCAAGCATAACGCATCGAGCCAGCCCAGCGAAGCGCCATGGCTGGCGCGCACCAGGCCCAGCACGCCGAAGCCGAGCACCAGCAGGCCGCAGGCGATGCGCACCTTGCGTTGTTGCAGGCGGGCCCGCACGCCGGCGCCCATCAGGCCCAGCGTGACCAGCATCGGCAGGGTGCCCAGTCCGAACGCCAGCATGACGGCCGCGCCGTCGAGGGCCGAGCCGCTCAGCAGCGCCGTCAGCAGCACGCTGTAGACCATGCCGCACGGCACCCAGCCCCACAGCCCGCCCAGCGCCAGCGCCTTGAGCTGGCTGTCCATGGGCAGCAGCAGTTTGAGCAGCGGTTGCACGCGGCGCCACACGATCTGGCCCGCGCTCTCGATGTGGGCCAGGCCGCGCCACGCGTCCATCAGGTACAGGCCCAGCGCCACCAGCATCAGGTTGGCCAGCCAGTAGAACGCCAGTTGCAGCGTGGCCAGTCTGGCCAGGCTGGCCGCGCCCTGCGCCAGCCCGCCGGCCAGGGCGCCGGCCACCATGTAGCTGGCGATGCGGCCCGTGTTGTAGGCGGCCACGCGCGCCAGGCGCTGGCCGGCCGGCGCCAGCGCGGCGACCGGGGTGATGGCGATCACGGGGCGGGCCGGCGCGGGCCGGGCCGTGGCCGACAGCGCGCTGACGATGCCGCCGCACATGCCGATGCAATGCACGCTGCCGGCCAGGCCGACGGCGAACACGGACAACAGGTGCGCCCCGTTCATGGCATGCCGCTCAGATGGTGCGCGAGAAGCGCAGCGGCTGGCCCGGCTGCGGCTGCGTGCGCGCCGTGCGCAGGTGGCGGTCGAACACCATGCAGATGTTGCGGATCAGCAGGCGGCCCTTGGGCGTCACGCTCAGCCAGTGCGGCTCCTGCGTGACCAGCCCGTCCTGCTCCAGCGGCGCCAGCGCCTCGAGCTCGGTGGCGAAATAGGTGCGGAAGTCGATCGGGTAGGCTTGCTCGATGGAGTCGATCGACAATTCGAAATTGCACATCAGCATCTGGATGATGATGCGGCGCAGCAGGTCGTCGCTGGTCAGCTTGATGCCGCGCGCCACCGGCAGCTTGCCCTCGTCGAGCTTCTCGTAATAGGCGTCCAGCGTCTTCTCGTTCTGGCTGTAGGTGGCGCCCACGGCGCTGATGGCCGACACGCCGCACGCCACCAGGTCCGACTCGGCGTGCGTGGAGTAGCCCTGGAAGTTGCGGTGCAGCCGGCCCTGGCGCTGGGCCACGGCCAGGTCGTCCGTCGGTTTGGCGAAGTGGTCCATGCCGATGTAGACGTAGCCGGCCGAGCTCAGGCGGCGGATGCACAGGGCCAGCATGTCGAGCTTGACGGCGGCCGGCGGCAGGTCCGCCTCCAGGATGCGGCGCTGCGGCTTGAACAGGTGCGGCATGTGGGCGTAGTTGTACAGCGCGATGCGGTCCGGGCTGGCGGCGATCACCTGCTCCAGCGTGCGCGCCATGCTGTCCATGTTCTGCTTGGGCAGGCCGTAGATCAGGTCGATGCTGATCGAGCGGAAGCCGGCCTCGCGCGCGGCCTGCATCACGGCCAGCGTGTCGGCGGCCGGCTGGATGCGGTTGACGGCCTGCTGCACGTCGGGGTCGAAGTCCTGCACGCCCAGGCTGATGCGGTTGAAGCCCTGCGAGCGCAGCGACTGCACCCGTTCGCGGCTGACCGTGCGCGGGTCGATCTCGATCGAATACTCGCCGATGTCGTCGGGCGCGAACTCGAAGTGGTGGCGCAGATGGGCCATCAGGTCGTCCATCTGGCGGTCGCTCAGGTAGGTCGGCGTGCCGCCGCCGAAGTGCAGCTGCTCGATGTGGTTCATGCCCGAGAACAGCTTGCCCTGCATCTCGATTTCCTGCTTCAGGTAGCTGAGGTAGGTGGCGGCCTTGCTGCGGTCCTTGGTGACGATCTTGTTGCAGCCGCAGTAGTAGCAGATGGTGTCGCAGAACGGGATGTGGATGTACAGCGACAGCGGCCGGCGCCCGCCGCGCATGCGCAGGCCGGCGATGGCTTCCAGGTAGTTGCCGTAGCCGAAGTCCTCGCTGAAGCGGTCGGCCGTCGGATACGAGGTGTAGCGCGGGCCGGACTGGCTCAGCTTGCCGATGATGTCAGCGTCGAACTGCACCGTCGGGAAGAACGCGACGCTGGACGGGGCGTTGGCTGCGGTAGGGGACATGATCATTTCTGCTATCTAACGGTGCGAAGGTACAAGGAATCCGGTTCAGGCCGCCAGGCGCTTGACGTTGCCGTGCTGCGGGGCGACGGCCCGGGCCGGCCGGCTGCCACCGCGCGCCTGACGCAGCGCGTGGCCGAAGTTGAACAGGCTCACGGCCTGGGTCAGCCCGGTCGCCTCCTGGGCCAGGCTGGCGGCGGCGGCGGCGGCCTCCTCGACCAGCGCCGCGTTCTGCTGGGTCACCTGGTCGAGGTGGGCGATGGCCGAGTTGACCTGGTCCACGCCGATGCTCTGCTCGCGCGAGGCGGTCGAGATGTCCTGCATGATGGCCGTCACCTGCTGCACCGACTTGACCACCTGCTCCATGGTCGAGCCGGCCCGGTGCACCTGCACCATGCCGGCGCTGACCTTGCCGACCGACATGTCGATCAGGTTCTTGATGTCCTTGGCGGCCGTGGCGCTGCGCTGGGCCAGGTTGCGCACCTCGCCGGCCACCACGGCGAAGCCGCGGCCCTGCTCGCCGGCGCGGGCCGCCTCGACGGCCGCGTTCAGGGCCAGGATGTTGGTCTGGAAGGCGATGCCCTCGATCAGGCTGATGATGTCGACGATCTTCTTGGACGAGCTGTTGATGTCGTCCATGGTGGCGATCACGTCGGCCACGATCACGCCGCCCTCCTGGGCCACGTTGGACGCGTTGACGGCCAGCGTGTTGGCCTCGACGGAATTGTCGGCGTTCTGCTTGACGGTGGCGGCGAACTGCTCGATGCTGGACGCGGTCTCCTCCAGGCTGGCGGCCTGGGCTTCCGTGCGGCCCGACAGGTCGGCGTTGCCGGCCGCGATCTGGCGCGTGGCCACGGCCATGGTCTCGACGTTCAGGCGCACGTCGCGGATGGTGGCGATCAGGTTGCTGTTCATCTGCTGCAGGGCGCGCAGCAGCTGGCCGACCTCGTCGGTGGAATCGGTGTCGAAGCGCGCCGACAGGTCGCCGGCGGCGATAGCCCGGGCGCCGTGCAGGGCGCGGTTGAGCGGTTGCAGCATGCCGACCCGCAGCGTGTACCAGAGGAACACGTTGACGATCAGGCCGACGAAGGTGGCGCCGAAGATGCCGTAGCTGAGGGCCGTGTTGCGGCCGTCCGAGCCCAGCAGGCTGGCCAGGCAGACGCCGGCCAGCAGCGTGTTGACCAGGCTGGTGCAGGCCCAGATGCGCATGGCCAGCGACAGGTGGCGCACGCGGCCCAGCAGGCTGCCCAGGCCCGGGTACACCACCTCGCCGTGGCGGATCTTGATGCCGGGTTTGTCCTTGGCTTGCTGGCGGATGGCGCGGTAGGCCTGCTCGGCCTTGACCGCCTGTTCGCGCTCGGCCCTCACCCGCACCGACATGTAGCCGATGGTGCGGCCGGCGTCGCGGATCGGGGTGATGTTGGCCTTGACCCAGTAGTAATCGCCGTTCTTGCAGCGGTTCTTGACCAGGCCGGTCCATGGGTAGCCGGCCTTGATCGAGCTCCACAGGTCGGCGAACGCCTCGGGCGGCATGTCCGGATGGCGCACGATGTTCTGCGGCGAGCCGATCAGCTCCTCGGCGGAAAAGCCGCTGACCTCGCAGAAATACGGGTTGACGTAGGTGATATTGCCGTCCAAATCTGTCTTGGACACGATGGCGTGGTCGTCCAGGACTTCCTGTTCGCGGTCGGTGACGGGCAGGTTGGTGCGCATGACGGCTATCTCCAAGGAAAAAAGTCTATTCTTGCTCTATCGCAAGCTATAACGTCAAGTGTAAGGAGTCGGCCACGCAAATTTATTGATTTAGATCAAAAATCTCCAGATTGGGATGAGATAGCCGGCGGCCCCGCCAACGGGCCGCCAGGCCCGTGGCCATGCGGTTTTGGCCGGGCCCGCGGGCGGCCGCGGGCGGCCCGGCTGGCTGTTGCGCCGATTCACGCGCGGCCGGTCGTCAGCGGGCGCAGCCGGCCCACCGCGTAGCCCTGGGCGTAGTCGACGCCGATGGCGCGCACCTGGGCCAGGATGGCGTCGTCCTCCACGCATTCGGCCACCGTGCGGATGCCCATCACGTGGCCGACCTCGTTGATGGCCTTGACCATGGCGCGGTTGATGGCGTTGCTGGCCAGGTCGCGCACGAAGATGCCGTCGATCTTCAGGTAGTCCACCGGCAGCGCCTTCAGGTAGGCGAACGAGGACAGGCCGCTGCCGAAGTCGTCGAGCGAGAAGCTGCAGCCCAGTTCCTTGAGCTTGCGCATGAAATCTTGCGCTTTCGGCAAATTGGCGATGGCGGCCGTCTCCGTGATCTCGAAACAGATGTGCTCGGGCGCGATGGCGTACAGGCTGAACTGCTCGACGATGAAGTCGTGCAGCGCGTCGTCGCCGAGCGAGGTGCCCGACAGGTTGATGGCGTAGCGGCCCGGCTGGCCCTGGATGGCGTCGATGTCGGCCTGGTCCGGCGCCGGGCCGTCGCGCACGCTCTGGATGTGGCGGCACACGGAGCGGATCACCCAGCGGTCGATGTCGAGCATCATGTCGTAGCGCTCGGCGGCCGGGATGAAGGCGCCGGGCAGGATCAGGTGGCCCTTGTGGTCCTGGATGCGCACCAGCACCTCGTCGTGCGGCGTGCCCTGGGCCGTCAGGTCGACGATGGGCTGGGCGTACAGGCGGAAGCGCTGGTGCTCGAACGCCTCCGCCAGGCGCGACACCCACAGCATCTCGCCATGGCGCTCGGTCAGCCGCGCGTCCGACTCCTGGTACAGGTGCACGCGGTTGCGGCCGCGCTCCTTGGCCAGGTAGCAGGCCTGGTCGGCCGCCACCAGCAGCTCGCTGAGCGACTTGCTGTCGTGGTTGATCTCGACCAGGCCGATGCTCACGCCGAGCTCGAAGCTGCGGTTTTCCCACACGAAGCGGAACCCCTTGACCGAGTGGCGCAGATCGTCGGCCACGTGCAGCGCCTGGGGCGGCGGGCAGTGCGGCAGCAGCACGCCGAGCTCGTCGCCGCCGAGCCGGGCCAGGATGTCGGACTCGCGCATCTGGGTCTGCAGCAGCTTGGCCAGCAGTTGCAGCAGCAGGTCGCCGGCGCTGTGGCCGCAGGTGTCGTTGACCACCTTGAACTGGTCCAGGTCCAGGTACAGCAGCGCGTGCACATGGCCCTCCTGCTTGGCGCTGTGCAGCGCGGCGGCCACCTGGGCCTCGAATTCGCGGCGGTTGATCAGGCCCGTGAGCGCGTCGTGCGTGGCCTGCCAGCTGAGCTGGTGCGACAGGTGCCGCTCGTGGCTGACGTCGCGGCACACGACCACGGCCCCCAGCAGCTCGTTCTCGTCGGACCAGATCGGGGCGCACGATTCCTCGACGGCCACGCGCCGTCCTTCGCGCGTGACGAGCAGGCAGTTGTTCGCCGCCGCGACGGTCTGGCGCAGCCGCAGGCATTTCAGCGCCACGTGCTCCTGGGCGGCGCCCGGCAGCTCGTGCGTCAGGCGCAACACCTCCGTGATGGGCGCGCCGCGCGCCATCTCGCTGGTCCAGCCCGTCAATTGCTCGGCCACCCGGTTCAGGTATTGGGTGCGGCCGCCGGCGTCGGTCGTGATCACGCCCTCGCTGATCGAGCGCAGCGTGATCTCGGCCAGTTCGCGCTGCCGCGCCACGTGCCGGGCCTCGGACTTGCGCCGCGAGATGTCCCACATCATCCCCAGCGTGCCGCATGGCTGGCGCGCGGGCGTGAGCCGTATCCTGGCCTTGGCGGCCAGCCAGTGCAGGGTGTGGTCGGGCCACACGACGCGGAACTCCAGTTCATAGCCGTCGCCGCGATCGACGCCGGCCTGCATCGTGCGCCGCACCTTGTCGCGGTCGGCCGGATGCACGGTGGCCAGGAAGTCGCTGTAGGGCTGGGACAGGTCGTCCGGTGGCAGCCCCAGCAGCGAGGGGCCGGGCTGGACCCAGCTGATGGTGCTGTTGAGCACGTCGCCGTCGCGCAGTTCCGTGTCCCACAGGGTCATGTTGGCCGCTTCCAGGGCCAGTTGCAGTCTTTCCTGTTGTGTGTCCATGATGTGCTCCCGTCTCTGGCGGACGTGGGGCGCCCCGCGCGCCGCGCGCGGGCCGGGCGCCGGCCAGCGGCCGTACCCTGATTGGACTATGGCGGACGGCGCGAGTTCCGCCCGCGGCGCGGCGCGTCGCCCGCTCAGCGGCCCGGCAGCAGGCGGCGCAGGCGCCCGGCCAGCCCGGCCACGGCCAGCGCGGCGGCGCCGGCCAGCAGGCCGGCCACCGCGTTGAGCAGGCTGGGGGTGACGGGCGCCAGCGCGGCGCCGGCCAGCGGCACCAGGCCGGCCGTGCGGGCGGCCGCGTCCAGCAGCGCGTGGCTGCCCGGCACGCCGTGCAGCAGGATGCCGCCGCCGACCATGAACATGGCCACGGTGCCGGCCACGGACAGCAGCTTCATCAGGCGCGGCGCGGTGGCCAGCAGCAGGCCGCCCAGCGCCCGCAGGACGGCGCCGCCGCGCTGGCGCAGGTAGAGGCCGGCGTCGTCCAGTTTGACGATGGCCGCCACCAGGCCGTACACGCCCACCGTCATCAGCGCGGCCACGGCGACCAGCACCGCCACCTGCTGGCCGAACGGCGCCCCGGCCACCGTGCCCAGCGCGATCACGATGATCTCGGCCGACAGGATGAAGTCGGTGCGCACGGCGCCGGCGATCTTGTCGCGTTCGAGCGCCACCAGGTCGATGGCCGGATCGCCGACGGCGTCGGCCAGTTGTGCGAGGTGCTGCGTCTGCTCGGCCCGGTGCAGCCAGCTGTGGGCCAGCTTTTCAAAACCCTCGTAGCACAGGTAGGCGCCGCCGGCCATCAGCAGCGGCGTGACGGCCCACGGCGCCAGCGCGCTGATGGCCAGCGCGGCCGGCACCAGGATCGCCTTGTTGCGCAGCGAGCCGCGCGCCACGGCCCACACCACGGGCAGCTCGCGCTCGGCCCGCACGCCGGCCACCTGCTGGGCGTTCAGGGCCAGGTCGTCGCCGAGCACGCCGGCTGTCTTCTTGGCCGCCATCTTGCTCATCAGGGCCACGTCGTCGAGGATGGCGGCGATGTCGTCGAGCAGGGCCAACAGGCTGGCGCCGGCCATGTCAGCAGCCCTCCGTGGGGCGGGCGGGGGAACGGGTGTCGCGCATGGTTGGGGCTCCGGGATGAAAGTCTGGCAATCTTACCTCAGCCGGCGCGGACGGCGGCGGGCCGGAGCCGCTACAATGGCCGTTACCGCGTGGCGCGTCGCCGGCGGGCCGCACCTTCGGTGCGCTGTAATAATGGAGTATCGCCATGAATTTCACCACCTGGATCACGTTCGTCATCGCCGCCGCCATCATCGCCATTTCGCCGGGCTCGGGCGCGGTGCTGTCGATGTCGCACGGCCTGTCGTATGGCGTGCGCAAGACCAGCGGCACCATCCTCGGCCTGCAGGCCGGGCTGCTGCTGGTGCTGTTCATCGCCGGGGCCGGCGTCGGTTCGCTGCTGCTGGCGTCGGAGATCGCGTTCAACGTGGTCAAGACGGTGGGCGCGCTGTACCTGATCTACCTGGGACTGAGCCAGTGGCGCGCCAAGGTCGGGGTGGACGCGAACGCCGTGGCGGCGCAGGCGGTGGCCGTGACGCCGTCGCTGCGCCGGCGCGTGCTGACGGGCTTCCTGACCAACGCCACCAACCCCAAGGGCATCATCTTCATGGTGGCCGTGCTGCCCCAGTTCATCGCGCGCGGCGCGCCGGTGCTGCCGCAGCTGCTGATCCTGGCCGCCACCATGTGCACCATCGACCTGATCGTGATGCACAGCTATGCCTTCCTGGCCTCGTCCATGCAGCGCTTCTTCCGCGACGCGCGCGCCGTGCGCAAGCAGAACCGCTTCTTCGGCGGCCTGCTGATGGCCGTGGGCACGGCGCTGTTCTTCGTCAAGCGCGGGGCGGCGGCGACGGCGTGAGCGCGCCGCATCGTACGAAGATGCAAACATTTGTAACCCCGGTAGTCCCCGCCCGCCGTGCAGCGTTAACTACACAACGATAATCCGGGCCGCCCCCGCGCCGGCGGCCACACGCCAAGGAGCGCCGCCATGAGCCGCAGCACCCTCACTTCCGCCGTCCTCGCCGCGTTGCTGGCCTGGACTCTGCCCGCGCTGGCCGACGATATCCCGGGCCGGGTGGGCCGCATCTCCAGTGTCGAAGGCCAGGTGACGGTGGTCGGCGAAGGCGACCCGGCCGACGCCATGCTGAACTGGCCCGTGACCACGGGCGACCACCTGAGCACGGCCAGCGGCGCGCGCGGCGAATTCCGCGTCGGGCCGGCCGCGATCCGCCTCGACGGCGATACCGACCTGGAAGTGGTGCAGCTGGACGACGACAATGTGCGCCTGCGGCTGAACTACGGCAGCGCCAGCGTCCACCTGCGCGATGGCGGCCTGCTGCGCGATTTCGAATTGACCACCCCGCAGGCGCGCGTGACGCTGGTGGAGCCGGGCACGGTGCGGGTGGACGCCGAACGCATCGCCGACACCACCGTCGTCAATGTGCTCGGCGGCGTGGCGCGCGTGGACGGCGCCGGCAGCCAGCTGGTGCTGCGGGCCGGCCAGCGGGGCGAGGTGAGCAGCGACGAGGTGCGCACCGGCGCCGCCCTGCGCGACGGCTTCGACAGCTGGGCCGAGCTGCGCGACCGCCAGTACGAGTCGTCCATTTCCAGCCGCTACGTGCCCAGCGAGGTGACCGGCTACGAGGAACTGGACCGTTACGGCAGCTGGACCGAGAGCCCCGATTACGGCCCGATCTGGACGCCGCGCGTGGTGGCGACCGACTGGGCGCCCTACCGCGACGGGCAATGGATCTGGATGGTGACCTTCGGCTGGACCTGGGTCGACAACGCGCCGTGGGGTTACGCGCCCTCGCATTACGGCCGCTGGGTGATGGTCAACCGCCGCTGGTGCTGGGCGCCGGGACGTTACGCGGGACGGCCCGCATGGGCGCCGGCGCTGGTGGGCTGGGTCGGCGGCGACCGGCTGCAGGCGTCGCACCGCGACGGGCGCCGGGGGCCGGGCCTGGGCTGGTATCCGCTGGCGCCGCATGAGGCGTATGTGGCGCCGTTCCACTTGTCGCCCGAGCATGAGCGGCGCCTCCTGTGGACCCATAATGGCCGGCCCGCGCCCCGCCGCGACGGTCCCCATGAAGGCGTGACCGTGGTGCCGCGCGACCGTTTCGATGCCGGCCACGTGGTGCCGGTGCATGCCAGCCCGCAAGTGATCCTGCCGCCGGCCGTGGTGCGCACGGCGCCGCTGGTGGCGGCCCCCGCCCCGGCCGCGCCCGCGCGCGCCTACGACCGGCGCCGCATCGACGGCGACGATCGCCGGCCGGCGCGTGGCGGCGCCACGTATGCGCCGCAGGGCCAGGTGGTGCAGCCGCAGCAGCGCGTGCCGCAGCAACAGCAGCAGTTATTGCAACAGCAGCAACAGCAGCAACAGCAACAGCAGCAACAGCAGCAACAGCAACAGCAACAGCAGCAATTCCGGCTACAGCAACAGCAGCAGTTCCAGCAACAGCAACAGTTCCAGCAACAACAGCAACAACAGCTACGGCAGCGCCAGGAGGAACAGCAGCGCCAGCAGATGGAAGAGCAGCAGCGGCGTCAACGTCAGCAGCAGCAGCCATTGCAAAACCAGCAACAAGCCCAGCCCTTGAGCACGCAACCGCCGGGCCGCCAGATCGAGCCGCGCGGCACCCAGCAGCCAGCGCAGGACGATCGCAACCGCGAACGATTCGAGCGCGGCGACCGTGGCGAACGCGGTGTGCGGTACGAGGATGGCCGGCGGCAGATCCGGCCCGAGGGCGAACCGGCGCGTCCGGCCACCCGGCCGTTCCAGGCGCCGCCCCAGCCGCAACCTGTGCAGGCGCCGCCCCAGCGGGCGGTGCCGCCGCAAGCGCCAGCGCAACCGCAGCCGCAGCTATTCCAGGCGCCGGCCCGGCCCGCGCCGCAGCCGCAGCCGCAGCCGCAACCCGCGCCGCAGCCCCAGCAGCGTGAACAGGCGCACCCGGGCGGCGGGCATCCGGCCAATGAGAACGACCGGCGCCGCGATGAAGACCGCGACAAGCGGGGCCACCAGGTGGAGCGCTGACGGGACGCCGCCCCGCCGGCGCTGGCCTGTCCTGCATTCCAGTCGCGGAAATCGACCGTTCAGGCCGCGAAAGTTGCTGTTCATCACAAAGTTGTGGCCAAAAACATTACTTTTATATACAGTATGTGTTTTATGCAACTGCGGCGACAGGGCGGCACGACAGGGAGGGCACTCCCGCAACGCCGGATCGTCGGGATCGTACCGAGTCTATCCCGACTATTTTCAAGACAGTGAGAATAGTTTTTTAAGCCAGCTTCTCCAGCTGGCTTTTTTTTTATCCGCACGCAACGTGTTACGGCGCCCATGGCGGCTCCCCCGGCACTGGTAATTCCTGAATTGGCTACAATATGCGGGTGAGCGCCGCGTTGGCGCGACCGTTTTTAATTGATTGGAATGACCATGGCAGCGACGATCCCACCCAACATCCCTCCCTCGGAGTCCCTCATCGAGTACCCGAGCGACTTCCCGATCAAGGTGATGGGCTTGACGCATGTCGAGTTCACCACCACGATCCTGCAGGTGGTGCAGAAGCACGACCCGACTTTCCATGAAGGCAAGCTGGAGGAGCGCCCGTCGGCCAAGGGCAATTACACGGGCTTGACGGTGGTGGTGCGCGCCACCAGCCGCGAGCAGCTCGACGCGCTGTACACCGAACTGTCGGGCCATCCCATGGTCAAGGTGGTGCTGTAATCAAGCGCCCCGCGCGCGGCCGAATTGACGGGGCGGCGCGCCCGAAACGGCGGCCTGGCTTATAATGCGGGGTTCCGGTTTCCGCCGTCCGGCTCCGAAACCAGCCTGCAGCCTGTCATTATGTCCACACTCCAAGCCGAACCGGCGCTGATCCGCCACCTGGGCCGCGTCGATTATGAACCGACGTTCGCGGCCATGCGCGCCTTCACCGACGCCCGCACCCCGGAAACGCGCGATGAATTCTGGATCGTCGAGCACCCGCCCGTGTTCACGCTGGGCCTGGGCGCCGACCGCGGCCACCTGCTGGCCGGTGCCGATGCGATCCCCGTGGTGCAGACCGACCGTGGCGGCGAAGTGACCTACCACGGTCCCGGCCAGGTCGTGATTTACCTGCTGATGGACCTGCGCCGCAATAAACCGGGCGGCAAGCTGTATGCGCGCCAGTTCGTGCATAAGATCGAGCAAGCGATCATCAACGCCTTAGCGGCGTATAATCTTGCAGGCGAGCGCGTCGAAGGCGCGCCCGGCATCTACATGGCCGACGGGCCGAAGAAAGGCGCCAAAATCGCCGCCCTCGGCCTGAAAGTGCGCGGCAACGGCTGCACCTACCATGGCTTGTCGCTCAATGTGGCGATGGACCTGGCGCCGTTTTCCTGGATCAATCCCTGTGGCTATGCCGGACTGGAAACGGTCGACATGCGCTCCATGGGCGCGTCGGCCGAACTGGCCGACGTGCAGCAGGCGCTGGCCGGGGAACTGGTGCGCGTACTGGCGCATACCGAAACGTAGGCAAGGTGGCGCCGCAAGCGGCACCGCAAGCTGGCAAGTTTGCACAACACACAAGCCGGCATCGACTAACCAACCATCGCCCGAACGGGCACGCAGCCAAATGACGACTCCTGACACCAACTCCACCGTCGCCCCCGCTTACAACCCGAGCGAAAAGCAAAAAGGCGCCAGCAAAACGGCGCGCATCCCGATCAAGATCGTGCCGGTCGAGCAGGTGGAGCGGTTGAAGAAGCCGGACTGGATCCGCGTCAAGGGCGCCTCCGCCTCGACCCGCTTCTACGAGATCAAGGACATCCTGCGCGAGAACAAGCTGGTGACCGTGTGCGAGGAGGCCAGCTGCCCCAACATCGGCGAATGCTTCGGCAAGGGCACGGCCACCTTCATGATCATGGGCGACAAGTGCACGCGCCGCTGCCCGTTCTGCGACGTCGGCCACGGCCGTCCGGACCCGCTGGACAAGGAGGAGCCGGGCAACCTGTCCAGGACCATCGCCGCCCTCAAGCTGAACTACGTGGTGATCACCTCGGTGGACCGCGACGACCTGCGCGACGGCGGCGCCGGCCACTTCGTCGAGTGCATCCAGCACACGCGCAGCCTGTCGCCCCGGACCCAGATCGAAGTGCTGGTGCCGGACTTCCGCGGCCGCCTGGAGAAGGCGCTGGAGCTGTTCAAGGACGGCCTGCCCGACGTCATGAACCACAACCTGGAAACGGTGCCGCGCCTGTACAAGGAAGCCCGTCCCGGCGCCGATTACGAGCACTCGCTCAAGCTGCTCAAGGACTTCAAGGCCATCTACCCCGACGTCAAGACCAAGTCCGGCCTGATGGTGGGCCTGGGCGAGACGGACGAGGAGATCCTGCAGGTGATGCGCGACATGCGCGCGCACGACATCGACATGCTGACCATCGGCCAGTACCTGGCGCCCTCGAACAGCCACCTGCCGGTGCGCCGCTATGTGCACCCGGACGTGTTCAAGATGTTCGAGGAAGAAGCGTACAAGATGGGCTTCAAGCACGCGGCCGTGGGCGCCATGGTGCGCAGCTCCTACCACGCCGACGAGCAGGCGCATAACGTGCTGGCTGGTGTGAGTAATCAGTAGTTGGTGAGACAATCCAGAAGTTAGTGAGACAATTTCAGAAGTTGATGAGACAATTTATGGTGGTTAAGCGGTATTGAATCATAAAAAGTCTTTCATAAACAAAGAGTTGCCTTCTGTCTCAGCGCTAGCTAAGGGCGAAAATTCTTGGCGAATAGATTGGTTCGGCGATCTGGCTTTCCCGAACCGTCTATTTCGTCGGACACAGCCATCGTTACTGGTTCACCTATCCAAGGTCCTCGACGACAATTTTCGTCAGGATCCTTCCGTATTACTCTCCCCTGATTCGACAACGCCAGCCCGCTTCCAACGGAAGGTATGGGTTTCGGCTGGCACCCTGCCGCTGCTACGTATCGGCGATGTCTGGCGCGAGGGCAAGTTAGAAGCGAGTCCCGATTACCAACTCGAACGCTTCGTCGACCTGCAGATTGATGACAGCACCGTTCATCTGGTCAAGGCCGGATTGAACTTGGACGACAAAGGCTTCCTGCTGCCGCTGTTGGAACACCCATGGCATTTGAACTGTACGCATTCCTATTGCGTGATGGTGGAGCTGCCAGGCGGCCGCCAGCTTATTATCCCGTGCATCGAGCTGATCCGATTCTATTTTGGGTCGTCAAGTGGGTTGATCACCAAGCTGTTTCTGCCTCCGCTGCAGCGTAAAGCACTATATGGCGATTCCCAGTTCGACTCAAGCACGAAGCGCCTCGTCCTCAGTTTGGCCGAAAAAATATCGGGTGCTTCAGCGGCGGATATTGGGAGGATGCATTTGGACCCTGTAGCCTGGCGGGCTGCGATGCATGTCGGTACGTCAGCATTGAAGGCGTCGGTTGCCCGGCAGAGTATCTATCCACAGGGCTTCTTCCCATTTGAAGGCAAGACCACCCTGGCGGCCGCTGGAAAATGGTTGAGCTTGGGTGACCAAGCGGAAGCGACGTTTCTCGTCTATAGCCTTCGCTCCTGTTCTCACCCGTTCCCCTTCCGGTCGTTGCGCTACAAAGTGCAAAACGGGTTTGCTCGCGCGACTGGCTTTGCGCCCCCTCGCCAAAGCCAAGGACCCATCCGCAGCTCCGCCATCGATGCGTCTGATCAGCCCATAGTCGAGCGGGACGCGTCAAACAGTCTGTCGCCGAAGACGATGCAGATTCATCTAGAACCGCGCTTTCCAGATTTGCAGAAAAAGCCAGTCTGGAAAGACAAGGTGCTGGCCAGCGGCGATGACGCTGGACGAGCCGGTGGCGGTACCAGCCAGGCGGTCGAGTCAGCCGCGATCGGCGAGTCAGGTTCTGAGCAACGAATTCGCCCCGTGAGTCTGGAGGTGTTGCTCAATACTGATCCAGAAAAGCGTGGCGGTATCCCGCAATTTTTGTGCGAGGCGGTCCAGGCACTATCGACGCTTGAGGGGCTCGATATCGATCTTCTTACCGAGAGCGATGAAGATGGATGGACCGTGCCGATTACCGCGCTCTCAGATGCGGAAGGTGAAATTGACATACGACTTTTTGTCGCGGAGGAAGGAGAAATCCTGCGGCTTCGCCGGGCATCGGCCTTCGGAGTGCGACGCGGCAAGGTGCACGTGAGCGTAGTGTTTATTGAGGCCTCACCTCTTTATATTAAGGTGTACCCAGCCAATGCCAAAAGTCTTGATGAAGTTTGGAATACCTTGCACAAGGCCGGTTCACATTACCTCTACTTGCCGAATGAGGAAAAACTGACAATCGGCAATTGCACCAGCCTGCTACGAGAAGTGCTGGGATAAGCTGCATTTTTCCGGAGCGGTCGCGGGCCGACTGCTGTTAGCAGTCGTGTCGCCCTAAGCCCGTAAAAAATTTAACATTTCAGATGGCTCGACACCCAGAGTCTCGGCCAAAGTGCAAATGTTCACAAGCGCTATATTGCGCTGCCCACGCTCTATCCCACCGACATATGAACGAGCCAGGCCACTCTCCAAGGCCAAGCGTTCTTGAGACCAGCCGTGCGCCTTTCGCAGTTCTACGAGGTGTTGTCCAAACAATTTTAGCGGGTCGTAATCCATAGCGTCAGTAAGGGAAGGAACGCTACGAGAATAGGGATTTGACCTTTATGTGGCGACGCTCTATAGTTACACGCTCTATGAGTACCAATTTTCAAAATATTCATTTAATCGGTCTTGCCAGGCCAGCTTTCTCTCAACGGTTCATGAAGCTGCAGAGCGATCTGAAGGCGACTCTCACACATGGCCATGGCAGGCCAGCCGATGCTGTATTAGACATTCAGGATCGTCTGATCTTACGGCTAGAAGGCTGGATAGACAGCGTTGAGGATTTGAACATGCTGGCGAAAGCGGACATCGATCTACTTCGCCAGACCTTAGCTGCCAACAGAACGGTTTATCGAATGAAGGCATTGGAAGTGCACAGCGTGGAAATCTCAGATGCCGAACAGCGGGCGTTGAATGAGGAACTAAATTCAACCATGAATCATATTCTCGCAAATGCCTGTCCGGAAGCGGATATAGGCAACGGTCAAGACGACAGAGGCGTATGTATCTCTGCTAGCAGGCGACGTACTCGCCACTGATTGAGCAAAGGAAGAATAGATGTCGCCGAAAAAAATTCAGTACACGACAAGGCCGCTTTCGAAGACCATTGGTCTGTTCGACATGGCAGCTTTTGTTGTTGGACCAGGGCTGCTTGCATGGCAGATTAGCGGCGACTCTTCGTTAGGCTGGATGGTCGGTGGCGGCGGCTTGGTGGCGGTTGCAATCGTAAAAGGCATTGGTCGGCATCGCAGTTCCAAACGTAGCTTTTTGGAAGCTAAGGCGCATTTGCTCGCCAATGGATTCAACGCTGATATGGAATTCCGGCAGCTGTTCGCCGTTGATTCTATCGGCAAAAAAATTGCGTTTATGGATTTGCAGGCTATGTCGTATGAAGTCTATGACATGCGCGATATTCTTGGTTGCGAACATCAGTGGGTCAACAAAGCGAACGCTAATGGACAGGTCGAGAAAACGCAGAACGTCATCGTCTTCAAAACAAGAAATGTGCACCAGCCGCTTTACAAATTTCGAGCCTTTGACCACGGCACTGGTGAACTCTGGCTTGCCCGCATCAACGCGCTATTAAACTCTTGACGCGCCGCAAGTGCCCGCAGTGGCGCCGTCATGATTTGGACTCTTGTGCCATTCAGGTTACGATGATACGCACCATAATCCCGACGTCGTCATAGTCCACTGCCCTATATATGCGCATCCTTGTTCTATCCGACCTACATCATGAACTCTGGCGTGATCGCGCGCCACGAATTGATCCTGCGGTAAGCTGTCCAGATGTGGTTATCTTGGCCGGTGACATTAATACTGGCGCCAAGGCGGTCGGATGGGCAGCGAGTACGTTCCCTGGCTTACCGGTCATGTACGTACATGGGAATCATGAAGGCTACGGACACAACTTGGACGACGTGCAGGAGCAAATTCAAGAAGCGTGTGAGGTTGCGGGAAATGTCCATTTTCTGAACTGTGGCGAGCATATCATTGGCGATGTTCGATTTCTTGGCGCAACCATGTGGACCGACTTCCGACTTTTTGGCGATAATGAGCGCCAGGCATCCATGCGTGAGGCCGAGGCAGTTATGACCGACTACAAGCGGATCCGCTTGGCTAAGAAAAGGTATCGAAAATTGCGGGCGGCTGACACCGCGCAATATCATTCGATCCAAAAGTCATGGCTTCAGAAAAAGCTCGACGAACCGTTTAATGGAACCACCGTGGTCATCACGCACATGGCTCCGTCTATGCGTTCAGTCGCTGACAAGTTCAAAGAATCTGTAACCTCAGCGGCGTACTCCTCGCATCTGGACGATATGGTCGCGCAAGCCGACCTTTGGATACACGGTCATATGCACGAGTCTTCAGACTACTATCTGAATGGGTGTCGCGTGCTTTGCAATCCTTGTGGCTATATCGCGCGTGGTGGCGGCGCGGAAAATTCTCAGTTTAATTCCAATTTCATCGCTATCTTAGATAACGAAAATCACTAAGTCGTCACATTACTATGCTGTGCTCCTGTCACTGTTCGCTGCTGAGAGTGCAGCATTGAGGTCTTGGTGAGCAAATGCTTTGCATTTTGGGCCAAGAACCGTGACGTTGGCCACCGTGCCAGCAGGTGCTTGCAAGGCGATTCAGTAGCACAGCCCAGTTGCTGACTGTCGCCCTCCCAATTGTCGTCGGGGTTTTAGCGGCGGTCGGCGTGACCAGCATACGCGCCCAGGCCAAGTTAAGCGGGACGGCAAAATTTCAGCAGCGCGTACTTTAGGATGCGGATTAGACGCGCTCAGCGAGGCTGCGACATCGATGAGATCTACCGCTGGTAGAGTGGTGGAGAGTCGCTCTGCCGTAAGATCGTGTTTGAAGTGAATACGCACGGGTTCCGCTGGAAAGCCAGCGATCGCGCCTTGATATGAATACTCATCTATCAATATGCTGCTCAAAAACAAGGAAACTTGACATGGAAGTGACATTTGGTGAATATTTTCCTATGGAAAATATGTTAGTTTTGAATCAAGATAACTCAAGATATGGGCGGTGGCGGTAACGTCAGTAACGCAGTTATAGGATGGCTATATGCACTACAGTTTGACTACGTGAATGAAATGATGTTTTAAAAATATTACATGATGTAGTTTATTTCAATTATTTATAATTTAAAAATGGCCAATAAACATCAATTCAAATTAGACGTAGATCTTAACGTCATTAATCACCTTGGCGTAGGATTGTATAGCTCAACGCCTGCAGCATTAACCGAGTTAGTTGCTAATGCTTGGGATGCAGACGCGAGTGAAGTGCATATCACCATTGATTCGACTAGCCATAAAATAACTATTGAGGATGATGGTCATGGAATGACAGCTGAGGCCATAAAGAAAAAATTCTTAAATGTTGGATATTCTCGACGTCGTCAATCTACCAATAAGGATAAGAGTGATTCGGGAGTTCGCAAAGTAATGGGAAGAAAAGGTATCGGGAAGTTGTCAATGTTTGCGTTGGCAAATCTTGTTAAGGTAACATCTCAAGCGGTAAACTCCGATATTGTTGGATTTGAAGTTGATGTACCTCTTTTAAAGAAAAGCTTAGAGGAGAGAACTTCCTTAGAGTTAAATGAATTCACAGGTTCTTCTTTCCCAAAAGGTCAAGGTACAAGAATAATTCTCGAAAATGTTCTATCTGGATTAAATACGACGGCCAGTTATCTACGAGTTAAGTTGGCACGTAGATTTAGCATCATGGGAGATTCTCATGGGTTTAAGATTTTTCTAAATGGATTAGAAATAACAAAGGCAGATAGAGGATTTTATCAGCATGTGCAATTTCTATGGGCATTTGATAAAACAACTTTATCTCAAATACAGGCGCTCTGTCCTAATTTGGCGTCGATATCAACTTCTGATGTAGATGGCGCCCCTAGAACTCCGTGCGTACAAGAAGTTGATTCATTAATTGAATATGGAGATAAATCATTTCCTGTCACAGGGTACGTTGCAAGTGTATTTCTACCAAAAAATCTAGGGAATAAAGATGACAGCGCAAACATTTTTTCCGTTTTTGCGAACGGTCGGGTCTTTGCCGAAAATATTCTGGGAGAGGCTAATAGCGCAAAATATTATCAAAATTATCTAGTTGGGGAAATCCACGCTGATTTTCTTGATGATGATGATGTTGATAGGGCGACTGCGAGTAGAGAGGCAATTAAAAGAGACGATCCCAGGTATCAGGCATTGCTTAATTTTATCCGCAGAACTCTCGAAGATATTGGAGATCAATGGGACGAATGGCGGACAGAGCTTGGTCTAGATAGCTCTGATCCAGGAAACCTCGTGGTTAATGAATGGTTGCTTACGTTAACTGAGAAGCGTGACGCCAAAATTGCAAAGCGTTTGATTACTTCAATAAAAAATGCAACGCTTCATAATGATGACATTAAAAATGATGCTGCAAAAAAGATATTATATCGTGGCGCTATTATTGGTTTTGAAAAACTGAAATTAAGAAAACAACTAGACAGGCTTGCCGATGTATCTGATGTACTTAGTGCCGAGTTTGCGTCAATATTTAGCTCGCTCAACGAGGTAGAAGAAGCTGCATACTCTGAAATTACGAAACAAAGACTAGAAATAATAAAAAAGTTCAAGGACATTGCTGCCGACCCGTCTGCCTTAGAGAAAGTTGCACAAACATATCTTTTTGATCACCTTTGGTTACTTGATCCTTCGTGGGACCGAGTGACCGGGCGCGCGGAGATGGAAAAAACGCTAACGGAATTTATAAAATTAAGAGACCCTGATTCGACAGGCGCGCGCCTAGATATTACCTATCGCTCAAGCTCTGGACGTCATATTGTCGTCGAGCTAAAAAAGCCAGGAAAAACTTCTTTAAGCTTTGTTGCATTATATGAGCAAGTGAGAAAGTATAAAGGAGCGGTCGAAGAATATTACCGAGACAAACTTCCAGGGATACCGCAGCCTCCAATTGATATTTATCTGCTTATTGCCAAAACGCCAACCGGCTTTACAGAGTCTGATCGACGCTCGTTGGCTGAACAAAACGGTCAAATAATCACATATGAACAACTAATTACGGATGCCATCAACTCATACCAAACCTATTTAGATGCGATGGCTAAAACAGGTGTTCTAGAACATATACTTAGCAGGTTATAATTACAAAGTAAATTCAAGTCGCTCATTGAGCCTATAGTAAAGGATCGAATATGCAAATTAATTTAAATCTTATGTCTCAAGATCACATTGAGGCTGCTGAGGAAGAAATTAAACAGCGTTCAAAGAAAATAGAATATTATCTTAGTGAGTATACAATTGAAATTCTTGCTAAAAAAATGCGAGAAAATGAGTATATAGTACCAAGTTATCAAAGGGAATATACCTGGGAAGAGCTTAGGAAATGGCGATTTGTTGAATCTGTTTTAATTGGTTTGCCTGTGCCGTTTATATTTTTTTGGGAAGACCCTGACACTGGAAAGCTGGAAATTGTAGATGGCTCTCAGCGTTTACGAACTTTAGAGGAATTCGTTTTTGATGAATTAACTCTTGGGGAATTGGAAAAAATACCATCGGCGGAAGGAATGAAATTTAGCGATTTCCCTGAATCACGTCGTAGGAAATTTCTAAATCGGTCGATACGTGGTATCGTTTTAAGCGAGAACGCAGATGCCGAGGCGAGATTTGATTTATTCGAACGAATTAATACCGGGAGCAAGGTTGCCAATAAGGCCGAAATTCGCCGTGGTGCATTGCAGGGAGCTTTCTTAGAAATGGTTATGGAATTAGCTCGCAGCCAAATCTTTGTAGATTTGGCACCTGTTAGCGAAAAGCAACTGAAAGAGCGTGAACGAGAGGAACTTGTAACTCGTTTCTTCGCTTATGGCGACGGCCTGGATGAGTATGCAGATGAAGTGTCCCCATTTTTATTTGCGTATTCGAAGAAAATGAATAAAAAATTCGAGGAAAATCCCGATCTGAGGGACACCTACGAAACTCGGTTCTTTGACACAATGGCGTTTATTGCTGAAAACTATCCGTTCGGTTTTCGAAGGACGCCATCAGGGAAGGCTACGCCGAGGTCTCGTTACGAAGGCATTGCAATCGGATCATATCTCGCTTTAAAAGAGCACCCAGAAATTGTTCCTAATAAACAGGGAACGTTGAGCTGGTTGGCATCTGATGAATTTAATGAAGAAGTAAGATCAGACGGTGCAAATGCAATAAAGCGCTTGGAAGGCAGAATTGAATATGTTAGAAAGAGCTTGATTAACCAGTGGAAAATACTAGTCGCTTCTGATGAATTATGAAAAAAACTTTGGCAATTTTGGGTGAAAGAAAAAATGAAATTGATTCTTATATCGAATTGATCCAAGAATTGGAATCGGCATTAATGCGCGGATTGCCGATTATTGAATCAGATGGTAGGCAATATAGGATATCACCGCTACAGCAAAAGATACTTTCAGCGGGAGTTTTTCTTCATCTATATAATTTAGTTGAAGCTACAATTTGCAACATAATTGAAGAAGTCGAGATTGTGGCAGTAAGGGAATGCGGCCACGCTAGCAAATTGTCTGAACGAATGCAAGAGCTGTGGATTCGTTCAGCGGCAAAGACGCACGAAGATTTAGCACCAACTAAGCGTTTGAGTCGTGCCATAACATTGTGCGGTCAACTTACGGGAGAACTCCCATTAGAGATAGACATTTCAAAAGGCGGCGGGGGAAACTGGGATGACATTGAGATAGAGGAACTGGCAAAAAGAATAGGCGTTCCGCTAAATATTCCTCTAGATGTATATAAGAACGTCAAGAGGCATCTACGAGATGAAAAGGGGGCTCTTAAAGTGGTTAAAGACTTTAGAAATAGTTTGGCTCATGGTTCCTTATCTTTTGCGGAATGTGGCGAAGGGCATTCCGCAAAAGACTTGAGCTCTCTATTTATAGTTGTGGCAAACTATCTTGAGGCAATCGTTAATGCTTTTTCCATTTATTTAAGCAATAAAGGTTTTTTAAAGTCTGCGGCATAAATCCATTTGCCAAGCATTGCTGATTAGTTAATGATAGCCTCATTTAGCTTTTTCACATGCTGAATAAGGCTCTTGCCAATTATTTCGCCCAGCCGGACCGGGACGGCATTACCAATCATTCTGCCAACAAGATTAAATTTCACTTGCTCACCAGGGCGAGTAAATTTATATCCTTTTGGAAAAGATTGAAGTATTGCCGCCTCGCGTAGCGAAATAGCCCGGTTCTGTTCGGGATGCCCAAATCGGCCATTTCCAAAACCATGGCACAACGTTGTTATGGTAGGGCTAGGGCGAGTCCAATCCATTCTGCCGTAAACGCTCAAATAAGAACTTCCAGAGTCCTTTTGGTGGCATTTAGCTCTTAGGTTTTCTGGCCAATCTAACCAGCTTCCTCCAGGCTTAGAGGCCTTAATTCTAGCCATATTTATTGGCGAAAGATTGGGTGCTTTGTGAAGCGGATCCTTATCATCACTTTCTCCGGCTTCTAAAGCTTTCAGACTACCAATTGCCTTTTTTACATTTTTAAACTTATTTTTGTGCGTAGGGGGTATTAACGAAATGTCGCCTAGTTTTGATGCCAAAAGGACATGGCGCCTTCTATGCTGAGGTAACCCATACTCCGCACAGGAGACTTCGTTCGCCCACACAAAGTATCCCGCTGCCTTGAGGTCAGCCACAAAATCCTCGTAAACCTTGTGTTTTACCACATCAGGCACATTCTCCATGGTCACAAGGTCTGGAGAAATTTCTTTGATAAGCCGAGCGAACTCATACAGAAGAGGCCATTTTCTATCTTTTTTTGCATCCTTTCCTTTGTTGTACGTAGAAAATGGTTGACATGGTGCGCAACCAGCTAGAAGCTTGAGATTGTTGTCAGAGTACCAATTTAATACTTCGTTACACGAAACCATCGCAACGTCTTTCGCGATGAACGAAGCTTTGTTGTTGTGCTCAAAGGCATAGGTACATGCGGTATCGATATCGTACCCTGCTTTCACAACTACTCCGGCCTTACGCAATCCTGCAGTAAGTCCGCCAGCCCCACAAAAAAGATCAACTGCTTCTATCACTGATAGCCTCCCCTAATGGGTGCAATCATACCTTTTTTTCTCTTTTTCATCGAGCACTTTCATGCATTGGCAAGAGGTAATTTAGGCTAGCTTTTTGGCGGACGAACCTATTGCCCAGATGGGACTGAAGTTCGCTGACGGATGTCCCGCTTCGTAGCGGCACTGTTTGATCGCATGGCCGCTGCGAGGCGTAGCTGGCCGTCATTTGTCGGTTGCAGGCCTATTCCAGCCAGCACCTGAAGAGCGTGGGCCGAGAAATCGGAAATGTGCTCAAGCTTCAAGCTCGTGGACAGGGCGCGGAACGTTTGTGCCGCTTTCTTCTCCAAGGCGCAACGCACCCCTTGGCATTGGTGCCAGAGGTTGAGAATGTAGGCCCTTCTGGCCACGGGCGCAGTGTCCGCGACGTTCACCCATTTCAGGAGTGGTTCTAGAAAGATCCCTAAGTTGACTGGAACTCACGCGCGCCGTTGCATACTTCTGAAATGGGATGTTCTGATCAGAATTAACTATTTAACTCGATCACGCCGGTTTGCGAATTTCTTGACGATTTCTATGTACGACGCTGGCGGATCGTGAAAACCTTTTAAAAGTAAATTATATCGAATAGCGCCTGCATGCCAAGCTACAGCAAGTCTCGGTTGCAAATCGTCAAGCAGCCACAAAGCTAGCTGGGTCAGATCGTGGCGTTCTTCAATCGATCGCATCTCAAATGAACTATATGTATTGTTCGGCTGAATGACATTACTATTCAGCTGCTCAAGAACAAAGGATCTGAGTTTTGCATGTTTGTATCTTGTAGTCATGATTGTGCATAACTGCCTCATTGTACTAAATGAAGATAAATCCCAATTTGCATCTCTATCATTTTCTATGGAGTTGCATAATTGATACATTTTTTGCCCAGTTGAGGGATAAAGTTGAGGCTCTGACTTGGGGGCATTCCGTAAATCACACCCACAGTTATGACATAAAGATAGCGATTCTGGTAATGGAACCAAGTTTTTATTTTGCATATCTATTCGATGCGCCGCAATAGGCATATTGAATCGCCACGAGTTTGCTAGACACTCGCGAGCCGTTGGAAGTACCGCTTTTCATATTCGACCGGCGACAAGTCAT